>JBGTDA010000156.1:0-15717 GCA_041748555.1 Rhodonellum sp.
GTATTGCTTTTTGGGCTTAAAGACCGGTACTTTACGGCATGTATTTCAAGTTCTCATTACGTAAACATCCCGAGTCCGGAAAGCTCAGCGGTTATTACCGTTTGGTGGAAAGTTACCGTAATGCGGAAAACAGGGTATGCCACCGTACTGTCCTGAATGTAGGATTCATGGAGGATGTCACCGCTGAGCAGCTCAATAAAATCCAGAAGCAACTCACCGACAGATATGAACACAAAGAGCCTCTCTTTCAGAAAGACGGGGATCCGGTCGTAAAGAGATATGTTGAAGAGTTTTGGCAGCGTATTGTCGCTTCAGGAAAACTCGACCTTGTACCTGCTGAGAAACTGGCGCACATGGTCAACATGGACACGCTGCGGCACAGCAATGCCCGGGAGATCGGTGCGGAGAACATAGCCTACCGGACATGGGAAAAACTGAACCTCACGCCGTTGCTGCTTTCGGCCGGGTTTACCCAAGAACAGGCCGGTCTGGCCGCCACACAGGTTGTAAGCCGTGCGGTATACCCGGCATCCGAACTGAAAACCGTACGGTGGATAAAAGAAAACCCGGCAGTATGTGAACTTACCGGGTATGACACCGACAGAATAAGCAAAGACAGGCTTTATGAAAGCGCACTGCATTTATACCGGGCAAAGGACGCATTGGAAAGACATTTGTCCAACCGTACTAACGAGTTATTCGTCTGGCGGATAAAATCATACTTTACGACCTGACCAACACCTATTTTGAGGGTGAAAAGCGGAACAGTTCCCTGGCAAAATTCGGCAGGAGCAAGGAAAAGAGAAACGACGCAAAGCTGGTGGTACTGGCCCTTGTTGTGAACATGGAGGGGTTTATAAAATACTCCTCCATCCTGGAAGGAAACATAGCCGACTGCAATACCCTGTCGGCGATGATAGAGAAACTCGCCTCCCATACATGCCGTGGCCCCGCCGTGGTGGTTCTCGATGCCGGCATCGCCACGGAGGAAAACCTCAGGCTTATTGAAGAAAAAGGCTATAGGTATCTCTGTGTAAGCCGCACAAGACTCAAAGATTACAGCTATGTTCCCGGCAGGCTTACGACCTTTCTGGACACGAAATCAAACCGGACCGTCAGGCTAAGATCGGTTGTCACTGAAAAAAACACGGATTGTTATCTTGAGGTCAAAAGCCCTTCCAAAGAAAAGAAAGAGGAGGGAATGAAGCTCCGGTTTGAAAAAAGGTTCGAACAGGAACTGCAAAAAATACACACCGCATTAACAGTAAGGGAGGGGTGAAAAAATCGGACAAAGTCCACCAGCGGATAGGCAGGGCCAAAGAAAAATACCCTTCTGTCCAGCGCTACTACGACATTACCGTAAGCAGTGATGCAAAAACAGGCCTGGCGACAGAAATCACCTGGAAGAAAGACCCGGACAAGGATCTTAAAAAAACAGAAAACCTGGGTGTTTATTTTCTCCGGACCAATCTGAATGTACGGGAAGAGTATGTCGTCCGGAACATTTACAACACCATCAGAGAAATAGAAAGTGCGTTCCGGACTCTGAAAACCGATCTGGACCTGCGGCCGATCTATCACAAAAATGACGATGCGACGATGGCGCACCTTCATCTGGGACTGTTGTCCTACTGGCTGGTGAATACAGTGAGGTATCAGTTGAAACACAACGGCATAAAAAGCTGCTGGGGTGAAATCGTAAGAATAGGGAATACACAAAAAGTAATCACCACATCGGGCACAAACACTTATGACAAAACGGTTACCACCCGAAAGTGTACCGTGCCCAACGACAACCTGAAGAGGATTTACGATATCCTCCAAACCAAATACCAGCCTTTCTCAAAACGAAAATCCGTAGTACACAAACTTGAAACCAAAAAAACAGAAACACCTGAAAAACAAATACTTCTGAGCGGATAGCTGCAATGTGGGGTAAGATCCATGAATCAAGATCCAAGAATCAATGGCTAAAAACGCTGACCCAATTTCTATCCCCCCATTTTTTGGTTATATTCTTAAGCGATATTCGATCTTGAGGATGTTTTCAAACTAGATCTTGGATCTGCTCAAAGGCATGGTCATGCATCTGGGGCCGCCGAGTCCTCTGGAAAGCTCCGAGGATGGGATTTCCAAAACCTCTACGCCCATATCCCGCAAAGCCCGGTTGGTGTGCAGGTTCCTGTTGTAGGAAATCACTCTTCTTGGTCCAATAGCGAAGACATTGGCACCATCAAACCACTGTTCCCGCATGGCGTAATCCGGATTGCCGTCTGCTGTGTGGAGGATTTCCAGATAGGGAATTTCTTTTTCCAAAACCGTCAACAAGGATTCGTTCAAAACCTGTCTTTTGATGTGGACCTTGTCATCCCGGATTTCTTTCAGCGTGTACAGTGAAGTTTGAAGTACGGCATTCAGCGCATCGGGATACGTCAACACGAGATTTTCATCCAAAATGGTAAAAACGGTATCAAGATGCATATACTGTCGTTTTTTAGGCAGATGCACTTCATACACCCGCTCCACACTTCCTTCTGCAAGTAGCGCTTTTGCTACATGATAAATTGCTTTTTCGTCAGTCCTTTCGGAGTTACCTATCGCAACGGCTTTTTTGGAAAGCACGATAATATCTCCCCCTTCGATACTAGGTGGCGAATCAAATCCGTCCAATGGATAGAGCCTGTTCACATTTTCTTTGAATTCAGGATGGTTTTCAAATATGGTTCTGAGTAAATCAGCCTCCCGTTGTCTACCATCCATTTTCATGCTTGAAAAAATTATTCCTCCGGGTGTCACTGCAATCGGGTCCCGCTGGAAATACAGATTTGGGCAAGGCGGAATGATGAAGGCATAATTTAATAATTCCGTTGCTGGAAGATTGGGGATTTTTTTCTTGAGTTCATGCACTTTAACTCCTGCGGTCAAAGCTGTTGCACATTCAGCAGTTGATAATCTTCCAAGAATATGATCAGTCAGGTGTGTCATGTTGGACTTGGTGAGCGCAGCCTGCATCAGCTTTATCAAAATGTCCCGGTCGGTGAGTACCTGGATAAGGAGTTCCCTTAATCTGAAGACTGTAGCCCCCGTACTGTGTTTAATAATATCCGTAAACACATCATGTTCTTTTTGCATGGCCTCCAGATAGGGGACATCCTCAAATAATAACATATTCTTATTATACGGAGTCAGCCGGTCTATTTCCTTTCCAGGGCGATGCATCAATACAGCTTTCAAAGTTCCGAATTCAGAATTTAGGCGAAGATTCATGTTTAAAAATTGGGAATTTGATTGAATTTTTTTTATCAAACATATTATTTAATTAATCAATTATCAAAAAATACATGAATTTTTAACAGATATCAAAATTCGATCTATCTCAATCCTTGCTGGTTTACTTTATTCCAATTTTGCCGAAAATTAGGAAAGGGGTGTATTCCAAAAATTTAAATTAGTCAATATCATTTTTAATTTATATTATTTAAATATAAAAGCAGTATTTACAGCATAGTATTTGATTCTTTTAGGTTTAATCCAGTACATGCATTGTAAAAATGAGTACCTTTTTTAAACATTTAAACTATTTAAATTGGAAATTATGAAAGACGTAAAACTTGCGATTATCTATTACAGCTCGACAGGTACCAACCATCAGCTTGCACGTTGGGCAGAAGAAGCTGCTAAGAATGCAGGAGTTTCAGAAGTGAGATTTAGAAGAATACAGGAAACTGCACCAAAGGAGGCCATCCAACAGAACAAAGAGTGGGAAAAACATTTTGAGGCAACCAAAGATGTGCAAACGGCATCCCTAGATGAACTTGAATGGGCTGATGCAATTGTGTTCAGTACTCCCACCCGCTACGGAAACCTACCCTCCCAACTACAAACTTTTTTTGATATGACCGGGGGACTTTGGTCCTCAGGCAAATTAGCCAACAAAGTCGTGACAGGAATGACCAGCGCCTCAAATATGCATGGAGGACAGGAAACAACCTTGCTTTCTCTTTATAAAACAATGCATCACTGGGGTGCAGTAGTCATACCCCCTGGATATACTGATGAGACGTTGTTCAGTGCCGGCGGAAATCCTTACGGAGTAAGTGTAACTGCGAAAGAAGGGTCCCTGAATGACAACATCAAAAAAGCCGTTGCACACCAGGTGAGAAGGACACTTAAATTTTCAGGGTGGATAAAAACCGGGCTTTCGCAGCAAGAATAGGTAACATAAACATGGCTGCCTGTGTCACTTGTTTGAAAATGAATTTAATTTTTATAACATTCAAATTCTTAACAGGACCGGGCCTTTTAAAGAAAATTGTTCTAGGCACAATTTGATATTCCGATATAGGCAGCCATTTTTTTTTACCAAATCAACTGTTTATTAAATTAAAATCTTTTCAGATATCTTTATTTGGGAATTTCAAAAATAATCGGAGGATGACTACTCTAGTAAAAATTAACCAAATTTTATTTTTTCTGTTTGCGCTCTTTATCCTCTTTTATTATGGGGCATCATTTTTAATACCTTTTACTTTCGGAGTTTTTTTAGCAACCTTAATGACACCTGTCGCTAATTTTTTTGAAAGGCTCAAAATTGGGAGGACTGTTTCAGCGCTTTTAAGCACATTGGTGGTTTTTATTGTGGTAGGAGGTTTGCTGTTTTTGTTTACAAATCAGATGACCCAATTTGTAAGGGATCTTTCCACGATTGAGGAGAGACTTCAATCATTTTTCACCAATATCCAGGAAAGAATCTTATTTATGACCGGTATATCCCATGAAGAACAAATAAATATCATTCAGGATCGATCTGATGAGTTTTTGAAGTTTGTACAATCTCAGGCCACGAGTTTGGTGGGAAATATCCTTAATATCACGCTGAAGTTTTTTCTGGTATTGATCTACACCTTTTTGTTGTTATTATACCGCTACAAGTTTTTAGACTTTATAATGATGTATGTGGAAAAATCCCGAGAAGAAGAAACCAAAAAATTCGTGGACAAAATCAGCAAAGTTGTTTTCCAGTATCTATGGGGAAGATCACAAGTCATGATGATCCTGGGAGTCGCGTACATCATTACGTTTTTGTTGTTTGACATCCGATATGCAATTCTGCTTACTATTTTGGGGACTGTAGTAACTATCATTCCCTATATAGGTCCTTTCATAAGCGGAATTCTTCCAATTTTATTTTCCATTTTGTATGGAAAAAGCATGAATGAAATATTGCTTTTTGCTTTTGTCATTTTGGTCATACAGCTCATTGAAAGCTATTACCTTGAGCCCGTTATCATAGGAAAAGAAGTAAAACTCAATCCACTTGTGGTAATCATTTCCATCATTATTGGTGGAATGATCTGGGGTGTAGCGGGAATGATTCTTTTTGTGCCGATGTTTGCGGTTTTCAGGATTTTTTCCAACAACAGCGATGGAATGGAACCTGTAGGGTTTTTAGTGGGAAATAAAATGAGAAATGAGATGTGAAAAGAAGACGAAGATATAAGACAAGAGAAATGAACTGACGATGCAAGAAATGTGAAGACCAACTACTTGCCTCTTGTTTCTTGGCTCTTAGATCTTAATACTTAATACTTAAATCTTATTTTTTCAACCAATTTCCCACCTCTTCTTTGGTAGGATTGGGTACATCAAGCTTCAGTTTTTTTCTTCTTCCACAAACATCATTGAAGAGTTTATTGAGATCCTGTTCCTTCAGCAGATCGATGGTGTGAATGTTAAGATCCCGGATGGCCGGTATCAAGGCCAGAGGAATTCCCAATGCCTGAAAATCCAGATCAGTTGCAATCTTCTCTTTTTTCTCAGGTCTCATCTGAGGAAAAAAAAGAACTTCCTGAATAGTGGACTTATTTGTGAGCATCATCGTCAAACGGTCAATACCGATTCCCAACCCGGAAGTTGGCGGCATGCCGTATTCAAGCGCCCGGAGAAAATCCTCATCCATGGCCATGGCCTCATCATCACCTCTTGCGGCAAGTTTTAGCTGCTCTTCAAACCTTTCTCTCTGATCAATCGGATCATTCAATTCGCTGTAGGCATTGGCTATTTCCTTTCCGTTGACAAACAGTTCAAACCGCTCCACAAGCCCTGGTTCTGTCCGGTGCTTTTTCGCCAAAGGCGTCATTTCAATCGGATAATCTATGATGTAAGTTGGCTGGATCAGGTTGGCTTCCACTTTAGCTCCAAAAATCTCATCGATCAACTTGCCCCTGCCCATACTGTCATCCACTGCGATTCCCAACTGTCCACAGACTTCCCTCAACCCGCTTTCATTCATTTTGCTGACGTCGATACCTGCATATTCTTTGATGGAATCATACATGCTCAATCTCCGGTAAGGTCTTGCAAATTCGATTTCATTTTCGCCAACTTTTACCAAAGTCTTTCCCAATACCGAGCGGGTTACTTTTTCAAGAACATCTTCCACCATTTCCATCATCCAGATATAATCCTTGTAGGCGACATAGATTTCCACCGAGGTAAATTCAGGATTATGAGTGCGGTCCATGCCTTCATTACGAAACATTTTCCCGAATTCATATACCCCATCAAATCCTCCGACAATCAGCCTTTTCAGATAAAGCTCATTGGCTATCCGCAGAAATAAAGGCATATCCAGACTATTGTGGTGGGTGTTGAATGGCTTGGCTGCAGCACCGCCATGAACGGCCTGCAATATGGGCGTCTCCACTTCCAGCCACCCATGATCATCAAAATACTTGCGCATGTTGGAAATAATCTTTGATCGGGTTACAAAAACATTTTTCACCTCCGGATTTACTGTTAGATCCACGTAGCGTTGTCTGTACCTGAGTTCCGGGTCGGTAAATCCATCATAGACATGGCCTTCGTCATCTCTCTTGACAACAGGAAGAGGTTTGATGGATTTGGAAAGAATCTTCAGTTCTGTAACATGAAGGGAGATTTCCCCCGTTTGGGTAGTAAATATATACCCCTTGACACCGATGAAATCACCGATTCCCAATAGCTTTTTAAAAACTGTATTATAAAAAATTTTGTCTTCCCCCGGACAAATGTCATCCCGTTTGACGTAGATCTGAAGTCTGCCGGTGGATTCCTGGATTTCTGCAAAGGAGGCAGAGCCCATGATCCTTCTACTCATCAACCTGCCGGCTATGGAGATGTCCTTATAATCCGTCTTTCTGTTTTCGTAATTGGTATGAATATCCGCAGCAGTGACATTGATGGGAAATGATTCTGCAGGGTAAGGATTGATCCCAAGCCTAAGTAGTTCTTCCCTGTCTTTTCTGCGCTCTATTTCCTGTTCACTGAGTAATTGCATCGGCATGTTTATATTATTGGTTTTTGGCTGCTTTCCTGCGGGCCATTTCTTTTTTGATCATTTCCAGTTCCCTGCTGCTCTGTCCGGACACGGAAGTATTTTCCTCAGCTCTTCTGCCAAGATAAGGCATCACTTTCTCCACAGGTCCATAGGGCACGTATTTGACAACATTATATCCTGCGTTGGCAAGATTATAGGAAATGTTGTCACTCATCCCATAAAGTTGGGCAAAATATACCCGTCCGTCACCCGGTTGTAAGCCATGCAATGAAATCAAATCAGTAAGTAATAAATTACTGTCTTCATTATGGGAACCACTGACGAGCGAAATCTCATCCTTATGCTCCATACAATACCTTAATCCTGCATTATAATCCCTGTCGGTAGCAGCTTGGGATGGCTGAATAGGACTTGGATATCCCTTGTCTTCCGCTCTTTTCCGTTCCTTTTCCATATACGCTCCCCGGACCAGTTTCGCTCCAAGGATATATCCTTTTTCAGAGGCGGTTTTTTGGGCACCTTTCAGATTTTGAAGCATGTCATGCCGGTACATCTGATAGGTGTTATAGACGATACAGCTTGTACGGTTGTATTTTTCCATGGCTTCATAGGCCATTCGGTCAATGACATCCTGAAACCAGGACTCTTCCGCGTCTACCAATATTTTGGTATTCGCTTCAAAAGCCGCCTTACACAGTTCATCAACCCTCATTTTTAACTTTTCAAAAGACATGTGCTCTTTTTCATTAAGCTTTTTTCCTTTCTGGATTTTGGTCATGATCCTGTAATCTCCGAGTCCGGTTACTTTGAATACCGCAAAAGGAAGGTATTCCTCTCCCGCAGATCGGGTAATCGTCCTCAGGATTTCCGTTTTTGTGGCCTCATAGCTTTCTTCGTTTCCCAGACCTTCCACAGAATAATCCAGGATGCTGTCGATATTGAATTTCTGAAGGTCATCCAAGGCAGTTTGACAATCTTCAATGTTCTCCCCACCACAAAAATGCCCGAACATGGTTTTTTTCAACAACTCTTTGATAGGCAGGCGAAGCTTGAAGGCCAGATTCGCCATCTTGATCCCCCAACTTACCAGCTTACTGCTATTCATGGTGGAGAAGATGAGGTACATTTTTCTTAGCTCGGCATCGGATTTTGATGCAAAGGCAACTTCCAGGTTCTCAAAAGAAATATTGGGTTTTACGGGCATAGGGGCAAAATCAAAGTGCAAATATACGGGATGTACGAAAGCCTTCCAAACCTTTAATTTTTGCGAAAGCACTTGGTTCCAAAGATGATTGATATGGAATAATTAAGCCATTTTTTTTAGGAAAAGAATCTCTGTTCCCAAAGGGGTAATTTTTGAAAAGAAAAACCGGAACGCTTTAAATAAAAAAAGGGAAAATGTCCCCCTTTTTGTGTTGATAAGCTTATTGTCTCATTTTTAGAGACAGCCCATAAGTACTAAATCACCTATTAAAAGAGACTTTATATCCCAAGTCGAATGAGGTATATGATGACCCAAGTTTGTGGTTAGCTTCATAATCCTCCCCATCAAAATTCACCCTATAGAAGTCTCTCTCAACAATGTTTTCATTGAAACCGATTCCTACTAGTCCTCGAAGGAAAACCATTGAATTATCATTTAAATGATAATTGATATTTAATTCAGGCCTAATTAAAAAAGCAAATTGGGAAACAACATCCTGAAAGCCATCGATAGTAAGATTATTAACCGGGATCCAGATTTCATTACCTTGATTGTCTTTGCCTAACCTCCCAAAAACCTTAAAACTATCACGGTCAAAGGTGTATTTAGACTTCTGATAATATGCTAATGATACACCGATTCCCGGTTCTATAGAAAATCTAGTTCCCTCCAAATTTAGATTTTTAGAAATGGTAGGTGTCATAATCCAGCTAACAATTGGAGGTTGTCCAGTTTTCATCCCGTTGAAACTTAGAGCCTCTCCAAATCTATTTACACCTATCTCTAACTTTCCAGACCAATTGTTGTTATACACTTTTGAGCCAAAAGCGGAAATAGACCAACTACTTCGCGTTTGGCTCCTAAGGCCATCTATGGTGCCTTCGTATCCCCAATTATGTGTTGGAAATCCAAAAGAAGCACCGGCCGTAAACTTGGTTTGAGCCAAGCCAATTTGAATAATGGAAAGAAAAAGAATTCCAATTAAAATGGTTTTCATAAACCTTTACTAATTCTTTGTAAATTAAAATCCCAATATGAAAATCCATTAATCCCGTCACCATGATTACCCCCCACTTCAACTTTAAAATGGGTGTCTAATCGGTATTGATCTAATCCTCTACTTAAAGAATAGTACTGAATTTCAAAATCATCGTCAAACTTATTTCTAGTATTAATACCGGAATCCACTCCATTATTACCATAACTACCTCTTTTACTTTTGAGCCAATAATTATAAGTAATTTCAATATATGTGCTTTCTCCGCTATATAACGGAGGGGAGCTTTTCTTCATGTGTTTAACCTGGGAGAATAACTTAAAATAGATACCACTTGATTGATATACATGCTTTGCCTCAATGCGGTAATCCATGCCTTGGTCTCCAGGAACATCTTGATTAAATCTACATTCGTCCCAATCGCATCCAGCAGTTACCGTATATAGATTTTCTACATTTGGTCTATTTTTCAACTCAGACAATGTTTCAATAGTGCCATTAACCCCATTATCCAAAAGCCCAATTACATCATCATCAAAAGAAAACAAGTAAATCTGATCGGAGTCGTAATCACCCATAATTAAAGATTCTCTTAGGGAAAGATCTGGGGTAACGGCAACCAATTTATTTAAAAAATCCAGTTGAAATAATTTATCATCAATGATCACCATTCTATCTTCGTCCAAAATATCAAGAATTAAGGATCCTTGATATTCATCAAGAGCTTTAGTTTCTTCATCGGAGAGAATTCTGGAGTTTGGAGATGAATTTCCGTTTTTTTAAAGTCCCGCCAAAAATTTTGCCAAAGAAGGAAACTTCAAGGATATAATTTCTTTAGGATCCTGAATTGCTTTATCATAGGATTCAAAATTACTGAAACTTAAAGTTTCTCCTTTCATTTCAATTTTTGAACTTTGGTTATCAATTAACCCCTCTTCTGTTGGATCAGAAATACAGCCCCAGAAAATGACTGCCGGGAGGATAAATCCTCCAATTTTTCGCATTTGCTTTTTCATAAAAGTTTGTTTTAAAAGTTTAATCCAAATATAATTTAAAATATGAACTATCCAATTAATTTAATTTTCTCTGTGAAACCTTTTAAAATATTGACTTTCAAACTCCTACTTGTCCGGGAGGTTGGATTTTTCTGAAAATTATAGTGCAGGAGGTTCGAAATTGATCCCCTTTTGTTTTTTGATATATTTATAGATCAATACACTTTTAGAGCTTTTTCTCAGTATCTAAAATTCCTTGAATTTGTGATTCTATTGTCAGGGAGATGGTTCGATGCCACATCCCAAATGATTTCATAATCTATTCCGAAATATTCATGAGTCACTTTATTTCTCAATAAATACATTTCACTCCAAGGAACTTCAGGTTAATTATCCTTTAATGCTTTAGGTGAATTTTTTGATGCCTCTCCAATTATTTCAAAATTCCGGATGACAGCATCAACGGTTTTGTAATCCTGTTCGAATTTGGCAAAAGAGTATCCATGGATGTATTCTGCGATTCTTTCCATGGCTAAGTTCATATCTTCAAGATACATTCTATAGGGACGATTCTCCATCTTGGCTATACAAAATATACCTGTTTTAGAATATGGTCTTAAGACCTTCCTTTCTTTAATTGATTCAAAATGAAATCATCTTCGATTGAGTTTTCATAAATCTCTAAAAGCATTATATTTACACAGATTGTCACCAAAAAATATGCATTATTTTGACCTATCAAAAATTGACCCGACCCGCCACACTAAGGTGAGGGACCATTTACTTTGGGATTTTAATCTGAACACTTTTAATTATAATTCCGGAAAAAGCATAGTTGTGGAAAGAGTGGTCCAACGCGGAAATATGGATGACTGGTTGACAATATTCAATCTTTATGGGGTTGAAGCAGTGAAGGAGGAAATAAAAAAGATTCCATACCTAAAGACTTGAATTTTGTCCATAAGATTTTTGAAATTCCCTTAGATGAATTGAAATGTTACACAGAGAAACCGTCGCGGGATCGACACTGGACATCCTAATTATTGAAAAAAAAACAAAAAAATAATGGTTTATTTATTTGATTTTAAAAATTGACCCTCTACATTTGGAAAATGTTAATCACTGCAGCCATCTATTTTACCTTCTTTTACTTTTACTTTCGTCCTGAAGGTCGAATCGGAGCTGCTTATTGTATGATAAAAAAATAATCAAACATAAACTTAAAAGAAGCCCGGTTCGAAAGAGTCGGGTTTTTTTGTTTCAAACCAATTTCAACTATGAAAGTTCACTTGCAAACCAAAGACTGGGGATTAGGATTAAAAGGCCATGTTATCATTGCCGGCCCCTGCAGTGCCGAAACCCCCGAGCAGATAGAAAAAGTCTGCCTGGACATGAAAAACGAGAATATGATCCCCGACATTTTTAGGGCAGGGATCTGGAAACCCAGAACCCGTCCCGGAAGTTTTGAAGGAATCGGAGAAGAAGGTCTGAAATGGATGGAGATCGTAAAGCATCACCTCAATATTCCGATCACGACAGAAGTGGGAAATGCTGCCCATGTTGAGTTGGCTTTGAAACATAAGGTGGATGTGCTCTGGATCGGAGCACGGACCACCGTAAACCCCTTTGCGGTCCAGGAAATCGCCGAAGCTCTGAAAGGAGTGGATATTCCTGTCATGGTAAAAAATCCCATGAATCCTGATCTTCAGCTTTGGATCGGTGCATTGGAAAGAATGCACGCAGTGGGTATCAACAAACTGGCAGCCATTCACAGAGGATTCTCGGATTCTTACGACAAGAGATTCAGAAACAAACCGAACTGGTCTATGCCAATCCACCTCAAAAGAGAATGGAAAGGAATGGAAGTAATCAATGATCCCAGTCATATCGTCGGAAACAGAACCGGAATCCTGGAAACAGCACAACGTGCCATCAACTTTGGGTTGGACGGCTTGATGATCGAAACCCACCATGATCCGGATAATGCATGGTCTGATGCCAAGCAACAAGTGACGCCGGCGCAACTTAAAGAAATTCTTTCCAAAATTGACTTTAAGGATACTTTGGGAGAAGAAAGACCTACAGAACGTCTGAATGATTTAAGAAATGCAGTAGATCATTTGGATGATCAATTGTTGGACTTGCTTCAGGAAAGATTTTCGCTAATCGATCAGATCGGAGCCTATAAGCGAGAGCACCACCTGACTGTATTCCAATCCGATAGATGGAAATTTGTGATGGAATCCAGAACGGAAAAGGGTAAGGCAAAAAACCTAAGTGAAAAATTCATGAAAGAACTTCTTTATTGCATCCACGAAGAATCCGTGAAGAGACAGGAGAAGCAATTGCGCGAAGCATCGCCGATTAAGAAGTAGGAGGGGAAGTACGAAGTGGGAAGTGAGAAGTACGAGGTTGGAAGTACGAAGTCCAAGCCCCGTCATTCTGAACGAGCTTAAAGAAATCCTTATTAAAAACAGAAATCCTACAGCGAAGTGAAGAATCTCATTGGGGAAGTTGGAAGTCCAGGTCCGGCATTCTGAACGTGCTTATTTGAATCCTTTGACAAAAGAGGAATTCTACTGCGAAGTGAAGAATCTCATTGGGCAAGTACGAAGTTGGAAGTTGGAAGTACGAAGGTGACCAACTACCATATTGATTAGCTATAACTCGCATTACAATCTATAACTTTACCCTTTCATCAAAAACAATCTCATCAAAAACAAAATCCTTTGGAAAAAATCCTATTCTCCAGTGCAATAGCGAATGATCTGAAAAGCTTGTTGAATGAGACGGCATTTTCCCAGCTCGGTGTCATTACAGATTCCAATACCGAAAAATTCTGCTATCCGCTTTTAAAGGAAACATTGCCTTCCGCCCATGATCATTTCTTTTTTCCCGCAGGAGAAATCCATAAAAATCTGGAAACCTGTACTGAAATCTGGTCGTGGATGACAGCATCAGGCTTTGATCGAAAAGCTATGATTATTAACCTTGGCGGAGGTGTGACAGGAGATATGGGCGGTTTTTGCGCAAGCACTTACAAAAGAGGTATCCGCTTTATCAACATTCCAACCACATTACTATCCCAAGTGGATGCCAGTGTTGGGGGAAAACTGGGCATTGACTTCAATGGGTTTAAAAACCACATCGGTGTTTTCAACGAACCCGAAGCCGTATTGATTTCTGATCAGTTCCTGAAAACCCTTCCTCAGACGGAATTAAGATCGGGCTATGCCGAAGTCATAAAACATGGATTGATCAGTGACGAAAATTATTTCAGAAGTCTTCTTTTTGAGGATTGGGAGCAACAGGACTGGGAAAAAATCATCAAAAAATCGGTTTCGATCAAAAAGGAAGTTGTTCTGCAGGATCCAAAAGAATCCGGTTTGAGGAAAATCCTGAATTTTGGTCATACCATCGGTCATGCTTTAGAATCCCATTATCTGGATTCTAAAAAGCATTTGTTGCATGGAGAAGCCATTGCCATAGGAATGATCTGTGAAGCATATCTTTCTCACCAAAAAACAAACCTGCCTCAGGAACATTTGTCGGAGATTTCGGATTCGCTTTTGAGAATATATGGTAAGTTGGAAATTGACGAAAATGAGATTCCGGAAATTATCAGGCTTTGCAGTCAGGATAAGAAAAATGAAGGTACTGTCCTCAATTTTTCCTTGTTGGCCAAAATCGGAAGTTGCGGTTTTAATATCCCTGTTTCCACAGCCGAAATCAGAGCGGCAATCGATTATTACCGACGCCTCTAAAGTGTTAAATTAATTGCTTTGAAATTCACTAAAATAATTCCGAAAAAGCTAAACATTTTAATAAACCATATGAACACCCTTTTGCTCAAACAAAAAAAACTTTTTCAGTCTGTGACCATTCCTTTGCCAGCTTCCAAAAGCGAAAGTAACCGGGTTTTGATAATTGATGCGCTGACTTCGGGATCCAACAAAATCAGCAACCTGGCCGAAGCACGCGACAGCCAAACGATGATCAGGCTGCTTACCCAAAACCCACCGGTATTTGATGTGCTCGATGCAGGAACAACCATGCGGTTCCTTACTGCCTTTGCAGTGGTGACCAACCAAAACAAAGTGATGACGGGAACACCCCGTATGTGTGAGCGACCTATCGGGTTACTCGTGGATGCGCTCCGCGACATAGGTGCAGATATCCATTATATGGGTGCGGAGGGATTTCCACCATTGGCAATTCATGGCCTTAAAGAACAACTGGCGGATAAAATATCCATCCGTGGAGATGTCAGCAGCCAATATATTTCTGCCATGCTGATGATTGCCCCGGTTTTGCCGAATGGGCTGGAGATTGAATTGCTCGGCAAGGTAGGATCGGTCACCTATATACAGATGACGCTGGAGCTGATGGCCCAGTTCGGTGTCAAATATTCTTGGGATAACAACTTGATAAAAGTACCGCATCAGGATTATCAGGCGACTTCTTTTGCTGTGGAATCGGATTGGTCGGGGGCAAGCTATTGGTTCAGCCTGTTGGCTTGTGCGGAAGAAGGCGAACTTTTTCTTGCGGGTTTGAAGAAAGACAGTCTACAGGGAGATTCCAAAATCGTGGAAATCATGGATACTTTGGGCATAAAAAGTGAATTTCGGAAGGATGGTGTAAAACTTACCAAACAGCTGGTAAAAGGATTGGATACCTGGGATTTCACTCATTGTCCCGATCTGGCCCAGACAGTGGCTGTGACCTGCGCGATCATCGGACAAAAAGCAGCATTTACTGGATTGGAGAGTTTGCGGATCAAAGAGACAGACCGGATCCATGCGCTGCAACAGGAATTGGCGAAATTCAATGCGCAATTTGTAGAAGAAGAGGATGGAGTTTTCACCGTCATTCCTTCAATTGAAATGCCCCATGAGGTCACAATCCACACCTATGATGATCACCGAATGGCCATGGCGTTTATGCCGCTGATGACCAAAACGGATATTGTCATAGAAGATCCTGAAGTGGTGAATAAATCATATCCTAGTTTTTGGAAGCATGTCGAGTTGCTTGGAAAAGAGATTTGAGATTTGAGAAATGAGATGTGAGACATGAGACGTGAGATTTGAGAAATGAGATTTTAGACTTAAGACATAAGATAAAAATTCAGGAAAGATTTTATTTAGTGTTACTATCAATAAAAACACTTAAGTTATTTATATATCCGAAATCTCAAATCTTC
>JBGTDA010000157.1:0-28819 GCA_041748555.1 Rhodonellum sp.
CTGATTCAGGATGATAGGATTCTAATGATCAAGCATCGCATGGGGAAAGGAAATTATTTCTGGAATGTACCCGGTGGAGGGATGGATTATGGAACTACTGCAACCCAAAATCTGAAAAGGGAGTTTCTGGAGGAAACCGGATTTGAGATTGAAGTGAAGGACTTTTTGTTTACTTATGAATTTCTGGATCCTCCCTTACATGCAATAGAGCTGTATTTTCAGGTGGAGGCTTTAGGCGGAAGTTTGATATTGGGAACCGATCCTGAACTTTCTGCCGAAAAGCAGTTGATCACTGAAATAGCCTTCCTTAACATGGAAAAACTGTCAGTTATCAAAAAAGAGGATAAACACAGGCTTTTTTGGAGAATAAAATCGTTTAAAGATTTAGGAATGTGGAAAGGATATTTTAATTTTGAAAATAAATGCATAAGATAGCATCCTTATAAAAAACCATCATTATATCTTGAAGATTAAATCAATCGAATCATGACCTTAAACAGAATTTTATCAATTGTCTTTCTTGCAGGTGCACTTATCTTAGGATATTTTTTATTCAGAAGTGTAGATGACGTTGTAGAGGAGGAAAAAAGAGTGGCATTGACAGAGGCAAGGATTATTGAAAAGTTGCAGATGCTTAGAGATGCTCAAATTGCTTATCAGGCATCAAAGGGAGAATATGCAGGAAGCTGGAATGAACTCAGGGATTTTATTGAAGACGGTGAAATCTGGCTCGTCCAGAAAAAAGAAACCACAAAACTTCTTGAATACGGTAAAGAGGAAACCACTGTCACTTATGACACTTTAGGATCTGTTCCGGTGATGGATTCTCTTTTCAACGAAAGAAAATATCCGAATTTTGATATTACCAACCTACATGTAGTACCGGGTTCCGGAGGAAAAACCTTCGAATTCTTTGCTGATAAAATAGAAAGAAGCAACAGAGAAATCAGTGTTTTCGAAATTCGTGACCCTGATCCGATCAATCCGGAAAGAAGGACAAACAATAAAGAAAGAGCTCTAAGAGTAGGTTCTAGAACAGATACATCCACATCAGGAAACTGGGAGTAATTTTGACTAATAAAAAGTTAAATATTCCCGATAAATTATACAGCGATAAATTTGACGTCTCAACCACTTCAAATTTATCGTTTTTTTTGTATGATGAAAAAGCGCTACTCTTTGCCAAAGATCCGAACGGAAAAGTAGCTGCTTTCCATCAGATCCGGTTTGATAATGAAAAGAATTTCATTTCAAAACTTGAAAAGGATATACTTTTTCGGGCATCGGTTCCGGTTCATGTTTTTGTTCATCAAAAATATTTGAGTTTAGTTCCGGGAATGCTTTTCGAATCTGCTTACGCTTCCTCTTATTTATCTTTGGCAGGTGAAAATGTCGCCGGCAAAAAAATAATTCATACGGGGTTAGAAAACAACAATATTCATTTGTTAGGTGCTGTAGACAAAATATTTTTCGAATTTTTTGAAGCAAGCAAAACCAATGTTGTATATTATCACGGTGCATCGTCTTTCCTGAATTATATTTTAAGCGACAAACAAAATCTGGTCAACCAGGAATTGTTTGTCAAGATTTTTGACAGTAAATGTTATATTGCCGCATTTAACCATCAGGAACTTATACTTTTTAATTCCTTCGAAATTGAGAATAAGGAAAATCTTTTACAGTATCTTTTCGGAATAAATAATCAACTCAAGTTCGACAGAAACCATTGTAAGGTCTCGGTCTTTGGAGAATGGGATAACCTGGGAATCAACCCGAACTGGGGCAATGAATATTTCGGGAATTTTAAAATACCTGTTCCCCACACCAACTTACAGTATCAAAACGGATTAGAGGTTTTAGAGGAATTACCTATATTCGAATCCTCCTGGCAATATCTACCTTAGGCAAAAGAATGAAAAAGACAGCTATTTTTCCCGGTTCCTTTGATCCATTTACAAAAGGTCATCACGATATAGTATTAAGAAGTTTGAGTTTATTTGATGAAGTAATCATAGGAATAGGTTACAATTCCACTAAAAAAAACCGGTATTTTGACATTGACCTGATGGTTGAAAAAATCGAAAGTATATATGAGGACAACCCGAATGTGAAAGTTGTTGTGTACAACGAGCTCACTTCCACTTTGGCAAAAAAATATGATGCAAATTTTTTAGTAAGAGGCCTGAGAAACACTACGGATTTTGAATATGAAAACACCATCAGTCAGATGAATCGCAACCTTAATCCTGAGCTGGAAACAATATTCCTGATTACCTCTCCGGAATTTGCCGCTGTGAGCTCCACTATAATAAGGGAAGTACATCGATATGGTGGGGAAATCGGAATTTACATTCCTTACAAATTCTGAACCTTTGGTTCCATTTTCAAAAAGCGTTTAAACAAATAGCGCATTGATGGATATGAATTCACCAGGGCCACTTTTGCCTCATGATGTACCATCCACCGAATATCATCGATTCCTTCTTCCATTTGGGGTTGCATATCTGTATCATCAAGATTTTCCATTGAATACCAATATGTTTTTTTAAGAATACTCTTTCGGTTCTGCGTGTAGGTATGCCAGGTTTTACAGATCTCAGCACCTAATTTCACTTGGATCCCACACTCTTCCTCTACTTCCCGCAATGCGCATTCAGCAGGGGATTCACCCTTTTCAAATTTTCCTTTTGGCAAATCCCATTTTCCAAGCCGATGGATAAACAACACCTTGGGACCTTTGGATACAATTCCTCCTGCAGCTTTAATGATGGTAAACCTGCTTTTGATGAACTCTTTGGTTTCATCTTTCAGTTTGGATACCAAGGTGACAGAATCAAGATTTTTCAATTTCCTGTTTCTTAAAAGGTACAATAATTTGATAATCACATCTCTGGATGGTTCTATGATCAGAACATCATCATGGAAATCAATTGTCGGCGGTAGATCTTCCGGATGATCATATATACACTCAAAAGTTTTCTCCTGATGCAATTCCCCGGGTGAAAGTAAATCCAGGGGCTTATCATTGATAAAAATCTTCATGGCTTGGGGAAATTATCAATCTATGTCTTTGATATGCAAACCAAAATTGCATAAAAAAATTCAGCCCTCACAACGCCCCCCTGTTTTTTATCCATTATTTTTGGTCCATGAAATTATTCGACCAAAAAATCGCTTCGGAAGTTGCCTTCAAATTACTTGAAATCAAAGCCATCCGTTTACAACCGGACATACCTTTTACTTGGGCATCAGGATGGAAGTCCCCGATTTATTGTGATAACAGGCTTTCACTTTCATATCCTGAAGTCAGAACTTACATCAAAGAAAAATTGGCAGCAGCCATTGAACAGAATTTCTCAAATGTAGAGGCGATTGCCGGAGTGGCGACAGCAGGTATTCCTCAAGGGGCACTTTTATCCGATACACTTAACCTTCCCTTTCTTTATGTGCGTTCAAAAGCCAAGGGTCACGGAATGGAAAACATGATAGAGGGTAAGGTGACACCAGGTCAAAAAGTAGTTGTAGTGGAAGACCTTGTTTCTACAGGCGGAAGTTCTCTAAAGGCAGTTACCGACCTAAAGGCTGCAGGCTTTGAGGTTTTGGGAATGGTTTCCATTTTTACCTATGGATTTGAAGTTGCGGAAAGGAACTTTGAAGAAGCCGGGATCAAACTGATTTGTCTGAGTGATTATACCGCCATGCTGCCTCAGGCAGTAGCCAACGGATATATTACCGACTCGACAATTTCTTCTTTAGAAGAGTGGAGAAAAGATCCTTCGAGCTGGAAACACCCTTGAGTTACTTATTTAGAATTTCTCCTCAACACCTAAACCAAAAAGTGCAAAGTCATATTTAACCGGGTCCAATGGATCAAATTCGCGAAGCTTTCGGGTAAGTTCCACAGCTGTTTGCCAATCGGTCTGCTTTCTGGTGATCAAACCTAGTTTTCGTCCCACACGATCGACATGCAGATCACAAGGGCAGATCAGTTGATGAGGCCGGATGGATTTCCAGAGTCCAAAGTCTACACCATTATCATCTGAGCGCACCATCCAGCGGAGAAACATATTGATGCGCTTACAGGCTGCTTTCCTTTTGGGAGTAGCGATGTGCTTGCGGGTTCTTTGGGGAGCGTCCGGCAATTGGAAGAAAAAGTCATGGAAGTTTCCCAATACCGATTCTATAGCATTTTCATCTTTGTTATTCCCTATGATAAATGCTTCTTCAAGACTATGGTGGTTCCGATAAAACCATGAGAAAAATTCGATAAAGTAAAGCGTATCCAGATCATTGAATGTCCGGTGTTTGAAATTCAAAAAAGGTTTCAGGTCTTTTTCGGTATGATGAAGCATAAAATCATGGGGTGAATTATCCATCATATGGAATAATTCCAGGCATTTGTTTATGATGGTTTTTCGCTGTCCCCATGCCAATATAGCCGCTATAAAGCCGGTAATCTCAATATCCTGTTTCTTGCGAAAACGATGGGGAATGGAAATCGGGTCCAGGGTAATAAATTCCGGACGGTTATATTGAACTACTTTCCGGTCAAGAAAATCCTTTAAATCCATCAGGAAAGCGCCACATTAACTTCCCCACCCTGAATTCCATCAAACCATTTAAAAGAAAGATTGTTTTCTTCCCTTCCTGCAAGATGCCAATCAAAACATTTGATATTGGTCAGTGGTGTAAGTTTATCCGTGTCCGGATCATACAGACATATATCAAAATCCGGCAGATCTTTGGATTCGGTGGCGTTCCATTTCTCCAAAAGTATACCTTCAACCAGAATCCTAACTTTATTTCCAAAATAATGATCCTCCAGAACTGAAGGAATACCATCAATTCTCCTTAGTTGGAAGCAGGATGGGCCAAACATAATCTGTTTGTAAAGTTTGGCTTCCAAAAGATTTACCTGATCTGACAAAGGCTCCCAAGATGAATTAGTGGGAATCGGGGTTTCGGAACTTGACCTTAACTTGGTCAAAAGCCTTGAAATACCTGAAAAAACATAAGTAACACCAACAAACAAAAGCCCAAAAGTTGCCAAAACAGGATAAGAGACAACGAAAATAATATTCCAGATGAACCTGAATATATGGTGAAATAATAATTGTAACTTATTCATAACAATAGCCAAGGCCAATACAAAAGTAAAATGTATATCCCGCAATACCAAAACAGCGGATTGTTGGAAAGGCTTTAAAAAAATACAAACCAGTAAGTGGAAAAAATTTAAATTTCTTTCCCCTATTATTAAAAGTAGAAAACCCAACAAAACAATGCATGTTTTATTGGGATTATGAAATGTTTTGATTAAAGGAGGATTTTCAGCTTTGGTCAATAAGAAACTTCCACAGGAAATCTGGAATTCACTGCTCTCAACTGGTCATATGCAGCTTTGGAAAGCTTAATAATCAACCTCTGATTGTCCCCTGTTTGGGGTAATTTGCCTACTACTCTTGCAAATATGGTGATGTCATTTTCTTCGTTTCTGACTCTCATTATTGTTCCAACAGGTGCATCACGGTGCAAAACCAGATATTTCTTGTGATTACCGGTTCCTTCTATTACCTCAGCCAAACCTGTTTCTTTTATATTTTTGTATTCGTTACTTATTTCAGGTTCGGCAGTATTCAAAATCCCTTCCTCAGTTTCATCTTTTACAATTACAGGGACACTTGAACTGACCACCGGCACAGTCGAGGGACCTGCCGGCTCGCGTCCGACTTTAAGCTGTTGACCAAGAGAGAGATTATTTGAACTTAAAGCATTCCAATTGATGATGTCCTCTATTTTTGATCCGTACTTTGTTGCGATCCAAAAAAGCGTTTCACCCGGACCTACTTTATGGGTTATCCATTCTCCCGGCACCATGGCGCCAACATTTGTATTATTCTCAGGTTCGGGAGTAACGGTGCCGGCCGGATCATCAGATTGATTTCTTGGAGTTTCGGTACTTGTTTTTGATTCTGCTGGTTTGGAGGGAATTGTTACGGGGGGATTTACAGTTTCAGGCTTTGTTGCAGGCTGCTGCTGTACAGCAACTTGTTCAGCGGGTTTCGCTTCGGCAACACCTTTTAAAATCAGTGACTGGCCTACACTTAGATCATTTCCCTGGAGCTCGTTCCATTCCATAATCTCTCCCACAGATACATTGTATGCTTTGGAAATGGAGAAAAGCGTTTCACCCGGAGCTACTTTGTGTAATTCGGCTCCTTGAGGTAGAGTAGCCTTGGTAATAAAAGGAATTCTGATCCGCTGTCCCATTTTAAGACCTTGCCTCAGTTCTTCATTAGCTTGAATGATGTCATTCACAGAAGTTTCATATCTTCGGGAAATCCCAAACAGCGTTTCTTTTTCATCGACATTGTGTATGATAAATGTTTTGTCACCAACTTTTTCAATTCCAACCGAATCCATAGGGATCAGGACAGAACCATTGGCATAAACACTGAATCCAATACAAAAACATAATAGAATAATCTTCTTCATATAAACTTTGGGTATTTTTCCTTATCGGCACAAATTTCTGATTTATTTTATCAATTGCAAGGATATAAAGCAAACCTGCAATTAAAATGCCGTTACCGGATACATAACGAAACAATTTAATTTTCCTGACATTTAAATAAAGGGAATTTTCATCAAAAACATGGATAATGTTAAATTATAGGAAATATTGGTATATTGAAATCAAATTATAATCATGATGAAATTTCCGTTTTTCTTATTGTTTTTGACCTTTTCGCTGGTCTATTTTTCGGCTGGCGCCCAGGAAAATGAATCCGTTGGCGATACTATAAATACCTCCACAGAAAAAAAACTGATATATACATTTGAAATAAAAGCCGATATAGATCCCAGGATGAACAGAAAGGTAAAACTGGCACTTGAGGATGCAAAAAGGCAACAATCAGACATGATTATCATTGAGATGGACACTTATGGCGGCGCTGTCAATGATGCGGATGATATCCGGACTATGGTACTGGAAACTAATATTCCAATCCATGTATTTATCAACAAAGACGCAGCCTCTGCCGGTGCTTTGATTTCCATAGCCTGTGACAGTATTTATATGGCACCCGGAGCAAGTATAGGAGCTGCAACGGTAGTGATGGGTGGCGGAGGAGAGGCGGCACCGGATAAATACCAATCCTACATGAGATCCATGATGCGGAGCACTGCAGAGGCAAAAGGCAGGAATCCAAAAATTGCGGAGGCAATGGTGGATGAAAACCTGGTGGTTGAAGGAGTTTCAACAGCAGGATCTGTGATCACTTTTTCTGCATCAGAGGCGGTTGCGAATGGATTTTGCGAAGGCGTGGTTTCCTCCATTGAGGAAGTAGTTAAACTACAAGGTGTTGAAGATTTTGAAATAATCGCCTATCAGACCTCCACAGTTGAACATATTATCGCCGTCTTTTTAAACCCTGCGGTAAGCGGATTTTTGATCCTGATCATTTTTGCCGGTATCTATTTTGAAATCCAAACCCCGGGTGTAGGATTTCCTATTGCCGCATCGACAATAGCCATAATACTTTATTTCATCCCCTATTACCTGACCGGTTTAGCTCAAAATTGGGAGATTGCAATTTTTATAGTCGGCATAATTCTGCTCGTGGTAGAAATATTTGTCATACCGGGATTTGGCGTATTTGGGATTCTGGGAATTCTATGTATTCTCACCGGTTTGACTTTGGGAATGGTTCCCAACGATGCTTTTGATTTCACATTTGTACCTTCAGGTGATCTCTTTGTCGCCTTATTAACGGTAGTGTTAGCTGCCATCTGTGCCATTGCCCTTATTTTCTTTTTGGCCCCAAAAGTCAATGATTGGAAAGCTTTCAGTACGATTTCTTTGGCGACTACACAGAAAAGCAATGAAGGATATACCTCCACCTCCTACAGTGACATCCTCTTGGGAAAAGAAGGCGTTACGCATACCCGGTTGATGCCAAGCGGAAGAGTCCTTATCGAGGACGAAATCTATGATGCATATTCCAGAGGGGAGTTTATTGACAAAGGGGAAAAAATAAAAGTAATCAGCACTGAAGGAACTTCAATCAAAGTGAAAAAAGTGGTGTAGTAAATCTTTGAAAAAAAAATCTCTACTGCGATTAAGTAGAGATTTTTTATTTAGCTGAAACGTTAACCTATTTTATTTTAGCGGTTTTACTTTAATATTTTTAAAGTAAACAATACTTTCCGGATCATGTGCCTGTAGGGCAAATGTACCGCTGTCCAGCTTTTTGTTTCCTGCGTTCTCGGGTCTTTTTTGATCCTTCGACTCTGCATACTCCATGACGGTTTCACCATTGATTTTAACAGTCACCTTATCACCTTTCACGATGATGTGCTGATTGTACCATTCATCGTCTTGGACAGAAACTTCCTTTACATCATTGAATGAATACAGGCTTCCGGTTTTTCTCCAATCGGAATGCGTCTGATTTACCTGGATTTCATATCCTTTATCCGGCCATCCTTCTTCCTGATAATCTGTATGGATGAATATACCCGAGTTAGCGCCTTTTGTGGTTTTTACATCTGCTTGAAATTCAAAGTCCTTAAAATCGTGGTTGGCCACCGGCCCGTCATAAAACATATGGGCTCTGTTTCCATGAACTTTGATGACGCCATCCTCAACAGAAAAGGAAGATGGATTTTCACTTATTTTCCATCCATCCAATGATTCTCCATCAAATAATGGAATCCAACCGTCTTTATCTGCATTGATTTGGGCAAATGCTGTAAAGGAGAAAATTGCCAAGGCACAGCTTAATATTACTTTCTTCATTTTAAGGTTTGGTTTGTTTAAAAGTCAAGATACTCATTAGGTCCTTTTAATTCAAGTGAATATTATACCTTTGTTTAACTCAACCAAAATCATACCATTCACTAAGCATGATAATTTTAAGGAGAATATACACTGTTTATGTCTTTTTGATTTTTTGCATCAGCTTTCTTGTTCTTTTCCCGTTTTTGGTTTTTTGTATCATGATTCCCGGACTGAAAAAATACGGGCGAAAAATAAATCAGGTTTGGGCAAAAATTTATTTTGTGATTGTCTTATTATCGATCAGGATTCATGGTAAACACCATATTAAACCTGGTCAGCCATACGTTTATGTGGCCAATCATTTTTCTTATCTTGATATAGCAGTAATGGGTTTTTTACCGGGCGATGTGGTTTTTGTGGGAAAAAGCTCAATCAGAAAAATTCCACTTTTCGGCTACTATTTCAAAAACCTCCACATTGCTGTAAACCGAACCAGCATCAAAAGCCGTGGAGACGCCTTATCACGAGCAAAAGAAGCATTAAATCAAGGAAGTAGTATCGTGATTTTTCCTGAAGCGGGAATAACTACTACACAGGCTCCAAACTTAAGCAGGTTCAAGGATGGAGCATTCAGCCTCGCAATTGATAAACAAATACCCGTGATTCCTGTAACTTTATCGTATAATCATTTAATTTTGCCCGATGACGGAAGGTTGTTGTTGAATTTCAAAAAGGGGAAAATGGTCATTCATCCTCCCATTCCTACAACAGGATTATCTGCCAAGGAAACACACAATCTAAAAGCTTCCTGTTTTAAAATCATACAGGATCAGTTGTGGCAGGACAACGAAGCATTGGCAACCGAAGAACAAAAATTAAATACCATATAATAAAGAATACCGTTTTAAGAATCAATTTTTTTTGAATTCAAAATCAAATGATCCTTTTGCCCAAAAGATAAATAGAGCATATGAAAATAGATATCGATACCTTAAAAAAAATCGCCCATTTAGCCCGTTTGGAGTTTGATGAAAAGGGAGTTGAAAAGATGACCCGGGACATGACCCAGATCCTGGATTGGGTAGAGCAATTGAATGAAGTGGATACTGAAGGCGTAGAACCTATCACCACTATGTCATCCGAAGTGAATGTACTGCGGGAAGATAAAGTCGGTCAACATTTGTCCCATGAAGATGGGTTGAAGAATGCTCCCCAACGGGATTCGGATTATTTCAGGGTTCCTAAAGTGATGGAATAGGATTTTCAATGCAAAAAGCCAACGATTTATTTCTAAAAGGCCTCCCCTTTCTTTTCACGATTTTGGGAGGCCTTTTCTTATTGCTTACCATTTTCTTTTGGGATGATTGGAGCCTGCCAATTGTGCCCGGCTTATTTGCTGAATCCGTTTCGGTACCAATAAGTTTTGTTCAGCTAGGGGTGGAATTGATTCCAATCGAAATGGGAAATTCTCTTGTTTTCCAGAATTTCGAATCCCTTCCTCCGATAATATTTCCATGGGCAACTCTGGGATATGCGGTGATCTTTTGGATCCTGTTTACAATGGGGCTGACTTTGATCAGCAATCTGAATAAAATGTATTTTATCGCGGGAAGTGCTGCGATCATTTTTCTGTTGACTTTCAGCGGGATTACCGGTTTGAACATCGGAGGAATATCCAGTAATTATTCGCTCATTATCCTTTTGCTCGGTACATTGATCCCGATAATATTGATCCGGTTTTATTTTACAAATTGGCCTTTGCTAATCCAATACCTAGCAATCGCTATTCCTGCCAGCCTTACCTTATATTTTCTTATTCAATACAGTGAGGTCATGCAACCTGAGGTTTTGATTGCCGAAAGTCTGGCTTTACCCGCTACTGCCATCACCATTGCTTTCCTCTTTCATATCGGACATGCCTTTATGTCAGGGACTTCCGTTTTCCTGATCAATTTGAATAAGGGATTGGGCCTGAAAATCTCCTGGCATATTACCATTATTTTCATATTATATTTTTTACTCCTGATTTTTTCACTTTTGAAGAATATGGGAGAAATCAACCTTCCTTTTCCCACTGTTCCGCCTGTTCTGTTGATGTTGATCAGCGGAATTTTGGGTTATTTTGTTATGAAATTAAAAATTGGGCAAGTTGATCAGCCTTATGATCATTCCGTAATAGGCAAATCCTTTTATTGGATAGGATTTGCCATTACTGTATGGACTTGGTCAAAAGCGGAATTTACAGGCAATCAACCCTTAAGCGAACTTTTCAACAATGTCTTTTTGTACAGTCAAATTGCCTTGAGTTTACTCTTTTTCGCATATTTATTCACCAACTTTTCCTCAATCCTTAACAAAGGAACAGCTTTGGACCAGGTCCTATTCAAACCCCAGTTCTTCGCTTATTTCCACATGAGAATCGGGGCGATCATGACGATTGTAATTCTTACCATTTATGGAGAAGGGGTCATTGGCGTCCAACTCAGCACCGCAGCTACCAATATTTCTGCTGATTACTATTACCAAACAGCAAGGCCATTGGAAGCCAGTATTTTATATGAAAATTCATGGATGCAGTACAGAAAGAACGACAAAGCCAAAAATGCTGCTGCTCATCTCAACTATGTGCTGAACCAACCCTCAATAGGGCTGTCTCATTTGATCGAGAGTTTTGACAATGCTCCGAATGTTCCCAATATTCTTTTATTGACCTCAAAGCTTCATAAATCAGATAAAATTTTTGATGCCTTGTTTTATTTAGAAAAAGGTCTGGGTTATTTCCCGGACAACCCTTATCTGACAAATAATCTGGCTCTCCTTTACTCCAAACTTAACCGGCATGTGGATGCTTTGGAGACCATAAATCCGGTATCAGCCGAAAATTCTGTTTCATTGGCAAATGAAGTGGCTTTAAAAACAAAACACGGTTTTTTAGATGGAGGAAAAATCGATTCAGACAATAACCTGATCCTTCAAATAAACCAATTGGCGGCTGAAAACCGGAGAGGGGATTTTGCTCCATTCATCCTCGATACAGAAAATATTCCAGAACAGTTTGTCCTTAATTCTTCTCTTTTACGCAACCAATGGAGCAATCAGGTAGTCACGGATTATGATAAGGATTTACAGCTGTTGGATACGCTAATTGCTCAGGAGCAACCCAGTCGTGAGGAGCTTCATTACAGGGAAACGCGTGTTCTGAGATCACTGCAGGAAGATTACATTAATGAAACTTTGAAGTATCTAAATGGCTTGGCTTTTTCCTACTCAAATTCTGCAGGATATTTTCATGCGCTTTCCGCAAATATCCTTACTGCTCAGCTGGATTTTGAAAAAGCGGCGATAGACCTGGTCGAAGCAACGGACAAAGGTTTTGAAAACTTCAAACCATACCACCTGGCAATTCTTTATTTTGGAGAAAAACCTTTGGAAGCCATTGATATTCAGATGAGATTCGGAGTGGATTTTCCTAAATGGATGGTGTGGGGAGAAGATGGAAAACTTCAGGAAAATGATCAGACGAGGTTTTATTTTCAGATTGCCAATTTACATAGGCAAATGCCGGCCAAGTTCCTGGCGGGTCCTGATCTTATTTCAGATCCAAAATTAAAGGCAGATTTAGCATATTATATTCTGATCCATAAGGCCCATTGGCTTTCCGATACTGAAATAACCCTGATGAAAGAGACGATTTTAGCTCTCCCTGATTCTCAATGGACGACTGATTCATTGGACCAATTGGTCAATGCGTTAAAAAATCCTAATGTAGCCCCAGAATTAGGGGAAAAAATAAAAAAAATCCTAAAACCCAACCTTCCAAAAGAAAGAAATGCCTATTTTACTCCCTTAGTTCTCATGGCAGTGAACGAAGAAAAAGATGAAGTTAAAAAATATGAGTTACTTCAGGATGCCAGCCAATTCAATAAAGATCCAAAGCTGTGGATTTTGTTTGTCAAGCAAAGCCGAAAAATCGGACTTGACAATTATGGGACCAACGCACTTATTGAAATGCAAAACTGGCTAAGCATCTCTGAAATAGAAAAACTCCAGCTTGAAAACTTCTGAAAGCCATAACCGTTATTTCAATCAATAACTTTTCTTTTTGCCTTTTTTTGACCCAATAAATAAATACCGATGATAAAAATTATTGAAACCAAAGATATCCAAAAAACTTACCGTATGGGTACAGAGGAAGTCAGAGCCTTAAAGTCGATTTCAATTTCCGTCAATAAAGGAGAATATGTTGCATTTATGGGCCCATCGGGTTCGGGTAAATCAACTTTAATGAATATCATCGGCTGTTTGGACACGCCAAGTGAAGGCACGTATATTCTGAATGGAAAAGACGTAAGTGATATGTCTGAAAATGAACTTGCCGAAATCCGAAACAAGGAAATCGGCTTTGTTTTTCAAACATTCAACCTTTTGCCAAGATCAACCTGTCTGGAAAATGTTGCTTTGCCTTTGATTTATGCAGGATATAATAAAACTGACAGATCAGAAAGAGCCATGAAGACACTTCAGAGTGTTGGTCTGGAAGATCGTGTTAGCCACAGACCCAATGAACTTTCGGGAGGTCAAAGACAGAGAGTTGCCATTGCACGGGCATTGGTGAATGATCCCAGCATCATACTGGCCGATGAACCTACAGGAAACCTGGATTCCAAAACTTCATATGGCATTATGGAGCTCTTTCACGAGTTGCATCAAAAAGGGAATACTATTATTATGGTCACTCATGAAGATGATATAGCACATTATGCCCACAGAATTGTCCGTTTACGGGATGGCTTGGTCGAGTCAGACACAGTAAATCCCAATCCATCCAGGGCACAAAGTATCAGCCTGTCAGAGTTATAATCTTTTGAATAACAATTTCGAATAACATTAAATATAAAATAAAATGAAAATCTATACAAAAACCGGTGATACAGGAAAAACCTCTTTGTTGGGAGGTAAAAGAGTTTCCAAAGCCGATCTTCGTATAGATGCCTATGGAACTGTAGACGAACTCAATGCTTTTATAGGCCTGCTGCGGGATCAGGAAATCAATTATAAAAGAGAATATCTGATGAAGGAAGTTCAGGACAGGTTGTTTACAATAGGTTCGGTACTGGCAAGTGAGCCCGGAAAAAGTGTGAAACACCCTGATCTTCATGAAGAAGATTTAGATGTTTTGGAAAAAGAAATCGATCAGATGGAAGCTTTATTGCCTCCGTTACGTAATTTTGTACTTCCTGGAGGACATCAGGTCGTGTCTTTTTGCCATTTGGCAAGGACAGTTTGCCGGAGAACAGAAAGATGCATTATAGCATTGATGGAAGTGGAAGAAGTAGATGAAATAATTATTAAGTATCTTAACAGACTTTCGGATTACCTGTTTGTATTGGGTAGATTGATTTCAAAGGAGTTGGGAATAGAAGAAGTTACCTGGAAACCCAGATCATAAAATGATGAAGACAACACTTACCATAGATATTACAAAAACCGAATCTTCAAAAATACCGCATACGGATTTTGATAATCTGGTATTTGGTCAAACCATCAGTGACCACATGTTTGTTGCAGATTTTGAAAACGGAGAATGGATTAATCCGAGAATTGAACCCTATGCCCCATTGGCACTGAATCCGGCAAATGCTACTTTGCATTATGGACAGTCAGTCTTTGAAGGAATGAAAGCCTATAAAAACGAAGAGGACGAAATTCTCCTGTTCAGGGCTGATGCCAATCAAAAACGACTGAATGAATCCGCCAAAAGGATGTGTATTCCAGCCGTCCCTGAAGAAATCTTTATGGAAGGATTGATGCAGCTATTGGAAATCGATAAAGAATGGATTCCCTGCAAGTCAGGTTGTTCTCTCTATATCAGGCCTTTTATTTTTGCCACTGACGATTATTTGGGAATCCGTCCTTCCCACAAGTATAAGTTCATGATTTTCACATGCCCTGTAGGTAATTACTATGCAAAACCCGTAACAGTAAAGGTGGAAGTAGAATTTACCCGGGCAGCAGAAGGAGGGACAGGTGCAGCAAAAGCAGCAGGAAATTATGCGGGGTCTCTCTATCCCGCTTTGCTTGCACAGCAACAAGGTTATGATCAACTTCTTTGGACAGATAGTAAATCCCATCAGCATATAGAGGAAAGCGGTACCATGAATGTCATGTTCATGATCAATGATACTCTGATCACTGCCCCAACTTCTACAGGTACCATTTTGAAGGGAATTACCCGGGACAGTGTTCTCACGCTTGCAAAGGATATGGGCGTAAAAGTAGAAGAAAGATTTTTGAGAGTTATCGAATTGGAGGAAGCGCTGAAAAACCACACTCTTCAGGAAGCATTCGGAACAGGAACAGCTGCAACAATAGCTCACATTTCCAAAATTAACATTAATGGGCAGGATTTTGAATTACCTGAAACAAAACCTGATGATTTTTCAAATCGAGTACTGGAAACCCTTGATGCCATCAAATACGGTAAAGTTGCCGATCCCCATAACTGGATTATAAAATTATAACATAAAAGCCAAGGGATTGAGAATCTCTCCTTTGGCTTTCAAATTATTAAAATTCACAACTGCATGCAGCTTAAGTTTCTGATTTTATTTTTTGGATTGCTGCTTTCAAATACATTCGAAGGACACTCCCAAAAATTCATACTATTGAAAAGAGGGGACAATAAAAAGACACAATTAAAATATGAAATAGGAGAATCTATAACCTATAAAACCAAAACCTACGACTTTTTCATCACAGATGTTATCAAGGATATCCAAAAAGATGTAATCGTTTTAAACGAAAATATTTTAAGACCCGAAAACATCACTGTAGTTGACATCAGGGACAAGGACCCTCGTAATAGCACCCTTTCCAATCTTTCATTCCTGAGTTATGGTGCAGGCACCATTTTTCTTCTGGCCGAAGGAATAAACAGTGTTTATCAGGACGGTAGTTTTTCAATCAGTCGAGGAGGCTTGATCACGTCATCTGTTTTGATTGGAGGTGGGTTTGTTCTCTCTAGGCTGAAGTATAAAAATTTCAGAAACAAGGGCAAAAATAAAATCCAGTTGGTCCAGCTTTACGGAGATTAGGAAAATCATAGGTTTAGAATTGAAAATTTCTGAATTTTGCACCTCATTAAAAAAAAATAAATTATGACATCAGACCAGTTGAAAGACTTGAGGGCCCGCGTTTCGGCTTTGAGGAGGTATCTTTGACTATGATCGAAAGAAAACAGAGATCGAAGATTTAGAGGCTGTTTCTGCGCAGCCTGACTTCTGGAACAATCCGGAAGAAGCAGAAAAACTTATGAAACAAATCCAGGCAAAAAAATCCTGGACCGGGGACTACGAAAAAGCAGAGAATCTTCTTCAGGATCTGGAGGTATTGTTTGAATTTTATAATATGGATGAGGTCTCTGAAGAGGATATCAAATCCGAGTACAAAAAAATGCTTGAGGAGATCGAGGATTTGGAGCTCAAGAAAATGTTGAGCAACGAAGAAGATCAGCTCAGCGCCGTTATTGAAATCAATCCCGGAGCCGGAGGAACAGAAAGCAATGACTGGGCTTCGATCCTTATGAGAATGTATATCATGTGGGGCGAAAAAAACGGGTACAAAGTCAGGGAGGTGGATCTTCAGGAAGGTGAGGTAGCAGGTATCAAATCCGTTACTCTGGAATTTGATGGCCCTTTGGCGTATGGGTTTTTGAAATCGGAAATCGGTGTTCACCGCCTGGTCAGAATTTCTCCTTTTGATAGCGGAGGGCGAAGACATACTTCTTTTGCTTCTGTATATGCATATCCGGTGGTTGATGACACCATCCAAATTGAAATCAATCCGGCTGATGTAGATCTCCACACCAGCCGATCAGGTGGCGCAGGTGGTCAAAACGTAAACAAAGTGGAGACAAAGGTACAGCTGACCCACAAACCAACAGGGATAGTGGTTGTCTGCCAAGTAGAAAGATCCCAGCTTGCCAATAGAGAAAAGGCCATGCAGATGTTAAAATCCAGGCTTTATCAGTTGGAAATGGAAAAGCGGAATGAAGCAAGAGCCAAGGTTGAATCCGGAAAGATGCGGATTGATTTCGGGTCACAGATCAGAAATTATGTTTTGCATCCTTATAAACTGGTAAAAGATGCCCGGACAGGTCATGAAACTTCCGACACCCAAGGTGTTTTGGACGGAGATCTTAACGGTTTTATAAAGGCATTCCTTTTGGCTCAAAGCGAAGAGGAAGCAAGTAAAGATTAAGAAAACCCTTCAGGCAACTTTAAAGATTTCCTATGAAATATTCTAGATCCTGAAGGGATTTTATATGCTGAGCGCAACAGGTCATGAAGATGAAAATCCTTCCCCCTTTTTTTACGTTGGATTTTTTCATGCTTTGTATCAGCTCATTTTTGTTTTTTGCCAGCTTCAACATGATTATACCCGAGCTTCCCTCCTATTTAAGTTCGCTGGGCGGTGAAGATTATAAAGGATTGATCATATCACTTTTTACTTTGTCTGCGGGTCTCTCACGTCCTTTCAGTGGAAAATTGGCTGATAAAATCGGAAGAATTCCTGTCATGATCTTTGGAGCAGTAATCTGTATTTTAGCCAGTTTTTTATATCCCGTTATCACTTCTGTCGCAGGATTTTTACTGCTTCGCTTTATTCATGGATTTTCTACAGGATTTACCCCAACCGGAATTTCAGCTTATGTAGCGGATATTATACCTTTTTATAGAAGAGGTGAAGCCATGGGCATCCAATCGCTTTTTGGATCCCTTGGTATGGCCGCGGGACCGGCAGCGGGGGGATATATTGCCGAAATATGGGGAATCAATCCCTTGTTTTATTCTTCTTCAGTCACAGCTTTCATTTCCATTATCATCTTATTAAACCTTAAAGAGACAATTAAAAACAGAGAGAGCCTGAAAAGCAGTCATTTTAAACTTAAAAGACATGAGATCATTGAGAAGAGAGTATTAGTGCCGTCATTGGTTTTATTGCTCACAGTCTTTTCATTTGGAATTGTATTGACCATAATTCCAGATTTTTCAGAATATCTCGGGATCAGAAACAAAGGATTGTTTTTTGCAGTATTTACAGTTTCTTCCCTGGCTATCCGGATAATTGCAGGTAGAACATCCGATAAATATGGTCGGATTCCGGTAATGAAAGTGGCTACCGCTTCTATGGTTTTATCAATGTTAATCATAGGGTTTTCCGATTCCAAAACTGTTTTCCTTATTGGTGGAGTCATCTTTGGATGTTCAGTTGGGATGAATTCCCCCACCGTTTCTGCCTGGACAATTGATTTATCTTTAGATGAATTTAGGGGAAGAGCTCTTGCCACCATGTACATTGCTTTGGAAGCCGGTATCGGATTGGGCGCCCTGATTTCGGGATGGGCATATCAAAATGATGCAAACAATTTCCCATTGGTTTTTTGCCTTGGGGCATTCACTTCACTTCTGGCATTTATATATCTTTTCACCCTCCCAAAAGTCGAAAAATTTGAGATCCAATTGGATGGAAATACAAATTAATGATAATAAAAATTTGAATATTTAATAAAAAATGATATTCAATTGTAAAAATTATTTTTGAACATAAGATAAGTAATAGAAGATAAATTTTAGTAATTTTTATAGGAATTTTGTTTTAAAATGCGTTTATTTTATATTTGAACAATATTTTTTTTACGTACCAAATGGTTTTTTACTCTTACTATGCTGAACCTTAGAAGTATATTGCCGAAAGCTTTTTTATTCCTGGTAATCATTATTAGTTTGTCATTTCTTTTGGAATTTCAGCCGGGTTATTTCCTCTTTACACCTCTGTTGGCGCCAGTTTTGATTTTGTACATTTTTTCCAGATTCAAAAATCTCGAGCACCATCTTATTCCCCTATTATTGGTTGCTGTTTTTTTTTCTTTCCTTGGCAATATATTGTTTATGGTGGCCTTTGAACCTGCCATATTTAAATTGTTAGGTATTTGTACTTATATTATTGCCCAAATCTGCTATGAAATTTTATATTATCTATCAACACGTAAAAGTCCGACAAAAAATGAAAATCATTTTCAGAGATGGCCCGAATTAGTTTGTGCTTTAATATTAGCTGCAACAATAATTTACATCTATCCCTTTTTCGGGGATTTTAAAATCCCCGGGATGATTTATGCATTTGTGGGCTCTTTAACAATCCTGCTTGCCCTAAACAGAAGATTTCATGTTTCTTACAGTAGCTTCAGAAATGTCTTTATTGGCGTTTCCTGCTTTTTTGTTAGCGATTTATTAACAGGTTTGGATTTATATCTAACTAATGTCTATTTAAATGCTGCAATAATATTGTTTTATTCCTTCGGACATTGGATGGTCACCCAGGGCATGAGTATCCAATTTGAGGAAGAAATCAATAATGACAACAAATTTTTCAACAATCAGCCATTTAAGGTATAAACACCTACTTATTCAAATATGATTGAATCCGGGGAATTGGAAGTATTTCCGTTTGGCGGCCATTCAGATAAACAACCTTCCGGCCATCAAAAAAAGCCCCCTCTTCAAGCATAATCCGGACATCCTTATCCCACTCTTTTACAAAAACCACGGCATTCAGTTCAATAGCATAAACAGTATTGGGAAACAACTCATAATCTCCCGCACCAGGCGTTATGCCCTGATTATCCCACATTCCTATCGTCGGTCCCGAGGCATGTCCATGAAATCCAAGAGGATGGGAATATATGCTTCCATCAATTCCTTCACTTTCCATTCTTTTTCGGGTTTCTCTAAGAATTTCATTTCCGGACTTACCTGTGACAAATTCGGAAGTCAAAATATCCTGTAGCTGATTGCCAACTTTAAAAGCCTCTTTTAGATAATCGGGAACCTCCTTTTCATCTGCCCTTAATACATATGCCAGTTGCTGAGTATCTGTGTTGAGTCTCAAATAGCTGATTCCAAAATCAATATGAACCAGATCTCCGGGCATAATCACCTGTGATTCCGGATTTTTTGCAAAAGATCTCAAATGCTCTTTTGAGGCGGCATCAGACCTCTGAACATCAACAGTAGGGTGAAACCATGTTTCAAGGTTTAGATCGCGGATTCTGTCCCGATACCACCAAACCACATCCTCCGTTGTGGTCACTCCCGGAGTGATCACCTTTTCCGACAGTCCTTCCGCAATGATTTCATTGGCGATTGCCTGAATATGTTTGTACGTTGCCATTTCTGATGGTGTACGGGTCTCGAGCCAACCTACAGCAAGATCTTGGGCAGAAATCACCCTTTCCTTCAAATCGTCCTCAAGATTCATCATAAAGGACTCGTACTCTGTATGAGTGAGGCCATCAGCATGTCCATAATCATTGGCATAATTAAGACCTATTTTATTGGGATTTCTTTCGCTTATAACTTCCGAAAGTCGTTTCCATTGATCGGGTTCAGTTTCCGGATCCCAGGCCTTCTGAAAAGATTTGCCTACATCATATCGTGCAATAGCGATTGTTTCTACTTTTTCAGTTCCTTTTGGCTTAAACATCACCAAAATGGTTCTTCTTCGTGCAGCATGCCAAGTAGCCGGAAGAAATGTTCTGATGACCGGATCTTCATTATATTCTCTTGAAATAATCACCCACATATCAATTCCTGTTCTATCCATTACATCGGGAAGGACGGTTTCTATTCTTTCCTCCAACCATTTATCAATTACTTCTGCCCGGGATTTTTCGGACAATACATGTAAATTTTGACAAATTGATAAATTAATAAACAATAATATTGAAGCCATGAACAGGAACGCCTTTTTCATAAAATTAAATTTTAAGCTGATTTTGAATCAAAATATGAAAATATATATGAATATAAAATACTAAGATTAGATGGAATTTGTGACAGGCTGATTTTTAATCAAATGAGCGCTTAAAAGATTAAATCTTACCAAAAGCATAACTCCGGTTACAGTTAATCCGATAAATAAACCATACCAGATTCCCTTTGCTCCATAATCAAAAATAAATGCAAATACATATCCCAATGGTAATCCGATTACCCAATAAGCCACCAGGGTTATAATAGTAGGCACACGAACATCTGCCATTCCTCTCAATGCTCCCAATCCTACCACCTGTATGCCGTCCGAAAGCTGAAATAATCCTGCTATGATCAATAATCCAGAACTCATCTCTATAACGACAGCATCGTCGATATATAGGGATGGAAGAAAATTTCTGAAAGAAATGAATAAAAGGGCCGAAACAAACATAAATAGACCGACCATTCCAAATGAAGTAAATCCCACTTCCCGGAGGGTAGTGATATCATTTTTACCCAACTGATTTCCAACCCTTACCATTGCAGCGGCAGAAATTCCGGAAGCCATCATATAACTGACCGAAGCCAGGTTTATGGCAATTTGATGTGCCGCAAGTGCTGTGACGCCGATCCAGCCCATCATTATTGCTGCTGTACTGAATGCTCCAACTTCAAAAATATACTGAAACCCGGTGGGCACCCCAATCCTCAACATCATGGAAATCATGGGAAAGTTCAGAGAATTCATTTTGAAGGAGATATAATAATTCTTGTATCTCCGGGAGTTCCAAACATAATAAGCAATCACCGCACCCATCAACACTCTGGCAATCAATGTAGCCCAGCCCGCCCCGTTCAATCCCAATTCAGGAAAGCCCCATTTTCCATAGATTAGCACCCAGTTTAGAAACACATTGAGAAGGTTACAGATTATAATAATATACATGGCCTGTTTAGTCTGTGACAAGCCCTCAGCAAACTGTTTGAAAGTCTGAAAAAACATAAAAGGCAACAGGGATAAAGTAATGATAACCAAATAGGGAATCGCAAGATCAACCACCGCATCAGGCTGATTCATATATTGAAGTGTTGGAGCAAAAAGCAAAATCAGGATGATAAGTATAAAACCTGTCGCCAGGTTAATCACAAAACTGTGTCGAAACAGTTTGGCAATGCGTTTATATTTTCTGTTGCCATCAGCCATCGCCACCAGTGGTGTAATGGCCATGGATACACCGATCCCAAACATCAAAACTACAAAGAAAATACTGTTGGCAAGAGATGCAGCCGCTAATGGAACTGCGCCCAGCTGTCCCACCATCACGCTATCTGCCACACCCACCATCACTTGCCCAAGCTGACTCAACATCACCGGATATGCCAGATAAAAAGTTTTTGAAAAATGCTTTCTGAAATTAACAAGGGACATAAGTCTACAATGATAATAACTATAAATTCAATAATTTTCCCGCCTTCAGGAGACCCGCTATAGATATGCTATCGGTAATTTCACCCATCATTACTTTTTGGATTGCCTCTTTGAGGGACAGTTTTTGTATCTGGATAACTTCCGTTTCTTCAAATTCGGTGGCTCCCGCAATTAAATTCTGAGCCAAAAATACATATTCCACCTCATCTGTTACTGAGTTGGAAGTATGGATACGCATAATTTCAGTCCAATATTTGGCTGTCAAACCAGTCTCTTCTTTTAATTCACGCTTTGCATTGAGCAAAATATCCTCTTGGTTTATTCCTCCCCCCATTGGGATCTCCCAAGAATATTCTCCTGTAGCATATCTGTATTGACCTACCAACCAGGTATTGAGTTCTTGATCCAAGGGAATAATGCCAAGAGCATAGTTTTTAAAACGGAACTTTCCATAAATTCCGTCATTCCCCGAGGGGTTAATTACCTCATGCTCCTCTAGGGAAATCCAGGGATTTTGATAAACCAGCTTGATATTTTTTGTTTTCCAGGGGTTTTCCATAAACAAAGCAAATAAAAAAAAGGGTGACAATCTGCCACCCTTTCCAATTATTATCCATAATATTTATGCAGGTATCGGCATTACTTTGCTATCCTTAAAAGTAGAAAGAATCACCATGGATTGCATTGAGTCTACTTCTTTGATTTCACTAACTTTTTCAAGCATTAATTTTTGATAAGCGGTGATATCTTTTGCTATAATTTTAAGAATGAAATCACCTGTACCGGTGATGTGGTGACACTCTATAACCTCTTGGATTGTATTGATTTCTTTCATGAAGGCATCTATGTTTCCTTTATTGTGTCCAATCAAACTAACGAGTACAAAAGTACTTACTCCGAGGCCGATTTTTTCCGGATCCAATTTGGCGTGGTAGCTTTTGATGATGCCTGATTGCTCAAGTTTTTTTACACGCTCCAAAGTAGGTGCAGGTGAAAGCCCAATATCTTTTGAAAGTTGTGCATTGGTGATTTTGGCGTTTGCCTGAAGAATCTCAAGAATTTTTCTATCTATTTTATCGAATTTCACTTTTATACTGTTATCCATGATTGAAGAGTTTACAAAATATTATGTTGCGCAAAGTTAATATAAATTGATATTATTTTAAAATGATTCCGAACAAAAATCACCCACTTATACAAAATATTGTTATTTCATAATTGGATAATAAAAAACTTTTCACTGAATTTTACCTGCTGCCGAAGAAAATTCAAATTAAATGCTGAATTTACAGTTTAGAATACGGAGAAAAAGAATTAAAGTTTATTCTTTCTGATATAAGCTCTTGCCTCCTTGTGGGCGGGATGTTTTCTTTTAGCAAATTTTTTCACCTGATTAAAATATACTTTGGCCTGCGTTTTATTTTTATCTTCGTTGGCCATTTTTCCAAGAGAAATCAAAGAATATAAATAGTAGCCACTCTCCTGACTTTCGGATTCTTCACCATAGGAAAGCGTTTTTAAATAATATTTTTTGGCTTCTTGTTTATTGTCTGTTCTGTCAAAATACTGGGCAATATAAAAAGCTGCATATCGACCGCTGTTGGATTCATATCCTGTCCAGTTGCCATCAATTCTTCTCAAAATCTCCATGGATTCATCTTTGGCTTCTGTTATTCTGCCAATGGTGTAGAGGTGGCGGGCAAAAGAGCGATGGAAATAGGGATTATTGGGAAATTTTTCATGTAAATAATCAGTGATAGCCAACGCTTTGTAAGGTTGTTTTTCATCGGAAGCATAAAGCCTGAAAAGGAAGTATTGAGCTTCAATTCTTGCATAAAAAGAATTTTGAGCCACTTCTTCAAGTTGCCGGAGTCCCAAATCTTTGTCCCCTTTTGGGAAAAAGGCTAATACCGGCTTTAGTATTGGATAATTATCCGGAATCCATACTGAAAAATAATTGAACAAAGCATCCCCTAGAAGCAATTCCGGATTTAGTTCTTCTTCACCTCTGCTCAGATTCAGGTATTTCAAAGAATTTTTCCCTGCAAATGTCGCTCTTGTCCAGCTTTTACGCTCACTGTATAACCGGCCCTGAAAACCATAAGCCCCCGCCAAAAAGAAGGCAGCTTCTTTGTTCGTCGGGTCGTTATCATACATTTTCTCGGCTTTTTCGATAACCAGATCCATCTGCCGGATGAAAATATCATCAAATTTTTCGTTTTCTATATCAGGAGCTATTTTCCACCACTGACTCAGCCCCATAAGAAAATAGGGAAGCGGATGTTCCGGGTATTGATATTGCAAAACTCTAAACCCACGTTCAGCTGTTTCAAAATCAAAATTGTAAAGACTATTTACCGCTTCGGTAATTCTGAACTGCAAGCTTTTATCCAATAACAGATATTCTGATTTTACCGGATAACTAACATTCATTGCTTGTTGAGCGCTTGAAATGTTAAAACCTGCTAACCAAATTATCCCAATAAACCACACCTTAAACTGCATTCTTTCTCTTATTTTTTCTCAAAACTATATGGAATCCCAAACAAAAATTTAATTTTGGTTGGATTTAATATTTGACATGGTAAAAACCGCATCGCCTCTTTCTCAACGAATCGAATCTTTAATTAATTTCGACAAACGAATATTTTTTGCTTTTCTTGTTTTATTGTTTTTTACAATCCGGTATTTAATCAATGATATCGTTTTAAAATCCATCCCCGGATTTGAGCAATTGGAGCAGGAAGGCTCTTTCACGTTTTTTCATATTTTCAATGCGCTGAATTATATCTGGACTCCGTTCTCCTTGCTCTGGAAATTCACTGTAATAGCATTTGTTATTTGGGTTGGGGCTTTCGCTTGGGGATATAAGGTATCCTTCAGGATGCTGTGGCAGTTTGTTCTAGTGGCAGAGGTTGTTTTTATTTTTCCTGAACTTATCAAACTACTGTATTTCATATCACCCACCGACCAATTGACACTTGATCAAATACGCAGTTTTTATCCTTTGTCGGTTTTATCTCTTGTAAATGAAGAGAATATTCATCCTAAATATTATTACCCTCTCAGCGTACTCAATATATTTGAGTTGCTCTACTGGGTTCTTTTGATCCTGGGTTTCCATACCATTTCCAGAAGAAGTATTGAAGAATCAACTTTGGTCGTTTTGAGCAGCTATTGTTTATGTCTCTTTGTCTGGTTAGCTTTTTATATCTTGGTTTATAAATAACCCTATAAAAAATCAAGGTTAATTCATTTAAACTTCTTTTTAAAGATTAGTACCTTTGCAGGAGAATATTGTCATTAAATATATAAATATGATTAACCCTCTATTAGAAAAATTTGAAACGCCTTTTGAGACTGCACCCTTTCATCTGATCAAAGCAGAACATTTTCTACCGGCAGTTGAAGAAGCCATTCATATCGCTCAATCTGAAATTGAAACCATCAAGGGGCATGCTATCCCTGATTTTGAAAATACGATTGAAGCTTTGGATAAGGTCGGTGAACAACTGAACATCATTTCTTCCATTTTTTTCAATCTTAATGCCGCGGAAACCAATGATACTATCCAAAAACTGGCAAGGGAAATCTCCCCTCTTCTGACTGCTCATAGCAACAACATACTTTTGGATGCTGAATTGTTTGACCGAATCAGTCAGATTTACTCTCAAAAGAAAGATTTGAACTTGACTGAAGAACAAAAAACGCTCCTGGATAAAAGCTATAAATCCTTCGTCCGAAATGGAGCAAATCTGGATGAAAATCAAAAGAAAAAGCTTCGTCAGATTGATCAGGAATTGTCCCAGTTGGGCTTGAAGTTCGGAGAAAATGTCTTGGCAGAAACCAACAAATATGAGTTGGTTGTCAGGAAAGAGGATGAATTGTCAGGTTTACCGGATGACCTGAAAGAGGCAGCCGGCCAAATTGCAGAGGAAAAAGGACATCATGGAGCCTGGGTTTTCACATTAGCCTATCCCAGCTATATTCCTTTTATGACTTATGCTGACAACCGCAACCTCAGAAAAGAACTTTTTATTGCGTACAATACCAAGTCAAACCAGAATGATGAGCTTGATAACAAACATTTTATCAAGGAAATGATAAGGCTTAGAAAAGAAAGGGTTACACTTTTGGGTTACAGCTCCTATTCAGATTTTGTATTGGAAGAAAGAATGGCCAAAAGTGGTCCTGCTGTGATGGATTTTCTCAAAAAGCTTTTAGAAAATGCTGCACCAAAAGCCAAAGAGGAAGTCGCCGATTTGCAGGAATTTGCCAACAAACTTGATGGGCTGGAAAGATTGGAAAAATGGGATTTCTCTTATTACTCAGAAAAACTCAAGAAGGAAAAGTATGAAGTCGATGACGAGCAGTTGAAACCCTATTTTAAGCTGGAAAATGTAATTGATGGCGTGTTCCACACTGCAGAAAAATTATTTAAAATATCATTTAAAGCAAATAAAGATATTCCTGTTTATCATCCTGAAGTGACAGCTTATGAAGTGATAGATTTCGAGGGAAAACACGTTGCAGTATTTTATGCGGATTTTTTTCCCAGACATGGAAAACGTAACGGAGCCTGGATGACAAGTTATAAAGGTCAGAAAAAAAAGAAAGAAGGAGATCAAAGACCTCATGTTTCCATCGTCTGCAATTTCACCAAACCCACTAAAAGGAAGCCGTCATTGCTTAATTTTAATGAAGTAACTACACTTTTTCATGAATTCGGTCATGCTCTGCATGGCATGTTGGCGAATGGAAATTACGAATCCCTTTCAGGTACAAGTGTGTATTGGGATTTTGTGGAGCTTCCATCTCAAATATTCGAAAACTGGTGTTATGAAAAGGAATGTCTGGATTTATTTGCCAGACATTATGAGTCCGGTGAGCCTATTCCTGCAGCAATGATCGAAAAGATCAAAAAAGCTGCGAATTTTCATCAAGGTTATCAGACTGTAAGACAGATCAGTTTGGGATTGTTGGACATGGCCTTTTACAGCACAGATCCGGATAAAATCGATGATATTGAAAAGTTTGAAAAAAGCACAATGGAAAAGACCGACCTTCTTCCTGATGTTGCAGGCACTTCGATAAGCACGTCTTTTTCACACATATTTCAGGGAGGATATGCTTCAGGCTATTATAGCTATAAGTGGGCAGAAGTATTGGATGCGGATGCTTTTGACCTGTTTCAGGAAAAAGGGATCTTCGATCGGGACACTGCAGATTCATTTAAAGAAAATATCCTTTCCGCCGGTGGGTCCGAACATCCAACTATCCTATACAAAAGATTCAGAGGAAGAGAACCCAAACCCGAAGCCCTATTGAAAAGATCCGGTCTGATATAAATTCTATGCCTGGCCGCTATCCTACCAATATTCTTAGTTTTAATTGAATAGGGATGAAAGGCCAAGAGAATAATGGCCGACCAAAAGAATAAATCATTGAATCCAAAAAAAATGGGTGCGTTTATACGTACCCTTTTTTGAAATTCCTAATCCATTTGAAAAGCAATAGCAATGTATAAAAAACATGCTTAATCCTTAGGAACCAGTTAGATCACCATGAGGAATCCAACAAGGACCAACCATATCGCAGACGATATCGCCAGCAATAATCGAAATTGTGCGTCCTCTTTCATAATATTTTTTTTGTTTAATATACAAACTCTTTTGCAGTTTATCAATTTAGCGTTTAAAAAATTTCAAAAAATCAGATGTCTTGCATAATATCCGGAAAAAATCCACGTTCAAACTGATTTTTTCATTCCGGTTTTGATGCTCTCGTGATAATGTTTTTGATTTTTGGACATATTTGCTGCCGTCCATTCTATTTTTATTTCCTTAGGATGCTTTCTGACTGCACAATCCTTAATCTGACAATAATTACAACATTTATCAGGAATACAGGGATCTGAATGTACAAATACTTCCATAATTCCTGACCAATCATCCTCCAACACTTTTTCTACCTCCTCGACCTCATCATGTACCTGGCGCAAACTCAGATAATAAGGTAAGGTAAGGTGCAGATCAATATGCCTGTCACCTCCATATTGTTGCACCCGCATATTGTGAATATCAATCCAATTTTGTTTTCGAGCATTGTTCAAAACCGAAACCGTATCATTTAATGCTTTGGGATTTGCCTCATCCATAAGCCCGCCTATCGATCTTCTCACCAGTCCATAGCCTGAATAAACAATATATAGAGAAAATAAAATAGAGATCACTGAATCCAGGAAGATAAGGTCGGTAAAATAAATAATTGCTACACCGGATATCAGAAAAAGGCTGCTAATAGCATCTGTAATCAGGTGCTTACCACTCGCTTCGATGGTAAGACTATTTAAAATTATCCCATTTTGTTTCAATTTTAACCCCAGCAGACCATTTGCAATTCCTGCAAAAGCAACTAAAAGAATTCCTTGCGGAAGCATCTCAAGTTCATGGGGAACAAAGAAATTATAAACCGCCTGATAAATAATGAAAATTCCTGCCATAATGATTAATGTACCCTCTACTCCCGCACTGAAAAATTCTATTTTACCGTGGCCGTAGGGATGATTATCATCTTTTGGTTGAGAGCTCAAAAATATACTGTAGGTTGCGAAACCTGCCGCCACCACATTTACAATACTTTCAAGGGCATCTGTAAGAATAGCCGTTGAATTGGTTAAAAAGTAGGAGAAAAATTTTATTACCAGTAGCAGGGAACTAACAATTAACGAGATTCGGATCCAACTTGACTTTTCCACTACCTTTTTCAATCATTATTCCAACTCAAAAT
>JBGTDA010000158.1:0-16608 GCA_041748555.1 Rhodonellum sp.
AGAATCATATCTTTTCACCTGCGGCAGTCCAAAAACGGGATTTGGACGGAGACATTTCAAGCAGACGGAGATATTGATTATGTCCGTTTTGCCAAGGAAGTAAAAAGAATGGGGATAAACGCCCATTTGGTAATTGAGCAATGTCTTGAAGAAAATACGCCGCATGAAACGGATGTTGTCCAGGCACATCAAATAAATTATAAAGAGGTCAATAAACTGTTCAATAGCTGATTAGATTAAAATTCTGTAGCTTGGAGGGGCTTTGTCAGGCGGTTTTGACGAATCATTGAGTTTATCAAAGAAAAAGTAAATTTTAACTGGGATAAAAATCAATTTTAAAATATAAAAAATCAGGAAAGATTCCCAGTACATCACATTAAATCACATAGAACCAGAATAACATGGCAAATAAACGCAGAGATTTTTTGAAAAAGGTGGGTGGCTCGCTGGCCTTGGCCGGTTTGGGATCAGGCTTGCATAGTCAAGCAGCAGCCAATTCAATTGAATTACATTCCACCATGAAAACCAGCGCCAATGACCGCATCAGAATCGGTTTGATCGGCGCAGGAATCATTGGTCATTATGATACGGATGCCGCACTTTTGGTACCCGGCGTCGAGTTGGCGGGAGCCTGTGATCTGTACACCGGAAGGTTGGAGGCAGCAAAAGAAAAGTGGGGCAGTCAATTATATACTACCCGGGATTACCGGGAGTTACTGGCCCGAACTGACATTGATGCAGTGTTGATCTGTACGCCTGATCATTGGCACGAAAAAATCGCCATCGATGCCATGAAGGCAGGCAAACATGTCTATTGTGAAAAGCCGATGATCCAAAAAATCGGTGATGGACATGCCATCATTGAAACCCAAAAATCAACGGGCAAGGTCTTTCAGGTCGGCAGCCAACGTGCCAGTTCCGTCGCTATTTTGGAGGCAAAAAAACTCTTACAAAGCGGCATCATCGGAGACCTTACCTATGTCCAGGCATTTTGCGACCGATCCGATGCGCGGGGTGCCTGGCAATATTCGATTCCAACGGATGCCTCCCCCGCCACCGTTGATTTTGATACATTTTTGGGAAATGCACCAAAAGTGGAATTTGATGCTACCCGCTTCTTCCGCTGGAGAAACTACAAGGATTATGGAACCGGTGCAGCAGGTGATTTGATAGTGCATTTGTTGACCGGGATCCATACCGTCACGGATTCCCTGGGACCTGATAAGATCTTCAGTATCGGGGAACTGAAATATTGGAAGGATGGACGGGATGCCTACGACATCATCAATGCTTTGATGAACTATCCCCAAACTGATCAGCATGACTCTTTTCAGGTTTACACCCGGGTAAATTTATGTGATGGGGAAGGCAAAAGTGGTTTTGGGATAAAATTTTATGGAACAGATGGCCTGATTGACATTGGTTGGAATGATTTTAAAGTCACGACTTTGAAGCGCCACGCTGCCCCCGGATTTGGAGGATATGATGCTTTTGAAAGCTTTTCCAACAAGCAGAAGGAAGATTTTAAAAAATGGTATAATGACACCTACGGCTCCGCTCAAACAGGTTATGAGCTGGGCAAAGAGATGAATTTCAATGCCCCAAAAGGCTATGATGACCGACTTGACCACCTGATTGTTTTTTTCAACGGCATCAGGACCGGCAGCCCGATCCTGGAAGATGCTTCGTTTGGATTAAGAACCGCCGCCCCTTCTTTGGCCTGTAACCTCAGTATAGATTTGCAAAAACCTATCTTGTGGGATCCGGTGGGGATGAAGGTTGTCTAGTTGTTTGGTATATTTGGCAGGTATCGGTAAATAAAGTATGGATCTCTAAAAAACATCTAAGCAGTGATCAAAAGGGTAAAACATCATCTCCACACTCTTCAAAAAGTACGGTAAAATAGATTATCCTTATATAGTGCTTTTGCTAAAACCGGATTTGACCAAAGTCAAGAATTCCATTAAGATGCACTTCAATCTAAAGATGAAGGAAATTGAGGACCTGTGGAGTTAATGATTTTTTTTAATTTTATCATAAGCTACAAAATTCAGCTCAGCGCAATTCGGGTTTGAAAATCTGATGCTGTCAAATAGATTTATACTCCTGTCCTAGGTTCTTTGGAGGCGGGAACAATTAAAAAGTACAGAAAATGTTACTATTAGGTTGGTTATCCCGCTAAGTTTTTATTTGAATATCGGTTTTTCAAAAATACCGATTTATAAATGGTCAAAAAGAATTTGACCGTGGAATAAAAGAGGGCGTGGATTACCGGTTCTTGACAGCATGATCAGCCGCTCTTGCTGCCAATGCCATATAAGTCAAAGAAGGATTTTGTGTTGCCGTGGAAGTCATACAGGCTCCATCGGTCACATAGACATTGGGGCAGGCGTGAAGCTGATTGTTCTTGTTAAGCAGGGAAGTTTTGGGATCATGGCCCATTCTGACACCCCCCATTTCGTGGATATCCAATCCAGGCGCACGGTTGTCATCCCGCGTACGAATGTTGGTGAAACCAGCTTTTTCAAACATTTCCGTCATCTGTTCCTGATAATCCTTGATCATCTTCTCGTCATTGTCATCATACGCCACATTGATCCGAAGCTGCGGGATTCCCCATGGATCTTTCTCATTTGTGTCCAAAGTAACGTAATTGCTTTCCTTTGGAATAGTTTCCCCCATCATATGGGAACCTACTCTCCATGGACCGTAATTGGAAGGATTCAAAAGGTTTTCTTTCAGCTCCATTCCCACTCCACTTTGATCAGCATAAGAACCTCTGTTTGCGCTGAATCCTGCTGCATATCCTCTGAGGAAATCAGTTTCCTGCTTTTCGAGGTTTCTGAATCTTGGGAAGTAACCGCTTGTAGGTCTTCCGCCGGTTGTGGTGTATTCCTGATACCCTTCATATTCCGCTGAGATTCCGGCTCTGTAATTATGGAAAGCAATATATTTACCCAGCAGGCCATTGTCATTACCCAAGCCGTTTGGAAATCGGCTGGAAGTGGAATTCAACAGAATGAGATTGGTATTGATGGCAGCCGCATTCACAAAGATGATATCGGCAAAATATTCCTCGGTTTCTTTGGTATGGGCATCCACTATTCTGACACCGGTAGCTTTGCCTTTTTCTTCATCATAGATAATTGAGTGGACCACCGCATCTGTTCGCAAAGTCATGTTGCCTGTTCGCTCTGCCCAGGGAAGTGTAGATGCGTTTGCGCTAAAGTAACCACCGAAAGGACATCCGCGCTGGCAAAGGTTTCTATTTTGGCATTGGGCACGGCCTTGCTCTTTAAAATGTTCAAGATTTCCTGAAATGTGGGCACATCTAGCCACAATCATGTGGCGATCGTTGCCGTAATTTTGCTTCAACTGATCCTGAAAATATTTTTCCACAACATTCAGATCGAATGCCGGTAAAAACTCTCCATCGGGAAGATTCTTCAAACCGTCACGGTTTCCCGAAACACCGGCAAATTTTTCCACATGACTGTACCAAGGTGCAAGATCCTTATACCGTATCGGCCAGTCAACCGCAAATCCATCCCGGGCAGGTCCTTCAAAATCATAATCGGAAATCCGCTGCACCTGGCGCGCCCAGAGCAGGGACTTGCCCCCAACCTGATAGCCGCGAATCCAATCAAACGGCTTCTCCTGAACGTAGGGATGCTCTTTGTCTTTTACAAAAAAGTGCTTGGAATCTTCTCTAAAATTGTAACATTTACTGACTACAGGATTTTCTTTTATTTCTTCATGGGTCAGATTTCCTCTGTGCTGAAACTCATAGGGAAGCATATTTGTGGTCGGATAATCTTTGATGTGCTTTACATCTCGTCCTCTTTCGATCACCAGAGTTTTAATTCCTTTGTCACACAGCTCCTTAGCTGCCCAGCTTCCACTCATCCCGGAACCAATCACGATGGCCTCAAAGGTTCTTTCTTTTGTTGCGTCTATATTAAAATTAGCCATTGAGTTTTTCGGTTTTTAAGTCAGCAATCAAAACTTCTCCGTTATATTTTTCCGGAATGAGGGAATAGGGATTTACTCCCGTCATCATATACTCAGACATTAAAAATCCCTGGATGGTAAATCTTTTGGTGGTATCAAGAAAACTGCGAATTTCCATTTCTTCTTCCGCTTCTGTAGCCAAGCCGGTTTTCAAAACCTGCTCTCTTTGGGGAACATCAAGTTTGTCAAACACTTTTCCTCCTGATTTTTCGCTGTAAGCATCAAAATTAGAAAGCCCGTTTGAAAATGATTTCTGATTTTCAGGATCCATACAATCATTCACCATCACAAGGATGAAATCCTGTACGGCAAGATCGGAAGCACCTTTGATATATCCCGCGGGGATAATGGTGTCAGCAATCTGCGATAATAGCTTTTGCTGTGATGGGGTGATTTGCAGGTTTTGGTAGGCTGAGAGGATATCTTCTTTGCCAAAATCGCAGGAAGGAACCAGTACCAAACCGCCCGTAATCAGAGCAAGATTCCTGAGGGCATCTCTTCTATTCATCTTGTGGTTATTAGGGATTTAATAATTCGGATCATAAGATAAAACGTTTTAGTCGAAATTCCCAACCGCTTATGAAGTAGTCCGAATATTCAACCTTCCGAGTAACTGTTATTTTTTGGAAATAATTCCCACCTCAGCAAAAGAGGCTTTTTGATCGTCCAAAGTTGATAAAGCCTTCAGGAGCAAGTATCTGACTTCAGCATTGGCAATGGATATTTTCTGCTCCACCGGATTATTCCCGATGTTGGAAAATTCTCCGGAAGCCAAATTACTCCAGGATTTGCCGTCCGTACTTCCTTGTAGAACATACTGGCTAATGACTCCACTCATGTACCGAATTTGTGGAGGCAAATAGGTAAACTTATAAATGTGGATAACTTCACCCAAATCCAGCTTCAACGCATCTCCATCGCTTTTCCAAAAGGTACCTGGATTCTCGTCAATAGCGGTTTCAGATTTTGGATCATTGTGGATAACTTTCCATTTTAATTTGGTAAGGTCGAATACAGTTGTGGTGATTTCGCTTTTTTTCTCCGTTTCAGGATCAATTGAGATTGCCATGATTGTGGTCGGTTGAGATACCAAAAAGGCATTTTCATAACGTAGGCTATTCTTTCCCGGTTCTGATCCATCAAGGGTATAAAAGATATCCACATTTTTATCGGCGACCTTCAGGATTACGTTTCCTTCTTTATCCCGAATAACATTAGGTTTGACAATCAAAGCCGGTGCCCGATAGACCCCGATTTTGGAAATGGTGGGACTTGCCTTTGCCTCAGAAACCCGGATTTGCCTTGTTGTCACATCATCCAGGCGAAGGATTCGTTTTGCCCCTACGGTTGTTCCGTCGGCGACTTTCTTCCATCCCTCCTCCGTTTCGACTTCCAGCGTGAATTCCTTGATTCTTTGCCCTAGAGGAATGTATTCCTGAATCGTAAACCTGTTGAAAGTGATTTCCTCCTCAAATGAAAGGACGATACTGCCGGCCATGACCTCATCTTCTGTGGCCCAATAGGTTTCTTTATCATCATCCAGTGCTTGAGTTGCCTCATACCCTTTTCCTCTTTCATTGCTGGCCTGTATGCTTGCATCGGCTGTAAGATCCGTTTCAAAATCCTCCTTGATTTTTGTGGATAACTTCATGATCTGTTCCACATCCTTTTCATGGATCAATCCTCTTCTGTCCACAGGAAAGTTGATGAGCAGGGCACTGTTACGTCCTATACTCTTATAATATATTTCCAAAAGTTGGGGGAGTGTCTTAACTTTATGGTCTTCATATTGGTGATAATACCATCCGGGTCGAATGGAAACATCTGCCTCTGCCGGAACCCAATGCGTACCGTTTTCCTGCCCACTTGCATAAACTTCCGCATATTCCGGCATCCCTCCATCTCCCGAATCCCGTAACAGATTTGACCAGGTGGTTTCGTAAGCAAATCCGTGTTCGTTTCCTACCCATCGAACATCCGGACCCGCATCACCAAAAATTACCGCATCAGGTTGGAGCTCTCTCACCAATGCAAAAGTGTTTGGCCAATCGTAATAGGAACGTTTATCCACACGCCTTTCCTCATTGGCTCCACCATAGAACCCGGTTCCACCGTTGGCACCATCAAACCATACTTCAAAAATATCCCCATAATTTGTCAAAAGCTTCGTCAGCTGATTTCGCATATAGGTGATGTATTCCGGTTTGCAATAATCGGGATGGTTTCGGTCCCAGGGTGAATAATAGATTCCCATTTTCAATCCAAATTCCTCGCAAGCATCCGCCAACTCTTGGATAAGGTCGCCTTTTCCATTCTTCCAAGGAGAATTTTTTACCGAATGATCTGTATAGGCAGAAGGCCAAGGCAAAAACCATCGTGATGCTTGGCTGTGATGATGATGCCTTTCATCCCTGTGTCCTTTACGGTTTTTGCCCATTGTCGGGTATCGAGTGCAGTTGGGTTGAATTGGGATGGATCTTCGTCTCCCATTCCCCACTCCATATCCGAAAAGGTGTTCATATTGAAGTGGACGAATCCATAATATTCGAGCTCATGCCAAGCCAACTGATGCTCCGAAGGAACAGGATTTACGGGTGCGGGAGGCGCAGCTTTCTCGGTTTGGCAGGCGGCCAACAACAAAAAAAGGAAGATGATCTTTCTCATAGCAAGGGAATTCGAAGGCATATTATGAAAAATCGTGGTTTTCTGGAAACATTACCTTACCGAAGGCAATCCTGAAGCCTTAATGGATTAAAAACCTCTTGTGTGATTTATCCTATTAAACAAAAGAGCCCTTTCACATAAAAAGGGGATTCGCTTGGAATAGTTTGTGCTTATCTTTATGCTTTACCGAATTTTATCAAGATGAAAAAAGCTGTACTGTTTTTAATATTGAATTTTCCTGTTTTACTGTTCGCACAAACCGAAATCACTATCGTTGAATCCCGCACTGAAATCCCGATTCCGGGGGTAATTGTCAAGGCTCAGGGTTTTCCAAACCAGGTTTCGGATATCAATGGGCAGGTAAATTTCAATTTGACTGAGCCAACCATTTTGGTCTTTTCCCACATCGCATTTGATACCAGATCTTTACAGGTGCAACCCAATACTGAAACTGTGGTGAGGTTGAATAACGCCACCAATGCACTTTCGGAAGTAATTGTAACAGGTTTTGAATCGGAAAGACCACTCCTGAAACAGGCTGGGGCTATTAGCCGGGTAACGGAAAATGAACTCTATCGCTTCAACGAAGCCTCCATCGTCAATGCCTTCAACACCAAACCGGGTATCCGGGTGGAAGAAAGGGCGCCGGCAAGCTATCGGATATCCATTCGGGGAAGTTCCCTGAGATCGCCTTTCGGGGTGAGGAACGTGAAGGTTTATTGGAATGAAATTCCTTTTACAGCACCTGATGGCACCACGGCACTTAACATCCTGGATCTATCCAACATCCAAAACACAGAAATCATAAAAGGGCCTGCGGGAAGTATTTACGGAGCGGGAAACGGTGGAGTCATCAGTTTCACCAGCCGGCAACAGATCGATGAAAACAGGATTTCAGCTGAGTTGAATATCGGTGAATTTGGATTGGTCAGGTATAGGTTTGGCATCCAGCAGCAATTGGAAAACGGAGGATTCAGCGTCTCCTACGTAAGCCAAAAATCGGATGGATATAGAGAACACAGTGCCGTGGACAGACAGGTATTGCAGATAGCAGCCAATTTTGACGTGTCCGACAAACAAAAGTTATCCACACAGATTCTTTACAGCGATCTGGATTATCAGATCCCTGGAGCTCTGAATGAAACGCAATTACAGGAGGATCGGACCCAAGCGAGACCGGGATCTGTAAGGCAGAACAGTTCCATCGCACAAAAAACATTGTATGGGATGCTTACCCATGATTATCGATTCAATGAGGCTTTTGAAAATGTGACTGCTTTGTATATGAATACAACGGATTTTGAAAATCCCTTTATCTTGGATTATAAAAAAGAAACCTCTTACTCCTATGGTGGCCGTACAAAATTCACCCATAATGGCCAATGGGGAGCTTTTCCGATCAGGTTAATCGCCGGTGGGGAATTTCAACTGGGCAAGACTCTCGCCCAGAATTTTGGGAACGTGGATGGCAATGCGGATACGCTTAGGTTCAGTGATGACCTTATCACGGTCCAGTCTTTTCTTTTCCAGCAGCTGGAAATAGAATGGACGGAGGATATCCTGATGACTTTTGGATTCAGCGAAAATTTTTCGAGGTACAATATTGACCGACTTGTGGATAACGGACCCAATTCTCCAAGCAACAACGTCAAAAGGTTTGATCCCGTCATTGTACCCCGAATAGCTTTGGCTTGGCAGATCACCAACAACACCGGTGTCCATGGCAGCATCAGTTCGGGATTTTCTCCCCCCACCATCGATGAGGTCCGGACCAATGAAGGAAGTATTAATCTGGATCTGGAAGCAGAAAAAGGTATTAATTATGAAGTCGGTTATCGTGCCCAATATGGAATTCTGAATCTTGATATTACCGGGTTCTATTTCAAATTGGATCAGACGATTACCTCCTTTACCAATCCGCAGGGAGTGGTCTTGTTCCGAAATGCCGGCGCCACCGATCAGAAGGGAATAGAACTTCAACTGGATTATGCCTTGTTCAGAAACCAACTGTCAACTGTTCAGGAAATCAAATTGACCCATGCTTTTACCGGCCATTATTTTGAATTCACGGATTATTCGAGTGGTGGCAATGACTTTTCGGGAAACCAACTTACGGGTGTTGCACACAATACTTTGGTAAATCAGCTGGACATCAGAACCAAACCCGGATTCTACCTAAATTTCACCCATCAGTTTGTGGATGAAATACCGCTGAACGATGCCAATACGGTATATCAGGATGTGTATCATTTGGTGGGAAGCAGATTGGGTTGGAGAAATACCCTTGGTAGATGGGATCTGGAGGCTTATGCGGGTGTGGATAACTTATCGGATGAAAGCTATAGCCTTGGAAATGATCTGAACGCCTTTGGAGGCAGATATTATCAGCCGGCTCCCGGAAGAAATTTTTATGGAGGAGTGAAGGTAGGTTTTAGGTATTGAGGCTTGCCTCAGTCAATCCAAAAATGGATCATCTCACGTGGATGCCATGCAGGATTTACCTTTTACAAATGAAGAGGACTGATCATCAAGGCCAAAATAGCCATCAGACAAGGACGTTTCCCGTGCTGTAAATAAATCTTCACTGAAACCAGCGATTATACTGGAAAAAATATTGGAATTCTGAGGAGCTACCAATTGCAGACCATTCAGGATGAGGCCGGTGATGCGGCTAAACCAAAAGTTATGTAAATCATTGAACCCTGAAATTATTATTTCTGAAAGCTTTGTGAAATAGTTATTTATGGTAAAGAACAGACAAATACAAGTAAAAGGCTTATCCGTAAACGTCAGTGGAACTAAAGATGAAGATTATATCTCCCTCACTGATATTGCCAGACATAGGGATATTGAAAGAAGTGATTATATCCTTCAAAACTGGATGCGTAACCGAAGTACAATCGAATTTCTCGGACTATGGGAACATCTGAACAACCCAAATTTTAATTCCATCGAATTCGATGGGTTTAAAAATATGGCTGGGTCAAATAGCTTTAGCATGACACCAAAGCGATGGATTGATGCAACTAAGGCAATCGGAATTGTATCAAAGGCCGGTAGATATGGAGGCACTTATGCTCATCGAGATATTGCTTTTGAGTTTGCCTCATGGATAAGTGCTGAATTCAAGTTGTACTTAGTTGTAGAATTTCAGCGACTTAAAAAACAAGAAACTGATACGAGGCAACTTGAATGGAATTTCCAAAGAACTTTAGCCAAGGTAAATTACCATATCCATACAGATGCCATAAAAGAAAACCTTATTCCTGAAAAGCTCTCCAAACAGCAGGTGTCCTTCATCTATGCCAATGAAGCGGATGTATTGAATGTCGCCCTGTTTGGGAAAACTGCCAAACAATGGCGCGATCAAAATCCTGATCTAAAAGGAAATATTAGAGATTATGCTTCACTGGAGCAATTGGTTGTGCTCTCCAATATGGAAAGTGTCAATGCCATGTTGATCCATCAGGGAATGGAACAACCGGTACGATTGACACAACTCAATCAAATGGCCATCAAACAGATGGAATCTTTGCTGAAACATCAAGGCCGGACGAAAAAATTGAAATGAGAGATAAGGACTTACGGCATGTTTTAGCCTAGGATTTGCCGGATTTTGAGAATACTGGTAACATTTCGGAAATAAATAATAAATAAAAGCTCGATCCCCATAGCGTTTAAAGAAAGGCAATTCTGAGGATTACTAAATGCTGATTTTTTGAATAAATGCCGATTTCAGGAGTAATTGAATTGCTTATTTAGGTAAAAATAATGCATCTTGTTACCAGATTTTTAATCCGAGCCGATACCAAAATGATTGCAACCTTTCTCAAGCCCAAACAAGCCCTCAACAAAGCATTTCTTAAAGTAAAGCCAAACAGGGCTGCCATTGAAGACTTCAAGGCGCACCTCATTAAGTTGATCGACCAAACAAATGATACTGAATCGGAAGAGTTTCACAAGAATCTGGTTATTGAATTTTTGAAAAAAACCTATTACGATCCCCATCACTATGTGAATACCAAAGGCAGGAATGACCTGGTGATTCATATGGGTGACAAAGCAAAATCCAATGTAGGTGTCATAATAGAAGCCAAAAAACCGACCAACAAGTCGGAAATGCTCAGTACCTCAAACATCAATTACAAGGCATTCCAGGAACTGGTTCTCTACTATTTACGTGAGCGGATCACGCATAACAATCTGGAAGTAAAACATCTGATTGTCACCAATATCCATGAGTGGTTCATCTTTGATGCACAGGTTTTTGATCGGAATTTTGCACAGAACAAGAGCTTGGTAAAGCAATTTGAAAAGTTTGAAGCCGGTAGGCTTTCAGAAACAAAAACTGATTTTTTTTATAAAAACATAGCTGAGCCGGCAATCGAAAAGGTTAAAGATCAAATCGAATTCACCTATTTCGATATCCGCAGCTATGAGAAGCCTTTGCGTAATGCGGATAAAGGCGATGATACAAAGCTGATTTCCCTTTTCAAGCTCCTCTCCCCAGAGCATCTGCTCAAACTCCCGTTTGCAAATGACAGCAACAGCCTGGATGGGCAATTTTATAGAGAATTGTTGCACATTATCGGACTCAAAGAAACCAAAGAAGTCGGCAAAAAACTGATCGGCAGAAATAAGAAAGAAGACCGTAATTCAGGGAGTATGTTGGAAGATGCCATTATTCAGCTGGATTCTTTGGATAAAATCGGACAACTGGAAAAGCCCGGTCAATATGGAAACAGCCATGATGAGCGACTTTTTAGTGTCGCACTGGAACTGAGCATTACTTGGATCAACCGCATATTGTTTCTTAAGCTTCTAGAGGCACAGTTGATCACTTATCATCACTCGTCCCGCCAAAGCGGGAAAGGTGACAAGTCCTATGTTTTCCTGAACAAAAAGAATATCCGGGATTGGGATGAGCTGAACTCTCTTTTCTTTCAAGTATTGGCGAAAAAGCGAGAGGAAAGAAACGAGGATGTAAAGCATGCGTTTGCCAAAGTCCCCTACCTCAATTCCTCGCTTTTTGAGCCAACGGAAATGGAGCAAAAGACCATCATGATCAATTTCCTGAAGAATGAAAAATCCATCCCTGTCATTTCATCCACGGTATTGAAAAATGAGCAAGGCAAAAAGGTAACGGGATCATTATCTACACTGGATTATCTGTTCAAATTCCTGGATGCCTATGATTTTGCAAGCGAAGGCTCTGAGGAAATCCAGGAGGATAATAAAAAGCTGATCAATGCGGCTGTACTGGGTCTGATCTTCGAAAAGATCAACGGCTACAAAGACGGATCTTTTTTCACTCCCGGATTTATCACCATGTACATGTGCAGGGAAACGATCCGGAGAGCGGTTTTGCAGAAGTTTAAAGAGGCTTTAAATAACCTCACCCCTAACCCCTCTCCTCAAAGGAGAGGGGGACAACCCCAAATTCAGCTTGGAGGGCAGAAAATAGATCCAGTGTTGCTACAAAATGCTAGGGATATGCGAAAAAATCCTACCAAGGCAGAGGATTTTTTATGGCAACTTGTTAGAAACAGAAAATTACTGGGATATAAATTCCGAAGACAGCATCCAGTAGACCAAAAATTTATTCTTGACTTCTTCTGTCAGGAGTTGATGCTGGGGATTGAACTTGATGGAGAATACCATCAGAATATTGAACAAGCGGAATATGACGAGGGAAGAACTTATGAGTTAAAAGAATTAGGAATCACAATTCTCCGTTTTTCAAACGAGGAGACAATCTGGGAAACTGAAAAAATTTTCGAGGCAGTAAAATCCCATTCTGCAAGTAATCCCCCCTCTCCCCTAGGAGAGGGGTCGGGGGTGAGGGAAACAAAGAAAGAGGCTGCGAGAAATATCACTACTTTGGCAGATATCTATGACATTATTGGGCCAAATGAAATCTTTAGCTATTCAGAAGCCAACCAACTCGTCAATTCCATCAAAATCTGTGATCCGGCGGTGGGTTCCGGACACTTTTTGGTCTCTGCACTCAATGAAATTATCGCCGTAAAAAACGATCTCAAGATTCTCCAGGACAGGTTGGGCAAGCGTTTGAAGGAATATCATGTAGAAGTAGTCAATGATGAACTGATCGTCACGGATGAAGATGGTGAACTCTTTGAGTACAACCCAAACAACAGGGAATCCCAACGGATCCAGGAAACACTGTTTCATGAGAAGCAGACAATTATAGAAAACTGTTTGTTCGGAGTGGATATTAATCCCAACTCAGTCAAAATCTGCCGACTTCGACTCTGGATCGAATTGCTGAAGAGTGCCTATTATAAAGAAAGTGCCACTAAGCAAAAGAACAGTTCCCCTGTCTGCTTTGAAGGGAATGAGGAAGTCAGGGAGGAGTATAAAGACCTTCGAGGTCTTGGAGACCTCAAAGGTCATCGGGAGCTGGAAACCCTTCCCAACATCGATATCAATATCAAATGTGGAAATTCCCTTGTTTCCCGTTTTGGGCTGAAAGAAGACCTCAGTCAGGCATTGAAGAAAAGTAAATTCTCCATCGATAGCTATCGTATAGCTGTAGATCGGTACCGCAATGCTGACAGCAAAGAAGAAAAGCGGGAAATGGAACAGTTGATCAACACGATCAAATCGGACTTTCGCTCAGAAATCGCCAAAAACGATCCCAAAATTAAGCGAAAAGCCACCCTGGGAGGTGAACTTTATAATCTCACGATGCAAACCGGACTTTTCGAAGAGTCTGTAAAAGAGAAAAAAGCCAGGCTCGCCCGAATCGATAAAGTCAGTGCAGAACTCAATAAACTGGAAACAGAAATCGAAGTAATCAAAGCCAATCAGATTTTTGAAAATGCATTTGAATGGCGATTTGAATTCCCGGAAGTGCTGAATGATTCAGGGGAATTTGTAGGCTTTGATATGGTGATCGGGAATCCTCCTTATATCCGACAGGAGGAGTTTTCCGGGCTAAAACCCTATCTGCAAGGCAGATTCCAAACTTACGTCGGGACTGCTGACCTCTATGTATACTTTGTAGAGCTGAGCATGAACTTGCTGAAAACCTCCGGAAACTTTGTCTTTATCATTCCCAACAAATGGATGCGGGCAGGCTATGGAAAGGCTTTGCGGAATTATGTAAAAGGATTTCATATCAAAGAATTACTCGATTTTGGAGATTTACAGGTTTTTGAGGAAGCGACCACGTATCCGCTGATTATTGGTTTGCGTAAAAACACACCCAAGGAAAAGTTTACGGCGGTCAATCTGGACACTCTGGACTTTCCATTTGGAATGGAATCCTATTTACAGGAAAACAGGATCGAAGTATTGCTGGATGGACTGGCAGGGGAAGGCTGGACCTTGACCGATAGCAAATCCCAAAAGCTTCTCCTCAAGTTAAAATCCCAAGGAGTACCGCTATCCGAATATGTGGAAGGTAAAATTTTCTACGGCATTAAAACAGGATATAATGAAGCTTTTGTCATTGATCAGAAAACCAAAGATCGGCTGATAGTAACAGATCCGGGGAGTGCTCAAATCATTAAGCCATTACTAGCCGGTAGAGACATAAAAAGGTACCAAACACCAATTCCAGAGAAATACCTTATTCTGTTTCCAAAAGGATTTACAATAAAACGAAATTTGCCGGAAGATGATCCAAATCATATTAGTCAGGTGAATGAACCACCTAGATACGGCTACATGGATTCCGATCCAGCCTGGGAATGGATTAAGAAAAGTTACCCCGCCATAGCAAATCATCTGAAACCCTTTGAAAAATCAGCCAGAAAAAGGACTGACCAGGGAGATTTTTGGTGGGAATTGAGAGCCTGTGATTATTATGATGAATTTGAAAACAATAAAATTATGCTGCCAGACATATCACTCAAAGCAGAAGCCTTGCTTGATAAGAGTGGAATGTATTGCGTTAATACTGGTTATATTATTCCAAAAGCAGATAAGTATTTATTGGCTATCGTAAATTCTAAATTGGTCCAATTCTTTTACTCGAACCTAACGTCCTCAATTCGGGGAGGATATTTAAGGTTTATAAGACAATATCTTGCACAAATTCCTATAGCTAAAGTTGATAAAAAAGCAATGGATGAAATTGAAAACTTGGTTGATCAAATTATTGATTCAAAAAAGCAAAATCCCACTTCAGATACCCGTATCCTAGAAAATCAAATTGATCAATTGGTTTATGAGCTTTATTGTTTGAGTGAGGAGGAGATTAAAATAATTAACTTTTAATGAAATTAATATGCTAGCTCATCATATATCATTTACAGATTTATTAAATGAAATAATGTCTCTTTTCCCTATGAGGGAAAAGGGCTTTTACAGTTTAATAATAGCATTTTTACCAACAATCATAGCAATTTCCTATCCAATAATAATACAAACCATAACAAAATTAAATGAAATTTACACATCAACACAAATAATAAATTCATTTAAAAAGGAAAAATATCATATCCTATTTAAAAATTGCTTAATTATATCTTTAATTTTATCTGGATTAACTATTTTAAATTATGAAGCTATTAATATTGCAGCATACATCTTTATATTAATTCTTATTGTTGTATTTATAAAATACATAGGGTTAATACTAATATATAATAATCCAACGGAATTATTTACACATATTTATAAGAAATCAAAAATAGAATCAATAAAAATAAAAGAAAAAATTTCAGAGAAAACAAAAACCAAATACAATAATATAATACTTCAATTTCATGAGTTAATATCAGATTTATATTGTTACGCTATTAAACTTGATGATTATACTTTAGAGACAAACATACAGCAAAAATACTTTCATTTAATATCATTGATTGGAAAAAATATAAAAGAATCACATGAAATAACTTTTGAGTCAGTAGTATTTAATAATAATTTTAGAATTTTAGAAACATATATTAAACACTCTGATACTGAGACAAGATACAAAAATTTAGAATTTTTTTCAACAGATTATTATTTGCCGTATACTTTAGGACTAAATGGGCCAACTCCATTTGATTCACAAACTTTTGTTGCAATATGGAATAATATTATATTATTAACTAAAGCAAAAAATTATTCAAAATTAAAATCACATTGGGAAACTTTTCAAAATTACTATAATCTTTACCTTAGAAGATCATATTTAGAATATGATGAAAACGCTAAAGTTACTACTATTAGCTTTGAAAAAAATCAGCAAATTATACAATTTAAAGATAAAATTACTGAGTTTAACATCTCATTTATGGCTATTTTATATTATAAAAAGAAATATAAGCTTCTTGAAGAATTAATATTTCATACCCAAAACCAACCTCCCAGAACATTTTTACAACAATTTGGCCCACAAAAAGCTTTGAGATACTATATTGATTCTCTAAGAGACATTTTTGACAATTATTGGAACATACATTATTATTTTGATGATTTAGAATTTGATTCAATAGGAAATCAAAAAGATTCAAAATACTATATATCAGAATTCTGTTTAGTTTTATTTTTATACTCGTGGATTAATGAATATGGAACATCTATAAGAGACAATATTCAGCCATTACACATCCCAACAGATCTCCCAACTCAAAAAAAATATTCAGAAAAAATACCATTTATTTTAAAAAAATTAAAGGAGATAATGAATAATAAAAGCCTTATGGATCAATCTTCTTTATCTTGTATAAAAAGAAGAGATTGTTTCTTGAGAGGGATAAAACATCCCATTGACTTTTTGAATGAATTTAAAATTCAATTAGATGTTCAAACAGAGGAAAGATTATTACGAGGAGAACTAAATCCTGAAAAATTAAAATCTCTTCAAGAACAATATATACAACATCTTATTGATAACAATAGTGTTGAAGGATTAAATGCTTTCCATAAAGCTTATTGGACAGGTAAATTAAATCAAGGAAAAATTACTCAAACACA
>JBGTDA010000159.1:0-9455 GCA_041748555.1 Rhodonellum sp.
CTGGTACGATATCATTGGAGAGGAAACCATTGCGGATGCGATTTTGGATAGATTGGCCCACACCTCACATCGAATAGAGATAAAAGGTGAAAGTCTAAGGAAAAAAATGTAAAATTGTCAGTATATCAGTACAACAAGAAAATAAACTTCCATAGGGGGGTCAATATCCCCGGAACAGGGGTCAGTATCACCGGAATATCCAGGCAACCTTTGGAAGATTCCATTTTGGAATTTAACCTAAAGGAAGAAGGTACTTTGAATTTAATTAATGGCGTTAGCAACAACCTTATTTTATCGGAAGAACAAATCCTTGCCAATCTACAAGGCATACAAACCAATAACGAAATTAAAGTTTCGGATAAGTTGGACGGTATGCACTTTTCAGTAGAAATGGAAACAGGCACAGGGAAAACATATGTTTACCTACGTTCCATTTATGAACTGAATAAATTGTACGGTTTCAAAAAATTTGTGATTGTGGTACCTTCGGTTGCTATTCGTGAAGGAGTTTTGAAAAATTTGGAAATAACTCACGAGCATTTCCAAACATTTACGACAATGTGCCAGTTAATTTTCAGGTTTACGACAGTACCAAAGTTTCCACTTTAAGAGGTTTTGCAACTACAAACAATATTGAAGTTATGGTCATCAATATTGATTTGACCGGACACCAAATTAACCTCTAAATCAAGAAATCAGCATGTGGCTTTAGCCCATTTTTATACTCACTCCAACTCCAACACTTCCCCTTCTTCCACCCCAGGTTTCACTTGAGCTACGGCCTCCAGAAAACGTATGGTTTCTTCCAAAACCCCTTCCCAGTCCTCGGAGGTGATGCTGGATGCGATCACATGATCACCCGATTCGGGAAATGCTTGTTTGACTTTGAGAGAATCGGGAGTTCCGATTTGGTTGTACATTTCCAGCATCTTGGGAACCGACACCACGAAATCCTGCTCCTGATCGCTTTTAAAATAATATCCCAAAAACAAGGGCTGTTTGATTTTTTTGAAGTTCTCCTCGGTCATTTTGCTTCTGATCAGGACAGCCAAACTTACAAACCCATTGACATGGTATTCTTCTGACCAGTATTTGGCTTTTTCACCTTCTCTTGGAGTTTGCCGGGTACCGTTTTCAAAAACATAATTTTCGGCCAAATAGATGGACCAGGGGCGAAAAAACTGTTCCAATTGGTCCCCTGTTTCGCGGATCGCAGGGGAATAGACCACCAGGGCTTTTATTTCCGGTCGTTCGGAAGCCAAGGTAAGTGCCAATGCACCACCCATGGAAGTGCCCACGACAATTACAGAATCTCCCAGGCTTTTGCCGATCATGTAGGCTTCTCTTACCTCATCCATCAGCCTTTGCGCCGTCAAGTGTTTCATCCCATCCGACCTTTTGATCCCGTGTTCGGGAAGTCGGACAAGATAGAGGTTGGCATCAAAATGTGCTGCCAGGTTTCTGTGAACAGGATTACCTTCCATTTCGCTTGCCCCGAACCCGTGAATATATATAATGCTGTAATCGGTTTTTTCTTTCGTGACACTATCAGCCCAGACAATCTTGGCACCGTTCCCGGGTTTGAGCCCTGTGACGGTATCTTCTTTTGCAGAAAGATAGGTTTCAAGCTCCGATGAACGGTTGGGCACATTTGGGTATGAACCTGAAAGGTCTTCCAAATTGGCTTTTGGTCCCAGCATCCAGGCGATTACCAATATCATGGCAACAGACATCAAGCCGATTAAAATATTCTTTAACATAATGGGTATATTCAATTTGGTAAAGATAAAACCGTTTGGTTTTAATTGCACGTTCTGAATTTTGTTGACACGTGTACTTCAAAACCTTCGAGGTTTAAAATAAACCTCAAAGGTTATCATCTGACGGACATCCGTCATCGGTCATCCAATACCTTTGTCATCCGACATCGGATTCCAGTCTTCACGACTTTCCATCTCCGTCTTCACTCCCTCACTTGCCCGGTTCCTTTCACAACCCATTTATAGCTGGTCAGTTCATTCAACGCCATGGGTCCGCGGGCGTGGAGCTTTTGGGTGCTGATTCCGATTTCTGCTCCCATTCCAAACTGATTTCCGTCGGTAAAAGCCGTGGACGCATTTGCATATACTGCCGCAGCATCCACAGATCGGAGAAACAATTCCAGATTTGACTCGTCCTCTGAAATGATGGCTTCGCTGTGCTTCGAGCTGAAGTTGGAAATGTGATCCAGTGCGTCCTGTATGTTTGTAACGGTTTTGATGGACATCTTGAGGGAAAGAAACTCTGTTCCAAAATGCTCAGGTAGTGCCTTTTGAATATCCCCGGAAAGATGTGCCGACTTCAATGCTGCATAAGCAGGTTCGTCGGCAAAAACCGTAACTCCCTTTTTGGTCAGCTCTGATATAATATCCGGCAAATCCGGTAATCTGGTCTGATGGATAATCAGGCAATCCAGCGCATTGCAGACACTTACCCTTCTGGTTTTGGCATTGAGGATGATTGCTTTTCCTTTTTCGAGATCCGCATATTCATCATAATAGGTATGGACAATTCCGGCCCCTGTTTCGATCACGGGCACTTTGGCATTTTCACGGACGTAGCTGATCAATCCCTGACTTCCTCTTGGAATGATAATGTCCACATAACCCACAGCTTCCAACAATGCCTTGGTTGCGGACCTTTCTGCCGGTAAAAGCTGGAATGCTGCTGTAGGTATTCCGTTTTCTTCCAAAGCTTGATAAACAAGCGCTATAATGGCAAGGTTTGAGTCCTTAGCATTAGAACTTCCTTTTAAAATCAGCCCGTTCCCGGATTTTAATGCCAAGCTGAATACATCAAAAGTCACATTGGGCCTGGATTCGTAAATGATCCCGATGACGCCCAAAGGCACCGAAATTTTTTTAAGCGACAGCCCGTTTTCAAGATTTTTCTCTTCCAAAACCCTACCCAATGGACTTCTCAGATTTTTTACCTGCCTGATTTCGGCTACTATACTCTTGATCCGCTCAGGGGTCAGCATCAACCGGTCATATTTTGGATCAGCCGAATCCATCCGATTAAGGTCTTTTTTATTTGCATCAATTAAAAAACCGGTAGCATCGAGCGTTATTTTCGCCAGAGATTCCAACGTTTGATCAATTTGGTATGATTCCAACAGATGCAGCTTTTTTGAAGCTGACTGTACACTTTGGAAAAGAATATTAAGGTCATTCATGATTGAAAAGGAATAGGTAATCGTAATGAATAAATGCTTTCTGGTTCTTTTGTCCTGATTTTTCGATGGCTGTTTTGGTCGGATATTCTGCGCGCCCCATTCCCAGCTTGTTTCCTTGTTCATCCAGGATACGGATAATTTCTCCTTTGACAAATTCACCCTTTATGGATACGATCCCAACAGGGAGCAGACTGGAAATTTTCCCTGAAAAAATTGCCGCTTTTGCACCTTCGCTGATGATGACTTCTCCTTTATAATATTGATCAGAATGCGCCAGCCACTTCTTGGGTCCCTGAGGTGAGGGTTTAGGTTCAAAGTAAGTACACCGCATTTTCCCATTTTGAAAATCAATCAGAATATTGTCTTTTTTTCCATTGGCAATGAAAACCTGGATTCCGAGGTCTGCGGACTTTTTAGCCATGCTGAGTTTGGTGAGCATTCCGCCTCTGCCTAAGGAGGATTTGGCCGAACTGACATAATTTTCCAATTCCGGTACCTTTGGTCCCACATAAGGAATCAATTGTGAGTTGGGGTCGGAGGGAGGGCCATCATATATGCCATCGACATTGGTCAATAGCATCAACGTGTCGGCATTGATCATGGCTGCAGTTAAACCGGCAAGTTCATCGTTGTCGGTGAACATCAATTCAGTGATGGCAACTGTATCGTTTTCATTGATAACCGGGATAATGCCTTGATTTAACAAACCCTGAATGCAGTTTTTCATGTGAAGGAAATGCTTCCTGTCTCTGAAATCCTCTTTTGTCACCAAAATCTGGGCAATCTGAAGACCCTCATCCTTGAAAAAGGTTTTGTAGGTTTGGATCAAATCGATCTGTCCGGAAGATGCCCAGATTTGTTTTTTCAATACAGGATCAAGCTTTTCGGGAAGTTTGATTTCCTGACGGCCAAAGGCAACAGCTCCCGAACTTACCAGAACTATTTTTTTTTTGTTTTCTTTCAAAAATGCCAGCTGGGCAACCAGCGATTTCATCCTGTTCAAATCCGGATGACCTGAATCAAGTGTCAGAACATTCGAACCGACTTTGACTACTACTAATTTGGCTTCCCGCAGTTTTGACATTTTTTCTTTGGGTTATTCAATTGGATTTACAATATTAAATCAAATTATAAAAAATCACTAAAAATAATAGGATATTATAAATAATGGGTAACAAAAGCACTGATTTGTTGTAAATATATTAAAGAATAGAGGTACCGTCGGTATTCTTAAACTTAGGTGTAGCCCTGTTTACTTCCTCTTTTTAACGTACCGAGCCAATCCGATGGACGAACTGGCATGGCTTAAAATTACACGCGGTCTAAATCATGGGAATTCTTATGAATAAATTTTTGATGAATTAAGACAGGGGATAATTTGGTTTTAACTCATATTCAAAACCATTTCTTTCTCTTGAAATATAAAACCATGACTCCGGTGGTGAGGATAAAAAATACCCAAATGGAAAGGTAGCCGTATTTCCAGGTGAGTTCAGGCATATATTCAAAATTCATCCCATATATCCCTGCTACAAATGTGAGGGGAATAAAGATGGTTGCTATGATGGTCAGGGTTTTCATGACCTCATTCTGCTTGAGGCTGATATTGGACATAAAAATCTCCACAAGCGTGTTGATGGATTCTCTCTGGATTTCCAGGTTTTCGATTATCTCGACACTGTGTTCATATACATCATTGATATAAGGACCTGTTTTTCTTTTGATCAGTGGGTTTTCGGATTTTCTCCAAGCCGACAGAAATTCCCGGGTGGGCCAAATGTTCCTTTTCATTTCCTGAAGAGATTTTCGCTGAAGGTAGATATCTGCAAGCCGGATTTTCTTGTTTTGGCTGATGATTTCATCTTCCAGATTTTCAACCCTTTCACCAACCATTTCTAAAATGACATAATACTGATCAACAATCGCATCCAGAATTGTAATGGTAAAATAATCCGTCCCCATCTTTCTCATCTTTCCTTTCGGATTTTCCAACCGGGTTCTGATAGGATCAAAGATATCAAATGGGTGTTCTTGAAAAGTAATCACAAAATTCTTCCCAAACAGGATGCTGATTTGCTCGATCTCCATCGCAGCAATGTGGCTTTTGGTATAGATCATTTTGGTGACGATCAGAATAAAGTTTTCAAATTCTTCTAATTTCGGCCTTTGAGTCGTGTTTTTGATATCATCCATAGCCACTAAATGGATGTCTAAAATTTTGCTTAGCTGATCCAAAAGTGCGTCATCATCCAATCCCTGAACATTCAGCCAAAATTTTGTATCCCTGTGTAAAAAGGATTCCAGCTGGGAAACATCTGTGATGTGGTGTTTTTCAAATAGATCCTCTCCAAAACAATACAGCTCGAGTTTCCCAGGTTGGTATTCAGTTTCAGAATGATCCATTTAAAGTATGTTTTTGATTTTATCGGGGGTCAAAGGCTTTTCTATAAAGCCTCCAACGCATGGAAACAATTTCGCTTTTTGTCTGTCCTGAAAATCAATGGAGCTGGAAAGCATAATAATTTTGTCCGATCGGCCTTTGAATTTTTCCAAATACTTTCCGAGAAAATCCCATCCGTTCATCACCGGCATATTGATGTCGAGAAAGATGAGAATTTTGTTTTCAGGATCGAGGCAATCAATCCTATTCAGTGCCTGTTCTGCGGCTAAAAATTCTTCTACTATCGGTGATATTTCTTGTTTGGAAATCAATCGTTTGTTGATCAAATTATTGATGGGGTCGTCATCTACCAAAAAAATGGAATAAAATGATTGCATCAATATGGGGTTACTAAGGTGAATATTGTAAATGTTGATTATGGAATTTTACTACAATATATGAGGACTAAATTACAATTATAATTTTATGATAAAAATAGAATGAATTACTTTTTAAGTAGCTGTTTCACAGCCAAAAAAAACATAACGGAAAAAACACCAATAAAAAAAGGGAGCCAATTTGGCTCCCTTTTCCAATATTATGATGGGCTGATATTACATCATTCCACCCATTCCACCGCCACCCATTGGAGGCATCTGTGGAGCGTCTTCCTTCGCATCAGCTACTACACATTCGGTAGTCAGCAGCAAGGCAGCAATTGAAGCTGCATTTTCAAGAGCCAAACGGGTAACTTTCGTAGGATCGATTACACCTGCTTCAAACAGATCTTCAAATACATCTGTTCTGGCATTATAACCAAAGTTACCTTTGTTTTCTTTTATTCTGTTGATGATAACAGAACCTTCACCACCTGCGTTTTCAACAATGGTTCTCAAAGGAGACTCCAGGGCTATACGGATGATGTTGATACCTGTAGTCTGATCTTCATTTTCACCTTTCAGTGAATCCAAAGCAGAGATGGCTCTTACTAAAGCAACACCACCACCTACAACTACACCTTCCTGAACGGCGGCTCTTGTTGCATGCAAGGCATCATCAACTCTGTCTTTCTTTTCTTTCATTTCCACTTCAGTAGCTGCACCGATATGTAAGATGGCTACACCACCTGACAATTTGGCCAATCTCTCCTGAAGTTTTTCTCTGTCATAATCAGAAGTGGTCTTTTCAACCTGCGCTTTGATCTCGGCTATTCTGCCTTGGATGGCACTCTTCTCACCTGCTCCGTTTACCAAAGTGGTAGTATCTTTGTCAATGTTGATTTTCTCAGCATTTCCCAAATATTCAAGAGTAGCATTTTCAAGTTTGTAACCTCTTTCTTCAGAAATTACTGTACCGCCTGTTAGAATTGCGATGTCTTCCAACATTGCTTTTCTTCTGTCACCGAATCCCGGAGCTTTAACAGCAGCTACTTTCAATGCACCTCTCAATTTGTTCACCACAAGTGTTGCCAAAGCTTCACCGTCTACATCTTCAGCGATGATCAAAAGCGGTTTGCCTGTCTGTGCAACCGGCTCCAGTACAGGAAGGAGTTCCTTCATTGAAGAAATCTTCTTGTCATAGATCAAAATGTACGGATTCTCCAGCTCAGCTTCCATCTTCTCTGTGTTGGTAGTGAAGTAAGGAGAAAGATAACCTCTGTCAAACTGCATACCTTCCACAGTTCTAACTTCGGTTTCTGTACCTTTTGCCTCTTCTACAGTGATGACACCGTCTTTGCCAACTTTTTCCATGGCATTGGCAATCATTTTACCGATTTCCTCATCATTGTTTGCAGAGACAGTTGCTACCTGCTGAATTTCTTTGCTGGTGGATATCTGTATTGAATTAGCTTGCAATTGGGCAACTACCGCTCTTACAGCTTTATCAATACCTCTTTTCAGATCCATTGGATTTGCTCCGGCAGCTACGTTTTTAATTCCTACATTAAAAATCGACTGAGTTAAAACAGTTGCGGTGGTTGTTCCGTCACCTGCGTCGTCAGCGGTTTTGGAAGCAACTTCTTTTACCAACTGTGCACCCATATTTTCAATAGGCTCTGCCAATTCGATTTCTTTGGCAACAGTTACACCATCTTTGGTAATGGTGGGAGCACCAAATTTTTTGTCAATGATTACATTTCTGCCTTTGGGACCTAGGGTCACTTTCACAGCATTTGCAAGTATATCGACACCCCTTTTCAGTTTGTCTCTTGCGTCGGTATCGAAAAATAATTCTTTAGCCATAACTTAATTAATTTATTGGATTGTTGAATGTATTGTATTAGATGATTTGTTACAGAACCGCAAAAATATCGGCTTCTCTCATAATAAGATAATCCTGACCTTCTACTGAAAGCTCGGTACCTGCATACTTCCCGTAAAGTACTTGATCACCTACTTTTACAGTTAAGGGCTCATCTTTTTTGCCACTTCCTACTGCCACTACTGTTCCTTTTTGTGGTTTCTCCTTGGCAGTGTCAGGGATAAAAAGGCCGGAAGCGGTTTTCTCTTCGGCTGCAGCAGGTTCTACCAGAACTCGGTCTGCTAGAGGTTTGATGTTCACTGTTGACATAGTTATTTTTTGTTTAAAATTTAAGGTTAGATCCAAAATTCTTATACCCTCCCATTGCATTTCCTGTGCCAATCACTGCCATAGCCTGAGACCTGACATAAAGTCGGAAATATGAGCTGGAAAGCTGTCAATAAAGTTTTCCCTTAAATTTTTTTTCTGTCAAATCTTCTAAAATGGTTTAAAGTTTGTCAGATATTTCCTACATTCTTATCAAAATATTCTCTCATGAAAACATTATCAGAAAACTGGATAACAGAGGGTTGGATAGATCTGGAATACAAAAAGTATCTATTGCTGGCCTATTTACAGGAAGTCGACGCACAGTTCAAGGAGGTCAAGCTGTATCCGCCCTTGGCCGATCTCATCCACCACTATTCAAAATTGCAAAAATTTTCAGAGAATAAGGAACAGCTAAAAGCTGCTTTTCCCAAAACGCTACAGGCTCCGGATTTCAAGGAAATGAAGCTGAAATACAAGCCGGATCACATCGACGATGACGTAATGCGTCAGCTGGAAGAAATAGTGGAATATTGTCTGCCTCAGCTGAAATCCTACATCGAAGAAGGTAAAAGCATTTATGATTTTCTTGAAAAAGAAACGAAAATCGAACCTGTAGGTTTATCTCCCATTTATCAAAAAGAAGGATACGCTTTGTTGTCCCTCGAAAAATCAAAGGATGTGTATATCTATCGATATAGGGTGACGCTGTTCCAAAACAGTGTGGACTCCTTTAAGGGAATCGTGATGAAATTTATCCAAAGAGTAAGTCATTCCCTTGTAAATACCATTGAGCAGATCAAATTGGATCTTATCAAATGCTATCAGGATTTGCCCAATCCTGCGACTTATAGAATCCACAGCCATCATCAGATTCCAATGCAGGAAAGTTTCTTGCCGATCAGCAAGAGATTGCTTTTGAAAACTGTAGCATAGGAGGAGACGGAAATTGGAAATTGTCAGATGACAGATGTTTGGGTTTGAGTGCTCGTTTTAATTTGGGATTTTTAAAAGAGATATGACTAAGGAGATAAGGTGTAATCCCGCTATTGGGACTAAGTTATTCATATTCATTTGCCTCCCGAGAGCTATCAGAAGCTTTAGCTGTAGGATAATTGCAGGAATTGATTATTTGTTATTATCCAAATATTGATGGCCAATAAGAACATGGTTTAGACGGCATTGGCAGTCCGCAACGTTTTTCCAAATATGATCGGAGGCCTCGGCAAGCTCGGCCACCGTATTAATGTTGCAGGAAGCTGGAGTTGGGAAAAGCGGCTTCGCGCTTTTCCC
>JBGTDA010000160.1:0-4342 GCA_041748555.1 Rhodonellum sp.
TGGTCTCGGAAAGAATGCTTCAGAACTACCTGAACGAGTTCTGCTATAAGCTAAACCGAAGATATTTTGGAAACAAGCTCTTCGACAGGTTGGTAATTGCGAGCGTTTACCCCTACTTGTATACAAGCGGATAATCATATAAAACATTATGATTATCCGAGATGATACCAAAACAACAGATCCTTTGCGTGACTTCAGATTGCGGGGTACATCCTCCCGGTGGTATTTAAAGGGATCGGTCTTCCAACCTATTTTTCAAAATAATCCTTTACCGGCCTTAATGAATCAGGGATGTTAAATTTTTTGATTGCTCTGGGATTAAATGAAGCACTACTATGGCTTGGGAAATCGGGAATGGAAGGTTTCTTGAGGTCCTTGATCGCTTGCAGGATTCCGCCGCCTCCCGAGGTAAAAAAGGTGGCTCCACCATTGGGTCTGATTCGACTAGCAATACATTATAACTACTCATGTCGTGAAAATAACCCAATTTGTAAATGGATTTTGCGTAGTTCAGGTTGTTTTGCAGATTTCTTTCCATGACATTGAGGATGTATGGATTATTGAGAACCTCTTTTTTGAAATCTCCTTCTGCGGGAAAGGAATTGATTTCTACTTCGTCAAGCTGAAATTCCAAAGGGATGAGAAAAACAGTATCCGGCAGTTGTTCATGGTCTACCGAAATTTCTATTTTTTCGTAGGCTACATGGGAAAAGCTCACCTGTGTCCCATCCTCTGTTTCCAATTCAAAATAACCATTTGCATCAGATATGGATTGCCTTTTTGAAGTAAGGACATGGACTTCGGAAATTGGATTTCCTGAACTGCCATCAATCACCACTGCTTTCCAGAGGCGTGGTTCAGCTTGCAATTGCATATATGGAATTAATATAGTGGTAATCCAAAAAGTTACTGCCACGGTCTTGGGATTTGATTTACTTCAATTTCCAAAAACCATTTGCTTTTTTTATGGTTTTAACGAACCTTAACCAACCATTTTAACAAAAAACAAGCTTTCAACCGGAAGTTATAAGGTGGTTTAACCTTTCTTTACAAAAGTGAAAAAGATATCCAGATGGAATCCAGAATATTAGGTGCTCCTGAAACATGAGCTGTTGTTAAATTTTATTTCCTTTTAAAAAAATAGTTGGCATAAACAGATGCTGCCAAAGCAAGCAGTGTCAAGACCACAGTCAGAAGATCCACCGTATTATCCGGAAGCAGAAGGCCAAAATATCTTTCGAGCAAATAACTGATATATGAATTCGGCAAATTCTGCTCACCCAAATTCCTCAGGACATCCCAATGCCAGTCAGTAAGAGGACAATAACCCCAACCATACCAAAACCCCAGGATAATCCATGAAGCAAGCGTCAGACTGATACAGATCAGATGTAACTTTCTTGTGCGTAGCCAAATCCATCCAAAAAGATTGAATAGGATAAGGATGGTGTGAAAGATCAAAAAGAAATTATCCGCCAGACGTAAATAAGCTGATTCTTCCATTTTCCAGATTTAATTAAAAGGATGAAGTGTGCCGACTGTGTGCCACTGTGAGTATTCGAATTCTGTTTTTTTCTACACACTGTAGAAGAAACTCCCATTTTTTTTACATTCACTTGTTCTTTTTGAGCATTTCTGAGCATTTCTATTTGGCACAAAATATGATTAGGATATAAAAAGAAAGGGTATTTATAGAGATATAACAGATACATTAATTTCTAATTTCAATAAAAAGTAAAGATTTACATCATGAAAAATTTAATTAATTTACTCACTATTCCGGTCATGATGTTTTTTTTCGCTTGCGGTCCTGAAAATCCGGCACATGATGAAATCCAGTCTGACCTAAGTAGTGACACGGTAGCATATTATCAGGAAAGTCTGCCTGATAATTCCCAAATGGGAGAAACGCCTGATCCAACTGAGGAAACGATTTCTAACGAAGATATTCCACAAGATATTTCAGAAAACATCAAAAAGGATGAGTATCTATCCACCTTGACCTTGGACAGAGCGGTGAAAATTAAAAACAATGAGCAAACCTACTATGAATTGACATTCCAGGATGAAAACAATAAAATCATAGCAGTGATCTTTGACGAAAGAGGGAATAAACTGACCATCTAGTTTAAAAAATTTTACAACCAACTAACAACCAATTACAATAACCAATTATTAAAACTAACCACTATTAAATTATGAAAAAGATAATAATGATTTTCGCAATGGGAGTTTTCGGCATGGCCGGTTTACACGCTCAGGAAACTACTGAACATGAATCCACCGAAATGACTCAGATCGCACAGGATAGAGTAAGGATCGAAGCCGATTCTCTTCCTGAGATGGTAAGGACTTCAATTTCTGATAATCAGGAGCTTGCGTCTTTACAAATAACAGAAGCTTACGAAGTGACTGATGCCGACGGCGAAGTTCATTATGAAGTAATGTTTTTGAAAGAAGATGAAACATTGACTAAAAAATTCGATTCTGAAGGAAAAGAAATCGATGATATGCTATAACCAACCTTTTAATTATTCATCTATGCAAAAAGACACTCCATATATGGAGTGTCTTTTTTGGCATCATATGAAATCATTTAATCATTAGAAGTGCCTAAATTTGTTGATTAGCATCAGCTCGGTTTAAAATCCTCTTTTGCTAATTTCTCATTCTTTCTTGCTCCAAGGTAAAGAAATTCCTTTACTAAAAAGAGTATAAATGGATCCCATCACTCCCAATACTCCGCTGACATAGGCGTAAGCTTCATTGAGAAAATTTTTGTCAAAGTAGCCGATCATAGCCAGTGCAAGCAAAACGAAACTGATGCTTGCCAACTTTATGGTTCTGGCTGTACCATGTGCTCTTTCGTCTGCTTTGAAGTCAGCAAGCTCCTTTGCTGTAACATAACTAAGTATAAAATGCCGAAAAGTCTTATTAAAAAGACTGAGGCTGTGCGTCCTTTTATCAAAATACAGGACGCCTTTTTGCACCAGTTCCGTCAAGATATCCCAGTTTGCCGGATTGAGAAAATTTTCCTTGCTGAAGTTGTAACAGACTTTTTTCTCCTGAAAACTCAACTCCTCCCAGATATTGGCATAATAAGCTTTGTTGTGCCGTTGGATCAAAAGTATCTTCGTTTCCTCTTTATCGGACTGCTTGAGTCCTTCAAGCAAGCAGCTGTTTGGACCGAAGGCAACTTCCCTGTCGGTCGGTTTTTTTTTCTTGTTCAAGGTGTAGTCAAGAGGCACTATTTCAAAATAGAATTCGGAAAATATTTCGGAAAATACAATCTTATCGTTCTCGGTTTTCATAGCGGCGAGAAGCGACTTCCATGGTTTACCTGATCCAAAGACGAGAGGCAATTCCAAATCTTTGGCCGTTTCGATACAATTTTTGATAATATCCAAAAAGCCATTTTCTGCACAAATACAATGCAGGTTCTCAATCAACCATACTTTTTCTGTGGTAACATTAAAATCTTTTCTCTTGATGGTTATACAATCTGCCAGGTTATCATAAAGAATTGCATCCTTTTGATCATTCATATTACAAGTGACCCATTCCCGCTTTTGATCGGTATCAAGACTGCAAAGGAAAACCCTTTTGAGATCCCTGTATGAACAATTTCCCTTTTTCTTGGTTTTATATAAATCAAAATCGAAATCCCAAAGGTAAATTTTTTTGATGATAAGGTATATGAGATAAAAAACCAAGAAGAACAGACATATTCTCCCGATCCCAAGAAGCAACTGAATTGGACTGTCATTTAGTGACATCGAATGAGCTAAAATACTTTTTCTATCCTTCACCTCCATCGCTTGGTAAATTACATTTCTGCCGGGGGCAACAAAAGATGCGATTTCTACCTCATAGGGATCCGAAACAGTGGCGAAAAGATTTCTGCGGAATTTTTCATAATAATCGACCCATGCCGATGAATCGTAAGTCTCCTCGGATTTACCTGCGGATTCCCAAATATCATTTTCAAATTCTGCTGTGGTGGAGTGGATTAAAAAACCGGGGATAAACCCAATCAACAGAGACCAAGAAAACATCATTCCCACAAAATACCATTTATAATCATTTTCAGGTTGATTAAACTTTCGGTCAAAGCTCTTAAGTTTTCCCGAATCCTGGAGGTACACCAATAAGAAAATTATTGAAATTGCTAATATGGCAACTAAAATTATTATACCATTGGGTTTGAATTTTACATAGAGAGTAAGCGAGGTTATCAGAAGGAGACCCATTAAAAGATAATATTTCCAATCTTGGTCCAGATTGATTTTTTCCCAGCTTGGACCTGCAAGAAGATAGAGTGTCACAGATGCCAAAACAGTTA
>JBGTDA010000161.1:0-17076 GCA_041748555.1 Rhodonellum sp.
AAACAAAAAGCCGCCGATGAGGCGGTTTTTTGTTTCCAACTATTTTTTCAAGCTATAGTCCGTATGTTCGGATCAAAAGGGCTTGGCCCTAGATGAATTTGTGAAGTCTGTTTTTTTTCCAAATCTGACGCCCGTGAATTATTGAGAAGTTTGTAGATATCCTTTTTTTGACTAAAGTTTTCAAAACCATGGTGGTTTATGATTTAATGAACACCCCTTTTATCCCTGCTTTAACAGGGTTTTATTTTTTATTTGATCGGATTATTAGTAGGTTGAATGGAAAAATAAATGAAATTGAGATAAAATTCAGGAATGATTTCCCATTAAAATTTCTAAAGCCGATTTCCACTTGTAATACTTTTTAATACTTATTCATTTTTTTTTTTAGAAGTGATGAATGAAAAGTCCAATATGAATAAAAAGTGAAGTTAGTTAAGCCAGCTTTTCTCAAATAAAATAATTATTTATCTCACTTTTATTAAATTTTATGAAATTTAAAATACTTAATAAAAATAATATCAATAATTCATCATGTATTATTTTTTTATTTAGATTTACCAACCGAATTGTTAAATTTACTAAACCCTGATTACCATTCATCTTGTGAATTTTTAATTGGGTAGGAAAATGGATGGAGGGATTTGTATTGATCAAATAGAAGTCCGGCAGTTGAGTAAAAACCCTACTAACCTATTTTATTAAAAAGTAAACCTTTAATTTATTTTGTATGAAAAGAATTTTATTAATGATGATGTCATTGGTCATCCTTCTTGTTTTCGGGCAAGAGGTATATGGCCAATCAAGAGTTCTGACAGGAACAGTAACGAGTGCTGCGGACGGAATGCCTATTCCGGGAGTCAGCGTTCAGGTAAAACAAGGTAATGTCGGTACCGCAACGGATGTTGACGGTAAGTACTCCATTAGCGTATCCGAAAACACAGTATTGGTATTTTCCTTTATTGGATTTTCTTCGCAAGAATTTACCGTAGGAAACAGATCTACTTTGGATGTGGCTTTGGCGGAAGATGTGTCAGAACTTTCTGAAGTTGTTGTGGCAGCCTTCGGTATGGAGAGGGAGAAGAAGGCCTTGGGCTATTCAGTTACCCAACTCGAGGGTGATAGATTCACGGAATCCAGAGCTGTCAACTTAGGCAATGCTCTTTCGGGAAAAATAGCCGGTGTCAATGTTTCTACACCCGCTACAGGTGCTGCAGGATCCACCAGGGTGGTCATCCGTGGTGGTTCTTCCCTTACTGGAAATGACCAGCCTCTCTATGTTGTCAACGGTATTCCTATCGAAACCGCCAATCTGGGAAGTGCAGGGATGTGGGGAGGAAACGATGCAGGCGATGGACTTTCTTCCATTAATGCTGATGATATAGAAAGCATTTCGGTATTGAAGGGAAATTCAGCCGCAGCCTTATACGGAGCAAGAGCGGCCAATGGAGTTATCCTGATTACAACCAAATCAGGTAGAGCCAGAAAGGGAATCGGAGTTTCCTTGAATTCCAACATCACCTTTGATAATGTTCGTGATGTGACCGATTATCAAAGACAATACGGTCCTGGAAGAGATGGGGAAACCGCTAATACAGCACAAGAGGCACTGGAAATAGGACAGAGTCATTGGGGAACCAGATATGACGGATCCGGTGTAATCCAATTTGACGGTGTTTCAAGACCTTATAGCCATACAGGAGAAGGACTCCAGGATTTTTACAACACGGCCTATACCTTGAATAATTCAGTGGCCTTGAGTGGAGGAAATGAATCAGGAAATTATAGGTTTGCCTTTTCCGACCTTGACAACAAAGATATTATGCCGAATGCCGGTTTCAAGAGAAGGGTTGTAAATATAAATGTAAACAGCAAACTTGATAGACTGACCTTGGCTGTAACGGGACAATACTCAAAACAGGAGGGAAAAAACAGACCGAGATTATCGGATTCTCCCGGAAATGCAAACTTTGCAATGATGACCAAACCGGGGACACTTCCGCTTTCCGTGATGAGAGGAGAGACCGATAAATTGGGTGCCATTGCCGATGGAACAGAATTGAGATATCAGCAAAATGTTTTCCAGACAAACCCTTTCTGGGCAGCGCATCAGTTCTCCAGAATAGATGTAACTGATCGTATTATGGGAAATATTTCCCTTAAATATGATATCACGGATTGGTTGTATATCCAAGGAAGAATCGGTACAGATTATCAAAACCGAGTGGATGATACCTATGAACCCTACGGAACTGCATATAAGCCAAGAGGTGATTATAACCAAAGCAAAAGAACACTTAGAGAAGACAATGCTGATTTGTTTATCGGATTCAACAAAACCTTCGGTGACTTTGCAGTGGATGCACTCGTCGGCGGCAATAGGATGAGGAGAACCAGCGAAGGATTAAGAGGCGGCGGAAATGACCTTGTGGTCCCTTTCTTCCACAGCTTAAGAAACGTAGCTGCTCCATCGGTTGGATATGACTTCTCCGAATTGGGAATCAATTCCATTTTTGGGTCCGCCAATATCGGATATAGGAATTTCTTGTTCCTGAATTTTACGGGTAGGCAGGATCAATTCTCAACCCTTGCACCGGAAAACAGCAAATTATTCTATCCTTCAACAGGATTAAGCTTTGTCTTGAGTGATATAGTGGAACTGCCTAAAGCCATTACTTTCGCCAAATTCCGAGGATCATGGGCACAGGTAGGCGGTGGAGCTCCCAACCCCTATGCACTTAACCTCACCTATGGACTGGTAGGTGCAGGTCATCTTGGTGCAAGTTTGGGACAAATCAACAACGGCTCTATTCCAAACAGCAACCTAAAACCCTACGTATCCACAGAGGTAGAATTCGGTGCTGATTTCCGTTTCTTCAACAACAGATTGGGACTTGATTTGGCTTATTATGACCGATTGACAACCAATGATATTCTGGCAACAGGAATTTCGGCCACCTCAGGTTTTGGATCAACTACTATCAATATCGGTGAGTTGAGCAATAAAGGATTGGAAATGTTATTGACAGTATCTCCTATCGTGACTTCCAATTTCAAGTGGGATATGTCCTTTAATTATTCAAGGAATATCAGCAATGTTCTTAGCCTCGGAACAGATGCCAAAGGAGATCCTATCCAATTTATCAATTTAGGTCAATCCAGATTAATGCGTGAGCAAATCAGGCATGTTGTAGGTCAACCACTGGGTATGATTGCCGGATATACGCATTTGGAAATTGACGGCCAAAAAGTTTATGATGACGATGGTTTTCCTGTGACTACTCCGGGTTTTGAAACCCTAGCCGAAGGGAGACATCCTGTTTCAGCAGGTTTTGTCAATACGTTGAGCTACAGAAACTTCAGATTGAATTTCCTTTTGGATATGCGATTTGGTGGACATTTGGTTTCCGGTACAAATTATTTTGCCTATGCATACGGACTTCACAAAGAAACTCTTGAGGGAAGACAAAACGGTTTGACCGTTTCTGGCTTCACCGGAGAAGGAGAAGCAAGAATCTGGAATATTCCTGCAAACGCCTCAAATCCGGCTGAATACCAAATAGACAATTATTACAGCAGGTATGCGATGGTTACTGAAAACATTCTGTATGATGCTTCCTTCGTAAGATTGAGAGAATTCTCATTTGGTTATACTTTCCCTAATACATTGTTGCAGAGAACGCCTTTTGAGTCCATTTCCCTCTCTCTTGTGGGACGTAACCTGGCTTTGTTGTATTCCAACGTCCCGAATATCGACCCTGAATCGGCCTACGCAACAGGTGGTAATTCTCAAGGACTGGAATTCTTCGGAATGCCAACTCCAAGAAGTTTTGGATTCAACCTATCCGCTAATTTTTGATCGAACATCCTAGTAACAAACTATCGAAAAAATGAAAAGAGCAAATAAAATAACCGGGTTTTTCCTGATGCTTACGCTGATATTCAGTTCCTGCGATGAAAATGCCCTAATGGATCTAAATGTTGACCAAAATGCGGTCTCAGATATGGATATGTCCTACCTGTTTTCCTTAGCAACTTTGAGAATAGGGGGAGAGTATGAAAATACAAGAGCCAATATGCTTTACGCGGCAACTGCCATTCAGCATACCGCTTCACTTGCAGGATATTTCAGTGGTGATAAATATTATTACAGTCCACAATATAGTGGTGCCTATATGGAGCGTCATTACACCGATGTAATCAAGCTTTATAGCCATGTGATTACACAGACTGCTGAAGATGCCAATGAGGCGAACCTAAATGCAGCCGCCACCATTTTGCGGGCGTTCGATTTACATAGGATGACTGACCTGTATGGTGATATACCTTATTTTCAAGCCGGAAAAGGATTGCAAGGTGAAGAGAATTGGTTTCCAGCTTATGATAGACAACAAGACATCTATGATGCAATGATTGAGGAAATCAAAGCGGCAAGGAATAAATTCAGTCCTTCCGCCAGATCCTTGGGAGCTCAGGATTTCATTTATCAGGGAAATATCGATCAATGGAAAAAATTCGCCAATTCACTGTTGATGCGTATTGCCATGCGGATGAGCAATGTGGATGCAACAAAGGCCAGAGAGGTATTTCTGGAAGCAAATACCAGCGGAGCTTTTACTTCCAACAGTGACAATGCCTATATCGAATACGATGAAGGTCCTTTCGGCCTAAACAGAAATGGCTTGAATGATGGATATTGGAACACCTATAAATATTCCAGGGATGCCAAAATCAGTAAAACATTCATCGATTGGATGAAAGAAAACAACGACCCAAGGTTGATGATCATTTCCGGTGGAACCGGAAATCCTGATGACATTACCACTTGGAATACAGATCCCGCGGATCAAAAAGGACTTCCAAACGGATATACCTCAACAACCTTGAAAACAATCCTAATCCCCGGAGAAATACCTGATTTTGATGCCAACGGCAACCAGATATATTCCATGCTGAATCTTAAATACCTCGATTGGTCAGATCCCTATCTTCTTCAGACCTATGCTGAAGTGGAGCTGATGAAAGCCGAAGCCGCTGTCAAGGGATGGATTTCCACAAGTGCAGAGTCCCACTTTAACGAAGGCGTCACTGCGGCCATCAATTCCTGGACTGATTTTGATCCTTCATTCGCAAGATCAAGTGATGAAGTGAATGCGTACATTCAGGGCAGGGGTTTTGCTGCAGCTTCCGAAGAAGAGAAACTTCGTCTGATCGGTGAGGAATATTGGGCAGCAACCTACCTGAATGACATCGAATCTTGGAGTAACTGGAGAAGGACCAATTATCCAATCTTGACTCCAACCAATGATCCGAACAGATTTGAGGCCAATGAAATCCCAAGAAGATTAAAGTATTGGGAAAATGAAATCGGATCCAATCCCGAAAATTATGAAAATGCAAGGGTCAGAATGGGTGGAGACAACCTGATGACCAGAGTTTGGTGGGATGGCGGTAATTAATCCCCTCCAATTTATTATATTCAAAGAGGTGCCCACAAAGCACCTCTTTTTAATTAGCAGGAAATAGATGAAAATATGAAAAAACTATTTTTAGTACTTGGCATCCAGATCTTGGGAGTATTGGTTTCCTGTACATCCTCTTCCCAAACCAAAAATGACGGTGAGGTTAAAACCTCTGCCTATTCAATTGTTGGCTATGTGGCGGGACAGAAAGATCTGGATATAGCCCAAATTCAAGCAAAGAAGTTGACCCATATCAATTATGCATTTGCAAATGTGGTTGACGGCTTGGTCACTGAGGGCGAAGGAAGATATGAAAATGATAGCACCAAACTGAATCAACTAAGACGACTGAAAAACATCAATCCGCAGCTTAAAATTTTGATTTCAATTGGAGGTTGGACTTGGTCAGGTGGATTTTCCGATGCAGTACTGGATGATGTTGGGAGGAAAAAATTTACTGCCTCCGCTATTGATTATCTTATCAGACATGATCTGGACGGTTTGGATTTTGATTGGGAATATCCCGGATTGCCAGGTAATGACAATACTTATAGACCTGAGGATAAGGAGAATTTTGTATTAATGTTGAAATCTGTCAGGTTGGCTTTGGATAGCCTCGGCGACTTGAGGGATAAATATTACCTCAGCACCATTGCTTCGGGGGGATTTCAGGATTATCTGGATGTCAATGATTTGGCTGAAGGTCAAAAATACCTTGATTTTATTAATATAATGGCTTATGATTTCATAGGGGAATGGAGTGATACTACAGGACACCATACCAATCTTTATACCAACCAGCCGGGCGGAAGATCTGCCGAAAATGCTGTACTTCAGCATGTGGAGGCGGGAATTCCAATAGGTAAGCTAGTTTTGGGAATGGGGTTTTATGGAAGAAGCTGGGAAAATGTGAATGCTGAAAATTCCGGTTTGTACCAAAAAGGTGAAGGTTGGAAAGGAATCCCGTTTGAGGAAATAAATATCCTTTTGAAGCACAGTGAGTATATCAGCAAATGGGATGATGTAGCAAAAGCTCCATACTTGTGGAATCCCGAAAAAAGGATTTTTATCACCTATGAGGATCAACGGTCGATTTTGGAAAAGGCCAAATTTATAAAGGAGAAGGGTTTGGGAGGAGCGATGTTTTGGGAATATTCAGAGGATACGGATGAAGGAGACCTCTTGAATGCAATTTATTCCGGGCTATATTAGCAATTTAAAATCCCTTATTGTGATCATAAATTTTTGATTAACCTGGAATCTACAACAACAGCAAGTCGAAATGGACCAAGAAAAAACCTCTATAAAAGATAATGCCAAAGCATTGGGAATTTCGATTACCCCGGTGTCATTTATTTTGAACGGAAAAGCCACAGAAAAAAGAATAAGTGTAGCAATGACTGAAAGGGTGGAGGCCTATTTAAAAGAGGAGAATTACAAACCGAGCCATGTTGCCCAAAGTCTCAGGTCAGGAAAATCGAAGGTCATTGTCCCGATGGTTGAGGATATTTCAAACCGGTTTTTTCCACCATCGTCAGAAACATTGAAGAAAGGGAGTTTAAAAAAGGCTATTGAGATGATTGAAACCTTCAAAACCGAAATGTTGATGGTTTCATCAATTCTCCCACCTTCATGCTAGAAAACAAAATTAAAGAATTGATTGATAAAGGAATTGCAGTTATCCTTTTTGACCGTTGGTTCTCTGATATTAATTGTAGCTATGTCATCGTAGAAAACGAGAAAAGTACTGCATGCCACAACCTAAATTATCAAAAGTTGCTTCAAAACATAGGTTTTGTGACTTTGGAATCAACACAAAATCAGATGTTGGATCGTCTCAAGGGATATCAAAAAGTTAAAGAGGAAACGGATTTCAGCATTATATCCTCAAATTGCCATTTCACAATGAATCTCCCATAGATCTGAGTGATAAAATTACCCAATATATTCAGGAAAATCCGAATCTGGATGTGCTTTTATTTTCAACAAACTACTTGGCATTTAATGGAAAGGAAGCCATTCGGAAGCTAAACCTAAAAATTCCGGGAAATATCTCGGTGATCTCCTTTGATGATAATGATTTTTTAAATTCCATCCGCCTAGCATTACTGCTATAGCACAACCTCTGGAATCGATTGCAGACCACCTTATCATGGAGATGTTGAAAAAACTTGATCAGCCAATCCAAGAAAATCTTAAAATAATCTTTCTAACCGAATTGTACATCCGGGAATCAACTTTTCCGGTGGAGTAAAAATTATTTCCCTTGGAGATGCTTGATTTTTTGTTAAATATATTAATTTAGGTAAATCCTTTAATCATCTATTGTTTGGTATTATTAATATCATAAAGCTTGTGTAGAATTGACCTTGGAGTTGTGGTGTCCATTCCATTCATAGCATAAGATAAACAATCCCAAAATGAACCAAAAATATATTTTAGTGGCCGACGTCGGAGGCTCCCATATTACCGTAGGATCATTTCAAGAAAATTCTGATAAATTTTATTTGGACCAGTTAGAACGAGAGGAAGTTGATTCTAAAGGTCCAAAAAATCATATTCTTAAGAGTTGGGCAGAAAGTTTTAAAAAGTTGAACAGCTTTTCTGAAAATGTGAAAATCGGAATTGCCTTTCCTGCACCTTTCGATTATGAAAAGGGGATTTGTTTGATTGAAGAGCAGGGAAAATTCAACAATCTTTTCGGCGTAAATATTAAGAAAGCCTTGGCGGACGAGCTGAATATTCTGCCTTCTCAAATTGCCTTCATCAATGATGCAAAAGCATTTTTGGTAGGGGAATCTTATTTTGGAATAGGGAAGGGATATAAGGATATATTGGGTTTAACATTGGGATCTGGCTTAGGTTCTTCCTTGAAAAAAGACGGTAAAATATGCGATGCAGGCCTCTGGTCTTCCCCGTTCAAGGATGGAATTGCCGAAGATTATTTAGGCACGGGTTGGTTTGTGAAATGGGTCCAAAAACATCTTGGGACAAAAATCAGAGGAGTCAAAGAGCTGGTTGATAATCCAAAATTTAACAACAAGAGGGATTTGGTATTTGATATTTTCAGCAGAAATCTTGCTGATTTTATTGAGGTTCAAGTTATTGACCATCAAATAGAGCTGGTAATCATAGGTGGTAATATCACTAATTCACATCACATGTTTTTGAATCAAACCTTGGGTCTTTTAAAAAAGAAGGGTCTTCAGGTTGAAGTAAAAATAAGTGAACTGGGCGAAAAAAGTGCTTTGATGGGTGCCGCAGTTTCTAATTTGAACCAAGAACAATTAGAAGGTTTGAGCGCTGTATAGGAGATTATCTGCGAAAGATTTTTTTATAATCAATAGGGATCAACATCCACAATAAACCTGACACTTCTAAAATCTTTTTTTGAAATCAATTCCTCCAAAAGGATCTGAAGATCGTGCTTGAAAACCGTTTGGGCATTGCCTGATTTGTCAAGTTTGACAATGGATTCAAAGATGTATTGATTTTTTATTTTCCCGATGAGACCTTTCTCAGGGCCCAACATGATCTTTTTTACAGGAATTTCGGATATCAGGTTATGCAGCTGCCTGGCTGCTTTTTCAGCCACTTTATATTCTTTGTGACGGGTGGTGATCTTAATGATTTTGACAAACGGAGGATAGAAGAAACGTCGGCGTTCGCCCATTTCCTGAATATAAAAATCCCTGTAATCCCCATTGATAACGTGCCCAAAAACATAATGGTCAGGCTTTCTGGTTTGGATGACAACAGTACCCTTTTTCTCCCGCCGTCCGGCCCTACCGGCAACTTGCGTGATTTGCTGAAAGGCCCGCTCGCCGGCTCTGAAATCCGGAAAATAAAGAATCCTGTCCGCATCCAATATTCCTACAACGGTGATTTTGTCAAAGTCAAGCCCTTTTGTTATCATTTGGGTTCCTACCAGGATATCAATGTTGCCGCTTCCGAAATCCTCCAACAAGCGCTGATAGCCATATTTGCTTCTGGTGGTATCAAGATCCATTCTTGCAATTCTCGCTTCGGGAAACAACAAGGAAAGGTTTTCTTCAATCCGCTCGGTTCCCAATCCCACTGATGCAAGTTTGGAACTTCCACAAGCGGGACAGACGGTAGGCACTTTTTCCTTAAAGCCACAATAATGGCAACGCATTTCTTCTCCAAACTGATGATATGTCAGACTGACATCGCAATGTTCACATTCCGGTATCCATCCGCAATCTTCGCAGGAAATGTAAGGAGCATACCCTCTTCGGTTTTGATAAATTAGAATCTGTTCTTGCCGGGAAAGTGCTTCCTGAATTTTTTCCCGCATCAAACGCGTGAGATCCAGCTTGAGCAGGTTTTTCTTTTTGTCAACAAGAATATCGGCTAGATGATACTGAGGAAGTTCGGCTTCCCCATACCGGTGATCCAAGGCTACATATCCGTATTTTTTGGTCCCTGAGTTATAATAGCTTTCAAATGAAGGAGTGGCGGAACCCAAAATTGTTTTGGCCTGATGTAACCATGCCAACATAATAGCGGCATCCCTGGCGTGGAATCGTGGTGATGGTTCATATTGCTTATAAGAAGTCTCATGCTCCTCATCGACAATAACCAGCCCAAGACTATCAAATGGAAGAAATATGGAAGAACGAACACCTATTACAAAAGAAAACTTCCCACTCAGTACGCCGTTCCAAACTTCAACACGCTCGTTATCTGAATATTTGGAGTGATATACGCCCATTTTACTTCCAAAGACCTCCCTTAACCTTGACACCATGTGTGTGGTCAGGGCGATTTCGGGAAGTAACAACAAAACCTGCGATCCACTGTCCAAAGCTTCATTGATCAGCTGAATATAAATTTCTGTTTTGCCGCTTCCGGTAATGCCGTGGAGCAATAAGGTGTTTTTTTCTTCGAACTGGGTTTTAATTCCTGTTAGGGCTTCTTCCTGAGCGGGAGAAAGTATGATTTCACCTCTTGTAGCAACAATTTCTTCAAATCGGCTGATTATCAACTTATATTCTTCCAATACTCCGTTTTTGATCAGGGTCTTGAGTGCGCTTTGGGATAAACCAGCATTTGTAATCACCTTCTTGTCAAGACCCTTGGTGTTCATTTCCGGGTTTTTATAAACGGGGATTTCCTGCAAATACTTGAGTATAATATCTTCCTGTTTTGGTTTGGATGTCAATTCTCGAAAAAGGTCTTCCAAAGCTTTTTTATCAGAAGAATAGGGTTTTGCTAGCCGGAGTCGGGTTTCTACTTTGGGGCTGTATTTTTCCCTAACCTTCTCAAATACCAAAATGGCCTCTTTGATCACAAGACTTTTGATGATCCCATGGATGGATTTGACACCTAGTAAAACTTCGCAATCCTCATATGTCAGTTCCGATTTATTTGCCAATACCTGCAGAATAATTTCTTCCCGATCATCCAAAGGATAAGGTGAGGAATCGGAGTCATAGGTAGGGTTCAGCTGGATTTTACATTCACTGCTGAGCTTGAGTCCCGATGGCAATGCGGCGTTCATCACCTCTCCGATATGACAGCAATAATATTCGGCCATCCAGACCCAAAACTTGATCTGAAGTGGATTGACTGTGGCATAGGTGTCCAAAACATCAAGAATCGGCTTTGCTTCGTATTCTTTGGGGGCTTTTTGATGGACCTTACCGATGATGCCGGTCAGTACCTTTTTTTTACCGAACTGAACAATCACCCGATAGCCTATGCCCACTTCATCTGCAAGATTTCGTGGGATCTTGTAAGTGAACATTTTTGGGTTCGGAACAGGCAAAATTACATCAGCAAACAAATTGGACTTTTCGTCCTGTGGTGCATACTTGTCTCCGAATAAACTCTCCAAAAGGATTTAGGCTAAAGATGGAAGTTGGGTTAATGCTTCACCTGTGTCATTTACCGGTTTTTGACAAGCTTTGTTGAAGCAAACGTAAATTAAAGCATTTCCTTCGGAATCACCTGTTTTAGATGCTAAAAGTGGAATACTTTCTCCGACATTTTCAGTCGCAGCCATCACATAATTAGGTTGATAATTCATATGAAACGCTAATGCTTTTTCCAGAGCACCCTTACCTACAATCGCCACTTCAGCTTTGGGTACAAGTGTATGAAGATATAAGGTCGCCCAGTTACAGAGAAAAGCCGGTTCGGTAACAATCAGCTTTTGCATGGAACCCAGCATATTTTCGGAGCTTCCCAGATATTTGTTTTCATAAAAATAAAGACCTAAATCATGGAGATTTCTTGCCATAATGGAATTGGAAGCCGGAATCACATTGTCAAAAAGCTCCTTTTTGTTGGCAATCAGCTTTTCTGCATTCGGATTGTTAAAATAAAAAAAGTTATCTTCCTGATCAAAGAAATTATCCAGCACCAAATCACAAAGCTTTTTGGCCTGCATCAGCCATTTCTGATCAAAGGTGGCTTGATACAGGGAAATAAACCCTCGGATGACCGCAGCATAATCTTCCAAAAACCCCGGGGTATAAGCTTTACCGTTTTTATAGGAGCGGAAAAGCGTTTCGCCTATAAACATTTTTTCCAGTATAAATTCCCCGTTTCTTAAAGCCAATGATAAAGGCTTTTTATCCTGAGTTGCAAAATGAGCCTGAACCAACCCGCTGATCATTAATCCATTCCAGCCACTGAGGATTTTATCATCCAGACCAGGATAGATTCTTTTGCTTCGATCTTCCAGTAGCTTGGCTTTTGTCCCGTACAGCCTTTCCTTAAATTTGGTTTCAGGAATTCCTTCTGTTTCAGCCAAGTGTGCATAGCTCTGGGTCTGAAAAAGGATGTTAACATTTTTCTCCCAGTTTCCGCCGATTTTAAGATTATACAGTTTTGCAAACCAATTTATATCCTGTCCAAGAAGTGCATCCAGTTCTTCATAAGTCCAGGTGTGAAATTTACCTTCAACACCTTCACTGTCTGCATCCTGAGCAGCATAGAATCCACCTTCCTCCTGAAGCAACTCAGCTTCGAGCCATTCGATTGTCTCCTTGATTTTTTCCCTGAAAAAATCATCTGCGGTGATTTGGTAGGCTTTGGAGAATAACTCCAACAACTGACCATTGTCATAAAGCATTTTTTCAAAGTGGGGTGCAAACCACTCCGCATCCACAGAATACCTGGCAAACCCACCCCTCAAATGATCATATATGCCTCCCATTCCTATTTTGCGAAGGGTAAAAAGTACATGGTTTTTTAAGTTTTCATCTTTTTTCAACAAAGAATAATCAAGGAGAAAATTCCAGATGGTAGGCATCGGAAATTTAGGGGATTTTTTCAATCCTCCCCATTCAGGATCGAATTTGGAACTGAGGTGCTGAACGGCTTTTTCCAACTCGTGCGGATCCGGGTTGAACTCTTCCGGATTAAGTCCATATTTTTCGGATTCTTTTCTCCCGATACTTTCTCCAAAACCTTCGGCACTTTCAACCAGCTGATCATAATGTTTTGAAAAAGCATCTGCAATATTGGTTAGTAAACCTTTCCATTGTTTGTTGGGGAAATAGGTGCCGCCATAAAAAGGTTTTTGATTAGGCATCAGAAAAACATTCAGGGGCCAACCTCCCTGAATTCCCATAATCTGGACGGCATCCATATAAATATTGTCCAGATCAGGCCTTTCCTCCCGGTCTATCTTGATGCAGACAAAATGCCTGTTCATAATCCCTGCAGTAGCTTCATCCTCAAAACTTTCTTTTTCCATGACATGACACCAGTGGCAAGCCGAATAGCCAATGCTGACAATTATAGGCTTGTTTTCGAATTTGGCCCTATCGAGAGCATCTTCCCCCCAAGGATACCAATCCACCGGATTGTGGACGTGCTGTTGAAGGTAGGGGCTTTGGCTATGGATGAGTTTGTTTGAATTCATGGTGTTTTAAAAGTTTAGAAATGATTTCTTATCCGCTTTGTCTTCTTTTTTATCTTCCTTTTCCTGTTGTTTGAAGATTCATACATTATAATTTAAGAACAAAAAAAAGATTGAAGTCCAAATGGATAAATTCAATTGTTCACACTTCTAAATAACAGCAAAAACAGTGCTTTTTCGGTATTACGTGTTTTCGATGAATTTTTCGGGACCGGATATCCCCAATTATTTTCCTCTGTATTGCACCTGCTTTCTCAGCATATCGATTTCTTTGGAAAAATCAAAATCCCGGCTGTACCGCTCCAGTTTCTTTTGTAGATTTTCGAGGAATTTCAAATGTGCAGGGCTCTCAGGATTAAATGGTTTGTGGGCAAGGTCCCTTCTGATTCCTTCAAATTCACGGATAAGCGGATAGGTCTTCGGAGATATCCAGGCAGCTTTGAATTTTTCCCAAATGTAATCCTCTGCTTGGGTGGTGGGATGGACCAGATCTTCTTTGTAAAAGCGGTAATCCCGTAATTCATCCATCATGATTTCGTAGCTGGGAAAATATTGAACATTCCGAAAAGCCTGGCTGAATTCATGACATGCAATTCTCAACAAACTCTTGCTCACCTGGTTTTCCTGAACTCCATCTTTGATATGCCTCACCGGACTGACAGTCAAAATCAGCTGGGCAGTTGGATTGGTGTTTTGCAACAGCTGGTGAAGATGGCTGAATGACTTCAGGATTTCCTCCATTCTCAGCAGTCGTTTGTTGAAAAGTTCTGCCGGTTGTTTATGGCAATTTGCCACGATCTGATCAGAGGATCCGAATTCAAAAACCCAGGCAGTACCAAGAGTGATCAGGATATGGGAAGCTTTGTCCAGCTGGGATTTGGAAGCATGCTGCTTTTTTTGGATCAGTTTGTCCAGAGATTCCTTACTGTATGCAACAACATCGGAATGCATCCCAAAATGTAGATACAGACCATCCTGAACCAGTATCAGGTCAGTATTAACAGGCCTCTCCTGGATGGAATCCTCCAAAACCTGACAAATGGAGACTGGATTGAAAAGTGTTCCGAAAGGATTGTTGAGCATATGGAACTTCCTGTTCTGCAGCTTATCTCCGATCAAAGTAGAAAAGCAGGAACCTATCGAAAACAGGATGGATTGATGGTCTATTTTGGGTTCAAAGGAAGGGATTTCAAAAGGGGTGTACCATTGCATACCTTAAAATTATGAATAAAGGCCACAAAATCATGAATTAAAAACCAGTAATTTTCAGTATCCCTAAAAGCTTTAATGCCAAATAGAAAAAGAGCTTATTGAATCTTTCATCAATATTCTTTGTAGCCAAGTTTCTTGGGCGGGTTCATTTTCTTTTCATTTCTGACAAAGCGGCAAAGGCCCCGGAACATCGTAGCACATAACCGTCTTCCCTCTTACTACCATTAAAAAAACACCACTTTTCTTTCCCGCCAAATATTCTTAATTTTTAACCCAATAAAGAAAAAATTCATTTAAGAGATAATAACCAACATCATGAAAAAACTCCCTTTTCCCCGGCCGAACCAGATTATCGGAATTTATCTGGCCATGATCTTTTTTACCTTCTCAAATCCTATGATTCTTTTTGCCCAATCCGAAAGCGGCGAATTCCATGGCAGATGGGATCTCACGCTTGATATGGACGGAAAAGAGGCTCCTTCGTGGCTGGAAATCAAATTATCCGGACTCAAAACCTTGGTGGGTAGCTTTGTCAGCAATGATGGCAGTGCAAGACCAATATCAGAAATAAAATATGAGGATGGTGTTGTCTCATTCAGTATTCCACCGCAATGGCAAGACTCGGACAATGATCTGGTTTTTGAAGGAAAGCTCCAAAACGGAAATATGACAGGAACCATTCAACATCCGGATGGAAGTCGACATTCCTTCGTCGGCAGACCTGCACCGCTTTTGCAAAGAACCTCCGAGCCCTCTTGGGGAGAAGAGATTGCTATTTTCAACGGAAAAGACCTTTCGGGGTGGCATGCCGACAAAGATCAGAATCAATGGGTTGTAAAAGACGGGATTCTCACCAGTCCAAAGGCAGGGGCCAATTTGATTACTGACAGTAAGTTTATGGATTTTAAACTAATGGCGGAATTCCGTTATCCTGAAAACAGCAACAGCGGGATTTATCTAAGAGGAAGATATGAAGCGCAGATAGAAGATAACAAAGGAACTCCACCTGCATCGATTTACTTTGGAGGAATTTATGGATTTGTCACACCAAACGAGATGGTGGCTCAACCCGCGGGAGAATGGCAAACTTTTGAAATTATTCTGATAGGCCGAAAGGTTTCCATCATCGCTAACGGGAAAGAAATAGTCTGCGACCAGATCATTCCGGGCATTACCGGTGGCGCGATAGACAGCTATGAAGGTGAACCCGGGCCAATCATGCTTCAGGGGGATCATGGAATTGTGGAATTCAGAAAATTGAGCCTTGTTCCGGCACAATAAAACCTGAAATTTGATTTTCCGGAGGTTTGATTCATAAATTCCCTTCCACTTGTATGAAATTCTGTCCGAAAAATCCCAAATCCTATTTCTGCACCAAGTCTCCTTTTGTTACCCGTTTCAGCTTTGCTGCCTTATCCAGGCTGACGTTGAGCTCAAAACAAAACAGGATGATAAGTGAAGTTATATATATCCAGAACATCACTGCGATCATTGCCCCGATCGATCCGTAAAGTTTGTTGTAGGTAGCAAAATTATTCAGGTAATAAGAAAAAAGATAAAAGCCCAATGTGATCAACAAGCCTGCGCTGAGAGAACCGACGGAAAAAAAGTGCCATTTGTCATGAACCGCAGGCGCAAACCTGAAGATATAAGCTGTGGCCAAAGTAAAAACCGAAAGCAACACGAAAAACCTAAAGAAGGCGGCCAGATAATAGTAAATATTGTTGCTGACAAAGCTCCAGCTGGATATGGCATAAAGCCAGCTGCTTCCTACTATCATAATCAATACCGCTCCACAGATAGTCAACACAAGCACCATAATGATGCTGACAGAGATCATTCTGGTTTGCCAAAAGGTTCTGATTTCTCTGGTTCTGTATACAGAGTTAAAGGCATTCATCAAAGAAACCACACCGTTTGTTGCCAGAAAAAGGGCAAAGAAAAAACCCAGGGACACCAGGCTCTGGCGGGGTCTGCTCACAATATCCATAATGGTCGCTTCTGTTTCTTGATAGATGCTGTTAGGGATGATTTCACCAATATATAGGAGGATATTCTGTGTAGTGACATTTGGAAAAAAATACTCGATATAGGGAATCATATTCAACAAAAAAAGCAACAATGGGAACATCGCAATGGTAAAACTGAAGGCTACCGCACCCGCTCTTTCGAAAATATCATCCTTCCTCATCGCCTGCATAAAAATCCTTCCGACATCATAAAGATTCTGGTTGGGATCACCAAAATGAATATGCCTTAAGGTTTTGGCCTTTCGGGTGAGTTGAAAAGACATTAACCGCAAACGGGTTTTTATTGCAAGCTGTTTAGTCAAAGTATGGTCTTAATAATGCTAACAAAAACTCCGGTGGCCTGCTAGGTCGATGCGTTTCTTTCTTTAGAAAAGTCAGCACCGTCCAACCTTCTGTAATCAAATCCCCGTCTTCGTTAACAACGGAGTATTGAAACCTTATCCTGATGCCGGGCATCTCGGTGATACTGGTTTTTAAAGTC
>JBGTDA010000162.1:0-6707 GCA_041748555.1 Rhodonellum sp.
ACAAAAATGTTTTTGTGGTAGGGGATGCTGCAGATAATCTCAAATTTTCCCACGCGGCAGAAATGCACAATATGCTGCTAATCAAAAATTTTATCTCCCCAAAAAAGAAAAAGCTCAATTTTGACTATTTCCCATGGGTAACTTTTAGTGATCCTGAAATTGCCACCTTTGGTTTAAATGAAAAGAAGCTGAAGGAAAAAAACATAAAATACGAGCGGCTGGAAACAGGATTGAATGTATTAGATAAAGCTGTAACAGATGATTTTGAATATGGAAAATTAATAGTGTTTGTAGAAAAGAAACGATTAAATGCAGGGAGTGCAAAGATTCTTGGGGGCAGCATGGTGGCCCCACACGCCGGGGAGATCACCCAGGAGCTGGTACTTGCCAACGTAGCTGGCCTCAGACTAAGCGATCTTATGGATAAGATATACGCGTACCCCACAGCAGGGAATATTAATAAGATCCTGGTAAGAAATCAAATTGTAAAAGAAATAAAACCCTGGATAAAAAAGATGTTGGTAACCTGGTATCGGTTTAAGGAATGATGATAAGTGTCATCATTCCGGCCTTAAATGAAGAGCATTACATTTCAAAAACGCTCTCCTGCATTACATCATTAGCCGGTGATTTTGAAATTATTGTTGTCGATGGAAAAAGCACCGATGCTACCGTTCAAATCGCTTCTGAATTTCCGGAGGTAAAGGTGGTGGTTTATGGAAAAGGTAGGGCGAACCAGATGAATTATGGAGCATCCTTAACAAAGGGGGAAATTCTTCTTTTTTTACATGCCGATACAATTCTTCCCTCCAACGCTTATAAGGTCATTAAAGATCATTTGGATGACTCCAGAATTATAGGAGGAAGTTTTTTTCTTAGCCTAGATAAAAAACATCCTGTTTTAAGGTTTTACTCCTGGTGCAGTAAATTAAGTTTAGAATTTTTCACGTATGGAGACCATGCTATCTTCGTGAGAAAGCCTGTTTTTATTGACATAGGAGGTTACAAGCCGATGATTTTTATGGAAGACGTGGAAATCCAAAAAAGGTTAAGACATGTAGGGAAATTTAAAAAACTTAATGCGGCCGTAACTACTTCTGCCCGTAGATTTGAGAAAATGGGTACAATAAGGCAGCTAATGTTGGATGTAGTATTGGTAGGTGCCTATAAAATCGGTGTTCCTCCCGGCACCTTAAAGACTTTTTACAAGGATCACTTTGGCTCCTAAAAACTAATTATCAAGGATAAAACCTAATCCGATTGGTTGAGCAATAAAAAAATAATTAGCCATTTAAATTTATTTCATCACTTGATTTGGCTCCTTTTGGAGAGGAGATTCCTAATATCTGTCAGCTTTATGACATTTTAAAAGAATATAAATCACGTACTTAAAAATATATAAAAATGGAAAATTTTATAATAAACTTAAATTTTCTGTAAAATAGGCATAGCAGCTTTTAATCATTGTTAACACCTGTAACCATATTTTCCATACCGAAGTGGATGAGGCTTTCGCTCAAAGCAAACTATAGTTCTTAATAAAATATTCAGGTTTCTGGTTTCATACATTTTTTTTAAATTAAAACCCCTCCAATATGAAAAACAAATTTTTACTAGCAGTTTTAGGCGGTATAATTGCCACCATTGTAATGAGTTTATTAATGATGCTGGCCGTCACTATGGGTATGCCCAAAATGAGTCCGCCTCAAATGATGGCAAGCACAATGGGGACAGGAATAATTATAGGTTGGATCATTCATTTTATGATAGGTATAATTTTTGCTTTAATGTATGCATACATTATATTGTCATTTTTATCAACTATAAAAAGCACTTTCCTCAAGGGAGTAATATTTGGAATAATAGCTTTTATTATTGCTCAAATATCCCTGCAACTTATGAATTTTATGTTGCCAAATATGCAAATGCCTGATGGAAACATGATGGTGATTGCTTTGGGAAGTTTAATTAATCATATTGTATTTGGGATAGTTGTAGCTTATTTTGTGAAGCCTGCTACGGCATCCTAATCAAAAAAACGTAAAAAGAGATAATGCGGGCCTTGGTAATTTCGGGTGGTGGTAGTAAAGGAGCATTTGCCGGTGGGATTGCAGAATTCCTAATAAAGGATTGCGGCCAGGATTATGATTTATTTCTTGGCACTTCCACCGGTAGTTTGCTTATTCCTTTGTTATCCATAGGTGCCATTGAAAGGTTAAAAAAAATTTACATCTCAGTTAAACAAGAAGATATTTTTAGCACAAATCCTTTTAAAATTCGAGAAGTTAATGGGGAGATATTCCTTAAAATTAATCATTTTAATGTGTTAAAAATGTTTCTTAAAGGCAAAAAAACTTTTGGAGAAAGTAAAAACCTTAGAAAACTGATTTGTAATATCGTAAACCAGGAAGATTATAAGCTAATGAAAGAAAATTCTTCTGAAGTTATCATTACCGTGGCTAATATGAGTTGTAATCGTGTAGAATATAAAAGACTACGGGATTTTGAATATCACGATTTTTGCGATTGGATTTGGGCTTCTGCCAATATGGTTCCCTTTATGAGTTTATTGGAAAAGGATGGATACGAATATGCCGATGGCGGTATGGGAAATATTATACCTATTGCTGAAGCAATGAACAGAGGGGCTACTGTTATTGATGTAATAGTTCTAAAAACTGAAAAACCGGGTTCTAAAAAAGAACCTGTCAAAAATGCGTTCGAACTCACTACCAGGACTTTTGATTTTATGCTGAATCAAATAATTATGGATGACCTTATAATAGGAAAGTTAAAAAGCAAACACACTCAAGTTCATCTCAATTTTTATCATCCGCCTGAAATGCTTACCAAAAATTCTCTTATTTTTCAACCTAAACTTATGGAATTATGGTGGCAACAAGGCCATGAATATGCCCAAAATAATAGTCCAATTTGTAAATGTATTGAACCTGAAATTCCTATATTATGAGATCAACAGTGTTTATATTAATAGCAGTTTTAACTTTTCAGACCTATCACGCTCAGGAGAAAAAAGGGTTTGACCTAAAAAATTCCACTATTCCTGTTACGGAAATTAAAGACGGAGGTCCACCAAAGGATGGAATCCCTTCTATTGACAAACCAGTATTCCAAAAAGTTAGGGAAGCAACCTTAAAAGCAGATGACCGCATTCTTGGCGTTTATGAAAATGGAGTGGCAAAGGCTTATCCAATCAAGATCCTGAACTATCATGAGATCGTTAATGATAAATTCAATGGTAAGCCGGTAGTGGTAACGTTTTGCCCGCTTTGCGGCAGTGGGATAGCTTTTGATGCTGAAATAGATGATGAGGCTTTGGCGTTTGGGGTTTCCGGATTACTGTATAATAGTGATGTGCTCCTGTACGATCGGCAAACAGAGTCTTTGTGGTCGCAGTTGGAGTTTAAAGCCATAAGCGGACCCATGGTAGGGAAGGAGCTCACGGTGCTAAATACTGCAAATACCACCTGGAAAAATTGGAAGGAAAAACATCCTCAAACAATTGTATTATCTGAAGAAACCGGCTTTATAAGAGATTACTCAAGAAATCCCTATCCCGGTTATGTGGCTACTTCCACATTGTTTTTTCCAGTCTCTGCTCAAAATGAAGAATTTCATCCCAAGGAGATGGTTATTGGATTAACTATAAATGGCAAATCCAAGGCCTATCCATTTTCAGAACTTGAAAAATCGGGTAAGAAGTCTATAAAAGACCTGTTTAACGGAAAGGAATTCGAGGTAAGATTTGACGCTGAAAGTAAAAGTGCAGAGATCTTTGATGCTGAGGGCAAAGCCTTACCGGCCATTACAAATTTCTGGTTTGCCTGGTTTGCGTTTAATCCGGAGACCGAAATCTATAGGCATAAATAATTTCTCTCCATAGTGCAGCAATCTATCAAACCTGTTTCAAGCAAATGGATTGCATTACAGGTTCTTGTTTTTTGTTCGCAGGAATCAAAAAATTGACTTATTTCAAAATCAGTTAGAACTAAAATGCTTCAGTACGTCCAGAAGCAAAGGGGCGGCGATACGTTGTTTATAATCCGGACTAATGTATTCAAATAAAATAGTGCCTTCAGTATCAAGGACAAAAAGAGCTGGAACAGGCAGAAAGCCGGGGTTTTTTCCGCCCGAAACATTCGTGAGCATCGAACCGTACTTTTCAGGGGATCTGAAAGCCAGGCCCATAGCCTGAGTTAGCTCACCTTCTGCATCTGAATAAAGTTCATAGTCCAGGTCTTGTTCTGCAAGGGAAGTCTGAAGTTTTTCAGGAGAATCCGGGCTTACTGCTATAATTTGGTACCCCAATGCATTGATTTCTTTGGTGATTTCTCCCACTTCGGCAAGGTGTGCATTACAAAACGGGCACCAACCACCGCGGTAAAAAAGTAAGATCGTGGGCTGTTTGCCAACAATTTCAGGTAAGAAGACTTTCTTGCCTTCTGCAGAAGTAATTTCTGAGTTAGGAACATTTTCTCCAATGAGCAATGGTGAAACTTCCTCTGCGGTTTCTGCAATTTGGGCAACAGTTGAAACAGAAATAAACAGCAGTAGTATAAAATAATTAATTTTCATTTTGATGTTTTTATTTTATAGGTCTTTTAGATTTTCCAGCATAGTGGGCAGCAATTCACTCACGGTGGGATGAATATGGATGGCATCTCTTACCACTTCATAAGAAGCCCCAGCATACATTTGATCGATCACTGTATGAATGTACTCATCTGCCCCGGCACCAAGAAAAGTGGCGCCAAGGATCTTATTCGTATCATTTTCAATGAAGATTTTTAATTTTCCTGCGGTTTCCCCTTTTTCCTTTGCCCTGGCAATTTTACTCATAAGTCTTGTGGCGACTCTTGCTTTTATGCCTTGTTTTTTTATGTCATTTTCGTTGATTCCCACTCTTGCAAGTGGGGGATCTATAAAGGCAGCATAACAGGTAAACCGGTCTGAAAGATATCTTTTTCTCTCCTCGAAAAGATGGGAATTCACGATCTGAAAATCATTATATGCGGTGTGCGTAAAGGCCCCTTCCCCGTTACAATCTCCCAGCGCCCAGATATGAGCAACACTGGTTTGCAGTTCATTATTCACTTTTATGAAACCTCCTTTATCCAGCTTCAATTCGGTATTCTCAAGTCCAAGATCATCGGTATTCGGAATCCTCCCGGTGGCAACAAGTACATGTGAAGCTTTAATCTTTTCTATACGATTGTGACAATTATATTTAACGGAAATACCAGTGTTTGATTTTTCAGCACTAATGCAATCTGAATTCAATTTCACATCAATTCCGCTATCTTTCAGGATTTCTGCGATTTCTTCAGCTATATCATCATCTTCTTTTTGAAGAAGTTGGTTTCCTCTTTCCAGAATGGTCACTTTACTGCCAAACCGCCTGAACATCTGCCCGAATTCCAGACCAATATATCCTCCGCCTATAATCACCAGGTGCTCGGGGATATCTTCCAGCTCCAGAATGCTTTCATTGGTGAGATAGTCTATAGCTTTAAAATCTTCAGGAATTCTGGGCCTTCCGCCTACATTGATATAAAATTTACCGGCAGTATATTTTTTGTTGTTGACCTCAACGGTTTGTTCGTCCAAGAAAGTGGCTTTCCCTCTTATCAAGGTGAGATTTTCAGTATCTGCAAACATTTTTTCGAGTCCGCTGCGGGAATCCTGTACGAGTTTATCTTTGCGTTGCTTTATTCTTTTTAGATCTATTTTAAGATCTCCTTGGAGGATCACCCCATGCTCCTCGCTGTTCCCTGCTGTAAATGCTCTTCTGGCAGATGCTACATATGCCTTGGTGGGCGTACAACCCACATTGACACAAGTGCCTCCAAGATGGCCTTTCTCTATTATTGCAGTCTTAAATCCGTTCTTTGCCAGGCTTGCGGCCAGGGAAGGACCTGCCTGTCCTGTGCCTATGATTATTGCATCAAATTTTTCCATAATTTTCTTTTTAATATTTGTAATTCGCTCCCCCGTCCTGTTCAATCTCTATCCCCAGGCTTAGTGCCATCCGGTTTACGAAATTAAAATAGGCCACCACCAAGGTTGCATCGAGAATGGCAGCGTCGCTTAATCCCGTTTCTTTTAAAGGAGCTGTAGGATCTATCTCCTCCATGTTTTGAGGGTGAAGGGTCACTTCTTCGGCATATTGGCATAAGGCCATATCAATCCCGGGAATATCAACTTCCAGGTAATTAACCTTAAGTTGTTTTAATTTTTCCTCATCCTTCCAGTAATGGTGGAGGGCGCTGCCGTGATGAGTGGCGCAATAACTGCATTTGTTTGCTATAGATACTACTACAGCGATCATTTCCCGCTGCGCCCTGGAAAGCGGTGACCTGCTAAACATTAGTTCCATATAAAGCTCCATATGCTTTACAATACTTTCCGGCCGAAGGCTCTGCATTTTATGGACTTCAGCAACTTGACCCCGTTGTTTTTCTAGGTGGTCGTAGATCTCTTTAAGCCTTCCTGTTGCTTCTTCGGGCTGAATTATATTGATTCGTGGCATATGTCGTTCTTAGTAAAATTATTTTTTAAATATACTGAATTGAGATTACCCCGTAGGGACAAAATTACAGGGAATAGGCTTCCACTTCTGTCGTAAAACTGACATATTATATTTATACGTATTCTTATATTTCGCATAAATAATATCCTAAATCTAA
>JBGTDA010000163.1:0-37301 GCA_041748555.1 Rhodonellum sp.
CTTTTTAAATGCAGGATATGGGTACAATTGATGGTGATAATGAAGGGGATATCCTGTTCCGGAGACTATGAGTATTTTAGTTTGACCCGAAGGTTCGTAATACAACCCCGTCAAGCTGCGTGCATTATAAAAAAGCCGGGACCTTCAGGGACAAATCAAAAGTCCGGTTTAGTTTATCAATAAAATAAGCAGAAAGTTTGGGAGACTCTTTTTCCAGATTCTGGTGGACAAAAAAGTACAGTTTTCGAAGCCCGAGGGAACGCCATGCTTTGATTTTTTCAATCCAATCATCCAGACGGGTATAATCGCTTGGATGATTGGCTCCCACATACCTGATAAAAGCTGTGTCACCGGAAAGGCGCATATGGAGCAGATCCCTTCTTCCGGCAGCATCGACAATGATGTTGGTTACATTTTGCTCCAACAACAAAGCGTGATAACGGTCAAATGAGCTTTGATCGCCAAACCAGTCTTCGTGACGGACTTCGATCGCCAAAGGGACTTCTTTGGGAAAATCACCTACGAATTCGCCCACACGATCCATGAATTTTGGGTGAAAGTTTTCATGCATCTGAAGAAAAACCATTCCCAGTTTTTTCTCAAAGCCGATTACAGCATCACAAAATTCCTCCACTGCAGGCTTCACATTGTCAAGTCTTTTCAGGTGGCTGATGGTGTTGGGGATTTTGGGGAAAAATTTAAATCCCCCGGGGGTCTTCTCGGCCCATTTGATCACCTGTGCCTTACCGGGTGATTTGTAAAAGGTAGCATTGAGTTCTATGGCATTAAACTGCCTGGAATAATAGGTTAGTTCATCTTTGGTGCCTCTGGGATAAAACCCCTTCAGATCCTGCCTGTTCCATTTTGCACAGCCGACATAGACTTCGAAAGGGTCGGTGTCATTGAATTGCCGGAGCACTTTGGCAGTATCGGTATGGTCTTTTGGCAAAGAGAAATCAATGAGTGCCGGATCTGGTGTACTTCCGAATTTCATAACAATTTATTTTATAGGTTCATTTGGCTCGGGATTTCAGTCCCTCATCAGCTTTTTTGAAAGACGACATTCTCCGATTTAAAACCGGAAACTTAATTTTCCTCGGCTTTAAAACCCGGCTTTTTTATCAACAAGATTGATCAGAGGTAAGCCTTTGATATAGCGCTGTATATTATCCACAAAAACCTGCTGACTCCGAAGGTGGGAATACTGGGATTTGCCGGAAATATGGGAAGTGATGATGACATTGGGATAGCCCCATAAAGAATGGCTTGCGGGGAGTGGTTCCGGGTCAGTAACATCCAAGCCTGCTCCCGCGAGCTGTCCCTCGTCCAAGGCCTTCATCAGGTCCGCTGTATTGGTTACTTTGCCTCGGGAAATATTGATAAAATAGGAACCCTTAGGCATTTTCCCAAATGCATCAGCATCAAACATGCCTTCTGTTTTGGGAGTATGTGGTACCGCAGAGACGATGATGTCGGAATTTGCCAATACTTTTTCGAAACCGCCAAATTGCATCTCGTAAAGCTCGTCCACGATATTGCCGGTGGTCTCCTGGGTCATTGGCCTGATGTCTGCAGCCAGGACTTTCAGATCCATGGCTTTTGCTCTTCTGGCGATTTCTCTTCCGATTCCTCCATAACCGATGATTCCCATAGTCATGTTCCGCATCTCAATTTGATTATCCACCCCTTTCCACTGATTCTTGGACATGTTGAAAGTTTGTTCCTTGATGCCTCTGGTCAGGGCAAACAATAACCCAAAGGTATGTTCGGCAATGGCAGGAGCGAAACAGCCTTTTGCGTTGGACAATTGAATAGCTGTGCGCCGCATCATTTCCGGATACAGGAATTTCTCCACTCCTGCGGAAGAACTATGAACCCATTTTAAATTTTTGGCCTTTTTAAGGTCGCTTTCTTCAATATGACCGAAACAGACATCGATTTCAGGTAACATACTTTCCTTTTCTGCGGCGGAATTGGCTTTGATCAGACTTATTTCGGGAGAAATGGTATTGATGGATTTTTCCATTTCATCTGACATGCCTGAAGACAACCAGATTTTCAGCGGTAAGCGTGGGGCTGAACCCAGCGTACCCTCCAATGCCTTGTTTTCACCAGCCAAGGCGGTGGGCGAAATCATGGCAGCACCGCCTAGAAGGACACCGTTTTGGGCAATTTTTTTCAAAAAATTTCTTCTTGAGTTGAGAGGGGAAATAGGTGTAGGGATTTTCATGTCCACAGGATTTTTTTGTTTGTCCGGAACCCGGATTTCTTGAAATTTATAGTGAGCGCTTTCGGGCCTGATTTCTTGATTTAACTGCCGGCTCATTTAAAGATAAAAAAATATTCGACAGGTTATCGGTTTTTATCAAAAACAGATTTATGTAATGGGAACTTGTCTTTGATTGCTTTACGGACAAAATCTCAAAGGCTTAACAAATTTGACCAGATCCTTTCAGGCTGAAACAACTGAAGCACTTAATCAAAGCCTGGATATTTATACTTAAGAAATATTAATTCGTCATCATTTGTGTGAACACTTGGTTTAAAAACGTATAAATTATTTTCATCAAAAAACATAAATCTTTCATCAATATCTCCTAAATCCACCTTTCCTAAAAATTTATAATCAGCATCGTAGAAACTGACATGTCTATTAAAAATGTATTTTCCATCCTTGTTATCCTCTATATTAAAGTTTTTAATTCCTGAAAAGCTTGTTCGAATAATGTGATTCTTATAGGAGTTATAAAAAATAGACAAATAGGTTCCTTACAGAGAGCCATTCAAAAATAAGACTGTATTTTCAACCTTATTCTAAGAACAGCCCTCCATCAGGATTGTAAAAAACTTCGGTCTTCCGACTCCCGTCAGATGCCACGTTCTGAATTTAATTGACACCTGTACTGGAAACTTCGAGGTTTTTAAAAACCTCAAAGATTAACTTCATACTTCCCACTTCAAACTTTGTCCTTATCCTAATCCCCCGCATTCCAATACTCCATCCGCTCACAGCTACTCACTTCGATACCGTAAAAATCAAACTCCTCGGTTACCTTACCTTTGATCAGGTAGATACCGCGGCCTTTGAAGGGGTGTTTTTTGACAACGGGAGGGAAGTGGACCGTGTCGATCCAATGCCCTTCCCGGTCGATAAAGGTGCCGAAGTTCATGATCTCACCTTTAATGGTGCGGGTGTATTTGATGGTGACCAGATAGCCGGTGATCTGCACCCGCCTGCCCAGATAAAGCTTCATGTCGTGGGCTTTTATACTGTGAATGTCTTGGTTTTTGACCAATAAAAACGGGGAATCCAGCGGAAATTCAAGAATCTCGAGCTGGTCCACAATCTCCTGCCGCACATCGGCGGGCTCCAGAGCCGGGATCTGGATTTCCCGAAATCCGGATTTTTTAAAGAGTTCATTACCGGTACTGACCGCTCTCCGTTTGTTGAGGATAAAGTGGGCTTCCCAAAGCAATTCCTGTTTGGGCTTGCCGGTAAAGCGGAAGCAGCCGATGCGGATCAGGATCAGTACCTGTTCTAAGCTCATGTCAACTCTCAAAATAAAGTCTGACAAACCCTGATAAAATCCTTCGGCAGCTCTTTCCCGCAGTACTTTTTCCACACTGTTTTGCTCGAAAAATTTCAGGTGTATGAATCCCAGATAGACCGTCTTCCCTTTGATATTGGTCAGGTAATCACTCTCGTTGATATCAGGAGCCTGGATATCGGCCCCGTTCATCCGGAGTTCGTGGATGTAAAACTCGGTATGATAAAATCCCCCGAAGTTATTGACCACCGCCACCATAAACTCCAATGGATAATAGGCTTTCAGATAAAGGCTCTGATAACTTTCCACTGCAAAGGATGCCGAATGTCCCTTGGCAAAAGAATATCCCGCAAAGCTCTCGATCTGATACCAGACCTCCCCGGTGATTTTGGGATCCCGGCCGAGTTTTTTGCAGTTGAGAAAAAAATGTTTTTCAACCCGCTGAAACTCATCCTTGGAGCGGGACTTGCCGCTCATGCCGCGGCGAAGCACATCTGCCTCGCTCAGTGAAAGCCCGGCGAAATAATGGGCAACCTTGATCACATCTTCCTGATAAACCATGATGCCGTAGGTCTCGGGCATGATGTCGAAGAGGACGGGATGGGCTGTTTTCTGCCTTTCCGGGTTTACATGGCGGAGGATATATTCCCGCATCATGCCCGAGCGGGCCACGCCGGGGCGGATGATAGAACTCGCCGCCACCAGCTCGAGGTATTCATGGGCCTTCATCTTGGCCAATAGCATGCGCATGGCCGGAGACTCCACATAAAATGCCCCGATGGTATGCCCGTCTCTGAGGTGCTGTTTGATTTTTGGGTCTTTTTTGAATTTTTCGACCTGTCGGATGTCCACCAGGATGCCCTGATTCTTTTCGATGATTTCAATAGCGCTTTTGATATGTCCGAGTCCCCGTTGGCTGAGAATGTCGAATTTGTGCAGGCCAATATCCTCCGCCACATGCATGTCAAAATGGGAAATGGGAAATCCCTTTGGCGGCATTTCGGTAGCGGTGTAATAATGGATGGGTTTGTGTGCAATCAGGATTCCCCCGGCATGGATGCTGAGATGGGCGGGCATGTCCTTCAGCACCTGGCTGTAGCGGAGGATCAGCTTTCCATATTGGTCAGGTTGGTAGCCGTCCTTATCTGCATGGAAGATCAGGGACTCGATTTCTGTCTTGGGCAGGCCGAAAACCTTTCCGAGTTCCCGCAGTACTGAATTGTACTGAAAGGTAGTATGGGTGGCCAGCAGGCACACATGCTCGTTGTGTGGCGTATTGTATTTTTTGAAGATATAATCAATCACATCATCCCGGTCTTTCCATGAGAAATCGATGTCAAAGTCCGGTGGATTTTTGCGGTACAGGTTGATAAATCGCTCAAAATACAGGTCCAGCTCAATCGGGTCTACATCTGTGATATGGAGGCAATAGGCCACAATGCTGTTGGCACCACTGCCCCGGCCTACATGATAGTAGCCTTTGTTGTGGGCGTAATTGACGATGTCATAATTGATCAGGAAGTAGGATACAAAGCCTTTTTGCTGGATCAGTTCCAGCTCTTTCTCCACCCGTTTTTCGATGTTGTCATCCAGTTTTCCATAGCGTCTGATTACGCCGCTGAAAGTTTCCCGCCGCAGGTAATCATAATCTTCCCAGTCGGATCCCAATACATTGCGGCGGTTTTTGACGGCCTCGAAATAAAAGGAAAACTGGCATTGTTCCAACAGCTTTTGAACATTGTAGAGCAGGTAGCTGTGCCCTTCGCAGCGTGCTACCAGATCCGCATAGCTGTAAAAACAGTCGGTGGGATTCGCCTGTTCTTCCGGTGGCAATTTGCTCAGAAGTGTATTCAGGTCAATGCAGCGGAGCAGGCGATGGGCACTGAATGTCAGTTTGGAACTGAAAGTGGCGGGTTGCAGCAGGACCAGCTTATCTTTGTATCCGGCCCAGGGAGATTGTTTCAGCTTCTTGATCCGGGAAGGATGTACCCCGATAAACTCATTTTCCCGAAGGGCAAAATACTTCTCGGGCAGGGGATAGATGATAAAACTGTTATTGAACTGCGGAGCTCTTTTTTCGAAGGGAATGCCTTTTATTTTATGGAAGGAAAGATGTTTGTTCAGCTCAAAGAATCCTTCCTGATTTTTGGCCAGGCCGATATATTGTTGTTGTATGCCGTTGCGAAAATCAATGCCGATCACGGGGTGTATACCTTTTTGTTGCGCTTCCCGGATAAAAGGAAAGACTCCTGCCGTACTGTTGATGTCGGTAAGGGCCAGGGAATCGAGTTTCTTGCCCTTCGCTTCCGCAATAAGTTCGCCGACAGAAAGGCTGCCGTATTTGAAGCTGAAGTGAGAATGACAATTGAGGTGCATGAAAATGGAAAGAAGATGGGAAAGATTTAATTCGGGAGTATTTTAAGACAAGCTTCGCGAAATAGGCTAAAGCAAGATAATTTAAGATAGGACCTGCGCCAATGAACAATAACCGGACTTATCTCTCGCAGCTTATCTTGATGCAGCGCACTCCTTTTACACGAATGTTAATATTATAGACATTTAACTGTTTATAATTTAAACAAAAAACAAAATGTAAAGCAAGAATAGCGGATGAAAAATTGGGCAGCGGTGGGAGGGAATGCTGTTTTATTTTCGGGAAAAGCATTTTTATAAAAAAACATTAGTTTTGCTATTGACTAAGAACATGGCATGAAAAAGACAAATATTTTGATTTTGATTTTTTTGGGAATAATAGTTTCGGTTTCTGCCCAGGAAAAGGATAGCCGCTTGATTTACAGGATAGGTGGAGGTCCGGGAGTAGAGGGTAATATTGGTAAAGTAGCACTGAATTTTTCCAATGAGCTGAGTATTTTTGTCCATGACAGGATTTCCATCAATCCATCCATTACCTTTTTCGTTTCTGTGGCAGATACAGACGGTTGGCCAAACACTCGTGAAAAGGGAAGTGAAGAGAACAATGAATTTTCGTCCAGTATGTTTACAGATGTCAAATTCCAGTTTGACCTTATCAAAACCAAAGATGATTTTAGACTGGGAGTAGCTGCAGGCCCATCATTTCAGATAGGTGGAGATGCGATGTTTAGAGGGTATGCAACCAACGAATTCAATGAACTTGTAGCAATTGGCTATGATATCAATAAATATAGGAGGTTGGGATATGTAACGCAGGTGACTTTTGATTGGCAGGGAGTGAAAGACAGAAGAAATACAATCGGAGTGAGTATGTCTTCATTTGGGGGCTATTGGCCATATTATCTGATGATGTCTTATAAAAAAGGTTTTGGTCTGAGATAAGCACAGTCAACAAAAGCTGTAAATACGGAACCGAAAGGCAAGCGCTGGATTTTTTTAACCCATCAATTTTGAATTTGATCCAAACTAGCCTTAGTTTAGCCAATATTTGAGTTTATGGAACAGGTGACCAGCTATTTGGATAATTTTATCCAGTACGAGATGCGGATAAATATCCTACAGACGGTATTGATCATTCTGATTCTGTGGGCGATAAAAAAAGCTACGGTCAAACTCGTATTCAGCGATATTGAGGGGGATCTTAAAAAGCAGTATCACGGCCGCAAAACCATAGAGTACATTTTGGTCATTATAGGGTTGCTTCTGGTAGGGAATATCTGGATCAGTAATTTTCAGTCCATTACTACTTTTTTGGGATTGTTGTCTGCGGGAATAGCCATTGCCCTCAAGGACATATTTGTCAATATTGCCGGGTGGTTGTTTATATTCTGGAGAAAACCGTTTGACATAGGGGACAGGATACAGGTAGGCGACTCCAAAGGGGATGTAGTTGATCTCAGGTTGTTCCAGTTCAGTCTTCTCGAAGTCGGAAGCTGGGTGGATGCGGAGCAGAGTACAGGCAGGATATTGCATATTCCCAACTCCGTTGTGTTTACGATGCCACAGGCAAATTATAGTCAGGGGTTTGATTACATCTGGAACGAGCAGCATTTATATATCAGTCTGGACAGTGATCAGAAAAAGGCTCAGGCTATTTTATTGGACATCATGAACGAACTGATGAAGGATGATTTCAAGAAAATCGAACGGGAATTCAGGAAAGCCAAAAAGGATTTTTTCATTGCTTTCACACAATACACACCCACGGTATACATCGATATCAATGAGCGTGGGATACAGCTGTCGCTGCGTTATCTGTGTTCCCCCAGAAAAAGGAGAATAATTCAACATCAGGTCACGCAAGCTATTTTGGACAGACTCAGGTCAGAAAAGAACATAAAAATAGTCTATCCTATTACATCAATTATTTTGGATAAACCGGGCGAAAGAAAGTAAGGGGATCCAACTTATTCATCTTTGGAATAAATATAAGGCCCATCAGGATTTTTCGATAGGTTTTTGACTGAACTTATATGTTTGACAAGAAGGGTTAAGGTAAATGTTGTCAGTTCCCTTCATTTTTCGTTTCCGGTACATCCGGCTGAAAAAATCAGGGATAGTACAAATGAAAAGCTGTAAATGATTTTTTCACCTTTACATGTGCTTAAAGCTGTTGTCTAAAATCTTATAGGAAGTCTCTAATACTAAAAATATGGCTAAAATTTTTGGGAATTGTTACGAAGAGGATTTTCCACTATGTGGGTACCTTTACTGATTGACTCCGGTTTTATGAAAACTTTTTCGGAAACAACAAAAAAGAATAACATGGACAACTATTAATGTTTATCGGTTTCTCTTCGCAAAGCGGTGGTCCAGGGGGTTAGTCCCTTCTTTTAAGTTTCCTCACAAAAAAATAAGAAAATATTTTCAAATTATTTTAGGGGTGAATAAAAATCAGTCAGCTACATTTTTATGGTTAAAATGCAGTTTTATTTTTATGAGCTACAGTAATTGTTCTGTGTAAAACAACCCGCTAAAATCACGCATTTTCAACAATATTCCATTGCCTTTTCCTGCATTGAAAAATAGTTTGGAAATAAATTTTTTAATCCCATCTTTCAACGAATTAAAGATTTTGATGACTAAAAAGGCTCGATTTAAACAGCAAAAGTTTTTTAGTAAATCAAGTACAAATCTAGATTTAGAACATTATGAACAACAAAAAATCATTCATATCCAATCATCCGGATACCATGAGCGTTCGAGCTTGTGGAATGCATTATAGGATCAAAAATTTATTTTACAGAGGGCGATCAATCTAATCTTCCTTGAAGCTTCGTAAATCTTTCCGAACGCTTTTACAGAACAAGTCTGTGGAAGTTTTTGAACTTAATTCCCAATTAAAACTTAATTCCCAATTAAAACCAAAACCAAATTTTAGTAACCAAAACACATTAAAATGAAAAATCTCAATGAATTAATCAAGCCAAGGGCTGTGGTGAAAAATGCAGACCGAAGGCTATTTCTAAAGCGAAGCACCCTTTCGGTGGCTTCTGCAGGATTGTTGTTGATCGGCTGTCGGGACGATGAAGACATGAGACCCCCGATGGCTGACGCTGTCAATCTGGGTTCGGGAGATGTCGGTGTCCTGAATTATGCCTATGCTTTGGAACAGTTGGAAGCGGCGTTTTATGCCGCTGTACTACAGGGAGGATATTATGCCAATGCCAATGCTGAAGAGAAGCAGATAATGGCGGATCTGGAGAAGCATGAGCGGGCACACAGGGAATTTTTAAAAGCAGCGATCAACAGTGTCGCTACTGCAATTCCTGATTTGGAAGTTGATTTTAGCAGCATAGATTTTGGCAGTAGAAGTTCGGTATTGGCAGCCGCCAAGACTTTTGAGGATTTGGGAGTTGCTGCATATAACGGAGCAGGACAATTTTTGGAAAATCCTGATTTATTACTGATAGCAGGAAAAATCGTTTCTGTGGAGGCAAGACACGCTGCGGCTATCCGTGACCTGATCAATCCGGGTTCCGATGATTTTGCAGGTGATGACCTGATCGATGCAAACGGATTGGAGCGTACGCTGACTTTCAGCGAAGTGCTTACAGCCGCAAGTACCTTTGTCACCACCCCGATTGACTTCAGTCAATTGCCTAGCTAATTTTCACTATTAAAATAAATCAGATATGAACTTGATAAAATTGCTCGATACAATGTGTCCGGACACAAACAATCCGGAAGAAAAAGATAAGTTTTTCTCCAGAAGAGAGGCCTTTAGGCAGTTTGGAGATTTCGGTAAGAAAGTAGCGATGGCTGCTGTGCCTTTGTCTATTCTGAGTACGATTCCCAGAATCGCCAAAGCCGACACTGCCAGCTTGATTGATACGCTTAATTTTGCGCTGACACTGGAACATCTGGAGTACAGGTATTATCAGATGGCAATCGAATCCGGGGTGATTGATGGTGCTGATCAGAATATTTTCACAAAGATCAGAGACCACGAGTTGGCTCACGTGAACTTCTTGGTTGAAGTGATCGGGAATGTGCTGGGTGGCACGCCGGTAGCGGAACCTGCGTTTGACTTTACCGCAGGGGGTAATTTCGCTCCTTTTTCTGATTATCCTACCTTTTTGGCGCTTTCCCAGGCTTTTGAAGATACAGGAGTAAGGGCTTACAAAGGTCAGGCAGCAAATGTAATGGAAAGTGATGTTGTGTTGACAGCAGCATTGTCTATCCACTCTGTAGAAGCCAGACATGCCTCCATGGTAAGAAGGTTGAGGACCAAAAAAGGTCAGGATGATGTGAAAGGCTGGATCACAAATGCCAATATCGGTACTCTGCCTGCTGCAGCTCAGGCGATTTACGCAGGAGAAGAAAACGTCACTCATGCGGGTGTGGATGTTACGAGTCTGTCAGGAATTGATGCCGGGGCTGTTTCCGAAGCATGGGATGAGCCATTGAACAAAGAGCAGGTGTTGCAGATTGCTTCCCTGTTTTTAGCCTAAGATAATTTAGTTGGTAGGTTGGAAAGTAGATGTCACCTTCATTGATTTGGAGGTGACATTTCTTTGTGTATCCGGGCTTTGTTTTTTGGCAGCGGCCGCTATCCGGTTTTTGATATTTGATTATATGAATACAAGTGAAAAAGAAATGAAATCAAAACACTGATTTTAAACTGACACTGGACAAAAAGTGTCAACAAAATCAGACAAGTTTGATTTTAGCTTCGGTCTTCCAACTCTTTTGCTTAATTCATTTCACATCTCCCTTCCATTGAAAGGATTGAACCGTCTTCTTCCCACGGCCATTCCCACTGCCCGGCAGACGGTTTTGTCACCGTATTTGGTATTGATCCGGTCGAGTGCCTGGTAGAGGTTGATCTGCTCTTGGGTGTCTTCAAAAAGCCTGATCTGATAGTTGCCGTGGACGAGTGCACTGAAACGCACCCCGATGAGACGGATAAGGAGGCGGCGGTTGTAGAGTTTGCGGAAGAGCTCCTTCACGACAGGGATCAACGTGTGATCCGCAGAGGTATAGGGAATCCGCTGCTGCACCGTATGCGTATCAAAATCGGAGTAGCGGATCTTCACGCTCACACAGGCACTGAGCTGTCTTTTTTGGCGCAGCTTGGTGGCGAGCTGCTCGGTCATGGCGATGAGAGTGGCTTCCAGCATGCGTACGTCAATAGTGTCCTGCTCAAAGGTGTTTTCTGTGGAAATGGACTTTGCTTCGGAATAAGGTGTCACCAGTGAGCGGTCTATGCCGTTTGCCTTTTCCCAGATCATGTGTCCGTTTTTACCAAAGGTAGCCTCCAGCAGTTCGGATGGCATCACCTGAAGTGTCTGCACTTTTTTTACGCCCATATTGTAAAGCATATGGGAAGTTTTTTCACCGATCATCGGGATTTTCCGGATGGATAAGGGAGCAAGGAAAGGTTTTTCCAACCCATAAGGAATTTCTCTCGCGTTGTTGGGCTTGGCTTCCCCGGTAGCTACTTTGGATACGGTTTTGTTTTCGGAGAGACCCAGAGAGATGGGCAATCCGCTTTCTGTCAGGATTCTTTTGCGGAGCTCGCCGGCCATTTTGAAGCAGCCAAAAAACCTGTCCATCCCTGTATAATCTATATAGAATTCATCGATTGAAGACTTCTCAAACAGCGGCACATCCTCGCGGATGATTTCAGTGACCTCATGTGACTTTTGGCTGTATTTTTCAAAATCCCCCCGGATGACCATCGCTTCGGGACAAAGCTGTCTTGCCGTGCGCATCGGCATGGCTGAGTGTATCCCGAATTTCCGTGCCTCATAGCTGCACGATGCCACCACTCCGCGATCCCCCGATCCGCCGATAAGAATAGGTTTGCCGTTTAGCCGGCTGTCGTATAACCTCTCCACCGACACAAAAAACGAATCCAGATCCATATGAACAATACTTCTCCTTCCCTCCATGATTATTTTGACGATTAAATTAACATTTTATTGTTTATAATTTAATCATTTTTTTTTTACATTTGAGTGGGGTTGGAAGATAGGGGGACGTAGGTTGTCTTGGAAATATATTGAAATATAGCTTTGCCGAAATAAAAGCAGAAATAATCTCCGGATGGAAAGTTGTTTATTTTGGGTTTGCCCGAAAAGAACCAACTTTAAAAAGATCTTAAATACTAATTGTTGTATCTGTTTGTGTCCATTTATTTCTACTTTATTTCAATATTGACCTTTTAGAATAGGGTAAAAAATGAATTTTGGCTACAAAATACATTTGAATATTGCTTGGATCATTTACGATAGTCATATCCTTTGAGAAAAACCTGGGGAAACCAAATGATTCAGTCAATTGATTCTGTAGGAGCCAATATTGCTGAAGGTTATGCGCGATATCATTATTTGGATAGAATAAAATTCTATTATATAGCAAGGGCTTCTTTGTCAGAAGGTGCTGGACATTGGATTGATTTAGGTTTTGAACGTAAATTGTTGTTGAAGCGGAGTTTGATCAAATGAAAGTTATCTCTAAATCCCTTCCGATAAAACTTAACAAACAAATCAACACTGGCGATCAAGCAAAAAATAAAATTTAAGAATGGAACAGATAACCTTTTATATCTCGCAAAGCCTATCTTTCTTTATCCCGCCACAGGCGTATCAGAAAACTATCTCACAAAGCTTATCTTTTTTTTATCTCGCCACAGGCACATCTTATTTCGTCATCATATGAACCTCCACTCCAACCTCAAATTCCTTCGAAAGAAAAAATCCCTCACCCAGGCAATCATGGCGGATGCCATTGGAATCAGCAGGTCCAAGCTGGCGGGATATGAACTGAATATCAACCCACCGCTCGAAACCCTTCTGGCGATAGCGGATTATCTGGGCGTTTCGGTGGATATTCTCCTTCGGGAAGAGCTGGAAAAATATTCTGAATACAAGCTCCGGGAATTGCTGGAGACAGACCGGTTTCTGAGGGGACGCAATCTGCGCATCCTGACCACTACGGTAGATGCCAGTGGAAGAGAGCTGATCGAGGTGGTTTCCCAGCGGGCCAAGGCCAGCTATCTGGCCGGATTTGCCGATCCGGATTTTATTGGTGAATTACCGAGATTCTCTTTGCCCTTTTTGCCTACGGATAAAAAACACCGGGTATTTCAGGTGGATGGTGACTCGATGCTGCCGATACCGGATGAAGCCTGGATCGTCTGCGAATATATGGATGACTGGACGGCAATTAAGGATGGGGAGAAGTACGTGATTGTTACCGAGCTGGATGGGGTCACTTTTAAAATCGCCTATAACAGGATCAAAGACCATCAGAGTCTGCTACTCTGTTCAGGTAATCCCATCTACAAACCTTTTGAAGTGTCCGTTTTGGATCTGAGAGAAGTCTGGAGATATCGGATGATGATGGTGTAATAGGTATATGTCTTACGGAGCCTATACTAAGAATATTTTCTTTTTTTTCGCATTTAAGAAACCTTAATCAAACAAATTGCTTATTTTAAAGACAAAATCTAATTAAATCCGTTGTTCTACTATAAAGTGGCGTGAGAGTATTTATTGATCAAAATGAGTTTACACCCTAAAAAGACAGTAGATATGAGAGAATATACGGTGATGGAGACGCCTCTGGGCAATGTCAAAGCTGAGGTTTTTGACGGTTACTTGATTTCTTTACAGTTTACAGATGAAGCTGTATCGGACAAGTTTTTGGATGGTATCCTGATGGATATCTGCATCCAGCTTGGTTTATATTTTCAAGGCAAACAAAAAACCTTTGACATTCCTGTTGCTCTCGGAGGGACAGATTTCCAAAGGAAAGTCTGGCTGGAAGCGAATAAAATTCCTTTTGGCGAAACGAGCACTTATGAAAAAATTGCAAACAGGCTCGGCAGTCCAAATGCTGTAAGGGCTGTGGGAAGTGCCATCGGCTGCAATCCGATCCTGGTGATGCTCCCCTGTCATAGGATTGTCGGAAAGAACGGTCAGCTCACAGGTTACGCCGGCGGTTTATGGCGAAAGGCCGAGCTGCTTGGTCTGGAACAGAAAGACAAAATCGGCAAACAGGCTGTTCTAGGTTTTTGATTTTCGTAAACCTGCTGCATAAGCTCCGGATTTCAGTAATTATCTGAAATCCGGAGCTTTTTCTTTTTTAGCCCTGATCCAGTATCAAGAAACAGTATCAAGAGCCAAGATGAAGAATCAAGAGCCAAGTATCAAGAATCAAGATGACGATGCCACATACTCAAGGCCACATACCAAATACCATATACGTTTTCCAACAATACCTTTTTTGCAATTGCTTTTAGGTCTACCTTTGCAGTCCTAAAAAAAACACAGACCAGCGGTTCGATTACCCGCTTTATCAAAAATTATCATGGACAGACAAACAGCAGTTGCAGCAGGAACGATGCTTCCCTTGATGGAAGCATTTTATACAATACAGGGAGAAGGTACTTTTTCAGGTTCACCGGCATATTTTATTCGTTTGGGAGGATGCGATGTGGGTTGCGTCTGGTGCGATGTGAAGGATTCTTGGGAAGCAGGAAAATGGTCCGTATTGCCCATTGAAGCGATTGTTGGCGGAGCGCTGCAATATCCCGGTAGGATGGTGGTGATCACAGGGGGAGAGCCGCTGATGTACGATCTAGGTCCCTTGACAAAACTGCTGAAGCAGGCGGGATTTACCACACATCTGGAAACTTCCGGGGTTCATCCCTTTTCAGGTGACTTTGATTGGGTTTGTTTTTCTCCCAAAAAATTCAAAGCTCCGCATCCGGGCATATATGATGTGGCACACGAATTGAAAGTAGTGATCTTTCATCAGTCTGATTTTTCTTTTGCGGAGCAACATGCAGCTTTTGTAAATAAAAAATGCAAGAAATTACTGCAGCCGGAATGGAGCAAAGCCCACATTTTCACGAATTCCATCATTGATTACGTTAAATTTCATCCAAATTGGAATATTTCCCTTCAAACCCATAAATTTATGGACATTCCATAAATTCATGAAATTAATCGGTCTTTTCCTGCTATTGTTGCTGAGTGCCCAGTTGGCCTTTGCGCAAACCTACTCCATCATTGATGGCAGGGCGATCAAGTTGCATCAGGAAGGGGATGAGCTGGTTCAAAAGCGGATGTATGCCGAAGCAATCGAGAAGTACAAAGCCTCGATTTCCCGGGAAGCAAATTTTTTTGAATCCTATATTAAATGGGGAAGAGTGCTCCTGACGCTTGGTAACCCTGCCGATGCATTGGAGGTGGCGGACAGGGGTTTGAAAAGAGCAACGAAAGCCTCCGATCAGGTAAAGTCAGATTTTGGTTGGCTCAAAACTCATGCGTATCTCAATCTAGGGGATTTTTCAGCAGCACTTTCCGAATTTTCAGGAGTTGATCCCATTTTAAGTCAAGGATTTAAAAACAGCATTCATTATCAGGAGACCAAGGCTCAAATTGATTTTTTGCAGGAGCAGTTGGACAACTCCCTTGAGATCAAAAAGGAAAAACTGCCTGAGCCACTTAACCAATACTCCCTTCAGTATTTCCCGGTTCTGACAGCTGACAGCCGGAAGATTCTCTTTACCAAGCGTGATGGCACCGAACCTAATCAGCATGAGGATATTTATGTCTCGTATCTGGGCGATGACGGGGAGAACTGGACCAAGCCTTCAGGGATAGCTGAAAATATCAATACACCATACAATGAAGGAACCTGTACTATATCCGCAGACGGCAATATTTTAATATATACTTCCTGTGATGCTCCGGATTCATTTGGCAGCTGTGACCTTTACATTGCCTATAAAGTCAACAACAGCTGGCAAAGACCGACCAATATGGGAAAAAATGTCAACTCCAGATCCTGGGAGTCCCAACCCTCGCTTTCGGCAGATGGCAGGATACTTTTCTTTTCGTCGAATAGGAGGGGAGGTTTTGGTGGAAATGATATTTGGTATACCCTTAGAATGGCCGATGGGTCTTGGTCCGAAGCTAAGAATCTGGGTGGAATGGTAAATACCCCCAAGGATGAGGTTTCACCTTTTATTTATTTCAACAATGAAATACTGTTTTTCGCATCCAACGGACATCAGGGATTCGGCGGAATGGATCTTTTTATCTCCCGGGTGAAGGATGGTGTTTTCACTACCCCTGAAAACATGGGTTATCCCATTAATGACCATAAAGACCAGGTTGCCCTCTTTATTACCGCCCAGCGGGATTACGGATATTATACTGAAAGTACTTATGCAGGCGGTGATGTCGATCGTTCCTTTTTATATAGATTCAGATTTCCCGAAGAAATTAACCTTGGGGAAAAACTGATGGTTACTGAAGGGAAAGTTCTTAACAGCAAGACCGGATTGCCTGTACAGGCGCAGCTATCCCTCGTGAGTCTGGTCAATGACAGTACCCTTTATCAGTTCAGGTCCGATGGTAAAACGGGGGAGTTTATGATGCTATATCCTGACAAGGCTTTCTCGGGTCTTTATGTCGAAAAGGAAGGATACCTGCCTAAAATATACAATGTGGAGCGGGATAATCTTCAGGATAGAAAAAATTTGGAAATTGAACTTACTCCTATCAGCTCAGGGGAAGAGTTTGTGTTTGAAAACATATTTTTTGATTTTGACAAGGATGAATTGAAACCTGAGTCCATGAGTTCGCTGAAGAGGCTTTATGAATTTCTTGTTTCAAATTATAATGTCAACATATACATCGTCGGACATACCGACAATGTCGGCAGTGCCATTTACAATGAATCTCTAAGCCTGAGAAGAGCAGAAAGTGTTAAGAATTATCTTTTGGAAAAAGGAATAAAAGAAGGCAGAGCCCTCACAAAAGGTATGGGAGACAAACAACCCATACTTCCGAATGACACTCCCGAAAACCGGGCCCTGAACAGAAGGATTACCATTGCTATTCAATGATCATGATTTTTTGGGCAACTTTAAATTAATGTATGTACATTATTTTCCCAATGATTTCAAAAGCACATTAAAATTCTGCAATTTTCACCAAGAGAAACTGATTAGGGCACCATTTGCTTAATTGTCCTCTTTTTATTGGGTAAATTTTAATGATTCTAAGCCTAAAATTATTATTAATAAATCATATTTTTTTATCATTAAAATTATACTTATAAATAATTATTATGTTTAATTATTATTTTTTATAAAAATTTTTTATTTATAATAAAATTTTTAGTACAATAAAATTCTTTGTGTCCCCTGTTTAATGTTAAAGAAGGTTAAAAAAAAATTAAATTTTATGAACCTAGTTTTCATGCCCTTTTTTTATATCATTATCTTTTTTATTAAAAAAAATCAAAATAAAATTCTGATTTTATCTGTTTTATAAATAAAAACCATCTCCATAATTTTTATCCTTCTATATAAACTTTTTTAAATTTTTTGGATTATAGGAAGAGAATGGATAAAATTGGATTATCGTTAAACTAAAAAAAACAAAAATGAGGAAAGTTTTACTACTAGGAGTTATGCTTCTTTGTGCAAATGCAATTGCATTTGCACAAAGCCGTGTGATTACCGGAACAGTGGTGTCTACGGAAGACAACCAACCGGTCCCGGGGGTTACGGTTCTGGTTAAAGGAACAACAATCGGTACAGCAACCGATTTGGATGGAAATTATTCCATCAATGTACCTGCCGGCAGCAATGTATTGAGTTTTAGCTTTATCGGGCTAAGCACACAGGAAATCAATATCGGTAACAGAACCACCATAGATGTGGCAATGGATCCGGATGTAAGATCTCTTTCTGAATTCGTGATCACTTCTTATGGTGATCAGTCAAAAAGGGAAATCACAGGTGCTATTTCTTCGGTAAAAGGAGAGGTGTTCCAGGATTTGCCTATGCAATCATTTGACAGAGCGATGCAGGGTAGAATCGCCGGCGTACAGGTGGCATCATCTACCGGTCAGCCTGGTGGAGCCCTCACAGTGAGAATTCGTGGTGTCGGTTCGGTAAACGCCGGAAACGATCCACTTTATATCATAGATGGTGTGCAGGTTCCTGCGGGCAATTTGGCAGGCAATGCCTCTCAAAATGCATTGGCTGGTATCAACCCAAATGATATTGAGTCAATTGAAGTTTTAAAAGATGCCGCAGCCGGTGCCATTTATGGTGCACAAGCAGCAAATGGTGTCGTTTTGATAACAACCAAACGCGGAACAAGAGGTACTACAAAAGTACGACTTTCAGTTCAGGAGGGAGTTGTTAAACCCTTAGGACTTTATGAGGTCATGAGTTCATCGCAACTTGCAGGATTAAAAAGAGATGCTTTTATCAATGCGGGTAGAAATCCGGGTGATGCAGCTACGGTTTTTGGAAATCCTGAAGATCCAAACCTTATCAATAACAGTTGGGTGGATGCTACTTTTGGAGATGATAGGTTAAGTGTCTATGATCTTTCGGTTTCCGGAGGGGATGAAAAAACAACATTCTTCCTGTCAGGTTCTTATACTGATCAGGGTAGCCAGGTTATCAAGTCCGATTATCAAAGAGGAACTGCCCGTCTTAATCTGACTCACAGGCCTAATCAGAAACTTACCATTAATACTTCAGTTTCTTTGGCCTACCAAGAATCCAATGGAGCGATTGATCGTGGTAACTTTATCAACAGCCCGTTCCAAGCAGGTTTTACAGCAAGACCGAATATTCCGATTTATAATGAAGACGGTACATTCCGAGATTATCCTTCTGATCACCTTTTCGGATATAACATCGTACAGGGAGCTGAGCAGGAATTGAGATTGGCAAGAACAGTACAGACAGTTTCCAATCTTCAGTTGAATTATCAGTTTACTCCATGGTTGAGCTTTACCTCTTTTGCAGGTCTTGATTTTTCTGACATAAAGGATGAGAACAACAGGCCTTCCACAATTGCAGCCTTTAGAGGTGCAGGCGGTAACTCTACCAATGTGGATAGAAGAAATACCAACTTCAACACCAACCACAATTTCAACTTCAATAAGAAATTCAACAACGTGCATACTGTTTCCGGTATAGTCGGATTTGAATTCAAGAGTGAAGCCAGAGAATTGACCTCTGCCCAAGGCCAAGGTTTTGCCAATCCAATCCTCAGGTACTTGAATAATGCGGCAACACCTTTATCTGTTGGCTCATCATTTACAGAATATAAGCGTTTAGGTATTTTCGGACAGGCAAAATATGATTATGATGATCGCTATACTGCTGATTTTACATTGAGAAGAGACGGCCACTCCAGATTCGGTTCTGAAGTTCGTTTCGGTACTTTTGGAGCGGCCTCCGTTGGTTGGAGACTTTCATCTGAGTCTTTTCTGGAAGATGTGACTTGGTTGGATAATTTAAGAGTAAGAGCTTCTTATGGTATTACCGGAAATTCCTTGATCCCTGATTTTGCGTCAGCTACTTTGGTTGGAAGTACAGGTCAGTATTTAGGTTCTCCGGCACTCAGGGTTACACAATTAGGAAATGATTTGTTGACTTGGGAAGAAGCAGAAACCTTCAATATTGGCCTAGACGGAACATTCTTTAATGGAAGGATCATCACTACGGTGGATTTTTGGAGAAAGAACTCAACAGCCCTGTTGTTTGACACGCCATTGCCGGTTGATTCCGGGTTTGGAGAAATCACCAGGAATGCAGGTGAGGTAAGAAACCAAGGAATTGATTTTGATCTTCAGACTGTAAACATCATAGCCGGAAAATTCCAATGGTCTACAGGTTTCAATATTACGTTGTTGGAAAATGAGTTGATGTCCCTCTTTGATGGTCAGGACAGAATAGGAAATGCCTTGATAGTCGGAAAACCTTTGTCTCCATATGTACTCACTCCCTATGCAGGTGTGAATCCCGCCAATGGTCGTCCAATGTATCTTGATGAAAACAATGAATATACCTATACCATCAGGGATGATGATCCGAGATATTTGGGTAGCGCATTGCCGACTTCTTATGGTGGTCTTTCCAATAGCTTTAGATATGGAGCCCTTTCCTTGGAGGTGTTTTTCCAATATCAATATGGAAACTTAGCATTCAATGCTGATATCTATAACTTGGGAGGTACCGGATCAGGTCCAAACAACCAATTTGTAAATCAATTGGAATATTGGAAGCAACCGGGCGACCTTGTTAGTCACCCTATGCCATATGAAAGTGGTGCAAGACCGGGTGGATCCAACTATGTAAGTCAATCAACAAGACAATTAAGTGATGGTAGCTACATCAGGTTAAAGCAAGTTACTTTGAACTTTGCTGTTCCTCCTACATTGTCTCAGAGAATCGGAATTGCCCAAGCCAATGTATTTGTTCAGGGGTTGAATTTAGCTACAATTACAAAATTCAATGGAATAGATCCGGAAGCCAACTCTGTCGGTACTTCTTCTTTTGCAACTTTCCCGAACTCTCAGCAAATTTCTGCGGGAATAAATCTTAATTTCTAATTAAGGATAAAAATGAAAAACATACTTAAAACAATGATTATAGGGGGTGCTTTGTTAGCATCGGCATGTTCAGATGTTCTGGACGTAGAGCCAAGACAGAGTTTGACTCCGGCTTCTGCTTTTGATAACGTCAGTGGTTACAATGGTCTTGCTCTTTCCATGTATGGAAGAGTTAGGGATTTTAATTATTATGGACAAACCATGATGATTGCACCTGAAGTGCTGGCTGATAATGTTCTTATAATCGCCAACACCGGAAGATATATTGGAGAAGAGGTCAATGAGGATAGATCACATATCAACCTTTGGGATTTTAGTGGTGTAAATTCTAATAGAGGGGCTTATGCTGCGATCAACGATGCTAATATAATTATTGATGGGATAGATGAAGCTACCGGAACTGACGAAGCTTTAAGAGCGCAAGTAAAAGGAGAAGCATATTTTATAAGAGCACTTTACTACTTTGACCTTGCGCGGGTTTATGGATATGAGCCGGGACAAGAAGTTGGCGGTTGGGATAAGTCAGTTGTTTTAAGAACAACCCCCACTCTAAATTTCTCTAGTGCTGATTTAAGAGCCAGAAGTACCAATGTTGAAGTTTACCAACAAATCGAGGCAGATTTGATTCAGGCAATTGGTATTCTTCCACCTGCTGCATTGGGTTCAGCCGATGTTTACAGAGCCTCAAAAGCTGCCGCCCAAGCCCTATTAGCTAGAGTTTACCTTTATTGGGGTAGAAATGATCGTGCTGAAGCATTGGCTTCCGAAGCGATGACTACAGCGGGTTTGGCGGATGATGGAACAGGTTTGGTGACTGCCGAAAATTATGTTTCAGCTTTTAACACCTTCCCTAATCCGGAATCTTTATTTGAAGTAGAAATCAGACAAGTGGATTGGTCCACTGTAGATGGTGTGAACAACTCCATGAGCTCTCTTTCTTCCGATGCAACTGCAGGTGGACAGTTTATCCTAAGTGCCTCTTTGGATTTAATTGAATCCTATGAAGAGGGTGATGTAAGGTTGGCTGCATGGTCACCTTCAACAAGAGCCGGTTTCTCCGGACCTGTATATAGTTCGAATAAATGGAGAGGTGCAAAAGGTCAGTTTTTGGAAAATATTCCGATTCTCAGAGCTTCTGAACTATATCTTATAAGAGCGGAAGCCAGGTTCAAAGCAGGAAACGAAGCAGGTGCGATAGCTGACTTGAACGCCCTAAGAAGCAAAAGGGCACTACCTGCATTAGGTTCGGTATCGGGAAATGCTCTTTTCGAACAAATATTGCACGAAAGAAGGGTAGAATTTGCTCTTGAAGGTCATCGTTTTTTTGATCTTAAAAGAAACGGATTGGATATCAGAAAGCACAGAAATCTCCCTGTGGTCCCTTACAGTGACTACAGGATTCTAGCTAACCTGCCTCTAACTTCAATTCAATTAAATGAAAACCTGGAGCAGAATCCGGGTTATTAATGACCTCTTAACTGGAAAAACATGAAAATAAATAAAATTTATACGTTGTTAGCCCTGTTCTTTTTAGGAACAATGGTTTCCTGTATGGATGAAGCAGATTTTAACAAAGTCTGGGATGGTCTGGAGGTTGAATTCGATGCATCGACTCTTCCGAATGGCATCACTCAAAATTATGTGAGAAATTCTCTTACTCAAACTGACGTTGCCAATCTTCAGATCAACCTGGTCGGTGCTCCTCAGACAAGTCCGGTTACAGTTACTGTTGAGGCTGATCCTGAATCTACAGCTGTTGCAGGAGTCCATTATACACTGGAAAACAATACAGTTACTATACCTGCCGGTGAGGTGATCGCCCAACTTCCGGTCAACGTTTTGACAGGGAATATTGATCCATCAGAAACTCCCGATTTGATTTTGAAGATCACTTCATCCACAGGAGCTAAAGTAAGTGTCAACTATTCCGATCTGACTTTTAGGATCAGAGTAATCTGTCCTTCCGATCTGGTAGGTACTTACAGCGTATTTTGGCAAACCTTAATAACCGGTGACGGTGAAGGCGGTGCAGATCAGACAATCAATGACTTTGTTATCGGTGCCGCACCCACTGTAGAATTGACAGAAGCAGGCATAGGTGTATACCAATTGAGTGATATGTCTTTTGGATTATATCCGGGATTATATTCAGATTCAGCACCTAGTGGTACAATTTCGGACAATTGCAATACTATTTTAGGTGCTGCTTCAAATGCCGACCAATATGGTGATCCTTTCACCATCACCGGTCTTAGCGTTCCTGAAGAGGGCATTGTCAATATCTCCTGGAATAATACGTGGGGAGATGGAGGAACGATAGTGTTGACAAAGGAATAAAATCAATTAGAAATGACAAAAAGGAGGGGGATACCTCTCCTTTTTTTTTGAACTTTTGTAAACTTAGATTAGTTTTAACAAAGTGTTAATTTGAATCTTATGAAGTATATTTTCCTGGTTGCAGCTTTTTTGATTTCTAGTATTGTTTTTTCTCAAGAACAGGAAAGGTTGCAGTTGGAAAAGCTGAATGACCATAGAAAAAGTATCTCAAATAATTTGGCAGAGAATTATAAAAATTTATTTTTAGATCAATCTGAAATTGAAAAAGAAGCCAGACTGAAAAATGTTCCCATTTATCTTTATTTGGAAAATGGAAAAATAGCCAAGCTTAATTATTTTGATGAACTGGGACATCCTAATTATTATACTGTTTTTAATGTTGCAGCTGCCCAGAGTACAGGTACAAGCAGTTTACAGGTTGGGGGGAATCTGGGCCTGAATCTTACGGGTAAAGGGATAACTGTTGGTATATATGATCAAACCAGACCTAGAGCCAATCACGTTGAATTTCAGGGAAGACTTACACAAATTGACGGTTCAACAGAAACGATCAGCAATCATGCTACCCATGTAACCGGGACCGTTCTCGCAGCAGGACTTAATGCCAATGCCAGAGGTATGGCGAGTGAAGCGATCGGTTGGGCATTCAATTGGGATTCTGATGTTTCAAAAATGAATGCCAATGCATATGATCCCATCACCAAGCCGGATGGGCATATAATCTCAAATCACTCGTATGGCATTCTTGTAGGATGGTATAGAAATAGCGTAGGGGCTTGGGCCTGGGCAGGAAACACCAGTATAGATGCCAATATTGATTATAGATTCGGATATTATTCCGGTAAAAGTAAGGCGTTGGACGATTTGCTTTTTTCCAAACCTTATTACACAGTGGTATGGGCTGCAGGTAATGACAGAACTGATACAGGAAGCGGAACAAAGCCTTCGGATGGACCTGAAGATACTATTGGGCCTGAAGGAGTTGCCAAAAACGTAATAACCGTGGGGGCAGTCAACAAAGTAAATGGGTACATTGACCCAGCTTCCATCCAAATGAGTAATTTTTCATCTTGGGGTCCCACAGATGATGGCAGGATAAAACCCGATATAGTCGGAGTTGGAGTGAATGTGTTCAGCTCTTCGATAGCCAATGAGGGAAATTCGGATAGCTATACAAGTCTCAGCGGAACCTCCATGGCTACGCCTAACGTTTCCGGATCTTTACTGTTGCTTCAGCAGCTCTATAACCAAAGAAACAATAATAAGTACATGTTGGCAGCAACGCTGAAGGCATTGATGATCAATACCGTCAAGGAAGCAGGACTTTATCCAGGTCCTGACTACGTCTATGGTTGGGGATTATTGGATGCCCATGCCGCCGCCTCAATCATCCTTAATGAAGATGGTGGTTCAGCGCTCATGAGGGAGTTGTTATTATCAAATGGAGGTGAGTATAAATTTGATTTTATTTCAGATGGTGTCACTCCCATCAGAGCGACAATCGCTTGGACTGATCCTTCAGGAAATCCCGCCCCGCAAACTCTGAATCCCCAAAATCTTATGTTAGTCAATGACCTCGATATCAGGATTTTGGATGAAGATGGAAAGGTATACTTTCCTTGGTCATTAGATCCATCCCAAACTGTAAGTGCCAGGGGAATAAACGACAAGGATAATTTTAGGGATAATGTAGAACAGGTTCAGATTTTTGATCCTGAGCCAAAAAAGTATACAATTTTAGTTTCACATAAAGGTACATTGGTAAACAATGCACAGGAATTCAGCCTGGTCATGACAGCAGGAGTTCAGGATGGTGTTGAAGAAACTTTATTTTGGATCGGAGGAGATGAAGGAAATTGGAATGACCCGTTAAATTGGTCCACCGTTTCCGGCGGACCATCGGCTAATAAAATTCCGGAATTGACTAGCCGGGTTGTATTTGAAGGAAATCAGCTCGGATCCGTTAAGGTGGATTTCCCACTAAATGCAGCTGCTTTCAGTGTAAATTTATTTGGGGACAGACCGGTAGAATTTGATTTGAATGGAAATGAAATAACTATCTCCAGTGGTTTTAGGGTCAGTAATACAGTAACCAGTATAGCAAACGGGAAAATCATTTTTGATACGGAAAATTCCAATGAAAATATTCTGGATTTTGGTAGCACAATATTTGAAAATTTAGAACTTTCCGTTTTACGGGGAAACTGGAAACTAATTGGAGGTGAAAAACTGGATCAATTGGTTTTGGGAGCTGCATCTCTATATGTAGATTTTCCCGTTTTGAGACTGAATTCATTGCAGGTAGGAACCAATGGATCTATAAACGGAATTTATTCTGAGATAGAATTTTCGAATCAATTGAATATTGCCGCTTCCGGCACAATGGTAAGTGATCTTACTGCAAAGTATGATGGAAATGAAGGTTCATTTTCAACAACAGGAAGTTCAAAAATTTCTCAACTTATTATCAGTTCAGGAAAACTTACCTTGAATACGGTTGAGCTGGATGAGTTGAATATTGTTGGAGGAGAGGGCATTTTGGCAGTATCCGAACTAAGGCTTAAGAAACTGGTGATGGATTCCGGTTCAGCTTTAGACCTCGGGCCGTCAGGAATATTGAAAGTTGACGAGAATATTATCATCAATAATTCAGGTAATCAAAGGATTGCTGTAAAAGCATCCCAAAAAGGCCAATTGGTTTATGACCTGTATAAGAAGTTTTGTTTTACAAATTTAGATGTAGTCAATGTAGATCTGATAGGTCAGGCTATCATCAACTTAGGCACAAGTGCAACAGTCACCAACGCTCAGAATTGGGTACAGCAGAATTGTGAAGACGTGTTGTTTGCTAATTTTGAAGCAGGGTTTACCTGTGCGGGTGCTTTTACAGAATTCAAGAATTTAAGTGAAGGTAATGTTTCCGAGTATCTCTGGGATTTTTCGGGTCTGGGAACATCTACTTTAGGGGATCCATATTTTACTTTTGAATCTCCGGGTACATATACAATAGCTCTGGAGATTTCAAATGATCAGGGAACTACCCGATTTGAAAAAGTAATAGAGGTTTCCGACAATACACTAATTAAGCCGGTTATTGTTATCAATGGCATTATGCTAACTTCCCAAACTCCCGGCACAAAATATCAATGGTACAATAACGGACTGCCTATTGAAGGAGCGGTAGCAAGATCCTATGAAGCTAAAGATAGTGGGCTTTATCAGGTGGCGATTTTCGATGATGCCTGTAACAGGCTTTCCGATCCGGTGGTAATTACATCAATAGAAAACGAAGAACCCCAATTAAGCAGGCTGGGGGTTTTCATTGGCCCAAACCCAACAGATGGTCAGCTGACTGTCTCCATTTCCAATGAATATATTGGACAGATGGTAATCGAACTTTATGACGTTTCAGGGAAAAGTTTTGGAAAAGTAGAGAGTTATAAATCAGGCTTTGATTTTGAAAAAGATATTCAAATCCAAGGTCCAAAAGGATTTTACATTTTATTAATTGAAACCGATAAATTTATTATACATCACAAACTCATTAAAAATTAAAGATGAACAGGGTTCTGGTTTTATTGTTATTTCTAATATCAAATTTCTCATTTTGTCAGGTTTCAAATATTGAGCTCAATGGTGTTCCCCTGCGGGTTTCAGGTTATACGGGTGTTGAGGGTTCTCCATATTTATTCGACGATTGGTCAAGGGCAGATGTTGCGACCAGTAATGGTGGAATTAAAGAGAACGTTTCATTTAAGTTTAATATTCATGAAAATGAAATGGAAGTGATTAGTGAAACAGGAAATAAAATTCTCTTGGACAAAAGTTATTTAGAGTATTTTATGCTTGAAAGGCCTGCGGCTATGGTTTCGCAAGGAAACGGGTTATTGACAAAGTTGCTGTTCGAAAAAGGTTATGAGTTTGTAAAAGGTGTCGAAGCAAACGATTTTGTTAATGTTATTGTAAAAGGGGATCACTATACGTTGGTAAGAAAGTATTATACTGATATGGTGACTCCTCCAAAAAACAGTTATGCACCATCTCCGGGAAAGATGTTTGTTTTTGAGGAATCCTTTTATTTGATCAATGATGACCAGCAAGTGAATTCTGTGAGGAGCAAAAGCAACAATATTCTCAACAACCTGAATCCTGAAGACAAGACCCTAGGCAAAGAAATCATAAAGGAAGGAAAACTGGATCTGAGCAGGGAAGATCACTTGGTGATATTCTTCCAAAGACTTAATGAGAAAAAAAGATAAAAATCAATGTCATAAAGTTTAAAAGCCTGAACTGTTTTATGGTTCAGGCTTTTTAATGTTTTCCGAGAGAGGTGAGATTCTGTATTCTCATTCTTTTGGCTAAATTTGCGGTTTGAATATTAAGGTTGTTAATGATACATGTTTGCAGAAAGGAGCATTTTAATGCTGCCCATAAGCTCTGGAATCCCAATTGGACAGATGCAAAAAACTTTGAAGTATTTGGACCCTGTGCCAATGTAAACTGGCACGGTCATAATTTTGAACTGATCGTCACTGTAAAAGGATTACCTGATCCTGATACAGGCTTTGTGGTGGATTTAAAAGAATTGAGTGTTCTGATAAAAAAACTTGTCATAGATAAAGTAGATCACAAAAATCTTAATGTGGATGTGGACTTTATGGAAGGTAAAATGGCCAGTTGTGAAAATCTGGTCATGGAATTTTGGAAAATTCTTTTCCCTGCTGTCAGTAAAATTGTCCATAAAGGAAGTCTTTACAAGCTAACATTATATGAAACTCCCAGGAATTTTGTTGAATACTTTGGGGAATAAACTTTTTGTTAAATTATAGTTCGGGAGATTTGAAAAGGAATTTTCAAAAGATGATTTTGTATTGAACAAATGATTTAGCTTTACTCATTGGGGGGAACTTTGTTTTTTAACAGAAAGTAAAGTTTTTAAAAGGTCTCAAGATTGTTCTGAAGAATAAATGAAATACTACATTATATCCGGTGAAAGATCCGGGGATTTACATGCTTCCAATCTGATTCAATCTCTCAAGGAAACGGATTCAGATGCAATTTTTAGAGGTATGGGAGGGGAACTATCCGAAACCAAGGGGCTTTCTTTGGCTGCTCATTATGATGATGTTGCTCTTATGGGTTTTATTGAGGTTATTTGGGGTTTTCAAAAAGTTCTGAAATACCTTTCCCTCATCAAAAAAGATATTCTGCAATTCCGTCCCGACGTCTTGATTCTGGTGGATTATGGAGGTTTTAATATGAAGATCGCCAAATTTGCAAAGAATCATCGGGTTCCCGTACACTATTACATACCACCAAAAATTTGGGCTTGGAATCAAAATAGAGCCTTCAAAATAAAAGAAAGAACAGATCATATTTATAGCATTCTTCCTTTTGAAAAGGCTTTTTATGAAAAATACGATCTTCAGGTTCATTATGTTGGTAATCCTCTATTGGATGAAATTTCCCAATTTCAGGTTCATCAATTTTTTCACCAGAAGAATGAACTTGGTTATCAACCTATAATCGCCCTGTTGCCTGGGAGTCGAAAGCAGGAATTGGAAAATATGTTAGCTATCATGCTTAAGCTGGTTCCCAAATTTCCGAATGCCCAGTTTGTAATTGCCGGAGTGAACAATCTTAAAATTGATATTTATGCTCCTGCGGTAAAGGCAGGTATCAGGATTGTATTTGATCAGACGTATGATTTATTGAAACATGCCACTGCTGCGGTAGTGACTTCAGGAACGGCCACCTTGGAAACCGCACTTTTTAGAGTTCCTCAGGTGGTGGTATATAAAACGAGCTGGATTAGCTACGCCATTGCAAAAAGACTGATAAAAGTGCCCTACATTTCCTTGGTCAACCTGATTGCCGAAAAAGAAGTTGTGAAAGAATTGATCCAAATGGATTTCAATCTTCAGGAAATATTAAAAGAACTTCAACTGATTTTAGGCAATGTCGCTCATAAAGAAAAAATATTGGATGGCTATACGGAAGTAGTTGAAAAATTGGGAGAGGAGAGTGCTTCTAAAAATACCGCTTATTTAATTTATAATTCAATAGACAATAAAAAAACCATGGATTATAGCCCGTGATGATGGGCCGCAATCCATGATTTATTTGGATAAAGGATAAATTAGGCTACCTGAAGTTTTTTGAACTTGGATTTATCAAATTGTTCTTCAGCATATTTTAAGTCTATAACCAATTCTTTGATGGTATCATCTGATGGAAGTTCGTACATCGCATCTGTGATGATAGCTTCACAGATTGACCTTAATCCTCTTGCTCCAAGGTTATATTCAACAGCTTTTTCGACAATGTAGTCTATTCCGCTTTCTTCAAAAACCAGATCCACACCTTCCATCTTCATGAGTTTCTCGTACTGTTTGACAAGTGCGTTTTTAGGTTCGGTAAGAATACTTTTAAGCGTATCCCTATCCAATGGATCCAAATGTGTTACAACGGGTAGTCTTCCTATCAATTCGGGAATCAATCCAAAACCCTTCAGATCCTGAGAAGTTACATATTGAAGCAGGTTGTTTCTGTCTACTTTTTTCTTTTCAATTTGCTTGTTGAATCCCATCGGTTGGGTGTTCAACCTGTTTGCAATATGTCTGGTGATTCCATCAAATGCACCACCACAGACAAACAGTATGTTCTCCGTGTTGACAGCAATCATTTTTTGATCAGGATGCTTTCTTCCTCCCTGAGGGGGAACATTGACCACGGTTCCCTCCAATAATTTTAACAGTGCCTGCTGCACACCTTCTCCACTTACATCACGTGTAATGGATGGGTTATCCGATTTTCTTGCAATTTTATCGATTTCGTCAATGTAAACGATTCCTTTTTCCGCTGCTTCAACATTATAATCAGCAGCCTGAAGTAATCGGGTGAGAATACTTTCAACATCTTCCCCAACATATCCGGCTTCCGTCAAAACAGTCGCATCAGCTATGCAAAACGGAACCTCCAGGATTTTTGCCATGGTTTTGGCTAAATATGTTTTTCCTGTACCCGTGTCGCCCACCATGATGATGTTGGATTTCTCGATTTTGATTTCATCGATATCATTGGATTTTTGCAGAAGTCTCTTGTAATGGTTGTATACTGCCACTGTCAAAACCTTCTTGGCTTCATATTGGCCAATAACGTATTGATCCAAATAGGAGGTAAGTTCCTTAGGTTTTTTAAGTTGGAATTTCTGGGATTTAGCAGGTTTTTTTGTTTTTTCTTCCTCTCCCAGAATTTGATATGCCTGATCTATACAGAAATTACAGATATGAGCTGAAATTCCCGATACCATCAGGTCTACATCTTTTTTGTTTCTCCCGCAAAAGGAGCAGGTTACTTGTGCCATTTTTATACCTTTCTTATCAATACTTCATCAATTAAGCCATATTTTTTGGCTTCCGGTGCTTTCATCCAATAATCTCTGTCAGAATCTCTTTCGATTTCATCAAATGTTTTGCCGGAATGGTCTGCCAAAATCTGATACAGTTCCTGTTTCATGGAAAGTATCAGCTTCAGAGATATTTCCATGTCTTTTGATTGACCCTGCATTCCGCCGGACGGCTGATGGATCATTACCCTGGAGTGTTTCAGGGCTGATCTTTTATCCTTGGCACCTCCTGCGAGTAATACAGCTCCCATTGAAGCGGCAATTCCTGTACAGATAGTAGCAACATCGGGATTGACATACTGCATCGTGTCATATATTCCCAGTCCTGCAGTTACGGAGCCACCGGGGCTGTTGACATAAAGCAATACATCCTTTTTGGGATCTGTTGATTCCAAAAACAACAATTGGGCGGTGATAATATTTGCTATGAAATCATCAACCTGTGTGCCCAGGAAAATAATCCGGTCCATGATCAGGCGGGAAAAAACATCAATTTCCCTGAAATTCGTAGGTCTTTCTTCAATAACAGAACGGGTCATTCCGTTGATGTAGGTTTCATATTGGTCAAAAGCATTTCCGCTGATTCCTTGATTGTGCACAGCATATTTTCTGAATTCGTCCTTTTTGATCATCATATATTTTTTAGTCGTTTACAAAAATAAAAAAAGCCCTTAAATAAGGACTTTTCGATAACGATTTTATTTGAAAATTAGTTTTCCAATATCTCCTTGAACTTATCAATTGAGACAACTTCTTCTGTGAGGTCGATTTTGTCCTTTGCAAAACTCAGGACTTTATCATTTTGGACCGAAGTCATTACCTGCATATAATTCTGACCTTCATTTCCTTGGAGATAATTGTCGACAAACATTCCCATACTGTCTTCCATCTGAGCACCCAAACCTGAGGCAGAGAATTGTTCACGGATCATGTCTTTGGTTTTCTCAATTACTTCTTCATGTTCTGCCTTGATATCATTTGATTTGGAAATCTGATTTGAAATCAGGGACCAAACCAATTGTTTGGCATACACCGGATATTCTTTTTCGATTTGGTCCTCAGTTACTTTTCCATCATTTGCACGAAGTAACCATTCCTTCAAGAAGGCTTCAGGCAACTCAATGTTTACACTGCCAACCAGAGCTTCTTTGACTTGCTCGTCATTGTAGACTTTTGCTTCCTTGTTGTAATTTTCCGAAAGAACCTGCTTTACTTTTTCCTTGAAAGATTCTTCTGATTCCACCACATTCGGGCCGAATACCTTGTCGAAAAATTCCTGATTCAATTCAGCGATTTCTGTTCTGTTAATGTTTTGAACGGTAAAGGTGTACTTACCTGAAACTGCATGGGCTTCTTCGTCTGAAATACCCAAAGTGTCAGCAAGTTCCTCTGAGATTTCAGTGGCTGGTTCGAATTCGATTTCGGCTCCTTTTTCTACTCCAACAAATTTCGAAATCGCTTTTTCATCTATTTTGGAGAGGGGAAGTGACAGGGTTTTTTCAAAAGAGCCATCCTCTGATTTCAAATCCCCATACAAAAAGTCGTTTTCCTGACTCACTTCCGGATTGGTCATCTTTCCGTATTGGCGTCTCATGTTTTCAATTGCATCATCCAACACTTTTTCATCCATTTCCACAGTGTAAACCGTCGCGTTGATGTTTTTGTCCAAATCCAGATCAAGGTCCTCTACAAATCCGATTTTATATTGGAATTCAAATTCCTTTTGGGATTTCCAATCAATCTGATCTGCATTTTCAATTACAGGAAGTGGATCTCCCAAAGTTTTAAAAGTCTGCTCTTTCAGAAACTCGTTCAGGGAAGTGGAAAGTAAGTTGTTTATTTCATCCACCATTACCGAAGTGCCATAAAGTTTTTTCACCATCAAGATGGGAGCCTTTCCAGGTCTGAAACCTTTAATGCTGGCTTTCTTGGCGTAGTCTTTGACTTTAGCGTCCACCTTTGGTTGATAATCTGCCTCATTTAGTTTAATTTTAACTGAAGCTTGATTTGCTGATTGCTTATCTAATGTAATTTCCAAGATGATATTGGTTTTGGTTAGTATTGAACTAAAAACCCTCAATCTTCGTCGCAATTCGCCCTGCCGTGAGGCCAGGATCTGAATCGGAATCTAGATTGAGGGTCTGTGATCGTGCGGATAGAGGGACTCGAACCCCCATGCCTTGCGGCGCTAGATCCTAAGTCTAGTGCGTCTACCAATTTCGCCACATCCGCTTTTGTAACGTGGATGCAAAGGTAATCATGAATTTCAAAATATCAAATTTGAGTAAGGAAAAAAATATATGACTGAGAAAAAATATTGCAAACCACGGTTTACTTTAATTTAATATTTTTTCTACATTAGGATAATATGATACAAGTTGATTTCGAAGAAGAAAGGAAGGAAATATTAAAGCGGTATAGAAAATTGCTGAAAATGGCCAAACCGATTTTAAAATCAGGGGATGCCAAGATTATAAAGAAGGCCTTTAATATTTCTAATGATGCCCACCGCGAAATGCGTAGAAAGACCGGTGAGCCCTATATTTACCATCCACTTGAGGTAGCTTTGATATGTGTGGAGGAGATCGGCTTGGGTACTACGAGTATTGTAGCAGCACTCCTTCATGATGTAGTAGAAGATACGGAATGGGAGCTGGAGGACATTCACCGCGAATTCGGGACAAAAATCACTCAGATCATTGATGGATTGACAAAAATCTCGGGAGTTTTTGAATACGGTTCATCCCAACAAGCTGAGAATTTCAGAAAAATGCTGTTGACCCTGTCAGATGATGTTAGGGTAATCTTGATCAAAATAGCTGATCGATTAAACAATATGCGGACTCTGGAGAGTATGCCCAGACACAAGCAGCTGAAAATTGCCTCCGAGACGATGTACCTCTATGCACCTTTAGCCCATAGATTAGGTCTATACACGATTAAATCCGAATTGGAGGATTTATACCTAAAATATACCGATACCGAAACCTATGATTATATTATTAATAAAATCAACGAAACCAGGATATCGAGAAATAAATTCATCAAAAACTTCATCGCTCCCATAGAGGAGGAATTGAGAAGTCAGGGTTACAAATTCAATATCAAAGGCAGGCCAAAATCAGTCTACTCCATCAATAATAAAATGAAAAAGCAGAATATTCCCTTTGAGGAGGTATATGATCTTTTTGCTGTGAGGATTATTATTGATAGTGACATCGAAAATGAAAAGGCAGATTGTTGGCAGGTTTATTCTATGGTCACTGATTTTTATAGGCCCAATCCTGATAGGCTCAGGGACTGGATAAGTACTTCCAGGGCAAACGGATATGAATCCTTACACAGTACTGTAATGAGCAATACCGGGCAATGGGTGGAAGTTCAGGTTAGAACTCAGCGGATGGATGACATTGCCGAACGGGGTTATGCTGCTCACTGGAAATATAAAGAAAAAGAATTTCCTTCCGGAAAAACCAACACAGGATTGGATGAGTGGATTACCCAAGTCCGAACACTTCTGGAGTCCAACGATGGATCAGCAATTGAGTTTATGGATGACTTCAGAGGTAATCTTTTCCATGACGAGATTTTTGTTTTCACACCAAAGGGTGATTTGAAAGTCCTGCCTTTCGGATCAACAGCTCTGGATTTTGCATTTGAAATCCATACCGAAGTGGGTGCTAAATGCATCGGAGCCAAAGTGAATCAAAAGCTCGTTCCTATTAATCATAAGCTAAAAAACGGGGATCAGGTCGAAATTCTCACTTCAAACAAGCAGAAACCAACCGAAGATTGGCTTAATGCCGTTGTCACTTCCAGGGCCAAGGCCAAGATCAAGGATGCACTTAGGGAGGATAAAAAATCCTCCATTATGGAGGGCAGGGAGATCGTCCAACGGAAACTCAAACAGATGAAACTTGATTTCAATTCTGAGGTAGTGGAACAGCTGAGGGCATATTTTGAAACCAAAACCGGAAACGAGTTTTATTATAAAGTTGGCAAAGGAATAATAGATGCAACTTCCATTAAACAATTTAAAGATTTTAAAGAGGCCAAAAAGCAGAAAAGCAAGCCTTCATTGGAAAAGATGAAGGACGAATCCACTTTTACCAAAGAGATCAAAAATCTTAAAGGATCGGATCATGAACAGCTGCTTATCGGCGAAGACATGGATGTGGTGGATTATATTCTTGCCAAATGTTGCAATCCCATCCCCGGAGACGATGTGTTTGGATTTGTGACCATTAATGAAGGTATAAAAATCCATAGAACATCCTGCCCAAATGCGCTGGAACTCCTGTCCAATCACGGTAACAGAGTAATAAAAGCAAGGTGGACGAGTCAGCAAAAAATCGCATTTCTCGCCGGATTAAGGATTGTAGGTACAGATCGGGTAGGATTGATAAATGATGTCACCAAGGTTATTTCCAATGAATTGAAAGTAAATATGCGCTCGATTACGGTTGATTCTGACAGTGGGATTTTTGAAGGAACCATCAAACTCTATGTTCACAACACCCAACATCTTGATAGCCTCATGGAAAATCTGTCCAAGGTTGAAGGGATCATCAAAATTACCAGGTTTGATTGATGCTTTGTGAAGGATCAGTTACAGATTGGCTTGTCATTAAGAATAAAAATGACTTAAATCGGAGCAGTAGTTTATTGAATCATTTCTAAATAGGAACAGTTATCTTTGTAAAAATTTGTAAAAAAATACAAGCCCATGGCCTTAAATGTAGCAATGTTTGAGGAGGTAAAAATGATATTTACAGCATACCTCGAAAACAAAAAATTACGAAAGACCCCTGAACGTTATGCAATTTTGGAAGAGATTTATGGCAGAGGGGGTCACTTTGATGTAGAGTCCCTCTACATAAGTATGAAAAACAAAAACTATCGCGTGAGTAGAGCAACCGTTTATAACACCCTTGATCTACTTGTGGAATGCGATTTGGTGACCAAACACCAATTTGGCCAAAATCTTGCACAATATGAAAAATCGTATGGCTACCGGCAGCATGATCATCTGATCTGTACCGAATGCCATCAGGTAAAAGAATTTTGCGATCCCAGAATACAGAATATACAGAATACAGTGGGTGAGGTGCTGAATTTTAATATCATCCATCATTCCCTTTTACTTTATGGAAACTGTACCAAAGAAAACTGTGAAAACAAACCAATAATATGAAACTGACCTATCAATTAGAAAAAAATCCATTAGTGTACTTTTTACATATCCAGGGAGATTTGATCGGAGATGAAGCAGGTCCCAAAATGGTTGAATTGGTATCAGATGCCGTCAATGCAGGGATCCGGACTTTTGTAATAGATCTTAAAGAAGTTAGATATGTGAGTTCCAGTGGAATCGGTGTCCTGATCACCATGCTTACCAAAATGAGAAATGTGGGTGGAGAAGTTTATTTGACAACACCTTCGGAGCATGTCAAGAAGCTGCTGATCATAACCAAACTCAATAATATATTTACTGTTTTTGATTCAATTGATGAAGCTAAGGCAAATTTAAAAGTGAGTAAAATTTAACCGGGTTTTTTATGTGCAAAACAAAAGCTCTGAACCTTACTTCGTAAAGTTCAGAGCTTTTTCCAATAATATCCGTGGAGAAGCACTTTTATGAACAGTCTCAAGAGTTAAATAAATACCTTCTTTTCCTTGTTATTATTTCAGTTTATAACAAATTTCACGCCTCAAAAGAAAAAGAAAATATTTAAAACAATAGAATAAGAAGATTATTATGAAGATGGACATTCTTTTAGGCCTACAATGGGGAGATGAAGGTAAAGGTAAGGTAGTAGATGTGCTCGCCCCTCAATATGATGTAGTTGCCAGGTTTCAGGGAGGTCCAAATGCAGGTCATACTTTGGAATTTGATGGAATCAAACATGTTCTTCATCAAATCCCTTCCGGTATTTTCAGATCCAAGCTTGTAAATATTATCGGAAATGGGGTTGTGCTGGATCCCGTGGTGTTGCGAAAGGAAATAGAAGCACTGAAAAAACTTCAGGTTTCATTTGAGAAAAATCTGTTTATTTCTAAAAAAGCCACCATCATCATTCCCACCCACAAACTATTGGATGCAGCATATGAAAATTCGAAAGGAGATCAGAAAATCGGTTCTACTCTGAAAGGAATCGGACCTACTTATCAGGATAAAATAGGTAGAGTAGCTATCAGGGTAGGGGATATTCTATCCGATGACTTCAAGGCAAAATATGATACCCTTTTAGAAAAACATAAAGCAATCCTATCCTTTTATGATTTTGACATAAGCTTACTCCCTGAGCTTGAAGAATCGTTTTTTGAGGCAATATTATTTATCAAAGGCCTTAATTTGATAGATAGTGAATATGTCATCAACGAATATATATCCGAAGGGAAAAAGATTCTGGCTGAAGGTGCCCAAGGCTCACTTTTAGATGTGGATTTCGGAAGCTATCCGTTTGTGACCAGCAGTACCACAATGGCTGCGGGTGCCTGTACCGGACTGGGAGTGGCACCTTCCAAAATCGGGGAAGTCTATGGCATTTTCAAAGCTTACTGTACCCGAGTAGGCAGTGGCCCTTTCCCAACCGAACTGTTTGATGCAGATGGTGAGGCTATCCGGAAGGAAGGCAATGAATTTGGTTCGACCACCGGAAGACCAAGAAGATGTGGATGGATAGACTTACCTGCTTTAAAATACTCCATTATGATCAATGGCGTCACGCAGTTGTTTATGATGAAGGCTGATGTATTGAATATTTTTGAGGAAATAAAAATCTGTACCCATTATCAATTACCGGATGGCTCAAGAGTGGATAAATTGATTCATGAATTTAATCATCAAGAAATTAAACCGATTTATACGACCGTTAAGGGTTGGAATAGGTCGTTGGGAGATGCCTCCAATTTTGATGATTTCCCGGAGGAATTGAAGAGTTATGTTGCAAAACTTGAAGCCGAACTTGGCGTGGCCATTACAATGGTTTCAGTAGGTCCTGATAGAAAACAGACGATTTTAAAGTAAAACTTAACTTTTGCTATAAATAGGGCCTGCTGAAAAACTCAGACGCTACGGATTTCTAAACCCAGTCCAGAGGGCAATCTGGACTGGTTTTTTGATTCTAGGGTTGCAAGAATTCGGTTTATGGTGTTCGTGAATGCGATTTCCAGCTCCTCCCGCG
>JBGTDA010000164.1:0-4323 GCA_041748555.1 Rhodonellum sp.
TTGGAAAAAAGGTTGAGATCAGCCTTCCAACGGATGTTTTCGATAATCTGAAAATCCGTGGAAGTCGTTAATGATATACCCGCTTCAGGACGCACATTTTCTCCCGGCATCACACCAAAAGCCCCGGCATTACTTAATGAATCATCCAATACAATGGTGAATCGGCCAGTAAAGGGTGACCCAATAACGGAAATTCTGTCTTTGTTTTTAAATTCTCGTTTATAGTTCAAACCGGTAGATGATTGGATATATGCCGGAGCAAGCAGGTCAGAAATCCGCGTTCGGGCTTCCAGATCAGACCCTGAGGGTTTAAAGTAGCGATAACCGGATAACAATTGCGTTCGTGCATCAATTTGTGTGGAAAGAAACCAATATTCCGTTAGCTCCCTGCCATATTTGCTCAAAAAGATAAAGTTATCGTTTGTTTTTCGGTTGGCAAACCTCCTTTCACTTTGCCGGTTGAAACCGAAATTGACCTGTAATTTGCTGTCCCATATTTTTTCATCCTTTGCAAAATTTGCGAAAAAATTCAAGCCTGTATTAAATGCCAGGTTACTTGATCCACCTGCCGACCAATTGGTAAGGCTGACTTGCTGAATACTCAGATTAAAACTTCCTCCGGACTTCCAAAAGACAGGCGTTTCGATTTGCTTAATGATCACAGAATCTCCCAGCATGATAATGGTATCCCCGTTGATCAGAAGTGTATCTGCGAAAATAAGGTCATCCTGGGATTTTGCGACCTGAAATGATCCGAATAAGAACAAGAATAAAATTGATAACCTTTTTATCATTTGATTGCTATAGCAAATGGGAATGCTATGGTTTATAGATCGTTATTTTTTGACCGATTTTGATGTTGTTGTCAGGAAGGTTGTTCCACATCCTGATGTTGTCAACAGAGACATTGTAAGTTTGGCTGATTCTGAATAGATTATCTCCTTGTAATACGGTATGGATTACCCGTTCGCTACCATTGTTGCTGTTTTCTACCACAGGGTTTGGGGGGGTTGAAACCGATACGGGATGTACCTCCGGAGCAGGTTTAGTAGTGGTATTTGTGAGAACGGTTTTAGGAACATTTTTAACAGGCACGATTCTAATGTCCTCACCTCTTTTTCTATGTTCCCGCAGACTCAACACCATACCGGCCTTGAGATCCTGATCCTTGAAAATCCTGTTTTTGGCTTTAAGAGAAGCTAGCTTTATTCCATACATTTGGGAAATACCCCATAAAGTTTCTCCGGGTTGGGTGATATGTTGCCCTACTTCTGCCTTGGATTTTTTGGGTTTTGTATAGTAGTATTGGCCTTCCTCTACCTTTTCTCCTTTATCGAGATCATTTATCCTCCGGAATTTTCTTTCCCTGATTCCGATCCGGTCGGTGAAATTATCCTGAGTTGTTGTTACGGGAGCCTTCACTCCGTCAATATTGTTGATTTGAATCTGGTCAGGTTGGGTCGCTTTCGATTGGTCTCCGGTAACTCTCGGATAGGAAGAAGTAGCTGAATAGGCTACAGTTTGATTTTGAGTATTTTGGTTCGATTGTCTGTCATTAGTAGCCAATGCCGGTCTAGAAGGAATAGAACCGGTCCTAATATACACAACGGTATAGGTTTTGTCGCTTGGAATGCTGCCGTTTCCCGTCCACTTATTATATTCTTTCAGATGGGCTTCAGTAACTTCTAATTTTTTGGCAAGCTGTTTTAACGTGGTGGGGCCTTGCACTTTGATTTCTTCAAGATATTCATTGTTGTTGACCAATGTAGCTGTTGGACCTTCAAAAGCAATTTTATGGGCGAGAAACTTCTTGAAATACCAATGAGAATTTCTGTTCAGCTCAACAAAATTTTTGCCGTTATATTCTGCTCCAAAATAAGCTTTGGCACCGCCAAGTCCCATTTGGTACGAAACCAATGCGCACATCCAATTGTCAAACTGGGAGTTGTGCTTTTTTAGATAAAGGGCAGCACCCCGGGTAGATGAAACAATGTTTTTTCGGTCATCAATCTGATTGTCCACTCTAAGGTGCACTTCTTCTGCCGTTCCTTTCTTAAACTGCCAAAAACCTACTGCATTTGAGGTCGATACAGCGTCCGAAATCAGGCTGCTTTCTTGGATGACTAGATATTTAAGATCCGTAGGCACACCTGCATCTCTTAATTCCCGCTCCACAATCGGTAAATATAGATTGACACGTTCAGCTTTTATTTTGAAATAAGTAGGATTTCTATAAAGAGCATCCACATCCAGCTGAATTTCCCTTCGTGCCTGTTCATTGAGACTTATAGTAATGTCTGCAAATTGGATCTGCCGTGGCACCTGTGGAGCCTGAGCTGAAGCAAGGTGACATGTGAAAACATAAAGCAATAAGGATACGAATGGAAAAGACTTTGTATTCATTGAATCGATTAAATTTTTCTGGCTAACATTAGTCCGTCTCGAATGGGTAGTAGCACATTTTCTACTCTTGGATCATTTTGGATCATATTATTAAAATCCAAAATTGTTTGTGTGGCTTTGTCTGCCTTTTTTTCGGGGTTTTCCACTACTTTTCCGGACCAAAGTACATTATCCGCAAGAATAATACCACCGGAACTCACTCTGTCAACGACCAGATTATAGTAATTCATATAATTTGCTTTATCTGCGTCTATAAAGACCATGTCAAAATTGCCTTCTAGCTGCGGAATGATATCCAATGCATTTCCCAATCGGTAATCGATCTTATCCTGCATTCCGGATTTCCCAAAAAAGTCCCTGACCATGGTTTCAAGCTCATCATTGATGTCTATGGTGATCAATTTGCCGCCTTTATCCAGACCTTTTGCCATACAGATTCCGGAGTATCCCGTGAATGTCCCTATCTCCAGAATCACCATGGGTTTTAGCATTTTCGAAAACAATTCCAGTGTTTTTCCCTGGAGGTGACCGGACAGCATCCGGGGCATAAGCACCTTAGCCTTTGTTACTCGGCTGATCTGCTTCAACAAATCATCTTCTTCAGAACTATGCTGCTCACAATAAGCCAACAATTCTTCCGGGATAAATTCCATTTTATTTAGGGATGTAATTAAGAAAACTCAGTTCCTCCGGTGCAAGGATCTCATTTGCGATGTCCAATAGATCTTCTGCAGTGGTGTCTCTAATTATTCCAAAGATAGTATCCAGAGCATCAATTTTACCCTTATCAAGTAGATTTTTGCCAAATATCAGCATAAGGCCCGCATAATTTTCTTCTGCCATTGCCATTTGTCCAATCGCCTGTTCTTTGGCCATATGCAGCTGCATGGATCCAAGTTTGTGGGTTCTGAGTCTGTCTATTTCCTTTAAAACTATTTTCAGGGCTTTCCTTGACGTGGTTTCTTCGGTGCCATAAAATATCCCAAAAAAACCTGTATCGGCATAAGCCTGAAAAGTAGATTCCACACTATATACATAACCATGTTTTTCTCTTAAGGCAAGATTCAATCTGGAATTCATGCTTGGACCTCCCAAAATATTATTCAGCAGATAGAGTTTGAATCTTTTTGGATCGTAAAGGGAATAAGCCGGCTTTCCTACAGCGCTCAAAGATTGGGTGATCTCCTTCTCCACATTTTTGGTTTTGGGTTTGTAGTTCGAAAATCCGCTTCTGATATATAATCTTCTTTTCATTGGGATATTTGTCAGGAAACCTTCGACCTGATGCAGCACCTTTTTAAAACTGATGTTCCCGACTACTGAAAAGACAATATTGGTAGTATCAAGACGGGAAGAAATGAAATCAAAGAAATCCTGTTGCGAGAATCTGCCGACTGTTTCTTCACAGCCTAGAATATTTCTGCCCAAAGAATGGCCTTCAAAAACCATTTCATCAAAATCATCCTGAATAGAATCGTCAGGAGAATCCCTGTACATGGACATTTCCTCCAATATCACCTGTCTTTCTTTTTCGATTTGCTTTTGTGGAAAGGTGCTGTTAAAGGTGATATCACAGAGCAATTCTGCTGCTTTATTGAAATGATTGTGGAGAACACTGGAGTAAAAACAGATTTTTTCCTTAGTTGTATAGGCATTCAATTCCCCCCCCAGCGATTCCAGACGATTGAGAATATGAAAAGATTTCCTCTTTTGGGTGCCTTTAAAGGCCATATGTTCCCAAAAATGAGCCAGACCTTCCTGCTCTTTGGTTTCATCCCTGCTGCCAATGTTCAGGATAAATCCACAATGGACCAAACGGGTGTGGGTGATTTCCTGATGAACAATTCTGATTCCGTTGGGTAATTCTTTTAAATTATATTGCATGTATACTGATTTCCAAGGCTAAAAATACAAAATTTA
>JBGTDA010000165.1:0-1695 GCA_041748555.1 Rhodonellum sp.
TTTATACTAAAGTCCACACAAGCTAGTGTGGCGAATCATACCATGGCTGACAAAAAAATCAAATCCGCACTTATCTCTGTTTTTTATAAGGACAATCTTGAACCTATCATTGAATTGCTGAAAGCCCAAGATGTGAAAATATATTCCACAGGTGGCACGCAGAAATTTATCGAAAGTCAAGGTGCGGAAGTGATACCGGTAGAGGAATTGACCGGCTACCCATCAATATTTGGCGGGCGCGTAAAAACCCTACATCCAAAAGTTTTTGGAGGTATTTTATACCGTAGAAATGACCAAGGGGACATTGCCCAAGCCAGTGAATTTAGCATTCCAGCTATCGACTTGGTTATTGTTGATTTGTATCCATTTGAAGAAACAGTTGCAGCAGAAGCCTCTGAAATAGAAATTGTCGAGAAAATAGATATCGGAGGAATTTCACTTATTCGGGCCGCTGCCAAAAATTTTAAAGATGTCACCATCATCGCTTCAAAAGCACAATATGGTGAATTGGAAGAAAAATTAAAGGCGCAAGATGGAGCCACTACCCTAGCTGATAGAAAATATTTTGCAGCACAAGCATTTCAGGTTTCTTCTAATTACGATACACATATTTTTAATTATTTCAACAGAAGTGAGGAAATTCCAACTTTAAAGATTTCTGAAAGCTCGAGCAAATCGCTTCGCTATGGTGAAAACCCACATCAGTCGGCAAGGTTCCATGGAAACCTTGATTTACTTTTTAACCAACTTAATGGCAAAGAGCTTTCTTATAATAACCTTGTAGATGTCGATGCAGCAGTTGCCTTAATAGCTGAATTTGAAGGAGAGACAGCTTTTGCAATATTAAAACACACCAATGCGTGTGGTTGTGCGACAGGGTATTCGGTACAGGAAGCTTACAAAAAAGCATTTGCAGCGGATACCACCTCGGCATTTGGTGGTGTATTGATCACCAACCAAACGGTAGATTTAGCTGCAGCGGAGGAAATGCATAGCCTATTTTTCGAGGTATTGATTGCACCAGCATTTGATGAGGATGCATTGGAAGTACTGAAAGGGAAGAAAAATCGTGTTTTGCTAAAGCAGAAAATGCAAGTTGGAGGAAAAACCCAAATCAAAACGCTTTTGAATGGTATCATCGAGCAGGATAAAGATTTGAATACAGAGACAAAAGAGGATTTTAAAGTTGTAACTCAAAAGTCACCTACTGAAGAAGAATTAGACGCTTTGGTATTTGCTGCAAAAGTCTGCAAGCATACGAAATCAAATACTATTGTATTGAGTAATAGCAATCAACTTTTTGCCTCGGGAGTTGGACAAACTTCCCGTGTGGATGCCTTACTTCAAGCAATTGAAAAAGCTAAGAACTTTGGCTTTGATCTTAATGGTTCTGTGATGGCCTCTGATGCTTTCTTTCCTTTTCCAGATTGTGTTGAGATCGCGTCAAAAGAAGGAATAACTGCAGTTGTCCAACCAGGTGGTTCTATCAAAGATCAGGATTCGATAGATTTCTGTGACACTAACGGTATGAGTATGGTCATGACAGGCGTGAGACATTTCAAACATTGATTAGAAAAGTCTAGCGAGAATCCACCTTCTATTTTTGAGCTTTGAGGTTTTAAGAAACCTTAAAGCTCATTTTTATTTATTCAAGGGTAAGAAGAAATAGTCCATAAATTAAATTACTCAATCTAC
>JBGTDA010000166.1:0-39745 GCA_041748555.1 Rhodonellum sp.
CTTTAGCAAAAGAACTTAATTATCAGCCTAATCCTTATGCGCGGAGTTTAAGAGCCCATAAAAGCAAAACAATTGCTGTCATAATTCCTGAAATGATCAATAATTTTTTCAGCCAGGTAATAGAAGGAATTGAGGAGATTACCCAAGGGTATGATTACCATCTCTTGGTTTACAATACGCATGAAGATGTTGAAACCGAAAGAAAGATTGTTTCCTTTTTATTGAACGGTAGGGTAGATGCCATTGTGATGTCTGTTTCCAGTCAGACAAGCCAAATTGACCATCTTGAAATGATTCACAAAAACGGTCTGCCGATTATATTTTTTGATAGGATCTGTCAGGATATTCCTACCACCAAATTCATTACAAATGATTTTGAGAGTGGCTACGATTCTACCATACATCTTCTTGACAAAGGTTGTAAACGTGTTTTTTTCCTGTTGCTATCTAAGGAAATATCTATCAGTAAGGAAAGACTTAAAGGTTATCAGGCAGCATTGAGGGAAAGAAAAATCACCTTCACTTCGGATTGGGTAATACAGTGTTGTCATAAAGAAAAAGAAAACATCAAGCTCCTATCAACCATTTTGAAGCAGAAAAATGGTCCCGACGGATTATTGGCATCTGTAGAAAAGTTGGCTGTTGCTGCTTATTACGCCATTCATGCATCCGGACTTTCTATGCCCAAGGATGTAAAAGTTGTAAGTTTTTCGAATATGAAAATTGCAGGTCTTCTGAATCCACCATTGACTACCGTTTCACAACCGGCATTTGAAATCGGTTCGGCATGTGCGCAGTTGTTGATGAGGAAACTGACAAGAAAAAATCAACCGGATCTTGATGACAGGGTGATCATTCTCCCTTCAAAAATCATCGTCCGGCAATCCTCAGGAGGATAACAGGTATGGAAAGTCGATTCATTGAAGAATTAATGTATGGGAAGATTTCGATAGTAAGGTTACTGATTCTGCCATAGTTTTTTCCAAAGCAAAATATTTTATCATAAAAAAAGCCAATCATCGATTGGCTTTTTTAAGGTTAATGTTAACACATTTCATTTTAAATTAATAACCGGGATTTTGTGGAAAGTTTGCTTCATTTCCTTCTGTCCTGTCAATCTGGTTTTGTGGAATCGGACGTAACACATAAAACGGCTGAATTCCTGTTGCTTGTGGATTGTATAATTGTACACGCTCCAAAAGGATTCCCCATCTCTTAAAATCCAACCATCTTTGTTGTTCTCCCAAAAGCTCCCTGGCTCTTTCTTCAATAATGAATTCCATGGTCAATTCTGCCGGAGTGATTTCCATCTCGACTTCCATACCCTCAAAAGCAGCTCTTCTTAGGACTACATTGATGGTTTCGGTAGCTTCGGCAACTTTTCCCTGCAAAAACAGAGCTTCTGCCAATAAGAGGTAGGTTTCTCCCAGCCGCATTGCAATATAATCCCGGAAACCCTGAAATTGAGTCAAATCCGCTCTTCCGGGATCCAGATTTTTCTTTAGAGTCGGAAACAATCTTTCCGTATAGTTGCTTGGCACCAATACCTGATAGGGTTTGGTAGCCCTTTCGGCTGCAGACATTTCAAATCCGGGAACATAAATGGCCGTATCTCCCAAGGCAAATGTTACGGTTGCTTTTGTTTGATCGAAATTGGTATTGAATGTTCCCGGATTGTTGGAATAGTAGACATGTTTAAAAGATTTATCATACCTGCTGTCGTTTTAGCGATCAGCGAAAACGGTGTTTAGTATAATAAAAATTATTTCATTGTTTTTTTTAGAGACCTTTTTATATATTTAGCAGCTATTAAAATAAAGGAAGATAAGAATATTAGTTATATAAATGGGTCTTTTTTTTTTCTAAGTTAGCGCATTCGATTGCGTAAATAATTCAGAATATTGTTAAACATATGTCTGTTGTTATTTAAATTTAAAAAATTTGTTCTGAAAACCTAAAGAAATGCCTATGAAACAGAGAGAGTGTTTTTGTACACTAAAAATCATTTTAACATAAAACCCATTAATAATTATGAAAAAAGCATTACTAATTAAGAATAGGTGCGGGTTAAGAAAAACGATTTTGACATTATTTGTTCATTTATTGTTTTTCGCCCCTCACATGGTAGAAGGTAATCCTGTAGAGGTTCCCAATTCAGCTTTAGCAGAAGATTTAGCTGAAATACGGGGAACTGTAAAAGATGAGACCGGAGCTTCTGTACCCGGAGCTTCCATTCTGGTAGAAGGGACCGGTACAGGAACGGTCACTGATATTGATGGTAATTTTACTATTGAGGCTGACAAAGGAGATGTTTTGGTGATCTCATTTATTGGATATGAAACCCAAAAGATTACCGTTGGTTCTCAAACTGTATTGAACATCACCATCAAGGAGGATTTGGCTTCTTTGGAAGAGGTGGTTGTGGTAGGTTATGGTACTCAGGAAAAGAGAAACGTAACGGGTGCGATTTCTTCTTTGGATGAGAAATCCATACGAGAAATTCCTGTGGCAAGTGCTGTTCAAGCGATGCAGGGCCAAGTAGCGGGAGTGGATATCGTATCGGGAGGAGGTAGGCCCGGGCAAAATCCAAGGATCTTGATACGTGGTAGGAGATCAATTTCAGCTTCCAATGATCCTTTGTATGTAATCGATGGTATTCCCCAAACGAGTTCCACTTCATCCATTTTTGATATCAACCCACAGGACATCACTTCCATGGAAGTGCTTAAGGATGCAGCTGCAACAGCCATCTATGGTTCAAGGGGAGCCAATGGAGTAATCATCATCACTACCAAAAGAGGCTCTTCCGGAAAGACCACCGTTTCTTATGATGGATATTATGGGCCATCCAATGTGACCGCAGTAGTCGATATGATGAATGGTGAGGAGTTTGCCGCAATGAAGAGGGAATCCAGAAGGTGGGATCCTGTTACCAGATCGGCAAGTTGGAACGGGGTTATTCCGCCCGAAGAGGAAGTATTCCTCGATCCTGTAGAGTTGGAATCCATTGAAATGGGACGATCCACGGATTGGGTTGACTTAATCCTAAAAACAGGTTATCAAACCAATCATCAATTCAGTGTCAATGGAGGAAACGAAAATACCCAATTCAATATCTCCTTGGGATATTTTGATGAAGAGGGTATAATTGACAATATGGATTACACCCGGGCCACTGCGCGGGTCAATCTGGACCATAAAATCAGCCCGATTTTTAAAACAGGCATATCTTTTTTGGCTTCATCCGTCGTTCAAAACTGGGGCTCCGGATCTGCTATGGGTGAAGCGGTATCGAACAATCCCTTGGGTGTCCCCTATAATGATGATGGGAGCATTCGATTTCTGCCAACCAACGATGGTATCCGTACCAATCCATTGAGTGAGTTGGTTCCAGGTGCTTACGTGGATGAAAGAAGATTTACCAGGATATTTGCCCCTGTATATGTGGAGGCAAACATTGTTGAAGGTTTGACCTACAGGTTAAATGCAGGTCCGGATATCCGGTTTAGGAGACGCGGTAATTTCAGGGCCAGTAGAACCAATGCCAACAGGGGAGGACCGGCAAGTGCAAGTTTGGAAAATGAGATTGACATGGGGTATACAGTTGAGAATATTCTCAACTATAACAAAACCTTCAATGAAATCCACAATTTTCAAGCTACTTTCTTGCAAAGTATTCAGGGGTTGAGGCAGGAAAGGCATTACAGTGAAGCTTCCAACCTACCCTACGAATCCCAGCTCTTTTATGATATTGGTACTGCAGAAGTGAAAGGAAACCTTGCCAGTCATTTGGAAGAATGGTCTTTGGCATCTTTCATGGGACGGGTAAATTATGAGTTGATGGGCAAGTACCTGTTTCAGGCAACCCTTAGGGCAGATGGATCTTCACGTTTAGCTCCAGAAAGAAAGTGGGCCTATTTTCCTGGCCTTTCGATAGGTTGGAGGGTAATAGACGAACCATTTCTAGCCAATCAAAACTTCCTTGCCGAACTGAAATTGAGAGCGTCTTATGGCCAAGTGGGAAATACATCCGTGGACCCCTATCAGACACTTGGAAGGTTGAGAAGAACCATCTATGCTTTTGGTGAGGTTCCTGCTTTGGGCTTTGGACTGAGTGAAATTCCCAATGCGGATTTGGGTTGGGAAATATCCTCTACCGTCAATGCAGGTGTCGATTTTGGATTTTGGGAAAATAGGATAAACGGTTCTTTTGAATATTATGTCACCAACACGACGGATATTCTATTGGAGCGAAACCTTCCGTACACTTCAGGTTACCGAAATATCCTTCAGAATATAGGTGCCACCCGCACAAAAGGCATGGAACTTTCTCTGAATGCAACTCCGGCAAACAGACCCGGCTTCCGATGGGACGTACAATTCAATATTTCCCGGTTCCGGGAAGAAATCACCGATTTGGTCCTGAGAGACGAGCAGGGAAATCCCATTGATGATGTTGGAAACGGGTGGTTTATCGGACAACCCATCGAAGTGTTTTTCGACTATGAGAAGATAGGCATATGGCAGGCCAATGAAGTGGATATGGCCAGAGAAATGGAACAAAAAGTTCCTGGCGAGATCAAGTTGCGGGACCAAGATGGAGACGGTAAAGTTACCCCGGCTGATAGAATAGTTTTAGGTTCGGACGTACCGGATTTTGTGGGAGGTATCACCAATAGATTTACTCTAGGAAAATTCGACCTGAGCGTATTTTTCTTCTATCGGGTAGGACACATGGTCCGAAGCAGGTTCCATGACAGCAACAGCGGTCTGTTTGGTCGATACAATAATTTGGATGTGGATTATTGGACGATCGACAACCCTACCAACTCCAATCCAAGACCCAATGTAAACCAAGAATTTCCCAGAGACGGATCTACAAGGAGTTATTTTAATGGAAGCTTTGTAAAACTAAGGAATGTAACCTTGGGGTATAATTTGCCTCAAACCATTGCCCAAAGATTGTCGATGAGCAGATTGCGAATCTATGCAACAGCCCAGAATCCAATTTTCTGGTCAAGTTTTGACACTTGGGATCCTGAGGTGGCCGGAGATATCAATGCCGGTACTGTACCTTCCTCAAGACAGTTTCTGTTGGGCTTGAATGTTTCATTCTAAATAATAAAATCATGAAAAAACATTTCATTATATATATTCTCATACTGACCTCAGTGTTTTCACATTCCTGTGTGGAATATCTGGAAGAAGAGTTGGTGACAGGCGTATCTGCAGGAACCTACTATGGTACCGCCGATGGTTTTGAAAGCGCGGTAAATGCCACTTATTCGGAGACTAAATTCTTTTATGGTCCGGAAAGAGGATTTTCCATGACGGTTTTCGGTACAGATACACATACAAACGGTGCCGATGGAAGCCACAAGATGCTTAACCTTTACGATGGTGGTCTGAATCCTGCACAAAGTTTTGTCAGGGACACCTGGAGGGATTTCTATAGAGGCATCAACCAAGCCAATGCCGTAATCAATCGATCTGAAAATGTGAGTGGAATCTCAGAGGAGCTAAAGCAAACTCGATTAGCGGAAGTCAGGTTCTTGAGAGCCCTTTATTATTTCAATCTGGTCAGGATCTATGGGGATGTTCACCTTTCTTTGGAAGAGACCGAAGGAATAGAAATTACTGCCAATCGTACACCGGCTGGTCAGATATACAGCGAAGCCATCATTCCGGATCTGCAGTCTGCTATTGAGAATTTGCCTGCTACACAAAACCAATATGGCAGAGCCACCAAACCGGCAGCTGAGTTTTTATTGGCTAAAGTGTATATGACGAGAGCCTATCAGGACTATGGACAAGGAAATGCGGATGCCCAAGAAGCAGAGCGTTTGATGACCAATGTGATTAACAATTATGGTTTCGCCTTACTGGATGACGTGGCTGATTTATGGAGAATCAATAACGAGCAGAACAGCGAAGTGATCTTTGCGATCCAAAACAACAAAGCCCAGGTTGACGAAGGTCTGGATGAAGAGGGTCACCGAGGTCACCTTTATTTCCTGATGGAGTATGACGTGTTGCCCGGAATGGCCAGGGATACAGAAAATGGACGGCCCTGGAAAAGGTTCAGACCTACACCATACCACCTAAGTCTTTGGAACAGAGACATTGATTCCAGATATGATAAAACCTATAAGCATGTTTGGTTTTCAAATAATCCCGGCAGTATACCCGAGTGGACACAGGAAGATGCGGCAAATGGATATATTCCCTCTTCGCTTGTTGGACAGGCCAAATTTTCGGAGGGAGATACAGCTGTATTTATTCCGGGGCCCGGAAGGAATGATGAATGGACTCCAGAAAGGAGAGCAAAAGCCCCCTATTTAGTTATTACCGATAATCTTTATGACGAGAGGTGGTTTCCGTCTTTAAATAAATGGATTGATCCTACCCGTCCCAACAGACAACATACACAAGGACAAAGAGATCATCCTTTGATGCGATTGGCGGATGCTTACCTGATCCGTGCTGAGGCGAGAATTATGCTGGGAGATTTATCAGGGGCAGCGGAAGATATCAATGTTGTAAGAAGGAGAGCTGCATGGGAGGGCATGGAAGACGAAATAGAAATCACACCCGAACAAGCCACTTTGGACTTTCTGCTGGACGAAAGGGGAAGAGAGCTTGATGGTGAAGGCCATCGTTGGTTCGACCTCACCCGTACCAGAACATTGGTGGAAAGAGTTAGAGCACACAATGTGCAAGCAGCACCAAATATACAGGACTATCATATTTTCCGACCCATTCCTTTGGATCAGATAGATAGAACTGAAGGCGGATATCCTCAGAATTGTGGTTACGTAGGATCTGATTGTTAAATTTCTTTAACCACTTTACCAAAAACCCAGGTCATTATAGGTCTGGGTTTTTTTTGTTTAATGGGGTTTATAGAAGGTTAAATAAGATTTCATTTAAATTTTTGAAAATATGATTATCCGGTGCTTTGCCAATAGGGTTGAATTGATTCATTAACCAGTCTTTCAAAAAGCATTTCACCAAAGTATCTTCTGATGAGCTTGTAGCAAAACCCATCGAGGTAGTTTTGAAGCTTTCTTTCCGATATCATCCGGTATTTTGCCAAGCTACTTTTGAGGTTGCCGATTGCCTTATGTACCCAATTCAGGTTGAATTTTCCTTCTTTGGAATTTGAAATTTTCCTTACATGTACATCGATAAAGTCCTCGAATTTTGAATAGGCAGTGCTATCGTCGGTCTGCAAGACCGGTCTCTTATCAATGAAGTCCTTGATAAGTTTCTCAGCGACTTCGATCACAAGGGAAATTTTTTGCGCAATTTTTTTATGGATTCCCTCGATCCCTAAAAAAAATTATTGATAGGATAATCCTTCTCCATACTTGAATTGGGCGTAGCCTGACGCTTTCATATATCCGGGAACATCTGATTTGTTTTCCAAAACAGCGGGGTTGGAAATGGGAGCCGTGATAGGTGTGGTAAAAGTAAAAAGACTCCGGATGTTTACTTCCGGAGTCTTTCAGGTTTGAGAAGTAAATACTTTTAAATTTTAGGTTCCCATCCTTTTTCATATTCTCTTGACCAAAGAGCCATTGCTTTTTCATTGTTTTGAATATGGCCGTTTGAGGGATCACAATCAAAATTTTCATCTACACGGTAGGAAATATTGGCCAGATGACAGAGCAAGGTACTTTTGGCACCCTCGTCAATCGGTGAGTTTTGAGTTGCGTTTCCTCGTATGGCTTCAAAGAAATTGACGACATGAGTTGTGCTCATATCACCGCCTCCTCCAAGGTTTGTACTTCCTTCCAGAGCACCTGATTTACCTTCTTTTACCATTTTGCCGTCTCTGTCGAAAAGTTTGTAATGACCTCTGTCCACAAACACAGATCCGTCTGTTCCATAGATAACGGTTCCCCGGTCTCCGCCATACGTCTTTTGGTTGTTTCTGCTTTTGCCATCCCATTGAATGGTTTTATCACCGAATTTGAACGTCGCCAACATCGTGTCGTACATCGTCCAGCCATCATCTACAAAATGGTATTTTTCCGCATCGACCATTACCCTGTCCGGGAATTCGGTTTGGAGTGCCCACCTCGCCACATCCAACTCGTGGGTAGCATTGTTGCCGGTTTCGGCTGTGCCATAATCCCACCCATACCAGTGCCAGTTGTAGTCCCAGGTATCATGCATATAAGGCTTGTGTGGAGCAGGACCTTGAAAAAGCTCCCAGTCCAAACCCTCAGGGGCAGGGGCGGGTTTCGCAATCGGAACCTCCCCACGGGACGCAGTATAAAATGCTGTCGCCATATAAGGATTTCCGATTACACCATCATGAATCTGCTTGATGATATCAATTGTATGATCCGACGAACGTTGTTGGTTTCCCATCTGAACCACCTTCCCATACTTTTTCTGATATTCAACCAATAATTCTCCCTCCCGGGGATTGTGGCTGCAGGGTTTTTCTACATAAACATTCTTGCCTGCTTCAAGGGCCAACCATGTTCCCGGTGCATGCCAATGATCCGGTGTGGCATTGATGATGGCATCAACCTCTTTGTCTTCAATGACATTATAGAAGCTGTTTTCCAATTTGGGTGTGTAGTCAATATGTTTGGCAAAATTGGCTGCTGCTTTTTCACGTTGTGATTTCATCACATCACAGAGGTAAACAAGGTTTACATTGCTGCTTTTTAACGCAATGGGTTCATAATAGGCACCAAGTCTTCTTCCCAATCCGATGATTCCGATGTTGAGCCTGTCATTTGCTCCCAGGATGTTGCCATAACTTTTAGCCGAAAAACCCAAGGCTCCCAATGATGAAAGGCCGGCTGTGGCCAAAGCGGATTTTTTGATAAAATCCCTTCTGGAATTCTCTGTATTTTTCATGATTGTTTATTTCGGGTATGCTGCTTTTTTTAAGCTAACGTAAATTATTTTAAAGGCTTGATCTTGATATTTTTGAAGCTGACGGCATCACCATGATCCTGAAGGAGAATATGCCCTTCTTCGGCTTCTCCAAAATTATCCCAAACCTTATATTTACTGCCTTTTACCAATTCTCTGAATTCTTCTGAACCTCTTTGATATTCCAAAACCTTTACACCATTGAGGTAATGTTCTACTTTATTGTCCGGGTATACCACGACACGGCCTTTATTCCATTCTCCAATGGGTTTTACAAACCGGGGTTGTTTGTCGGCTTTGATCAGGTCATATAAGGAGGCGAGTGTACGGTTGCCTTCAATACCCATCTTCGCATCAGGATGGTTTTCATCATCCAAAACCTGATATTCCAGCCCGATTGCTGAACCTTTGTTTTCTTCAGAAAGTGTTACAAAATATTTCAATCCGCTGTTTGCTCCCTCGGATAATTTAAAATCAAAGGCAAGATCAAAAGCGCTGAATTTTTCTTTGGTGACGATGTCTCCAAAATTGGTGGATTCTCCGCCATCTGCCCCTTGAATACTGATGGTGCCATCTTCGATATTCCAACCCTTTTCAGGAAAGGTCTCATTTTTAGCACTCCTCCATCCTTCAGAAGAATTTCCGTCGAACAGCAATTTCCAGCCGCTGTTTTTTTCATATTCCGTCAATTCGTTAGACATCATGTTGACTACGAAAACATCTTTGTCAAATGGTTTTGGAGTAAGGTTTTCCGTTTGGATGCGGACATTTCTGAAATAGGTTTTCTTTCCTTCATCTTCGGGATTTCTGATGCTGTGAACCTGAAGTCCTATAAATCCTCTTGCATCCGTATCGTCCACCACATAAGCGACTTCTTCGCCATTGACCCAGGATTTTATTTCATTTCCTATGGCTTCAACTCTATAAGTATTCCATTCTCCCATTTTGAAAGCATCTTTTGCTTCAGGATTCAGATCCAGCGGGTAAAGCCAACCTCTTCTGGCCTCATCATAAAGTCCACCTGACCAGGCACGGTCGGTAGGATCAGCTTCCAACTGATATCCGTACACCAAGCCTTTTCCCTCTCGGGCAGCCGGGTCAAACTGCCCTCTCGCCATCACGCCTGAATTGCTGGACAGATCTTCGATTTTAAGGTCCAGTTCCAATATGAAGTCACCGTATTCCTCTTCTGAGACCAAAAAAGTGTTGGGGGTATTGGCTTTTGCGTATCCGACGATAATCCCGTCTTCCACTTTAAATTCGGCCTCTCCTGCAACAGTCTTCCAGCCGTCTAAAGATTCACCATCAAACATGTCTTTCCAGGTCTCTTGTGCTATGGTTTCCGAATTGGAAGTGCAGGAGAAACAACCGAGGGAAACGGCTAACATCAAGGCTAAAATTTTGGGTTTTTTCATATTTTCTTTTCTGGGTTTCAAATTTTATTTGTTCAAATTCCTCAAATAGCCCTTTAAATTCAAGGATATCTTTGAATTTAATTACGGAAACGTTTGCGGCTCAAGTACCTAAACCTATACCGGAAATATATTTCTTGTCCTATATCAAAACGTAAACGCCGCTGTCAGGATATAAAAAATTGAGTGATTTTCAAGGGAAAATTGGAATTACGGGTGCTAACGGTTTGATTTTATTGTGAAAATCACACAAAGGAATTCAAGAAACTGAAATTGCGATTACGCCGAAGTCTCTTTATTGGATATTATTGGATAAGTGGTTTTTTGGAATTAAAGGTAAGTTGTTAACTTACAAAAGTTAAAATTGATCAGTTAAAATGAATTCCGGAAAGCTATAGAAAAATATATGAAGTCAAAAAATGTAGGACAACAGTCGGTATTGGGATTTTTGATGTTAATCTCTTTAATATTCTCCTGTGAACAAAAAATGTTCAATGAGGGGAAATCCGCTGAGGCTGACTCCGCAATGGTTGTCTCTGCACATCCGGAAGCAACGAGAGTCGGAATTGAAATTATGAAAAACGGCGGAAATGCTGTGGATGCCATGGTCGGAGTACATTTTGCCTTGGCAGTGGTTTATCCATCAGCAGGAAATATTGGAGGTGGCGGATTTTTAGTATATAGAAGCAATGCCGGCGAATTCGCCACCCTGGATTTCAGGGAAAAGGCACCCGCTTCGGCATTTGACAAAATGTATCAAAATGAGGATGGAAGCATCCGGGAAGGAGAAAGTATTTATGGACCAAAATCATCCGGCGTTCCCGGATCTGTCGATGGTGTATTAAAAGCCCACGCCAGATTTGGAAGCCTTCCCCTGGCAGATCTGATTGATCCTGCTATTAAATTGGCAAAGGAGGGATTTTCAATTACAGCCAATCAAGCCCGCAATTATAACAATAACAGAAACAGTTTTATAGAAAACAACAGAGACAGTCTTAGGGTAGCATTGGTGAAACAAGGTCAGTGGGAGGAAGGGGATAGGTTGCTTCAGCCGGATTTGGCAGAAACTTTAATAAGAATCAGGGAGGAAGGTAGAAATGGATTTTATGAAGGTCAAACAGCCCAGCTTATTGTTGAAGAAATGAAACATGGAGCCGGATGGATCTCATTGGAGGATTTGCGCAATTACGAAGCAAAATGGAGAGAACCGGTTTCTGGAAATTATAAAAATTATACCGTCACAGGAATGGGACCACCGAGCAGTGGTGGGATAGCTTTGATGCAACTCCTTAAAATGGCCGAAAACTTTGATTTAAAAACCTATGGTCATAACAGTGCCCAAACTGTTCATCTGATGACCGAAATGGAAAGAAGGGTTTATGCCGATAGGGCAACCCACCTAGGAGATTCGGATTTTTGGGATGTTCCGATTATGGATCTATTGGACGATCAATATATTGAAAGCCGAATCAGTCAGATTGATCCAAGTCAGGCTACAAGCAGCGATTCGGTCAAGGCGATGGAATCAGATTACTACGCTGAAAGTGAGGAAACAACGCATTACAGCATTATTGATCCTTTTGGAAATGCAGTTGCAGTCACCACAACTATCAATTCGGGTTATGGCTCGAAAACCTTTGTTCAGGGAGCAGGTTTTTTATTGAACAATGAAATGGATGATTTCAGTATAAAAGCGGGTCATCCGAATGTCTATGGTCTTTTAGGAGGTGAAGCCAATGCAATCCAAGCCGAAAAAAGGATGCTCAGTGCCATGACTCCCACCATTGTTGAAAAAGACGGGAAACTTCTGATGGTAGTGGGAACTCCCGGAGGCTCTACCATTATCACTTCAGTTTTCCAGACTATTCTCAACGTGCTTGAACATGGGATGTCCATGGAAGAGGCAGTGGCTGCCAAAAGGCTCCACCACCAATGGTATCCCGACATAATCTCCATGGAATCCCATGCTTTGTCTGATTCTGTCCAAGATGAATTGATTCAAATGGGACATTCTTTCAATACAAGAGGAGCTATAGGAAGAGTAGATGCGATACTCGTCAAAGAAGATGGTACATTGGAAGGAGCAGCCGATCCACGAGGTGATGATTGGTCAGCAGGATTTTAATAATTGAAAATATAATGATAATGAAAAAACGAAACATTGCAGTTCTTGCTGTCTGTGGAGCAACATTGTTTTCCTGCCAAACCAAAAGCGAGGAGCAGGAGCAGAAACTTTCCGGTAATCCGGTTTTTGAAGGATGGTATGCTGATCCCGAAGCCATTCGATATGGTGATACCTACTGGATCTATCCCACTTATTCAGACGATTTTGACAAGCAGGTTTTTATGGATGCATTTTCATCCAAGGATCTGATCAACTGGACCAAACATGAAAGGATAATTGATACAGCAGAAGTTGCCTGGGCTGACAGCGCTATGTGGGCACCGGGAGTCATCGAAAACAAGGGTAAATATTTCCTGTTTTTTGCAGCCAATGATGTGCATGAAGGAGAAATCGGTGGGATAGGAGTGGCCGTCTCCGATCAGCCTCAGGGTCCTTTCAAAGACCTTTTGGGGAAACCTCTGATCAATGAGATTGTCAATGGAGCTCAACCCATTGATCAGTATATTTTCAAAGACAAAGATGGAAGCCACCTGATGTATTACGGAGGTTGGGGCCGTTGTAATGTGGTTAAGCTAAATGACGATTTTACAGAAATCATTCCCTTTGAGGATGGGGAACTTTATAAGGAAGTTACTCCGGAAAATTATGTAGAAGGACCCTTTATGTTTATCAAGGATGGCAAATACTATTTTATGTGGTCTGAAGGTGGTTGGACGGGACCTGATTATAAAGTCGCTTATGCGATAGCAGACAATCCTTTTGGTCCTTTTAAGCGGATTGGAGTTGTCCTGGAGCAGGATCCTTCCGTTGCCACAGGAGCAGGCCATCACTCCGTGATCCAAAACCATGATACCGATGATTATTATATGGTTTACCACAGAAGACCTTTGGAAGAAACACACCATAATCACCGGGTGACCTGCATTGATAAAATGGAATTTGATGATGATGGAATGATAAAGCCCGTGAAGATTACCTTTGAAGGTGTTGCAGCGAATCCATTGGATTAAAATTTACCTAAAAAATCTTTCGCCTAGGCTTAATTCCAGGTACTTTCAATCATGCAGATGCAAATAGTATATTTTCCACCTAAAGTCGAATCCAAGCTCTAATCCATTTGTTAATCCAATGATGAGTATAGGTGAGAAAATTTCCAAACAGGTTTTCGACAATGAACTTCAGTTTCAGTTCGCCAGAAGCGGAGGTCCGGGAGGACAAAATGTAAACAAGGTGAATTCAAAAGTCATTCTCAAATTCGATATTCCCAATTCCCAACTATTGGAGGATGTTGAAAAAGAAATCCTCCTCCGGAAACTGGAAAACAAAATTGATTCCGAAGGTAATCTTCTGATCCAAACTCAGGAAAAAAGGTCGCAGCTTCAGAACAAAGTGTTGGCTGTGACCAGGTTTTATGATATTTTGAAAACAGCTTTTCATAAGAAAAAGCGGCGTGTTGCTACTCGGCCCGGCAAGGCAGCTATAGAAAAAAGACTGAAGCAGAAAAGAGCAAAGGCACAGAAGAAGGAAAACAGAAGGGGAGGGGAGTTTTGATACAAAAATAAAATCGGCACAGTTATGAAAGGTTACTTAATTTCTTTGGTTTTGATGATGATCATCAATTTAACTTTTGGTCAGGCTAATACGGTATTGGATCCAAATAATCACTTCAGATTAGTAGAAGGCTCAGAAGGTTCTTCGCAACACCGGGTAGAACTGTTCTCGGATATTGATACCACCTGGTCCAACTGGAAAATGAGGAGTTATAATTTTGGTTTCAACCCAAGCCTGACACCTATGTATACCACGATCGATGGCATAATCAGTACGCCATATATGATCCAGGTAAGAGGCAATGAGGTCGAAAGAAACAGAAAGCGATGGGGCTTTCATGTTTTTGAAGGATATGCCAGGGATGACAAATCAAGAATTACATTACTGCTCAATAAACATATTGAAAATGAAAAGCATGTGGCCGAGCTGTACTATTATGGTACGGAATACAACCACTCGGAACTTGCTTACAACTGGTTTCGGATTGGGTCGGATGTGAGACAACACTCTTTTTTGTTCAGTAGGGACAAAGCGGTTTTCTACGGTTCTTTGAAATTGACCAATACCATCACATTGGGTAATATCGGGAAAGAAGATATCAGAAAAGAGGAACCGGAAGGAGATGATGAGACAAATTTCAGCGAAAGTGCCAAGCATGTAAACTATAAGGCATTAAAAGAAAGTGAAAACGGCACCATGTTTTATGACAAGGATAACAATATCGTAGTGATAAAAGTAAATGGAGAATGGATGAAACTTGCAGTGGAACCCCTACCGGAAAATGTCAGGTATGACTTTAATTAAGGTTTACCTGCCAAACGAGCGATAAATTCGGGCTCACCGAATACGACCCGGGCCTTGAAACAGCGAAAATTTATGGGTTTTCTAACGCTTTAGCCATAAGTATAGAAAATTGATTTTTTACCCGGAAAGCGACAAGAATTGAGTGTTTTTACCAGGATGAACCACTCCCAAAAACCTCCTGTATCGCTTCCAGATAATCAAATCCATGCGCCTCTGTAGGTTCAATGAAATTTCCTTCCAGATATTCGTTCCAGCAGCAGATCATAATGGTGTTGCCATTGGATTTATTGTATTTTTCCGTATAGTTTTTGGCTTCTTTGAGTTTGGCTTTAAAAGTTGATTTGGTACTGTGAACCTTGTCTTTTACTGGTTCGCTTGGGAAACCCGAAGGTTGGGGCCAGGTGCCACCTGCAGGTCTCATATCCCATCCCATGGCCACCGGAACCTGGTATTCAAAATCCTGATCGGATTGAAACATCTTGTTCCATTTTTCCCAATGCCCCCTGTAGGTTACCTTCATATCAGCGTAACTTTTATTATCCTTTTCATAAAAATTATGGTATAGATACGATGTCATGCCATCAAAACCCATTCCTTTCAGCCTTGGAACATAATCCTGGAGCAGTTGCTTTTGCGTGTACTGACCGCCTCTCCACGGTTCTTTGGGATAATTGGGTTTCCATCGGGTAGGAAGACCATATTGTTTTTCATTGGCCATCATTGGACCTGAACTTACAGCTATGAATTTAATGCCTTGGTATCCCGCTTTTCGGGCCAATGATTTTGATCTGTTCAATAATTCTTTCATTGAAATCCCATAATATGCAGCCCGGGATTCAGTATCCTGAGGAAAATAAAAATAGACAATCGGTCGTCCATCCTCATCTTTGAGATAGTCATTCCGGTGAAAATACTTGTCAATCCAAAGTTGGGTGATTTTGTCATGAACCCGGAGATAAAGTTCTTTGGAAGGTTTTTCACCTTGAAAATTCCTTCCCGCTGATATACTTTCCGGTGAACCAAGATCAAGCCACAGCCTCCAGCGTTCATCACTGTCATCGCACCAATTGATGGCCCAATTCATTTGTTGGTCTGCGGGAAGTTTTTGGTTTTCCTGTAACAAAACCCGCAGCTGATCATTCCATTCCTCCAAGCCGGGTACTGCAACCCTTCCCGATCGGGCGGGATCTGTTTTCCAGCCTGGGGGATAATAAATTTTCGATTGTGGAGCGAAATCCAGGTGATAATAATAATGTCTTCCAAAAAACCAGTTGTAGGCAAAAAAATCAATTCCATATTTCTTCATGTATTGGAGTTGCTTCCGGGCAACTTCAGGATCATCCCTTTTATAAAACCCTTTCAGACTTGAATGAGGTTTTCTATCAAGATAAGGCCCTTCATAGGGATATTGATTGTTATAGATTCTTCCTTTAGGGCCCCACACCGCGGTATTCTTTAAATTTGAGCAATCAGCTCTTCCTGTTATGCAGGACCAAAAACTATCCATGTCCTGATTGGGATATGCGGATGTATTCCATGAGGGCATAAAATAAACGCCAACTAGCTGGTCATTTTCATTACTTACAGTTCTTGCATCAGGATTGGAGGTGGTTGAAGCAGTATTCACCTGAATATTTTTTGTCTCTCCACTTTTGGATTCATCGGATTCCGGAGCATTGGGAGTATTCACTTTACATCCATTGAAGGCCATGGTCAAAATAAAGATGCTTAGAAAAAGGTAATTGTATTTCATTGGGTTACTTTTTTTCATGAAAATCAAGAATGAAGCCAAAAGGGAAATAATCAGTTGGAGGACCGAAGACAGGAGACCGAAGTTAAAAGTAGATTCGCTGCGCGTAGAGAGTAGATTGCGCCCAAAGGCGCGTAGATAATGGCTGCAACAATCTACACAGAAGGCATCTACGCCGTGGTCAATCTTCGCGAATCATCTACCCACAGGGCAAGCACAGAGGAAGGATCATTCCAAAATGTTAATTATCTTTGGGTAAAGATTAAAAATATGAAAGCACTTGAATTTATTACAAAAATTAAAGACAATCGGATACAGATACCCCTCCGCATTCAATCAGAGTTGAAAGCAAATCAAGATCAAAATGTTCGGGTGATTGTGTTGATCGATGATTCGGAAAAGAACGATAATCTGATTCTTAAACAAGCAGCTGAAGCCCATTTTTTACAAGGATATGCAGAGACGGATTCTATCTATGATAATAATGATCATGGAAAGGTTAGTATTTGGTGATATCGTATTGTTAAAATTCCCTTTTACTGATAGGCAAAGTTATAAGAAAAGACCTGCCTTGGTTATAAATGATTTCGATGATGGGGACATTACAGTCTGCAGGATAACAAGTCATTTACATGACACGAAGAATGATTATTATCTGGTTAATTGGAGCGATGTGGGATTAAAATTACCTTCTGTGGTGCGATTGCATAAAATAGCCACTCTGGACAAAAGTCTGGTGGAGACAAGAATGGGTAAACTGGATAATATCTCAAAAAAGAGTATTACACAAATAATCAAAAACCTTATAACCTAATCAAATGGAAAAAGTAGATCCGCTGCGCGTAGAGGGTAGATTGCGCCCAAAGGCGCGTTGATAATGGTTGCAACTATCTACGCCACCGGCAACCTTCGCGAAGCTTCAACTGTATTCGGTTGTTTTGCGGAAGACGCAAAATAAAAAAAACCGCATGATGTAACACTGCGGTTTTTATTCAATAATATGATTATAAGGCATGATACCAGGGACTGCCAAAATTCAACAGGTTCTTGGGGAAAATCTAAATTGTTGGCTTTTTCCGACTCCCGTCTTCGGTCATTTAGCCATTTTCATAACAAAACAAATGCTACTGGCAGAATAGCGGATAATCATATTCAATAAAAATCCTATTCCGATTATTTTCTGGAAAGAACCTTTTTGGCTGCTTTCACGATATTTTCGGCATTCAAACCATACTTTTCCAATAATTGCATCGGGCTTCCTGATTCTCCGAACGAATCATTGACACCTACATATTCCATAGGAGCGGGATTGTTTCTGCTAAGAGTCTGTGCAATGCTGTCGCCCAAACCACCATTGTACTGATGTTCTTCGGCAGAAACCGCACAACCTGTTTTTGCAACCGATTCAAGAATAGCTTCCGTATCCAAAGGTTTGATGGTGTGGATGTTGATCACTTCAGCAGAAATACCTTCTTCTCGCAACGTGGCTTCAGCGACAACCGCTTCCCAAACAAGATGTCCGGTTGCAAAGATGGTCACATCATTACCATCTATCATTTTCCAGGCTTTTCCTATTTCAAATTTTTGGTCGGCAGGAGTGAAGATAGGCCAGCTCGGACGTCCAAAACGCAGATAAACCGGTCCTTCATATTCAGCAATGGCTATTGTAGCTGCTTTTGTCTGATTGTAATCACAAGGATTGATCACTGTCATATGGGGAAGCATTTTCATCATCCCAACATCTTCAAGAATCTGATGTGTTGCGCCATCTTCACCAAGTGTAAGTCCCGCATGTGAAGCACAGATCTTTACATTTTTACCCGAATAGGCTATAGATTGTCTGATCTGATCATACACTCTTCCTGTGGAGAAGTTTGCGAAAGTACCTGTAAATGGGATTTTTCCGCCAATGGTCAAACCCGCGGCGATTCCCATCATGTTGGCTTCCTGAATGCCGGTCTGGAAAAATCGGTTTGGAAACTCCTTTTGGAATGCTCCCATTTTCAGTGAACCAATCAAATCGGCGCAAAGACCCACCACGTTGGGATTTCTCCTTCCTGCTTCAAGGAATCCGTCACCGAATCCTGACCGTGTATCTTTTTTTTCAATAAAGGTAAATTTTAAGTCCAAAGTCTTTTCCATGATTAATAGTCTCCTAAAGTTTCTTCTAATTGTCCCAAGGCATTTTCAAGTTGCTCGTCATTCGGTGATACTCCATGCCACTTGTGTGATCCCACCATAAAATCCACTCCGTTACCCATTTCGGTATAAAGAAGATTCATGACAGGTTTTCCCTTACCGGAAAGACTTTTTGCGTTTTCCAATCCTTCCACCACAGCTTCCATATCGTTACCTTTTTTTGTTTCCATCACTTCCCAGCCAAATGCTTCCCATTTTGCCTTCAGATCCAGAAGATCCAGAATATCTTTGGTTGCACCGTCTATTTGTTGCCGGTTTAGATCAATGGAGGCTATCAGATTATCCACTCTGTGGTGAGGAGCATACATCGCTGCTTCCCACACCTGTCCCTCCTGCTGCTCACCATCTCCCATCAGGACATAGACCAGTCCATCATCGTTATTGATTTTTTTCGCCTGTGCGGCACCGATGGCAACTGAAAGTCCCTGACCCAATGAACCCGAGGCAACTCTGATTCCGGGAAGGTTTTCTTCTGTGGCAGGGTGCCCCTGTAATCTGCTGTTTATTTTTCTGAACGTGCTAAGCTCCTCAGGCTTGAAATATCCGCTGCGGGCCAGCACACTGTACCATACTGGAGAAATATGGCCATTGGATAGAAAAAACAAATCTTCTCCTTCTCCATCCAAACTGAAATCTGTATTGTGATTTAAATGATGAAAATAAAGAGCCACAAAAAATTCTGTGCAGCCTAACGATGCTCCGGGGTGACCGGATTGAACGGCATGTACCATTCTGAGAATATCTCTCCTGACCTGGCTGGCTATTTTTGTCAGTTTCTCAATAGGTTGTTTTTCCATAGATTTATCCAGGTTATTTAAGAATTTGGTTAGTGTGTTCTTTGGTATTTACTTTTCCGATGATTTCTTCAATCATTCCATTTTCATCAATGATAAAAGTGGTACGGGCTGTTCCCAGATAATTTTTTCCATACATGGATTTTTCAACCCAGGTTCCATAGGCTTCATGTACTTTGAGATCTTCATCTGCCAACAAAGGAAATGGAAGGTTCTGTTTTTCAATAAACTTGCGATGGGATTTTTCTGAATCGCTGCTTACTCCCAAAACCGTATAACCCCTATTTTGTAAAGCTTCGTAATTGTCCCGTAGATTACATGCCTGGGCTGTGCAACCCGGAGTATTGTCTTTCGGATAAAAATAAAGTACTGTTTTTTTACCTTTCAAATCTGCAAGCCGGATCAAATTACCGTCCTGGTCTTTTGCTTCAAAATCAGGTGCAGCATTTCCTACTTCTATTGCCATTTAGTTAGGGTTTAAAATTTACAATATCAATTAAATGTTGTTGTCCACTCCGTTTCATTTCCGGCCATGTCTTTCACTCTTAACACGACTTTTCCTTTAAAGGGCTTGTTGTCGTTTTTTTCCGACCAGATGACGGCTTGTTTGTGTTCGTATCGCATCAGTACCCACTCACCGTTTACTGATGCATCAAAATCCGAGATGCCTGACTTGTCATCCTTGATTATAAACCTGAGTTCTCCGGAATTCACTCTGACAGGTGAAATTGTTGGGGCTATCTGATCCTGATCTATGACAAAAGTACCAAAATTTCTGGTTTTAAATTGAATATCATCACCTTCCCACACTCCTCCCACAAAACTTTTTCTTCCGTTATCCGCTTGAAAATAAACATGCGCATTTTCCTTGTTACCAATAAAACTTGTGTTCTTGAAAACCACAGCCAAATTGCTTTGTAAATATTCTTGTTGGGAATTGATCGTTATAGCAGGTTTTCCCGAGGATAAACTTCGTTCGGTTCTCAGATATAGATCATCCAATAGCGTTTGCTCTCCAAACCTGATTCCCACATTTTCATCATCATAGGCCAACTCCTGATTAAAAGGAATCCTGGCCACAACGGGAGAATTTATTACCTCCGTGCAAAGGTCAATCGATTCAGGAACTCCATAACTCATGTCCCATAAATAGGTTGTTTTGCCCTCACTGATATATGCTGGTGCAATCTCAAAGGCCAAACCTTTGGTAAAAACTTTGGCCAAATATCCTTGGTTTTCCAGACCTGTTTGGATGATCATGACCTCCCTGTCATAAGATACAGTAGTTGCGTTTTTGGCAGTTGCGTTTTTGTTCTGGTCAAACTGATTTTCCTGACCTTCTACATATACACTTAGGATTCTGGTGTTTCCAAAAACATCCTTCATATTCACCTGAAGCATTTTGCTTTCGCCTACTTCTGCAGTGATGGCCCCTGCGGTGATAGAATCAGGTTCATAAAGCTCCAGTGGATTGTTGGGATATTGATAAAGCCGCGTAAACTTGTTTTGGTGCGTATGGGTGAGCAAAAACCTCCCATGATTGAAATCGACCTTATCCACGTTGATCCGATAGTGCGGTTTCCCGCCCTCTATCAATTCATAAATAGGGATGCCGAAAATATTGTTGACCCCATCCTTCCTGTCTACGGCATATATTTCCACGCCTACTTTACCAGTGATATTGACAGGCTGTTTGAGGATATATCTTCCTCCTTCCAAAATAGGAGTGAATTCCTCCCGCTGATATTTTCCGTTTACCCGGGAATCTATATCCAAGGGACGGAGAGCAACACGATACAAGATTGGCGGGGTTTTATCCACCACTTCACTAAAACCGAATGCTAGCGGATCCAAAGCTCTGTCCAGGCTGTCCCTGATCTCGAAATGAAGATGGGAACCTCCTGAACTTCCTGTGTTGCCACCGTTTCCAATGATCTCACCTTTTTTGATTGGCAGAAATTCAGGATCCGGGAAAATTTCCAGCTCATTCCTCTGCGCAAAGTACATCTCCTTCCGCATAAAATCCATGATTTTTGGAGAGAAGTTCCTCAGGTGGGCATATACTGACGATTGACCGTTTGCATGTTTGATATACAGCACATTGCCGTAGCCATAAGTCGAAACTTTCATTCTGACCACATATCCGTCTGCGATGGCGAGTATAGGTTCCCCGTCCACGCCACCTATTTTCACATCTATTCCGGTATGAAAATGATTTGCTCTGATTTCACTGAAATTTCCTGCAAGCAGATTTCTTTGGCCCGGTTTCACCGGAAAAAGATAATCCTGACCTTGCGAAATTAATGGAGAAAATAGGAGAAGTGCGAGGAGTATGCTATTTAACTTCAAAATCCAATAGTTTTTTATCTTCAATAAATGCTTCTAAACGGTCACCAACATTAACCTTCGAAACCCCTGCGGGAGTTCCGGTAAAGATCAGGTCACCTTTTTTTAGTGTAAAAAATTGAGAAACGTATTCAATAATCACTCCAAAATCAAAGAGCATCATTGCCGAATTTCCTTTTTGTCTTTCTTCCCCGTTTATCAAAAGGCAGAAATTAATATCAGTTAAATCCTTGAAGCTGCTGACCGGAAGAAAGTCTCCAATAGGTGCCGATCCGTTGAAGGCCTTGGCGATTTCCCAAGGCAAACCCTTGGCTTTGCATTTATCCTGAAGATCCCGGGCCGTAAAATCAATACCGATTCCTATTTCATCATAATACCGATCCGCAAACTCACGCTTGATATATTTCCCTTCTTTGTTGATTTTCAGCACCAATTCCACCTCGTGGTGAATATTTTCGGAGAAATCGGGATGATAAAAGTCGGCGTTGTTTTTAAGTAAAGCTGTATCTGGTTTTAGAAAGACAACGGGTGAAGAAGCTCTTTCGTTTTTTAATTCTTCAATATGATCAGCGTAATTTCTACCTATTGCAATAATTTTCATAATTCTTCATGGGTTTCCATTGACAAAGAAAAGCAATATTTAATTTCTATCACTTCAATAGGCAAATAGGATTCAATTTTTTTACTTAGAGCACTTTTTGTTTGGTTCTAAATTAATCCGGAAAGGCCTTTACCAAATTTATTTTTGTCTGATTCTTCTTTTCTACTGTTGTGTTTTTCGGCCTTTAAAATTTTGTGGTTTTTTTATCCATAAATTTATTTACAGCCTTAATTTTACAGATTAAATGTCCCTGAATTCCTTTCCGGAAAAAAATATTACTGTTGAAGAAAATCAATGTGAAAATGATAGTAGCTTTCGGGAATTTTGAACAATTAAAAAAACATAAAGCAATTGTTAAACCTCTCTCTCAATAGATAAACCATCATGGAAATATTTTTGCAGACCGAAAGCTGGATCGCACTTTTGACACTTACCTTTTTGGAAATCGTTTTGGGTGTTGACAACATCATCTTTATATCCATCATCTCCAACAAGCTTCCCGAAAATCAGCAGGCCAAAGCCAGAAACATAGGTTTGACATTTGCGCTGGTGTTCAGGATCTTATTATTGCTGGGTATCTCCTACATCATTCAGTTTACACAGCCACTCATTACGGTATTTGATTTTTCCATGAGTGGAAGAGATCTGATACTGGCCTTTGGCGGACTTTTCCTTTTGTTCAAATCCACTATCGAAATTCATCACAAGATGGAAGGGAAGGCAGAAGAAGTCAAAGCAAATTCAGCTGCTAAAATTTCCAACGTGATTCTCCAGATCATCTTGTTGGATATCATTTTTTCCTTTGACAGTATCTTGACTGCAATAGGTCTTGTGAAGGAAGTGTTGATTATGATAATTGCTGTCGTTATTGCTTTGGGGGTAATGATGGCTTTTGCTGGAAAAATCAGCCGGTTTATCAATAAGCATCCAACCTTGCAGATTTTGGCACTGTCATTTTTGATCCTGATCGGGTTTATGTTGTTGGTGGAAGGTTTCCATGTGGAAGTACCTAAGGGATATATCTATTTTGCGGTATTCTTTTCTCTTGCCATTGAATTATTGAATATGCGGATGCGTAAAAACAAGGCTGGCAATAAAGTTGAACTCAATCCAAGAATTGAAGAAAAAATTATACAGGAGTAGGGGGAAAGGCCCTACTTTTCCTTTATTTCCAAAATCTGTATAACAGGGACAGTGTAGGCAAAAACAGGAATATCAATTGGCGAAGGAAGGTATATATCCTTCTGTATATCTTTTTTGATAAACCTCAACAAAACCTCCACGTCATTAAAATTCGGATCTTGAAATCGTGCCGGTAAATTTTCCGGCCAATATAGCTGATCTTTGATTTCGATCAGGTATTGATGTGTTCCTTTTGTGACGGCTTCCACCACAATCTTCCCTATAGTCTCCGGCGTTCTGTCTTTATCGCTGCCACAGGCAGATATGATGAGGAAGCAGGATATAGTAAAAACCCAAAACTTTGATTGATTAGCCATACATCATTTACCCCATCCGGATAAGAAAGGTTTCATTGGGCAACGGGTTTTTTGGGAATAAAAATTTGGCTCCCTCCAGAAAAAACAGGAACAGGTTCTTGATTAACATTTCAAAACCTGTTCCTGTTTGGAGGATTTTCAAGACTAAACCTGTAAAATCCGATAATCTTTTACATGACTTCCGCCTTTGGGGCTATCAAATCTTTTTAGAAAAACAAAAGCAATTTCAGAATAGCGGATATTCATAAATCAATAAAGTACTCTGAATCTGATTGTTCCGTGAATGCCTTTCATAGCATTAATTACCTCAGGTGAATAGACCTTGTCAATATCCGAAATCACGTATCCGATTTTTTCATTGGTCTTCAGATATTGACCAACAATGTTGATGTGGTAATTGGCTAAAATCTGGTTGATCTTGGCTAGAATGCCCGGCTCATTGAGATGAATATGGATAAGTCTGTGTGCATTCTGCAAAAACGGAAGCTGAATATTGGGAAAATTTACCGAGTTGTAGGTGTTTCCGGTATTGATATATTCCATAATTTTTCCGGGAACAAATCTGGCAATGTTTTCCTGCGCTTCCAGAGTGGATCCGCCGATATGTGGAGACAGAATGGTGTTTGGGAGTCCGATAAGCTCCGAAACAAAAGGTTCACTGTTGTTTTTGGGTTCCTCCGGAAATACATCCACGGCTGTTCCGGCAAGATGGCCTGAAAGAATCGCATCCTTCAGGGCAGGGATCTCCACTACATGACCGCGGCTGAGATTGATCAGAATCGCTCCTTTTTTCATTAGGGCAATTTTCTTTCTGTCTATTATATTCTTGTTTTCTTTTCTCCCATCAACATGCAGCGTGATGATGTCACTCAAAGAAAGTAATTCATCCAATGAATTGACCTTAGTCGCATTTCCAAGTGCCAGTCTTTCGACAACATCGTAATAATAAACATCCAGCCCCATATTTTCTGCCAAGACAGAAAGTTGGGCTCCTATATTACCATAACCTATAATGCCCAGTTTTTTACCTCTGATCTCAAAGCTTCCACTTGCGGATTTGTCCCATTTGCTTTGATGCATGGATACACTTTTGTCAATCATGTTTCTCATCAGAAAAATGATTTCAGCAATTGCCAGCTCTACAACAGACCGGGTATTGCTAAAAGGAGCATTGAAAACTGCTATTCCTTTTTCCTGACAGGTTTCAAGGTCAATCTGATTGGTTCCTATACAAAAAGCCCCGATGGAAATCAATCTGTTGGCATTGTCAAGGACTTTCTTGGTTACATTGGTTTTGGACCTGATACCGAGTACTGAAACATTTTTGATCTTTTCACATAGCTCTTCCTCAGTAAGGGCAGAACCTACCACTTCCACATTGTATCCTTCCTGATTAAGCAGTTCTACCGCTATTGGATGCACATTTTCCAGAAGAAGAACATTGATACGGCTTTTTGGGTATGAGAATTTTTTGTTCATTTTGTTGACATAAAGAATTTCATCTAGACTAGGTGCAATATGATCTGCTTTTGAAGTGACTTTTGGACGGTCAACATTTTCGGTGAAAGCATAGAATTTATTTGCAAGACCGGCGGCTTTGATTTCATAATCAGTATAGCCATCACCGATGACGTAGATATCTCCTTCCAGATTCAGTTTTCTGATGGTTTCGGATTTTCCCCCGTTTTTGGAAAGTACATTTTCTCTGTTGAAATCTATGATTTTTCCTGATTCATCATATACAAATTCATTTGCAAAGACATTTTCAGGTTGAATCCCGTATTCACCCACTATGGGAGTTATGAAATCCTTGAATCCGTTTGAAATGATGTAAATATTGTCTGCATTCTCCTCAAAAAATTCCTTGTTGCGCTTGAAGGATTTAGAAACTTTGCTTTTCAAAACCTCTATTAATTCCCCAATCTGTGATCTGGTAGCCTCTAACAGCTCTACCCGTTTTTCAAGACTTTCTCTGAAAGTAACGGTTCCCTCCATACCTCCATCAGTAATATCTTTTATTGCTTTAAGTTTCTCCTCTCGCTTCGAATCGTTTATCAGGCTGATTTCTCCCAAAATATCCAAAGCTTCGACTTGTGTAAATGTGCTGTCAAAATCAATTACGAATTTCTTGTTGTTGGGCATTATTGTTATGAGGTTTTATTGAATTCAAGTCCAAAATTATAATATTATTAAAATTTATACTGTTTTAATGAAAAAAATACTTTTGTTTTTTTCTTAAACAAAAGCGCAAACGATTGTGGCTGTGAAATAGCCATACACTATAAATAAAGCTTTACAAATAATAGACAATTAGCCCCTGAAAATTTAAAAATAAGACCAAACCGATTATAATATGTTGACCTACCTGATCGATTTTATCAATCTTTCATTTAAGCCAACATAATCAGGATTTTTCGCTTCACGCGCCATTTCCATTGACTTGGTAGCACTTTCGACAGCTTCTTTTTTCATACCCAACTCTAATTCGATTTTTGCTCTGAGGTGCATTGTCCAGTATTTGGGATCACTTTCAACCGACTTGTTGATCCATTCCAAAGCTTTTTCTGTATCTTTTCCTGTAGTGAAATAGTAGTTTGCAGCCTGGTAATAAAGACCGGGGTTTTCGGGTTCCTTATCTATAACCAATTCCTTGATCTGGTTCATTACGATTTCATCCACTTCAGTTTCAACTCTGAATTTTGCCCTGGCATTTTCCCATTTGACAGCAACGGTGGCTCCGGTATCGGTCATGTCCACAAAACCGATTTCCATGGTTTCATATTTTTGTCCTGTTTTTCCCGGTTTTACTTTAAACCGAAGCAGATCATCTTCCTGATTATATCCTACAGCTCCCCAAAGTTTTGTGTTTTCCGAGAGAATTATAGTCCATTCATTTTTGCCGGGAATGGAATAAAGCGCATACGATCCGGCAGGCACCGGATTGCCTTCTACGGTAACATCTGTAGAAAAGGTGATGATGGTGGCTGCATTTGCGCCCGTTCTCCAAACATCTCCATAAGGGACAAGTTCACCGAAGATTTTCCTCCCTTTTGTACTAGGCCGGCTGTATTCCACCGTGACATCTGTCAATCCGACTTTTTGACTTATTTTTGCAGCAGGACTGGCTTGAGGCATCTGAATTTGTTGACTTTTTCCTTGAATATTGAAGAAAAAAACCATACTTATAAACAAAATTATGTATTTGGTCTTCATTTTTATTAAATTGGTTATGTTTTAATGAATGGCGAAATTGTTACTCAGCCGTAAAAATAAGGTTTTACCTGCATTCTCCATGCCGATTATAAAGGAATTTTAAAGGTTTAGATAAAACCTGTATAAATTTAAGATACATATTGACTATTTGTTCGCAACTTGTACAAGTATTAAAATAGAAAACGCAGGAATGATAAATTCAATACCAAAATAAATGGGAATAGCCATAATTGCTCCCGGCAAAAATGTTTCGGTTTGGGAAGAAAGCTTACGGAATTCAGATTCAACAATCAATATTCAGTTTTATCCCGAAATCAATCATAAAGAAGATGTTGAGGCGGTGATGCTTTGGAACCATCCAAAAGGTATACTCGGAGATTTTCCCAATCTGAAACTAATCTGTTCCATGGGAGCGGGTGTAGATCATATTTTAAGTGATGATTCAATATATGCAGGCCTTCCGATCACAAGAATTGTTGATACAAGGTTAACGTTCTCCATGACAAATTATGTCATAATGGGGGTTTTGAATCATCACAGGCAGATATCCCGATACATGAAAAACCAAAATGATGGCCTCTGGGATATGAGTAATCCCGAAATCGCTGTCACTGTAGGGGTCATGGGAGTAGGGGAGCTTGGAGGTGACGTTATCGAAAAGCTCCAACTGATGGATTTTAATGTGATAGGGTATGGGAATTCACCAAAACCCGATTCTTTATATCCGTATTTTCATTCCGGACAATTGGAGGAATTTTTGACAAAAGTCAATGTCTTGATTTGTTTGTTGCCATTGACAGCCCGGACAGAGAATTTCCTCAATTATGATTTGTTTGAAAAATGTCAAAAGGGGACTTATTTGATCAATGTCGCAAGAGGCAAGCATTTAGTAGAAGAAGACCTTATAAAGGCAATTGAGGAAGGATATATCTCGGGAGCGCTATTGGATGTTTTTCGAGAAGAACCGTTGCCAAAATCACATCCCTTTTGGAAATCCGAGAAAATTACAGTTACACCACATATCGCCAGTGTTACGAATCCAGGGGCAGCTTCTCCGCAGATTATTGAAAATTATCATCGGATGAAAGAAAATAAATCATTGAATAATCAAATCAATAGAACGAAAGGATATTAATAATTAAACCATGAGCAATACCTTTAAGATTATTTGTCCTACGGATTTTTCAGATTGTTCCCTCAATGCCATTGAATACGCAGCAAAACTGGGGGAAAAGTATAAAGCTGACCTCCATCTTTTTCACGTTCCCGATAAAGAGGATTATCAAAAGCTATCTTCAGGAGAACTACATTCGGGCGATCAATACAGTTTTATTGAAAAAAAACTGCAGAACCTGGTCGATACTGTAAATGAAGAAAGTTTGCCTAAAGGCCTCTTATCCTGTAAAGCGGAATATAGAGAAGGTAAGACTGTCGAAACCATCATCCAATATGCAGAGGATGAAAACGCGGATCTAATTGTAATGGGAACCGAAGGAGTCAATGACTTCAAGAAGAATTTTATCGGAACAAGATCCAGCAAGGTGGTGGAGCGGTCCAGTATAGACACGCTACTTGTTCCAAGAAAAGTATATTTCAAACCTCCGCGAAAATTCGTTTATGCCACCGATTACCTGGAAGAGGATAAGATCGCCATTCAAAAAATAGTGGAAATGGCCGGATATTTTGACAGTGAAATTGATCTGGTCCATGTGGGTACAAAGGTAAAAACCATTGATAAGTCCTTGCATCAAACAATGGTGCAGGAAATCAAACCTTATATAAAATACGATAAGGTGGCTTATGTATTAAAATCCTATCGGGACGAGCCCGGACTGGGACTGGAGAATTATCTGATTACAGCAAAAGGTGATATTTTGGTTACTTTAAGTAAAAAGAAGAGTTGGTTTGACCAACTTTTTGATCATAACCTTTCCAGAAAAATGTCTTATTTTATCAATAAGCCTCTTTATGTAATAAAAAAGGTTTGAATCTACTTTTTCTTGAATCCTGATTGGATAAAGCTGAAAAACTCATTACGTGTTTTTTTGTCGCTAAAAATCCTTGTTAAAGTTGATAGATAAGATTGGGCAGATACTTTTGCTGACTTTGATTCACTCACATTTTGAGGAAATATATCCTGCCGTTGATCTGTTGAATCATCAGGAGATGGATTTTCTTTTGAGGTATCATTTGTTGATGGTTTATCCCCTACCAATGAATCTGCCTTTTCAAAGCTTTCGCTTGATAGGTCACGGTATCCCATTTTCTCTTCAACAAGTCCTTTATTGTTATATGCTACTGCATCTTCGGGGTCCAGTTCTATGGCTTTTTCATAATCTTCGATAGCCCCTTCCAGATCTCCGATTCTGTCTTTGAGATACGCACGGCTGGAATATCGGTAGGGATTGGAAGGATCCAGGTTTAGTGCTCTGTCAAGTTCAGATAAAGCTTCCTGATTTCTGTTCAGCAGATGAAGTACCACAGCCCGGTCACTGATATAAGTGGTATTGTAGGGTTCAGAATCAACCAGCTGATCAAAATCAGCAAGGGAAGCTGTGAAATTTCCCATTCTTGATAAAACCCTTGCTCTGAAGAAGTAGAATTCATTATTGTTAGCATCATCCACAATACAGCCATTGATGATCTCCAATGCCTCTTTGAATTTTCCTTCCTTAAAATAAATCACTCCCTGTTCAAAACTTTTCACTGTTATCTTCATTGGTTAATATAAAGACAAATTTGAGCGGTAGAAAGTTTAAAGTTTATTGATTGGAACAAGGAGTTTAGACTTTTTCCACAGTGAATTATTTTTATCTTTGGTCTGAAAATTCAATACATGCCCAGTAATCCAGAAGCAGTTTTAAAAGATATCCGATCCGGTAAATACTCACCGATATACTTTTTACAGGGGGATGAGCCTTTCTTTATCGACCTGATTTCTGATTATATAGAACAGAATGCCATCCCTGAACATGAAAAAGGGTTCAACCAGATAACCCTTTATGGAAAAGATGCTCCGATGAGCATGATTTTGAACAATGCCAGAAGGTTTCCGATGATGGCTGACCGTCAGGTAGTCCTCGTGAAAGAAGCCCAGAATATTCCTGATCTTGGAAAGGAGGGGGGAGATGCGCTACTCTTAAACTATCTTCAAAATCCCTTGCCCAGTACAATTCTCGTTTTTTCGCACAAGTATAAATCTCTCGATGGAAAGAGAAAGATTGCCAAAGAACTGGAAAAATCCGCTGTAGTCGTAAAATCCGAAAAAGTAGCAGATTATAAGCTCGCCGCCTGGATCGAGGAATATATCAAATCCAAAGGACATCAGATCGATACCCGCACAGCAACCTTGTTAGCAGATAGTATAGGAAACAATCTGGAGGTATTGACCAATGAAATTGGCAAGATGCTGATTAACTTCAATGGACCGACTAAGATTGAAGCTAATCATATTCACCAGTTTGTAGGAATAAATAAGGATTACAACAATTTTGAACTCACAAAGGCCATTGGAGCAAAAGATGTAATCAAAGCAAACAAGATTATTTTTTATTTTGCCCAGAATCCCAAAGGACATCCTTTGATTCCCATGATCTCATTACTGTATACCTATTTTTGTAAAATTGCATTGGTTCATGCCCATCCACAGGTGGGAGACGCAGAACTTGCCAGAGCTTTGGGTGTAAATCCCTACTTCGTAAAGGAGTACAAAAGCGCCTCAAAACACTACCACTTAGGCAAGGTTATTGATTGCGTCGGATACGTAAAAGAGGCAGATCTACGTTCTAAAGGAGTAGATTCCAACGGGATGGAAAATTCGGAAATCCTCAAAGAGTTGATATTTAAGATCATGCACTAATTACCTTGTTATAAAATGAAGAAAACCCTTGTTTTGCTGTTGTTGGGAGCCTTGTTTGGCCAAACCCACGCACAGTCGGGATTATATCAGAACGGAACATATCACACCCTGGACGAAAATTACGAGTTGTTTGATAAACATCTTTTTAGTGCTTCCCGGTTTGAATTCGAATCTTTGGAAGAGGAGGATTTGACCCATGATCAGAATATATATGCAGAGTTTTACAAAGCAGCTTCAGCTTTAAAAATTGACAATCCCGGAGCTTCCGATCTGGTTTATTATTTTATCAGAAAAAATCCGGATCATCCAAAGATCAATGAAGCCGCACATTTGTTAGGAGATCATTTTTTTGATAAACGAAATTATAAGGAAGCAATACCTGCATACAAAAAAGTCAATCTATCCAGAGTACAACCTGATCAGCAAGCTGATGTGCTTTTCAAAACAGGATATTCCTATTTTCAACTGAATGATTACCCGAATGCTTTGGCCCATTTCAATCAGGTAAAAGGGCGGGGCAGTGAATTCAGCCCTGATGCGTTTTATTATGCAGGTTATATTGCCATGGAATCCGGAAATTACGATCAGGCGATAATGGATTTCAGTGAAGCGGACAAATCCTCCTTTTATGCGAGCAGAGTTCCTTACATGCTTGCCGGAGTGTACTACAGACAAGGTTATTATGATGAGCTGATAGCCTATGCGGAACCTGTATTGGCCAACAGAAGAGTTCTTGACCGAAAGGAAGAAATCCATGTTTATTTAGGTGAAGCATATTTTGAAAAAAAGGATTATGTGAAAGCTGCCGAAAATTATGATGCTTTTGTGAATGCAAGAAAAGGGGATTTATCCCGGCCTCAGATATATAAAGCAGGAGTTGCGCAGTATGAAACGGGTAATCATCAGAGATCCACAGATTATCTAAAAGTGGTAGCTGTAGAAAATGACCAGCTAGGGCAGATTTCAAGCTATTATTTGGGCCATGCTTATTTGAAGTTAAACAACCCTCAGTTTGCAGCCAACAGTTTCAATGCAGCTTATAAAAGTGATGCCGATTCTAAAATCAAGGAAGAAGCGCTTTTCAACTATGCAAAGGTTAATTTGGAACGTGGAAGTTTTCAGGATGCAGTAAATGCATTGGATAGCTACCTGGACAATTATCCCGGAGGTGCTTATGCTCAGGAAGCCGAAAACCTCATAACCGATGCTTTGATCAATACCAATAATTACCTTAGGGCAATTGAGCAGATTGAAAAAATGCCGAATAAGAGCGACCGCATCAGAGGAGCTTATCAAAAAGTAGCTTTTTATCAGGGAGTGGTTTATTATAGAGACAAAAGATATGATCTTGCCAATTCCTATTTTGATAAATCCTTATCGATGCCTTTGGATAAGGATCTTGTAAATCAGACTTATTTTTGGAAAGGTGAAAATTTTGCGGCAAGAGAAAATCTTCCGGAAGCCATAAAAGCATATGAAACGCTTCAAAATCAAAAACCCCGTCCCAATGATCCCTTCCTGATCAAGTCCCACTATGGGTTGGGCTATGCATATTTCAATACAGAGCAATACCCCAAAGCGGAGAATCAGTTTAAGACCTACGTGGATAAGGTTCAGGGGCGGGATGACAAGGAAAATTATGATGAAGCAATGATCCGGTTAGCCGATACTTACTATGTTCAGAAAAAATTCGGCGAAGCGCAGAATACTTTTCAGAGAGCAATTAGTGAGCAAAACGAAAACATTGATTATTCTTACTTCAGGTCCGGAGTTGTTCTCAATTTCCAAAACAGAAACACCGAGGCTATTGCTGAATTGAATCAGCTGATCAATAATTTCCCTAATTCATTGTATATCGATGATGCTATTTTCCAAAAATCGCAGATTCATATGGAGGAGACCCAATATGCAGAGGCCAGAGATGGATTTGCCCGCTTGATTTCGAACAAACCGAACAGTCCCTTTATTCCTTATGCATTGGAGGGCAGGGCGGTTGCGAATTTTTCACTTCAGAATTATGACAGCACCATTGATGATTACAAAAGGATACTGACCAACCATTCCAACAGTCCGAATGCTGAGTCTGCATTGGTGGGTCTTCAGGAAACATTGGCGTTACAAGGTCGAAGCGGCGAATTCTCCCAATATCTAGGTCAGTACCGAGGTGCCAATCCTGACAATACAAGTCTTCAGAACCTGGAATTTGAAGCAGCAAAAAACCTGTATTTCAGTAATTCACTTGAACAGTCAATAAAGGCATTTGAGGACTATTTAAAAAATTACCCTCAGTCCGGGAACAGGGCCGAATCTGTTTATTTTATTGCTGACGCACATTATCGATTGGGAAAGAAGGATGAGGCGTTGAATTATTTTTATCAGATCGATAAGGAAAAAGATTCTCCACAAAGAATCAGAGCCGTTCAGCGCATTGCTGCCATAGAGCTGGAAAGCAAAAATTACCAAAAAGCATTGCCTTATCTGCGGGAATTTTCCAAAAACGCAAGAAACAAGATTGAGGAGTATGAAGCATTCAAAGGGTTGATGGAATCGCATTTTCAAACCGATAGGTTTGATTCAGCTATCATCTATTCGGATCGGCTTATCAATCTGGGAAGTGTCACAGCAGATGCTATTCCTGAAGCTATGTTGATCAAATCAAAAGCTTTAAGAAAATCAGGAAACGAAAATGGTGCAGATGATGTCCTCAGAAGTCTGATCAACGAATATAAAACCATTCATGGTGCCGAAGGGCTGTTCTATTTGGCTGACAGTTATCACCGGAAAGGAAATTTTCAGCAATCGAATGATGCCATATTCGACTTCTCGGAGCCATTCTCCTCCTATGGATATTGGTATGGAAGGAGCTTTGTATTGCTGGCCGAAAACTATATAGAATTGGGAGAAGATTTTCAGGCCAAAGCAACTCTGGAGTCGGTTATCGAAGGATCTACTGACGAAGAGATCAGGAAACTTGCCAAGGAAAAGCTTACAACCATTAAATGAAAATATTCAGAGAATTATATTGAGCTGCAAATGAACAATAAACTGATAGTCAAACTGATATTGCTGATCGGATTCTCTGGAAATATGGTGCCTTTGCATGCCCAACAAAGAGGGGAAGTGCAGGACCAGGAATTTGTAATCCGAAAAGACAGGGTGTTGACTTTACCTAAGCAACCCAGAAATTTTGAAAGAATTCCTGTTTTACCAACACCCAAAAGCAGTTCAAACTTTAGCTATGAGGTTAAACCTTTTTCACTTAATCTTCCACCTTTGGAAATAAAACCCGAAGCCGCCCAAAAACAATTTCCAAGAAGCAGAGAAGAGCTGTACCCGGGTTTTGCAAGGGTTGGATATGGAAATTACACTTCTCCGTTACTGGAGTTGAGGTATAACAATTGGGAGCAAGTCGATTATAATTTTGGTGTGAAATTGAAGCATCAGGGATTTTATACCGGCCCTGTGGATGGAAGTAACTCAGCAGAAAACCATACAGAATTCGGCTTGGATGGAATCCTATTCAGAGACTTCTTTCAGGTTAACGGAGGAGTGGAATATCAGAGGGACAAATATAATTTCTATGGATATGATCCCGAAAACCTTTTTTTGCAGGATTATATACCAAGTGAAAACATCTTCAATACTTTCAGACTGAATGCAGGTATTGAGAATATTGAAAAGATGTCCGACATCAATTACAAGGGGCAATTAACGATTAGAGGATTCAGAGACAATTTCGAAGCTAGAGAAAATGAGCTTGCCTTAAATGGAAATGCCGATTTTTGGTTCAATGATGAATTAAAGACAGTTGTAAACCTTAATCTTTCCATCACCAAACCTACTGATGTATTTTACAGCGACATCAACAGAAACTATTTCAAGATCAACCCATTTGTAGAATACAGAAACGAAGGACTAATGGTACATGCAGGTGCAAACATGATCCTGGAAAATGATGTGTCCAACCTCGGGAAATCAAACTTTCATATTTTTCCATCCCTTTCTGCTTCCTATATGATTCAGGATGAATTCGGCATATATGCGGGTTTTGAAGGGGATGTGATCCGTAAAACCTATCTTGATTTTGTGAGGGAAAACCCCTTTTTAGGACCAAGTGAAAGATTGTTGAATACAATTCAGAATTATCAGGCTTCAGCTGGGGTGAAAGGAACAATCAACACGGAGCTTTCTTATCGGGCAGGAGTCAAGGTAGGGAAATTCCAGAACATGCACTTCTTTGCCAACAGTGAGTCGGATAGTTTGAAGTTTGCTTTGTTGTATGATTCAGATACCCGCCTCATCAATTACGAAGCCAGCCTAAACTGGCAATTTGAAAAAACATACAGGTTGTTGGCGTCAGTCAATTATTACCAATATTCTTTGGGGACGATTGCTCTACCTTATCAAAGACCTGAATGGGAATTAACGTTAAACAATAATTTTACACCAACAGAAAAATGGCTGCTTCAGGCAAATGTCAACCTGATGGGAGGAATACAAGGATACAACTTTCAATCCGATATTGCCGAAACCCTTCCGGCAATAATAGATTTACAGGTGAAGGCCGATTATCAGATAACCGATAGAATTTCCGGGTTTGTCATTGGCAACAACTTATTGAACAGGAATAATCAGCGGTTTTTAAATTATCCTGTACGGGGAATTCAGGGAATAGTGGGAGCAACAGTAAAATTCTGATTGGGATTAGGTGTATAATTGTGGAATTGGATCAATTATCTTAGTTTTGACCCTTTATCAAAAATAAAATCTTTGGGATAATGGATTTGGAAAGCAAAAACAATGGTACGGATAACGACTTTGGGTTTCCCTTTGTGGAAGTAAAACCCTTGAAATCCAAATTTAAGAATCCTTCGGAAAAGAAGGAAGGCCCTGTTGTGACACTTATTACTGATCAACCCGAAACCATGGATTTTGGAAATGCTGAAAAATCCATTGAGAGACCTTATTCCACAATTGAAAGAAAGAAAAAAAATCAGAGTCCAATGCTAATTTCATTGGTATTTCTGATTATAATAATAATGGCGGCTATGGCCTATTTCTTTTATGCACAGCCGGAAGAAGAAACAATTCTTGAGGCTTTGAATCCTGCTACTGAAATCACTGCCGAACCGGAAGCGCCTACGCAGGAGGAAAATATTGGAAAGGATGATGCAATAGCTGCTGAGAATGATTTAAATGCCACCGGGTCAACAAGAACAAATGATCAGGTTCCGGATTCCAGTCAGCTTGGTGAAGTTCAGTTTATAAAAGAAAGAGGAGAAAGACCTTTGTTTTATATTATTGCCGGAAGCTTGCCAAACGAACGTTTGGCAAATGATGAGGCTCAATTATATCTTGAAAAAGGCACTGATGTCTGGTTAATTTTGCCGCAGGCTAATACAAGAAACTACCGGTTGTCCGTTGGAAGGTATGAATCCCTCCAGTCTGCTACCGAAGCCTTGGAACCCGCCCGGGCAGAATATGGTGAATCTTTATGGATTTTGAAATTTTAATATGATGCTACTGCAAACCCTTTCCACCGACAGTGAATTAGTCGTGGATAGCCTGTCCATGATGGACGGCACCAAAGGAGACGTTGGTCTCCTGGATTTGATGATCAAAGGCGGATACATGATGATTCCCCTCTACGCATTGTTCGTATTGGCGATATTCATATTTGTTGAACGGCTCATAACTTTGAGAAAAGCGGCTAAATCGCCGAAACATCTCATGGATCAGATTAAAATTCTTGTTCAGGGAGGACAAGTGGAAAAGGCCAAATTTCTTTGCCATGGTGAGACTACACCTGTAGCCACCATGATAGCAAAAGGATTGGACAGAATCGGAAGCCCTTTGAAAAACATTGAAGTGGCTATCGAAAATGTCGGTAAAATTGAAATATATAAGCTGGAGAAAAATCTTGGAATTCTTGCTACAGTTTCCGGTGCTGCCCCTATGATAGGTTTTCTAGGGACTGTTGCGGGTATGATCAAGGCATTCATTGGGGTTGCCCAGGAAGAGGGAATGGTCTCCCCAAAGTTACTTTCGACCGGTATTTACGAGGCAATGATCACAACAGCAGGTGGATTGGTTGTGGGTATTATAGCTTATTTGGGTTACAATTATCTGGTTACGCAGGTTTCAAAGTTGATACATAGCATGGAATATACTTCCGTAGAGTTCATGGATATACTTCAAGACAAATAACATTATGGCATTACAATCCAAAAATAAAATAGAAGCTTCATTCAGCATGTCATCTATGACAGACATTATATTTCTGTTGCTGATATTCTTTATGCTGACCTCATCATTTATCACTCCTTCAGGATTACCGGTAAATCTCCCATCAAGTGAGGCATCGGATATTATTATGCAGGAAGTTACGGTGACAATAACCAAAGACCTCCGTTTTTCCGTAAACGACAGGGTAGTGAACAGGGATGATATCAAAAATGAACTGACAACATTGCTGCAGGACAAAAAAGGTCAGGTAGTGCTGCATATTGATAAAGAAGTTCCGGTAGAATATCTGGTAGAAATAGGTGGTATAGCAGCCGGATTGGAAGCCAACGTTTCTATCGCTACAAAGCCGTACAAATAAATGGAAGTTTGGAGTACAAATAGTGAAGAAGCTGAAAACAGGAAGAAAGCGTGGATAATCACCATCGTGGTAAACCTACTTGTCCTGTTGGCTATTTATTTTATTGTGGTTTGGAGACAACCCGATCCTCCGCTTTCTCAATATGGCTTGGAGTTGAATCTCGGTTTTTCTGATATAGGAAGTGGTAATCAACCGACGACTTCTCCGCCATCAGAGCTACAAACCAATAACACCGAATCACCTGCCCCGGGAGACCCTGCTCCAACACCCACCGAAGCTGCGATTCCTGTGGTTCAACCTAAAACAGAGGCCGCCAAACCCCAGTCAACTCCCACAAAACCATCAATCGAAGCAAAATCAAAAACAGAAAGCCCTATAAAAGGTAGCGAAAAGGCAAATACTGCTACAAAAGAACCTACACCAGTCAAAAAAGAAAATACGACTCCTGTGATTACTCCTGCAACAAGTGAAGCCGAAAAAACAGCTATTAAGGCAGAAGAAAAACCTAAAATTGACCAAAGAGCCATATTCGGTGGTGGGGGTACAAGTGGGACAGGCAAACAACCCGCAGCAGGTAGTCAGCAAGGAACTTCGGATCAAAAAGGTGATGAAGGTAAACCTGAAGGAACAGTTGATGGAAGAGCTTTGATGGGGACAGGAACAGGAGAAGGAAGGCCGGGACCGGGAGCGGGATATAACCTTGATCTTGCAGGTTGGGATTTTGCATCCAGGCCGAACATTAACGACAATGTATCTACCAGAAGTGGAAGAATAGTTTTTAAGATCACTGTAGATGACAGTGGGAAAATTGTACAGGCAATTCCATTGGAATACAATGTTTCCAATGAAGTGTTGGCTTATTATCGGAAAGTCGTCAATCAGGTGAGTTTTAAACGCCAAGGCGGAAATCCCACTGCGGAATATTCGAGTGGTAAGATCACTTTTATCATCAAAGTAGATTAAAATTCATGGACTACACCCAATCGTTGAACTATCTGTTCAATGCTTTGCCGATGTTTCAGCGTGTCGGTGCTTCGGCATTCAAAAAAGATTTAAGCAATACAATCGCCCTCTGTAATCATCTGGGCAATCCTCAACATCAGTTTAAGAGCATTCACGTAGGTGGAACAAACGGTAAAGGGAGTTCATCCCATGCCTTGGCTTCAATCATTCAGGAATCCGGATATAAGGCTGGCCTTTATACCTCGCCTCATTTAAAGTCATTTACAGAAAGGATCAAAATCAACGGGGAAGAGATTCCTGAACAGGACGTAATTGATTTTGTGGCGGATAATAAAGGAGTTTTAGAAATTCTTAAACCAAGTTTTTTTGAAATGACTGTCGGTATGGCCTTCTGGTATTTTGCCAAAGAAAATGTGGAATATGCAGTTGTTGAGGTGGGGATGGGTGGAAAATTCGACAGCACCAATATACTGAATCCGATTCTTTCTCTGATTACAAACATCGGTATGGATCATGTGCAGTTTTTGGGAAATACGCTTCCTGAAATAGCAGGAGAAAAGGCCGGAATCATCAAAACCGGTATTCCAATAGTCATCAGTCAGCGGCAACCTGATACAACTGATGTATTTATAAATAAAGCAAAATCTGTTCAAGCATCCATTTACTTCGCTGAGGATAATTTTGAGATAAGAAAAATCAAAAGCCGAAAAGAATTTAACACAAGCCTGTTTTTGGTTGTGAAGGGTTCTGAAGAGCAGGTTTTGGAAATGGATCTTCAAGGGAATTATCAGGCCAAAAATCTTGCAGGGGTTTTAAAAGTGGTGGAAATTCTTCAACATAGAAACCTTCACATCACATCTGAATCCATTCAAAATGGGCTTCAGAATATTGTGAAAAATACGGGATTAAAGGGGAGATGGCAGACGATCCAGGAAGAACCAAAGATTATCTGTGACACGGGACACAATGAGGATGGTATAAAGTACATTGTTGATCAGCTATCGGAACATCCATATAATGAGTTGTTTATTGTTTTAGGAATGGTAAATGATAAAGATGTTTCCAAAATTTTATCCTTGCTTCCAACCACTGCACACTATTTTTTCTGCCAGGCCAATATTCCCAGA
>JBGTDA010000167.1:0-1510 GCA_041748555.1 Rhodonellum sp.
CGGTTTCTTTTTCTTGGAGTTTGTGACCACTGCTGGTATTCATTTTTCCCATGTATTCCTCCTGTTTCTCTGCTCTGAAGCTGGTTTACAAACTAGTGGGCTTTTCTGACGGAAGTTAATGGGTAGGGTTTAATTGTTTACAGAACGTACCCTCACCCTATCAATTCATTTCTCAATCCATCACTCTTTTTTATTGAAATTTCTGACTAATATTCAAAAGTGTTTCTCTATTTTCTTTAAAATTGAGTCAAAATGCTAAAGTCAAGCAAAAATTTGCTCAAAGGACCTGCTGATTTGGCAGAAATTCCAGCCGAAAAATTTGATTTACCCACCTCAATCGTAAAACGCTTCATATAAAAAACTGACACGCCGATCTCCGAGGTCAAACATCAGACCTCGGAAGTACCCTTTGTTTGAATGCCAATCACAGTTTTTCTGCAAAAATGTCAGATTTTAAATCTTTGCGTCGGGAAATTTTCACTTTTTGTCCAAAACGTTTGAAAAACCTACTCAATCGAGCACAAATTATACGCAAGATTCGGGTTCCGAGCTCGAAAATAATGCGATTTTGGTGGAATGAGGGGGTAAGTTTGTAAAACCTTGTCAGTTTTTGCTTAGGTGCTGTAGCTTTAGGGTGCAAGGTTGGAGCTCGGAAGTGATAGGGAGGGGTTGTAAAGAAAGGTATGATTCTAATTGTTGCTTCGGTTTCATTTCTGTTCGCCTCGTTTGGGATATCGACTATTCCAACCTTTATTTTCCTTGCAACTCTGGAAAACCGTAAAAAGCAATTTGTCAATGCTTCTTACCCTATCTCCAAACAGATTGGATTCTGGTGGAAATACTCCTAAAAGGACAGCACTTCGAACGCTTTCTGGGAAGTCTCGAATAATGGTCCACCCCAACCTTGAACCATAGGAAGCTCCAAAAAGGTTCCATTTTTTATAGCCCAGTGCTTTGCGCAAATCCTCAAAATCAGCAGCATTCTCTCTACTGTTATACCCTTCAAGGTTAACTCCTTTTGTGTGCAAGGCTTCCTTTTCTCCTACCAAGGTCCATTCTTTGTAATATTGAGAAATTTTCCGTTTTCAAAGCGGTATGCACCGCCAAAGCCTAAAAACCATAGTCTATCATTTTGGTCTCTGTAGATTTGATAAACTACAAGTCCCTTATTATCTTCGGTTTTTTCGAATTCGATTATCTCTTTGCCATCCAAATATTTCCTTTGCTATCCTGACTGAAACATCATTCTCACAACTTCGCTTATCTGCTCTTTTGATTGAGTATTTGTTTTCGCCTATAATAACTCAATTCTTGAATTGTCAGTTTGTTCCTGTGCATTGCAAGCTGATATCAGAAGAAAGAGGGACATAATAACCAATTTCATTTGTCCATGAATTATTTTGACTTGGTTCATCGTTTTGGTTTCTTTTTATGACGCAGAACGAACAGGTATTGCTGCAGGTGTGGAATTCATTGCTTGTCCTGCCCGGAACTGCTGCCCAATTAAGAT
>JBGTDA010000168.1:0-34566 GCA_041748555.1 Rhodonellum sp.
GGAAACACGCATGTCGCGCCAGGCCTCGCCGTAATCATGGTTTTTACTTTCCAATAAACCTCTTGTAGCATCTACCCAATAATCATAGAAGGGATCAAGTACAGGATATTCTAAATCCAGTCGATCATCTTCTTTGAGACTTATCTGAATCAATGCGATCAAACAGTAATTAATGATTCCGACAAATTCATCAACAATAGGGTCATTTATCTTTTGATTTCCTTTCTCCTGAATAGAGCGGATTCGCTGGGCTTTTATGAATATCTGATCAGTAATGGACGGTAATCGTAATATCCGCCAAGCTGTGCCGTAATCAATGGTTTTCTTCTTAAAAAGTTCTTTACAAAGGTGGATAACTTGATTATATTCGCTAACGGTTTGGATTTTCAACGCTGTTGTATTTAATGATCAATCTTTTGAACAAATCTTCGCGGTCCGAAGATAAATCATTTCCAACAAAAATAACACTTCGCAGTAAAGGAAAGCTACTTTTGTTAGATGAGCCGTGGGTAATGGGTATCTTAAATATTACACCTGATTCTTTTTACAAAGCAAGCAGATTAACAAAGGATTCCCACTCAACAGTTGGCCGGGCAAAAAAAATGCTTCAGGATGGTGCCAAAATCCTGGATGTGGGTGGGTATAGTAGCAGACCTGGAGCCGAGCACATAACACTAAAAGAAGAGCTTGACAGGACTGTTTCGGTGATAGAAAACATTAAAAACGATTCACCTGAATGTTTGATTTCCATAGACACCTTTAGGGCTAAAGTGGCCGAAGAGGCAGTAAAGGCAGGTGCGGATTTGGTGAATGACATATCTGCCGGAGAACTCGATAAGGAAATGTTAGGAACAGTTGCCAAGCTTTCGATACCTTACATAGCCATGCACATGAAAGGCAATCCACAGAACATGAAGACCAAAAGTCATTATGAAAATACTATTTTAGAAATCTCATATTATTTTGCCCAAAAACGGAACGAATGTTTAAAAGCCGGCATTAATGATGTAGTAATCGATCCTGGATTTGGTTTTTCGAAAACATTAGCTCAAAATTATTGGATTTTAAAAAATTTATCCTACTTTAAGTCTAATCTAGCACCTGTTCTCGTTGGTATTTCTAGAAAATCCATGATATATAAAACTTGGGGAGGAAGTCCTGAAGATGCCCTCAACGGTACCACAGCGCTCAACATGGCCGCTCTTTTAAAAGGAGCCAACATCTTGAGGGTTCATGATGTCAAAGAAGCAGTAGAAACAGTTAAATTATATAAACAAATTTACCCTTGAGCTTACTTTTCCGCATTGGTTTTTTAGAGATTTCCATAGTGAATATCATCGATATCACTTTGGTCAGTTTCCTATTGTACCAAATTTATAAATTGCTGAGAGGTAGTGTTGCGATCAAAATATTTTTAGGGTTTTTATCAATCTATCTTATTTATCTGATGGTAAGTGCACTTAGGATGGAATTGTTGTCTATCATCTTAGGCCAATTTATGGGCGTGGGTGTCATTGCCGCAATAATAATATTTGCACCGGAGATCAGGAAATTTCTCCTCATCGTCGGAAGATCATCATTCCTTTCCAATGAAAACATTCTTCAAGAATTGCTTTTTTGGAGAAAAAGAGAAACACAGGCTTTCAATATTAATCCCATTATAGAAGCATCCAAAACACTTTCCGGAACAAATATGGGAGCATTGATGGTTATTTCCAGAAATTCCGAATTGAAATTTTATGCTGAAAGTGGGGATATTCTGGATGCTCAGGTTTCCAAAAGATTATTGATTTCTATATTTAACAAATATAGTCCCTTGCACGACGGTGCCGTGATCATATACAATGGAAAAGTAAAGGCTGCCCGATGCATTCTTCCTGTAACAGAGAGGGATGTACCTGCTCAGTTTGGCTTGAGACACCGCGCTGCAATTGGCATGTCAGAAGCCACAGACACACTCATTCTAATTGTTTCTGAAGAAACCGGACAGATATCCCTTGCAAAAAACGGAAAGATTCTTCATAATCTATCCTTTCAGGAAGTGCGGGAATTTTTGAATGATTATTTAACCGGCGTGGATATCGATGAGAAATTCGAGCCGGTAACCATATATGAAAGAGGAAGGTATAAAAGACCTTCCCCATCAAAAGCATAACTGAAAAATCCCTTTCTTTATTTTTTTAGGACACCCAATTCTTTTCCTATTTCAACAAAAGCTCCAATCGCTGTATCTAAATGTTCTTTTTCGTGTGCAGCAGATATCTGAACCCTGATTCTTGCTTCCCCTTTGGGAACAACGGGATAATAAAATCCAATCACATAAATTCCCTTCTCTAATAATCCTTCAGCCATTTTTTGGGATAAGGCAGCATCATAAAGCATTATAGGAACTATGGCATGGGTTCCGGGTTTAATGTCAAATCCTGCTTCAGAAATTTCGGACCTGAAGTAATTGGTGTTTTCTTCCAATTTATCTCTCAATTCGGTCGTTTCAGAAAGCAAATCGAAAACAGCAATTGAGGCACCTGTTATGGATGGTGCTAGCGTATTGGAAAAAAGATAAGGTCTGGATCTTTGACGAAGCAATTCTATGATCTCCTTCCTTCCTGATGTAAATCCTCCTGAGGCACCTCCCAAAGCTTTTCCCAGAGTTCCGGTAATGATATCTATTTTCCCCATCACACCTTTCAATTCATGTACCCCTCTTCCGGTCCTACCCATAAATCCTGTTGAATGGCATTCATCAGACATGACCAGTGCATCATAATTTTCTGCAAGCTGGACAATACTATCCAGTTGGGCTATGGTTCCATCCATCGAAAAGACACCATCGGTCACGATAATTTTATTTTGAGCACCTTTTGCATCAGCATCCTTCAACTGGACTTCCAAATCCGCCATGTCATTGTGCTTGTATCTGAAACGCATAGCTTTGCATAGTCGAACTCCGTCAATAATGGATGCATGATTTAGGGAATCAGAGATAATGGCATCTTCAGGGCCAAAAACAGGCTCAAAGAGTCCCCCATTGGCATCAAATGCCGCTGCATATAAAATAGTATCTTCTGTTCCCAAAAACCTGGAAATTTTCTCTTCCAATTCTTTATGAATATCCTGAGTCCCACAAATGAACCTCACCGAACTCATACCGAAGCCATGAGTATCAATGGCTTTTTTAGCTGCTTCTATGACCTTAGGATGCGAGGAAAGCCCCAGATAGTTGTTTGCACAAAAATTCAACACTTTTTCCCCACCAAAAATGGTTATTTCAGCGGCTTGGGGTGAAGTAATTATGCGTTCTTTTTTATAAAGTCCCGCTTCTTCAATTTCTTTTAACTCTTTCTGTAATTTGGGTTTAAGACTGTCGTACATATTGTTTTTGTTAAATATTCATTAAATGCGAAAAACACTCATGGATTAAAAGTGAAAATCATCAGATGAAATCACTATTTTTGCCACTTTCAGACCCAAATATAATCAAAATCATCAAGGGCTTTTAATTCCCTTGAATCAGAAATATAAACCCATGGAGAGAATACTTATTATTGGTGCAGCAGGACAATTAGGTTCTGAATTGACAAATGCATTAGTTAAACTTTACGGTGGTGAAAATGTTATTGCTACTGATATCAATACCGAATCACTGAAGAAATTTGAGAATTGCAAGGCTGTCCAGCTGGATGTTATGGATAAAAGGGCAACAAGAAATCTGATCAAAAGTGAGAATATCAAACAGATTTACCATTTAGCCGCAGTACTTTCGGCTACGGGAGAAAAGAAACCATTATTTGCCTGGAATCTGAATATGGAGAGTTTACTTTTTATACTGGAAATCGCCCGGGAAGAAAATCTTGATAAAATTTATTGGCCCTCTTCCATTGCCGTTTTCGGACCTAATACTCCAAAAATCAACACCCCACAATATTGTGTCAAAGAACCTAATACAGTCTATGGAATCTCCAAGCAGGCAGGAGAAAGGTGGTGCGAATATTACTTCCAAAAATACAATGTAGATGTAAGAAGCTTAAGATATCCCGGACTGATAGGATATAAATCTTTGCCTGGAGGCGGCACTACAGATTATGCGGTGGATATTTATCATAAAGCGATTGCAGGATTACACTTTGAATCGTTTCTATCCGCAAATACCCAGCTGCCCATGATGTATATGCCTGATGCAATCAAGGCGACATTGGATTTAATGCATGCACCAAAAGAAAAAATTGGAATCAGGTCGAGTTATAATCTCGCTGCCATCAGTTTTTCGCCTAAGGAAATTTATGAAAGCATTAAAGATTATCTCCCGGATTTTACGATCAGCTATGCACCTGACTTTAGACAAAAGATTGCGGACAGCTGGCCTGATAGCATTGATGATTCCAAGGCAAGAGAACAATGGGGCTGGAAACCCGAATACAACTTGGATAGGATGACAGAAGATATTCTTGCCCACCTTCCATCTTTTATTGAGCACATTAGATAAATCGGAAACTGATTTTGATTATCCTGAAGCTGGTCATTAACCAATTTGCTGAACTTTCTCCCGAATGCTTTCCGGATCAAATCCCGCCACAAGACTCTCATCAGAAAATTCAATTATCGGCCGCTTGATCATGCTGCTTTTTTGAATCAGCATGGATAAAGCAGTTTCTTCATCCTCAAGCTGCTGTTTTTCCTCATCTGAAAGTTTCCTGTAGGTGGTACCTTTCTTGTTAATCAGAGTCTCATACCCTAACTTATCGGAAAATCTAACCATCAATCCCTCATCCGGTGATTGCTTTTTATAATCAACAAAATCATAATCAATACCCTCATCCTCCAAAAAGCGGAAGGTTTTTTTCATGGTATCGCAATTTTTTATTCCATATACAATAACTCTCATATCCTTTTCTTTTATCTGATCAAAAATCAATTTTTGGATTTAAACCATCCTCTACTGTGCAAAAAAAAGGTAAAAAACCTCAATTTAAGGCTTATGGTTTTCTCATTTTTTACTTCAAGCCGATTTGGAAGGATATAATTCATTGAAATGCAGTACATCAATAAACTCGATTTATACATATTAATTACTTTCGACTTTAAATCTTTTGATTATAGGTTAATACTAAATATCGAAAAACGGTAATCAAAGATTATGTATTTCTTTCAGGGCTTCTTCATTTGATCCAACTATTTTGGAAATCAAATCATCTGTGAGTGCTGTGGAAAGAAACAAACTTTCGAATTGGGAGGGAGCCAAATAAATCCCTCTTTTTAACATTGCCTGGAAATATTTGCCAAACATAACTGTATCCGAAAGTTTTGAAGAAGAGAAATCATAGACCTCACTTTCCGAAAAGAAAAGAGTATACATACTTCCTAATTGATTGATAGTATACTTCAATTCAAGCTTCTTTAAGGAATTCCTGAACCCATTCATAATTTTTCCTCCGATTTGATTGAGCCGGAGGTAAACCTCAGAATTTTCATTCAGATAATTGAGCATGGTCAGTCCGGCCGCCATAGCAATTGGATTTCCGGAAAGAGTGCCTGCCTGATAGACCGGTCCCGCAGGCGATACAAATTCCATGATTTCTTTTTTGCCGCCATATGCTCCTACAGGCATGCCCCCACCTATGATTTTCCCCAAAGTTGTCAGATCAGGTGTCACTCCAAAAATTTCCTGAGCACCGCCTTTAGCCAAACGAAACCCCGTCATCACTTCATCAAAGATCAAAACGATAGCCTCGCGATCACAGATTTTTCTTAAACCTTCCAGATAACCTGATTTTGGGATAACCAGCCCCATGTTACCAGGTACCGGTTCAAGGATCAAAGCCGCAACTTCTCCTTTATTGGCTTGTACTAATTTTTCAATAGCTTCCAAATCATTATAAGGAGCCAACAAAGTATCTTTAGCTGTCCCTTTTGTAACTCCCGGTGAATCGGGAGAACCCATTGTGATTGCACCTGATCCGGCAGAAATCAGGAAGGAATCACCATGTCCATGATAATGGCCATCCATTTTGATAAACTTGTCTTTTCCTGTAAATCCTCTTGCCACTCTAATCGCTGACATGGTGGCTTCAGTACCAGAATTCACCATCCTGACTTTTTCAACAGACGGCACCATCAGGGTTATCAATTCAGCGATTTCCACTTCTCTGGCTGTTGGCGCTCCGAATGAAGTGCCGTCTTCCATAGCTTTAATCACTGCTTCACGGATCATCGGATGATTGTGCCCCAAAATCATTGGCCCCCAACTGTTGATCAGTTCAATATATTCATTGCCGTCCTCATCATAGATAAAAGCTCCGTCGGCTCTTTTTATAAAAACCGGATCACCGCCGACCGCCCTAAAGGCTCTTACGGGAGAGTTAACACCACCGGGAATGAAATTCCGGGCCTTTTTAAACAAGGCTTTACTTTTTTCAATTTGCATGCTAAAAAGAAAATTAATTCTCAACCAAATTCCCATCCCTTAACTTAAGGACCGGTACATAGGTGTTGTTCTTACTGTTTTTAAAATCCAATCCATAGGAAACTTTTCCTTCAATCCTTCCTTTTTGATTAAGACTCTTTGCCAGTTCAAAACCTGAAGTTCTATTTAGTGTTTCAGACAACCAGTGAACCATATCGTATCCCAGATGCGCATTGACAGAAGGATACATCAGATAACGATCATAAAATTCTTTCCTGAATTCAGATACTGCCTCTTTATCAAAATCAATGGTATTGTTTCCGACAAAATGAAGGTTCTGGGATTGAAACATTTCGTAATTGCCAAAATTAAAATACAACCAACTATCCATCACCAATATTGGTATGCGGATATTTTGTGACTCCAAAAGGGAGTATGTTGGTGCTGCAATATTAGGATCATCAGACAGGATAATCACTGCGTCTACATCCGATTCATCAGTTGCAATTTCCAGATCCCGTAAAAAATTCCTGATATTTTGTTCGGAAATTTTCTGATTGGCAACCACCTGAAACCCGTTTTTGGAAGCTAACTCATCAGTCTTCTTCGATAACAGTTCATCCCTGGTAGCACCTGAATAACCAATGCCTATTCTCCGGATACCGGGATTCTCTTTTAAATAATCAAGTATTCCCTGACTTATTGATGCAACAGACGGTCTATAAAGATAGGCATATTCCATGCCCTCAAAATTTTCATCTACATTTGAAAGGGGATTAATATAAGGTATCCTATTCATTTCTGCAAAATATGATACCAACTCAGATTCTTCAGGATATATCGGCCCGATAATTACATCCACATTATTGACGAAAGGATCAGCCAGAATTTTTTTGGTTTTGGCAATATCCCGTTCGGTATCATAAGCCCTGACATTGATGCTAATACCATTTTGTTTCAATTCATTAATGGCGAAGTTAAGCCCCTGATAAAGTTCAAAAACAAAGTTATTTTGCTGTAGCCGGTTGACACCTGATCTTCCCTGTTGATTGAATGGCAAGATTATGGCGATGTCCAGCTCACCGTTATCTCCGGATTTTTGATTTGCCTTTCCCTCGTTTAGCTTTTTGGATTGCAATTCATAGTATAATGCTTTTTCATCTGCCGATAGAATTGCCTTATTTTCCATCTGCTGCTTTAAAGCCAGCATGTAACCTTTGTTATCTTCGAACTTTTGAAGATTCGACACCAAGAAACTCAATGAACCCTCCTTCAAGAAATCAAAGCTCGCTTTTTGTGCTTCTTCCCTCAATCCGGGGTCTTCGATTTCTTGTATTTGCCTTAAAGCCTCCAGATTTCTTGACTCCTGAAAATAAGACAACGCAAGCAAATATTCCGCTTTGTCCCTATACTCCCACGATTTGGATTCAATCAAAGGTTCCATAGTAGCGTTTACTAGTTTATAATGCCCCTGTTGGTAGGCCGCATATGCAAAATGATAGGCTGCATATTGGGATAGTGTTCCATATTTTCTTTCATCCAAATAGGGTTGCAAAAGCTCCATGGCCTCATCAAAATTTCCATAACCGATTAAAGTTTTGGCTCTTTCGTAACTGGCTAAATCATCTTGGGCTTGGGCGGAACTGAAAAATGCCGGAATTAAAATCAATAATAACAAGAAGCTTTTCATAAATAATATTTCAAATCTCAACGACAAAATCTATTCCTAATCAAATGGAAATTCTAATTTAAAGTAATTTTAAGCAAATGAAAAGGAAGAATATCCAACTAAATAATATACAAAAACCACCGGATTAATGTTTCAAAATTCCGATGGTCATTTGTTTTTTTTAATTTTATTCCCACTCAATGGTAGCCGGTGGTTTTGATGATATATCATATACAACCCTGTTAACTCCCTTCACTCTATTGATGATTTCATTGGACATCTTTCCGAGGAATTCATATGGAAGATGAATCCAATCTGCGGTCATTCCATCCAGGGAGCCGACAGCTCGAAGTGCTATAACACGCTCATAGGTTCTTTCATCCCCCATTACTCCCACAGATTGTATGGGAAGAAGGATGGCTCCTGCCTGCCAAACCAAATCATATAACCCATTATCTTTTAAACCCTGAATAAAAATATGATCAACTTCCTGTAAGGTTTTTACCTTATCGGGAGTAATGTCCCCCAAAATCCTGATAGCCAACCCGGGTCCGGGAAAAGGATGTCTGCCAACGATGTTTTCAGGAATTTCCAATGCTCTACCTACTTCTCTAACCTCATCTTTGAATAAAGTATTGAGCGGCTCGACCACAGAAAGCTTCATGAAATCCGGTAGCCCCCCCACGTTATGATGGGATTTAATGGTAGCCGAAGGACCTTTAACCGAAACCGATTCAATGACATCAGGATAGATCGTACCTTGACCAAGCCATTTTACACCCTCTATCTTGTGGGCTTCATCATCGAAAACTTCAATAAAAGCTCTTCCAATTGCTTTCCTTTTGGTTTCAGGATCGGATATTCCTGCCAGAGCATCATAAAAACGTTGCTTTACATCAACACCGATCACATTCAGCCCCATATCTTTGTAAGATTCCAATACCTCCTCAAATTCGTTTTTGCGCAGCAATCCATTATCTACAAACACACAGGTGAGGTTAACACCGATGGCTCTGTGTATGAGCGTAGCAGCCACTGAGGAATCTACTCCTCCCGAAAGGCCCATTACCACCTTATCATTACCGATTTTTTGTTTCAGCTCCTCAATTGTCGCATCTATAAATACATCAGCAGTCCAATCCTGGGCACATCCACAAATCTGCACAATGAAATTCCGCAAAAGGTTTTTACCCTCTGAAGAGTGTGTTACTTCGGGATGAAACTGTATGCCATAAGTTCTTTCACCCTTTATTTTAAAAGCTGCCACTTTCACCGAAGGTGTACTTGCAATAACTTCAAATCCTTCAGGAAGTTCTTTGATTGTATCCCCATGTGACATCCAAACCTGGGTTCCGTGGGTCATTTCTTTCATCAGGTCATGATGGGTATCGATATGTGTCAGATTAGCCCGGCCGTATTCTCGGATTTCCGAAGGAAGCACACTTCCGCCATACTGATGGGCTAATAACTGGGCACCGTAGCAAACTCCCAGAAGAGGAACCTCTCCCCGCAAATCATCAAGATTGGGATTGGGAGCACCTTCATCTTTTACAGAGCAGGGGCTGCCTGAAAGGATTATTCCTTTAATATCTGAAGTGATTTCTGGAATTTTGTTGAATGGGTGAATTTCACAATATACGTTCAGTTCTCTTACTCTTCGGGCGATGAGCTGGGTGTACTGGGAACCGAAGTCTAAGATCAGGATTTGTTCTGCCATGCGCAAAGGTAAACAGCCCTTCGATATTGAGGAAATTAAACCCATAAATTTTCAGAATATATTGGGCTAATGGGCCAATCTATCTGTCATTTTGCCAAAATTGAAAAGGCTTTTTTAGGATTATCAATCAAAAGCAGGTCTAACTCTTTTTGAGTAAATCCATTGGACTTTAACAATGGGATCAATTCATCAAAAATTGCGGTATAGCCTTTAAAATCACCTCCGTTTTTTTCTCCGGGGCTGTACCAACCGGCGTCATGTGAAATCAATATATGATTCAGTAAATTGTTTTCTTTAGCAAATATTAGTTTCTCCAAATGTCCCGGTACATCCCATGCTATTCCATCCAAACTGATCCATACTCCTATTTCAGCTGCCTGTTTATATCTTTCATATTCTTCTTCCCCTTGTGCATGAACCCAAATAAAGGCAGATGGGTCAACACCTTCTTCCTGAAGAACCTTAATTTCAGCGGCAGCTATGTTCCATGCTCCTGTGTGCGAAGCGATGACCAAGCCGGTTTTAAGTTGGGTTTTGGCAGCAGCCCTTACCAGCTTTTCATCGATTTGGGACAGTGGAGCAGCATTTACGGAAATTTTTATAAACCCTGGTTTGATACCCGTTTCCTCGATTCCGTTTTCGAATTCTTCAATCCATCTTCGGGAAAGTTCCTCCGATGATTCTGAAAAAGCATGTTCGGGCAAATATTTTTCATCAACTGCGCCATAATACCCTGTATTAGTCAAAATCTGAATCCCAGAGCTATCACTCAGGGTTTTCAACAATATCGGATCTTTCCCCAAATATGAAGGTGTGCATTCCACCAATGTAGCTACACCCATTTTTTTTAATTCCATCAGATAGGGTAAAACAACCTGAATTACAGAATCCCTATTCCATCGCTCATATCCTGTCTGATCGGCACCAATAAAATCAACAAGTATATGCTCATGAATTAAAGTGATTCCCATCGAATCAGGTGGAATCCTTCCGGTGACCGTTTCTATATGTCCGGAACTCAAAGACTGGGAAATCGCCAAATCACATGACAAAAGAAATGCAATAATCAGTATTGTCCTAAAAGCCATTTTCATATGTGTTAATATCTAACTTTTTCAAAAATTTATATTCAGAACAAGCAGGGGATGGAAATTTTGAAATCTATTTTAATAAATTTAACGGATTTTTCAGTTCCTGAAAAACAACTTTCAATATCTTTCCCTCCGTTTATAATTTTGGATAAAAAAAATCAAACATCTGCAATATCTGCTGCCTCTCCTTTAAATAAGGTATCCAATTCTACGGCCTGAATTTTTTCCACCTCTTCAAGATATCTTGCGAATACTGCCGTACTTCCATGTATAAGGTAAACTTTCTCAGCTTCAGTCGCTTTTATGGCAGCGTTCAGTCCTATCCAATCAGCATGGTCTGAAAGCACAAAACCTATATCAGCTGCCCTACGCCTCCTTGTTCCCCTGATATTCATCCATCCTGAGCAAATGGCTGTTCTGTAAGGTGAAAATTTTCTCATCCAGGGTGAACCCATAGCTGAAGGAGGAGCAATTATCAATGCGCCTTTAAATCGGTTTTTGGGAAGATCAGGAGTCACCCTGGGAATATCAAGAACATTTACTCCATTTATAAGTAGTGCCTGATTGACATTCCAGATAGCCCCATGGGCAAAAATTTCCCCGATCGACACATCCAGGTTATCAAGGATGCGCTGTGCTTTTCCTAAAGAATATCCAAAAATCACAGAATTCCTTGCCTGAAGAACATTTTGCTTCCACCAGTCATTGATTCCTTTAAAAATAACCTCTTGTGGCTCCCATTTATATATTGGTAGTCCAAAAGTGCATTCCGAAACAAATTCATGACATTTTACAGGTTCAAATGGGACAGACAAACCATCATCCTCCACTTTATAATCTCCGCTAATGACTACTACTTTTCCTTTGTATTCCAACCTTACCTGAGAAGAACCTGGAATATGTCCCGCGGGATGAAGAGAAACTTTTACACCGTTGATTGTGATTGACTTGTTATAATCAACCGTTTCCAGATTAATGTCTGCACCAAGTCTTAATCTCATTACCTGTTCAGAATGATGATGTGCCAAATATTTTTTCATTCCCCACCTTGAATGATCTGAGTGGGCATGTGTAATCACCGCTTTATCTACCGGTTTCCATGGATCAATGAAAAGATCTGCCTGTGGACAAAAAAGTCCATTATCTGTAAGTTCAATCAGTGACATTCTTAAGATTTATAGTTCACAGGATTATTTAACAAAGAAAACTTCCTGCATGTTTTCAACGAAAATCTTTTGGCTTTGATTTCAGTAATTGGTTTATCGGGCTTTGGATAGCTCAGTCCAGCCAGTTTTCGACCAACATGATATTCATCCAATCCGGAAACAGTTTTTCCCAAAAGATTGAGATTCAAAACACGTCGTTCTGTATTCCCGGAGGTTCTACGAAAACGTGTTCAATGGCATCGATAACCAAAACTGTCCCGTTTTTTTTTTAAAGTCTGATGCTCTACCAAAGAACAACCAAGCTGAAGCGGGCTTTGAGAAACAAACGGAGCAAAAACCATTTGAATAATGCTCTTTCAGACCTTTAGCATCAGATTCCGAATCTTCATAACCGGCAGCAGTTCGATGGGCTTCATTATATAAAGATTCATTTACATGATTGAGCGTGAAAAAACCTATGTCCAAAATGTTTTCCAAAGTATGTCTGACCAAGGTTTGTGGTCAAATAAGTATATCGACCAAAGGGGGCGTGGCACCAATAAAAAAAAACCTGGGAGAAGGGAAAGACTTGTTTTCCCTGTTCTATTCTTAGTTCCAATAAGATTCAGTCTTTTATATCCGGAAAGGCAATTTATAAAATTCCTTCTAAAAGCCGGATCAGCTAATAATATCGATTCCTGATCAAAATGTCGCATCATATCAAAATAGCCTCTTCAATGGATTCACAGTATTTGATATCGAGTCGGGAAATGATATTATCGGGATTGTTTCTCAAAATCTGTTCCTTGGCGATCATAACCATCTTCTCAAACCACTTTTCTGAAGGAAGTATTTTTCTGTGTTTGACAATCCCATACTCCAGCATTTCATTTTTCCAATGCAAAAAATACCACTCCATGCTTGGCTGGTGAAACGCTCTCAAGGATCTTTTATCAAAAATGAACTTATCGAAATTACCTTTTTTTATTACAGCACTGATTTGGTGAAAGGTGTTCTTGAAATCATCTATTGGCACATAATCCGTCAATAATTCACAGATGATGATACCCTTTTCCTGATTTTCATAAACTTTTGCGTAGCGCTCGTCTATTACCAGTTCAAAATTGTTGAACTCTAAAGTAGTGGTTGGGATGTTCATGGCGAAGGGGTTCTATGGATTTAATGAAATGCTCTTTTGTTTTGTTTATTGTTTCTTACAACTTCATCTTTAAAATGATCCAAATTTTCTTCCAAACGAATGGCATATTCCAATGTCGTTTTCATCAACTCCTGTTGGGCTGATATCTGTTCTTTAAGCCTAGATAGCTCTTTGTTCATTTCAAAAAGCTTGTTTTCATAATCTTTTTTAAGCCTTTCCTTTTCAAGTCTGGCCTTTATCAATTCTTCCTTGAAAATCAAAAATGATTCCGGTGGAGTCTTCATAATCATTTTACTTTAAAAGCCGGGAGTATTCCCATATCATTACTTTTTTATGAATCAATTGTTTAAAACCAAAATGAGGATATCACATACTTTTAATGGATGAAAGTCCTCCGTCAAGATGTAGTATCTGTCCCGTCATCCAGGAGGCATCATCGGATAGCAGGTATATTGTTGCTGCTGCAATATCCTCAGGCTGACCGTATCTTCCCAATGGATGACGCTTATTTGACGCTTCTTTTTTGTCATCATTTGCGAGCAGCTGAGAAGCCAATGGTGTGTCTGTCAGTGATGGCGCTATTGCATTTACTCTAATGTTATTGTTTGCCCACTCAGCGGCCAGAGATCTGGTGAGTCCTTCCAGAGCACCTTTCGTACTTGAAATGGATGAATGGAATCCAAGACCAACCTGCACCGCAACAGTACTATAAAAGACTACCGAGGCGCTTTTCGATTTTTTCAGACCTTTTAATGCCGCTTTCAAAACTTTGACTGCTCCAAGAAAATTGATTTCAAAATCTGTTTTGAAATCATCCAATGTAAAACGGTGAAAAGGTTTGAGATTGATTGTGCCTGGGCAATAGACCAATCCATCGATCACTTCAGGAAGATTCTCTATTGTTTCAAAATCTTCGGTAACGTCAAGCTTGCCTGTCCCTGTACCACTTCTTGAATAAGAAAAAATATTTGCCCCTGATGCTTCTAACTTTTCCTTGACAATTTTCCCTATTCCCGTAGTCCCTCCAATAATCAGATAGTTCTTATTTTTCATTGCAGTGTGTTATGGTTTAATAATCCTTTAGGGTTAAAATTGTTTATCAATAACCGAAAAAATAAAAAAGCCGAAGGAAATCCTTCGGCTGTGGAGTGGTTTAGTTTTCAATAAAGATTTTACATTGATATGTACTTTGCGAATTCGTTTCTGGTTTGCTCGTCATTTTCAAATTTGCCACCATAAAATGATGTCACAGTGGCACTCGCAGCATCTTTGATTCCCCTAGAAGAAACACACATGTGGTTTGCGTCAATAATCACCGCTACATCCTCCGTTCCAAGCATTTCTTTAAGTTCATTTCCAATCTGCATGGTCATCCTTTCCTGAACCTGGGGTCTTTGTGCAAAATACTGGACAATCCTGTTGATTTTAGAAAGGCCGATTACACTGCCATTGGAGATGTAGGCTACATGTGCTTTACCATATATAGGAACAAAATGGTGCTCACAGTTGGAGAAAAAAGTGATGTCCTTCTCCACGAGCATCTCCTTATATTTATACTTATTTTCAAACAGTTTTGCAGCCGGTTTGTTTTTTGGATTCAATCCACTGAAAATTTCCTTCACATACATCTTTGCAACTCTTTTGGGAGTTCCTTTCAGGCTGTCGTCGGTAATATCAAGTCCCAAAACATGCATGATTTCCCTGAAATGTTTTTCGATCAGCTCAATTTTCAGCTCATCATCCATTTCAAAAGCATCTATTCTCAATGGTGTATCATGTGAAGTCCCAATGTGGTCATCACCTATTTCTTCAATATCACGTGTCAGATGTAGCCCCATGGTATTCAACAAAGTTTCTTTCTGTTTCATATAGTCGAATGAATAATTCGTATTTAAGATCAATTTTATTCCTCAGAATATTCCAAATAACCACAGCAATATTTTCAGCTGAGGGGTTGAGATCTTTAAATTCATCAGTGTCGAGATTTAAATTTTTATGATCAAATTTATTGAGAATATGTGATCTGATAACATTACTCAGTTCTTTCATGTCATATACATAACCTGTAGCCGGGTCTATCGGTCCCACCAGTTTAACAACCAATTCATAATTGTGACCATGAAAGTTCGGGTTGTTACATTTCCCGAAAACCTCCAGATTTTTTTCATCAGACCATTTGGGATTATGTAATCTATGAGCGGCATTAAAATGCTCTTTTCTATATACAGCTACTTTCATTGATTATCAAACCGAGGAAATGATTTTTTGTTTAATTTTATTTATTTTTTGTTAAACAAATTTATTGAATTATTGATATTTAGCCTGTTAATACTCAACTGGTAGTTATGATAGTTGTACATTGATTCTAAATTTTAGGCATTTAATCTGGATCAGCAATTCCTGCAATTTAACATCTAAACAAACAAAAACAGTTCCATTCAAAATCTTTGCAATATGTGCTCATATTGACATTTACGATCTTGGATTGTAGATATTGGCTACAGTTTTATATATTACGAAATGATTATAATGGAACTTATATAAGTCTCAGCTGTTTTTAAAACCTATGGTAAAGATCTCCCTACTTGCGTTGGCAATCTTGCTGGCATCTTTTACAAAACCTTCAGGAGAAGAGACAACTCCTATTGAAAACGTGAATAATCTGACTTCCGCGGATATTCACTTTAACCTGATTGTGAACAATGTCGATAATATTCATCCCTTGCCGGAAAGTAATGTCTTGAATTTAGGGATTATAGGCTATATGCGACTGTTGGAAGAAGGTAAAATCGAAAAAGGAAAACCACTTACCGTTATTGACTTTTCTTTGCCATCTACAGAGAAGAGAATCTGGGTAATAGACATAAAAAACGGAATGATCCTTCATCATGACCTGGTTTCCCACGGAAGAAACTCGGGAAATCTGATGGCTGAAAAATTCTCGAATGTAAATTCCTCTTTTATGAGTAGTCTGGGGTTTTACCTTACAGGTGAAACTTACTTTGGAAAACACGGTTATTCACTTAGACTTGATGGATTGGAAGAAACTTTTAACGGAAACGCCAGAGAACGTGCCATTGTTATTCATGGTGCCGATTATGCAGAAGAGAATTTCGCCAAACAAACAGGACGTTTGGGAAGAAGTTTGGGATGTCTTGCTTTACCCAATCAATCCGCACCTGTTGTCATTGATCTGATTAAAGACCAATCCTGCATATTTATATATGGAAATAATATTGAATACCTAACTCAATCGCGCTTTTTAAACTCCTGATTTCATTCCTCTTGATTCCATCAGTGCATTGTAAATTGCCGGATCTTGCGAATACAAATCTTTTTTAAAAACATGTTACCTTTTGAGTTTGCCCAATAGGAAATGTAAATGATAACAACGGGTATATACAAACCAAGCTATACAGACTGTTCTTCTTGCTGATGCATAGCCGCCCTGATTTTTTCCGGAGTCCATTCAGGCTTTGAAGCCAATAATAAATCGGCCAACTCCTCAGGCTTAGCAAGAACGGATGCATCCGTGGTGATTCATGCCTGGTCTGAACAACTCACTGCCTATGACTTCTCTTTTGCGGTTTGGATTGGTACTTTCTATACTGTTTCTGAAAAAAAAATCAATCGAATTTTCCACATCAACTTCTTGTGCAAGCATTGGAAAGACGCATACTCATAATAATACAGACACTAAAACTGCCTAACTAACATATAACTCCTAAACTTCAAAATCCTGAAATTTTTGGCCTAGGTCCCAAGATTCTTTAAGCATGGACAAAAATTCCTCCATCTTATTGAGAGGAATCAGATTGGGACCATCACTTAATGCTTTTGCTGGTTCTGGATGGGTTTCTATAAAAAAACCATCGACACCTGCGGCTGCCGCAGCTCTTGCGAGATAAGGTGCAAATTCCTTTTGTCCCCCACTTGTTCCGCCCTGACCTCCGGGCTGCTGTACACTATGGGTAATATCAAAAACTACGGGAGCAAACTTTCGCATAATGGGTAATCCTCTCATATCCACCACCAGATTGTGATAACCCAAAGAGAATCCCCTTTCGGTAAGACAAACATTTTCGTTTCCGGTTGACCTCACTTTACTCACGGCATATTGCATATCTTCGGGAGCCATGAATTGGCCCCTTTTGATTTTTACTGCCTTACCTGTGTTTCCGGCCGCCAGTAACAGGTCTGTCTGCCTGCAAAGAAATGCCGGGATCTGCAAAACATCTACTACTTCAGCCACTTCAGATGCCTGATAGCTCTCATGAATGTCTGTGACAAGCGGAACATCCAGGCTATTACCAACCCGCTGCAATACTTCTAGGGATTTATCCATGCCGATACTTCGAAATGACCCCGAGGAAGTTCTGTTCGCTTTGTCAAAAGAGGCTTTAAAAACATATGAAAAACCGAATTTTTCTGCTAAAGCCTTTACGGTACTGCCTATTTCCAAACAGATATCAATGCTTTCCACTGCGCAGGGGCCTGCGAATAACACTGGTTTACCTGTTCCTAAAATCACCTGATCGGTAATTTTCATTTCTCCGGAAAATCTATTCATGATTGTTTTTTACAAGGTTTTCAATAATGGCCGACAAGAGGCCTTTTGATTCCAATATCAAATCAGAAACTTCCCTGAACACACCTTCCCCACCTTTTAATGAAGATATAAAGTGAACATGTTTTTGAATATAGGGTAAGGCGTCCAATGGACATGCAGACAAACCTACTTTGGTCAGGATGGGAAGATCTATTAAATCATCTCCTAAATAGGCCACTTCTTCAGGATAAATATCCAATTCTGCCAAAACCTCCATCAGCTTTTGACCTTTGTCCTTCACACCGTGAAAATGGAAGTCGAATTTAAGCTCCTCACAGCGATCGGATACAACTTTTGAATTACGTCCGGTGATTGCTCCTACTTTGATGCTGTTTTTTTGAAGAACACTTACAATCATTCCATCTTTTACGTTGAACCTCTTGTATTCCAATTGGTTGTTATCATAGATGATCCCACCGTCTGTCAAAACACCGTCCACATCAGTAATGATCAATTTAATACGTGCTGCTTTTTCCTTAATACTTGTAGTAAGTCCTGATAGGTAGTTTTGCATCTTATTTCTTTTTCTTCCAATGAATCGAATAAAGATCCAATCTCCTTTGGTCCAGATTCCTGACTGTGCCTGCTTTTCGCTGCTTTGTCAAAAGATCCAGATCTACATCGGCAACGATTGTTGTCTCTGCATTGACAGAAGCCTGAGCGACTACTGCGTCATGGGGAAATGAAAAATCGGATGGGGAATAAATCGCTGCTTGAGAGTACTGGATATCCATATTTTCAACCCTGGGCAGGTTTCCTACTGATCCTGTAATGGCGACATAACACTCATTTTCTACGGCTCTTGCCTTGGAACATGTTTCTACTCTAAGAAATGCATTTTTGGTATCAGTCCAGAATGGCACAAAAAGGATATCCATTTCCTGTTCGGCTAGTATCCTTCCCAACTCCGGAAATTCAACATCATAACAAATCAGAATCCCGATCCGACCTGCATCTGTTTCAAAAACCTTGATCCCGTTACCACCTTGCAGACCCCAATAGGATTGCTCATCGGGAGTAATATGAAGCTTATACTGTTTCTCTGTGGTACCGTCCCTCCGACAGAGGTAGCACACATTGCGCAATTTTTTTCCATCATATTCGGGCATACTACCCGCTATGATATTCACATTATAGGAAAGTGCCAGATCCCTCATCCTTGTTACGATCTCATCGGTATAATCGGCAACATTCCTTATAGCTTCCGATGCATCCATGTCATTGAATTCTGCCAAAAGAGGCGCATTGAAGAATTCAGGAAGCAAACAGAAATCTGATTTGTAGCCGGATACAGTATCCACAAAGAATTCCACCTGCTGCATTAGATCATCAACATTATTGAACCTTCTCATTTTCCACTGCACCAAACCCAACCGGACAATTGATTTTTTATTACCGATCAGCTTTTCGTCCTTCTCGTAATAAATATTGATCCATTCCAATAAAGTGGCATATGCCCGTGAATCTTTGTCCTCCGGTAGGTATTTGGTGATTACCTTTCTTACATGAAATTCATTTGCAAGCTGAAAAGACAATACAGGATCAAAAATTTCCTTGCTTTTCACCAGATCGATATACTTCCTGGGTGTAACCTGATCTGCATATTTTGAATATCCGGGAATTCTTCCTCCGGCAATGATGGACCGGAGGTTCAGATTTTCGCAAAGCTCTTTTCGTGCATCATAAAGCCTTCTTCCAAGCCGCATGCCTCTGTAATCTTTGTCCACAAAAACATCAGTACCATAAAGTGTATCCCCTTCATCGTCGTGTGTGTCAAATTTTCCAAATCCCGTAATCTGATCATAAGTATGGTTGTCTCCGAATCTGGCATAATCTACTACCAGACTTAACGCAGCAGCCACCACTTTCCCATTGTCTTCTATACAGATCTGGCCTTCAGGAAAGGCTTTTAATTGGTTTTTTAATTCTTCTCTTGTCCAGGCTCCTCCCGGATCTTTGTATATGGCGACCATGATGTCCCGGATATCATCATAATCGGATAGTTTTATATTTCTAAGTTTTAATCGGTGTTCTAGTTCTTCTTTCTGTTTACTCATGGAGCAAAATTAATTAAATTTCATTCAGTTGGTTAAATATTCAATTTCATCAAGCAGAACACCTTATCCGGGAGAATAATTTATTTTTTGATAAAACATATTTGATTAGATTGTAATATTATCAATACAGCACATGTGGTAATTCAAAAATGGAAGAAAAGATATCAGACTTAAGAGATTCTAATTTTCTCGAAGTAATCAATAAAATTTTAGATGCCAAAATTCTTACTATGGGAGGGTCCAATTTCACGATTGGACTACTGCTGACTTTAATACTTTCAATTGCCATTCTTTTTATTATTTCAGGCTGGATAAAAAAACTTCTCGTTTATAAAATACTTGCACGGTATAAGATAGACATCGGAACCCGTGAGTCTGTCGGTGCAATAATTAAATATATATTGATCATTGCAGGTTTGTTTTCCATTCTGCAAACCAACGGCATTGATTTAAGTGCTTTTGGAATTTTGGTTGGTGCATTGGGTGTGGGTATTGGTTTTGGTCTGCAGAACATTACAAACAATTTTATCAGCGGTCTGATCATTCTTTTTGAGAGACCTATCAAAATCGGAGACAGGATTGAGGTCGGAGATATTTCGGGTGATGTAATTAAAATCGCCGCAAGATCCACCACTATTGTCACCAATGACAATATAAGTGTAATCATACCCAATAGCCAGTTCATAGACAGTCAGGTAATCAATTGGTCCTATAACGACCGAAATATCCGTTTCAACTTCCCTGTTGGAGTTTCTTATAAAGAAAATCCCATCAAAATCAAGGATATCCTGATTGATGTGGCCAATAGGAATTCCGGTGTTTCTAAAACCCCCGCCCCTGATGTTCTATTTGAAGCGTTTGATGATAGTAGTCTGAATTTCAACCTTAGGGTTTGGACTTCGGATTATATCAACAAACCAAATGTTTTGAAAAGTCAGTTATATTATGAGATATTTCGGAGGTTCAATGAGGAGGGAATTGAAATTCCTTACCCTCAAAGAGATATACATATTATATCAGGACCGGAAAAATTGAAAAATTGATAATTTATGCCTTTCTTTAGTAGCCCTTAATTCCCCCATTCACATCGAGGGTCAGAAATGAAAATTTATCCAATGAAAATATCAGTTGTTTTTATTTTTCTTATGATTTTTTCACATTCCGGAATTTCTCAGAGTTTCAATCGATACAAATTTGAGGAGCCATGGTCAGTATCAGCTTCCTTAGGACCTACCCAATATTTTGGAGAACTTTATTCATTATGGAAGTATAATGAAGGTGTTCAACCTGATTTCAACGCAAATATTGCCGCCAGATATACATTTGGAACGCGGCTACGTGCAAGACTGGAAGCAACTTATTATAAAATATCAGGCGAGGATCCACCTGCCGATCCAAGGAGCAACAGGCCACCCAGGAATCTTCATTTTCGGGCAGAAAACTGGGAAGCTTCTCTTATTGGAGAATATCATTGGAAACCTGTGAAACTTTACAATATTACCAGACACTTATTTAATCTCTATGCATTTGCCGGGGTCGGTGTTTCCACTAACAAACCCCAAACCCAACTCCGGGGGGATTGGATAAATCTTCGGCATTATCAACTGGAAAATAATCCGTACGAGAAATACATCATAGTATTCCCTACAGGTGTCGGTATGAAATATAAGCTGAATGTATATATGGACATGATCGTGGAATTGAATTACCGCTGGACCTTAACGGACTACATGGATGACATCAGCGCCTATAATGTCAGCGAGTTTTATCTGAACCTTCTCGATGACTATGGAGTCAATGGAAACGGCCCCAACCCTGATAGATTACGATTGGCAATTAGAAATCCGGATTTTGTGAAAGAAAACGGGGAACCTGATGTGGACAGAATCATTCGGAATCAAGGCCGGGTGAGGAGAGGGTCCGGTTTGACAGAAAAGTTCGATGGATATTTGGGTATCAATGCCGGGTTAGAAATTTATCTTTCTCACGATATCTGGGATAACTGGATCTTCAGAAACAGAATCTATGAAAAACGTTTCAGGTTCTGGTAAAATCTGCGTTTTCCTGTTATTTCTAAAAATGCTCCAAAAAGCTATCTACTCACTTTACATCCTGTATTCCAAATATTAAATATCAATTTTCTTTTCAGTTGACTGATTTGATTATTCCTACCAAAGAGAAATTGTCAGGAATCGGACTTAGCCGATTACACCTTTCTTTCAATCATTTCTCATCTTTTTCCCTATTTTTGCAAACAATCGTTTAAAAAACAAACCATTCCATAATAATGGCCGATTATAATTTTCAGGAAATAGAAAAGAAATGGCAATCAACCTGGGAAAAATCCGGGATATTCAAGGCCAAAGTTGATTACAGCAAGCCAAAATTTTATTCACTTGACATGTTTCCGTATCCTTCAGGGGCGGGATTGCATGTCGGCCATCCGTTGGGATATATCGCTTCTGATATTATAACCAGGTATAAACGACTTCATGGGTTCAATGTGCTGCACCCAATGGGTTATGATTCCTTTGGGCTACCGGCCGAACAATACGCCATTCAGACAGGTCAGCACCCGGCAATCACCACTGAAGAAAATATCAAAAGATACACAGAGCAGCTCAAAAACATAGGGTTTGCTTTTGATTGGAACAAGGAAATCAGGACCTCAGATGCCTCCTACTATAAATGGACGCAGTGGATTTTCATGCAGCTTTTCGACAGCTATTATGACAAAACAGCTGACAAAGCCAAAAGTATTGACTCTTTGATGAAATTATTTGAATCCGAAGGTAATTCCAAATTAGATGCTGTTTGTGATGAGGAGACTCCTGAGTTTACAGCCCCGGAATGGAATGATTTTACTCAGAAAAGAAAGCAGGAAATACTTTTGCAATATCGATTGACTTTTTTAGCTGAAACCACCGTCAACTGGTGTTCAGCCCTGGGAACCGTTTTGTCCAATGACGAGGTTAAGGATGGTTTTTCAGAAAGGGGTGGTCATCCGGTAGAACGGAAAAAAATGATGCAGTGGAGTATGCGGATTACTGCATATGCCGAAAGGCTCCTACAGGGATTGGATACTGTGGAATGGACAGAACCCATCAAGGAGATGCAAAGGAACTGGATTGGAAAATCCATTGGTGCCGAAATGGTTTTTCAGATAAAAGATCATCAAAAAAGCATTAAGGTTTTTACTACCAGAATAGATACCATCTACGGCGTCACTTATCTCGCTCTGGCTCCTGAACATGAGTTGGTTGATGAACTGATAACAGAAGAAAAAAGAACTGAAGCAGAAGCTTATATAGAAGTAGCCAAAAACCGTTCTGATAGGGACAGAATGAGTGATGTCAAAACGATTTCCGGAACCTTTACCGGATCATATGCCATAAACCCTTTCAACAGAGAGGAAATTCCTGTTTGGATTGCAGATTATGTTTTGATCGGATACGGAACAGGGGCTGTGATGGCGGTACCCGCCCATGATGAAAGAGATTACAATTTTGCCAATCATTTTGGTTTGGAAGTGAGGCAGGTGATAGAAGGAAGTATGGAAAATGGATCTTTTCCAGGCAAAGGCGGAGTAATTACCAATTCAGGTTTTATATCGGGATTGGAAATGAAAGATGCCATTCAGGAGGCCATTGATTTTTTGGAAAAAGAGAAAATCGGAAATGGAAAAGTTCAATACAGAATGCGGGATGCCATCTTCACCCGCCAAAGATATTGGGGTGAGCCATTGCCTGTTTATTTCAAGGACAGTCTGCCCCATCTGATCGACCAAAAAGACCTCCCATTGGTGTTGCCGGATGTGAATAAATATTTGCCAACTGAGGATGGCGAACCACCTTTGGCAAGAGCCAAAGATTGGAATTACAAGACTTCAGACGGAGAATATCCGCTGGAAAAAAGTACGATGCCAGGATGGGCAGGATCCAGCTGGTATTTTTTCAGATTCATGGACCCGGATAATCCGGAAAGATTTGTAGATCCTGAAAAAGCAAAGTATTGGGGAGCTGTGGATTTATATATTGGAGGTGCTGAACATGCCACAGGGCATTTGCTATATTCCAGGTTCTGGACCAAATTCCTCTATGATATCGAAGCTGTTGCCATAGAGGAACCTTTCCAAAAAATGATCAATCAGGGAATGATCCAAGGGAGGTCAAACATGGTGTACAGAATAAAGGGTACCAATGCATTTGTTAGCCAGGGACTGAAAGATCAATATGACACATCGGAAATGCATGTAGATGTAAACATCGTCCACAATGACCAATTGAATCTAGATAAATTCAAAGAATGGCGACCTGATCTTGGAAATGCAGAATTCATTTTGGAGGATGGTAAATATATCTGTGGAGCTGAGGTCGAAAAAATGTCAAAATCTAAATACAATGTTGTTAATCCTGACGACATTATCGAAAGATACGGCGCAGATACGCTTCGACTTTATGAAATGTTTCTTGGTCCATTGGAGCAATTCAAGCCTTGGAACACCAATGGGATTGATGGGGTTTTCAAGTTTCTCAAAAAGCTATGGAGGCTTTATCATACTCAGGAAGGGGAATTCTCTGTTTCTGACAACCCCGCCTCACAAGAGGAATTGAAAGCCCTACACAAAACCATAAAGAAAACGCAGGAAGACATGGAGAATTATTCTTTCAATACGTCCGTATCAAGTTTTATGATCTGCGTCAATGATTTATCCGGCTTAAAATGCAACAAAAGAGAAATCCTTGAACCATTGGCTATTCTGGTTTCCCCATATGCCCCACATATTGCTGAAGAACTTTGGTCTTTGCTGGGAAATAAAGATTCTGTGGTAACCGCTTCTTTTCCTGTTTTTGACGCGCAATATCTAATCGAAAACTTCCATGAATATCCCGTTTCAATTAATGGGAAAATGAGGGCTAAATTGTCATTGCCATTAAGCCTTTCGAAAGAGGAAATAGAAAAATCAGCTTTAAAAGATACGGTTGTTCAAAAATGGTTGGAAGGTAAAACACCTAAAAAAATCATTGTTGTCCCCGGTAAAATTGTAAATATAGTTTTGTGATTTTAATTTCTGGATTGAAAATTACTCTGACGAAACCGGGTGAATCAACTTCAGATGTAAAAACAAGGTTTATACTATGAATCGGTTTTTCGTTTCGTTTGCTGCTATTTTGGCCTCCGGCATTTTTGCCTATTCTTATCTTAAGGAATGGTTTGATTATAATGTGTTAAATAAGGAGCTAATCTTAAAGCCTTCGGAGACAATTGATTACCCATATTTTCACCAGTCCGAATCGTTATATCTAAAGGTAATCATGGTGTTTGGGCTTTATTTCCTGATCATTTGTTTTCTTTCCATTTTGCTTACTTTCCGGCAAAAGTGGGGAGTGGTGTATATATGCTTTGTGATGACAATGCTGGGAATCCTGGGTGTCATGATCAATGGTGCCATCAAATAAAATCCAATTCATCCTTCTTTCCTCTTTTTTATTTCACTCTATAAAAATCAGTAAATTTAAAAAAAAACATATTATGGAAATCACCCAAAATACGGTAGTGGCAATAGCTTTTGAGTTGAAGGTCAGTAGAGATGAAGAAAACATTGAGTCTGCACCTTTCAGTGTAGAGGTGAGGGATCAAGAGGATCCATTTTATTTTCTTTATGGAAACAGCGGTTTGCCGGAAAAATTTGAAGAGGAACTTAAAGGAAAAAGAGTAGGGGATAAATTTACATTCCAAATCAATGCAGCTGAGGCTTACGGTCAGGCTAGTGACGAATTGATAATGTCTCTCCCCAAAAATCAATTCAGTTCTGAAAGAGGATTTGAACCTGAAATGCTGGAGGAGGGAAATTTTCTGCCTTTAACAGATGAGAACGGTTACCCGATGCAGGCTAAGGTATTGAAGGACCAGGGTGATGAGGTTCTTCTTGATTTCAATCACCCTCTGGTAGGCTTCGATTTACATTTTGATGGGGAGATTTTAATTCTAAGGGAGGCCACAGCGAAAGAAATCAAAAAAGGAATTGTAGATAAGGGAAATGAGGAATAAAGTAACGGAAAGGTCGATTCATTTAAATCCTCAAATTTATATACCGAATTTTTATCGAAAGAGACATTGTTGAAATTCATAATGAACATGGTTCACGCTGATTGGGTAATTTTTTTACAATACATCTTTTGCTTGAAGGAAAGGTATGAAGTTTCAAATCTTTTATTAAATAATTTGGTAGATGGCTTAGTTCCTGTCTAATTTAAACCTTAGCAATTTAAAGCCAGCTATCTTAAAGATTATAACCACAGAAAAACAAATAACTGCCCTTTTGATAATTATGTTACTTTTTAATCGACTTAAGAAAATTCAAGAATATTTTCCTCGGAATATCTTAAATGGACACGCTGTCCCTCTTTATGGCTTCGATAATAATCTTCTATTTTCCAAAATCGACCGTTTTCTTTAAGTTGGACAGTCAGTAAATTATAATGCACCAAATGTTGTGAATTTACCACGATTGCAGGAATGCCTCCGGCTTTAAAAATTTTTATATCCGAAGGTCTTATATAGCTGTTGTTGTTTTCACCTTGAATTGGATTCAAATAACTAAAAAGTCTAGCAGTGTACAAATTTTTAGGGGATCTGAAAATGGTCTCGGCGGACCCTTTCTGGATGATTTTACCTTTTTGAATCACCATGAGTTGATCGGTCATCTGCAAGGCATCATCCAAATCATGGGTCACAAAAAGAACAGTTATTCCCAACTTAATAAAAATAACCTTCAGTTCAACTATCAATTCCCGCCTTTGGATCGTATCCAGGTTACTGAATGGTTCATCCAACAATAAAACTTCCGGTTCGGAACTCAACGCCCTTCCTATGGCTACTTTTTGTTGCTGACCTCCGGAAAGTTGTCTGGGTAATTTATCCCTATGGGAATTAAGTCCCAAAAGTTCTAGAACGGCGTTTAACCGGCTTCCTCTATATTCATTATCAAACTGAAGCAATGGACGGGAAATGTTTTCCCTAACTGTTGAATTGGGATATAGCATAAACCCTTGATGGACCAGCTGAATATTCACATTTCCGGGAATCAGTTTTTCTTTGACGTTTTGCAACTTCACGTCGCCCAAAAAAACCTGCCCATTATCCTGTGATTCATAACCGGCAATAATTTTTAACAAAGTGCTTTTTCCCGATCCACTTTCACCTACCATAGCCACAACTTTCCCTTTTTCAATTTCAAAAGAAACATTGTTTAACGCCGTTTCTTTCTCATTGAATTTCTTGGACAATTCAGAAACCCTAAGAAAAGTCATTCAGTAAGGGAGTTTTGGATTTTCTTAGGCAAGCTACTTAAGACGAGGGAATAAGAATGATCTACTAATTCTAATATCAAGTTATCCGGAACAGATCCATCAAATGATACAGTATTCCAGTGTTTTTTATTCATATGGTACCCTGGGACAATACCGATATATTTTTCTCTGAGCTCAATCGCGCGTTCGGGATCACATTTCAGATTTACACTTTCAAAAAGTTCAATGTCAACAATAGCAATAATTTTTCCCGCCACCTTAAAACAGAGTGTATTATCATCAAATGGGGTATCTTCTGTTGTACCTCGTTTGGATAAACAATATTCTCTAAAGAAGTTGAGCGTCATTTACTGTTCATTATTTTATTACTTGTAGGTTTTTAAACAAGTCTTTTGACTATCCAAACTATAACTGCCAATAAAAACATGATTATGGAAATCTTGTTGATTCCATGCATCATTTTCAGATTTGTGTTACTTTTTTTATTCGGATCGGGTTTTTGAAACACTCTGACAAAATAATTTCCCAATTCACCTAATTGAAAGAAATCCTTGAATTTTTTATCTGCCATATTCACTCTTATTTTTATTTTTCAATACGAAAACAAGATTTTAGACTTCCGGTTCAATCCATCTGCCATCTTTTCTGATTATTTCAATCAATTCATCCACAGCCTTATCCGAAGGAACTGATTTTTTCACAACTTCCTTCCCCTTATAAAGAGTGATTTTTCCTTTTCCCGATCCTACATATCCAAAATCGGCATCGGCCATTTCTCCCGGACCATTCACTATACAGCCCATAATCCCAATTTTCACTCCTTTGAGATGGTCTGTTCTTTTTCTGATCATGGCAGTGGTTTCCTGCAAATCAAAAAGTGTTCTTCCACAGGATGGGCAGCTGATATATTCCGTCTTTGACATACGTGTCCTTGCGGCCTGTAAAACTCCAAAAGAAACAGAATTATATAATTTCACTTGTTGAACAAGTGCCTCTCTGTTTTGATTTTCGGAATGGCCAAACCCAATCATAATTCCCTCGCCCAATCCATCAACCAATAATCCACCAACATCAGTGGCTGCGTATAGTGTTGTTTTATCGGCTTCCCGGTCTGGATAATCTACCTTTACCACAACCGGTATTGTGAGGTTCGATTCAATAAAAGTCACAAACGCCCTTCGTAATGCAACCATATTATGAAGATTCTTGCTGCTGAGTATAACAACTGTATCTGTTCTGTCTGATAAAAAATCAAGAGCTTCTTCAACTTCCTCATCCGAAAGAAAAAGAAAATTCAAATCTTCATGATATTGATCGGCTTCCTTGTATTTAAATAAATCAAAAGCGGGAAACTTGTTCTTCTTGTCAACTACTTTTTGCCATACAGAATAATTCTGGATCTCTTTCAGTCCGTTTGGAAGCATGAAAGGTATAGGATGAGACCCGGAAAAAACGTAATCACTTCCCTGATCATTCATTTTCCATTTGTCAAGTTCCGGTAAATAAAAGTGACCTGTACTTTTGATTTCCTTTACTGAAATATCGGTAATCACTCTGGGAACATTTGTACCACCAAAATTCAGAACCTCCGCCGATTCTCTTTTATTATGTTCAAAAGGATTTATTGGATAATGTTCAATCGGTCTGATGGATTTATGATTTGTTCTGGATTGATATCTATCCACAAGCATTCGGGCGACAGGGGCTTCAAATTCGGGATCTTCCGTCAGAGAAACCCTTACGGTATCCCCCAAACCATCTTCCAAAAGTGTTCCTATTCCCACTGCCGATTTAATACGCCCATCTTCACCATCCCCGGCTTCAGTTACTCCCAAATGGAGAGGGTAAGGTTGAAATCCACCCTCATCCAGCTTTTGAACCAACAACCTATAGGCTTGGACCATCACCTGGGTATTGGAGGATTTCATAGAAATGACAATGTCAAAATAATTCTCATCCTCACATATTCTTAAAAACTCCAAGGCGGATTCGACCATTCCCAATGGAGTGTCTCCATATCTGCTCATTATTCTATCCGAAAGGGACCCATGATTTGTCCCGATTCTCATCGCAGTTCCGTTTTCTTTGCAGATTCGGACAAGGGGAAGAAACCTTTCCCTGATTCTATCCAATTCTTCCTGATAACTCTTATCAGTATATTCAATTACTTCAAATTTCTTTTTGTCGGCGTAATTTCCGGGATTGATTCTGACTTTTTCAACAATTCCGGCCGCAACTTCAGCTGCATTAGGTGTAAAATGAATATCCGCAACAAGAGGAACTTCATAACCCCTTTTCCTCAATTCGTTTTTGATATGCCTGAGATTTTCAGCTTCCTTTATACTGGGCGCGGTGATTCTGATCAATTCACAGCCACTCTGTATCATCCTGATGCATTGGGCTACTGATCCCTCTGTATCCATTGTGTCCACTGTTGTCATAGACTGCACTACAATAGGATGGTCTCCTCCTATGAAAAGATCCCCAACTTTTACCGGAATTGTTTTCCTTCTGGAATAGCAGGTGAGACTATTACAATAATTTATTGAGGTCAAAATTGATTTGATTTTCATTTTCTTGTTATAAGTCTCCTAACTGTGGTCTTATTACTATTTCCTCAACAACCGAATTGGGAGAAAGGTTGTAAGCAGACCAAACTGAGTCCGCCACATCTTCGGGTTTCATAAAGCGCTCTTCCGGAATATCCACTCCCTTCCAACTTGCTGTGTATGTGGCGCCGGGGAGTATGGAAGTGACTTTGATGTTGAATTCCTTCAGTTCCTGTCTAAGGCATTTTGTAAATCCCAACATAGCCCATTTTGATATGGCATAGCTACCTCCGTTTGCGTAGGCCGTAAGTCCTGCAATAGATCCGATAGAAAAAATGTGCCCACTTCTTCTGGAAATCATAGCTGCTGTAAATGCCCGGGTAAGATAGTACACAGAAAAAAGATTAGTCTCCATCATTTTCTCAAAGTTTCCCTCTGGTTCATCATGGATTGATCCCGGCAAGAATACTCCGGCATTGTTTATCAGTACATCCGGTATGCCAATTTTTTTAACATACTGGCTAAAATCCAACACTGCCTCTTTTTTGAAAAGATCTGTCTCCTGCAAAAAAATCTTTTGACCCGGGAAGCGGGAATTAAAATCAGTTTCAAGTTCTCTCAAATCATTTTTATTCCTTGAGCAGGTAAAAACGTCAAAGCCTTCTTTTGCAAATCTATCAATGATAGCCCTGCCTATACCTTTGGTTCCCCCGGTTACTAAAATACTTTTTGACATTTGATTAGTGTTTCAATATTTAGTATGACAACTATATATGTTAGGCAAAGTTACATTAATTTGGAAAATTGATGAATAAAATGAAAAATCATATTCTTGCTAACGTATAGAATTTTTAAAAGCTCAGCTATTTGTGTACTTTAACTTCACGTTCAACTAATTTCTCATACCTATGAAAAAGATTCTATTTCTCCTCTTAATTTTATCCACCGGATATTCATTCGGGCAATCCAAATTAAAATCAAAAATTGACAGTCAGGCCGCTGCCATAGAATCTAAGGTGATCGACTGGAGAAGGGATTTTCATCAAAACCCTGAATTGGGAAATGAGGAGGTAAGGACAGCTAAAATTGTAGCAGAACATCTTCGATCTTTAGGTATGGAAGTAGAAGAAAGAGTAGCCGTAACCGGTGTTGTGGGAGTATTAAAAGGCGGAAAACCGGGACCAACAGTGGCCATAAGAGCAGATATGGATGCTCTACCGGTCACAGAAAGAAATGATCTTCCCTTTAAGTCGAATGTGGTCACAGAATATAATGGACAGAAAACCGGGGTAATGCATGCTTGCGGTCACGATACCCATGTTGCGATTTTGATGGGTGTCGCAGAACTTCTCGCAGGAGTGAAAGATGATTTAAAAGGAACTGTAAAATTTATTTTTCAACCTGCAGAAGAAGGAATTATGGATCCTGAAATTAAAAGTTGGGGAGCCAAGCAAATGGTAGAAGAAGGAGTTATGAAGGGGGTAGACGCAGTGTTTGGACTACATATCAATTCTCAGACCGAAGTGGGCACTATCAAATACAGATCAGGCCCGGCCATGGCAGCCGTTGACAACCTGAATATCGAAGTAAATGGAAGACAGGCACACGGTGCATCCCCTTGGTCCTCGGTTGATCCAATTGTTACAGCCTCTCAAATCGTTATGGGGCTTCAAACAATATTGAGCAGAAATGTGAACATTACCGAAAATCCAGCAATTGTAACTATAGGTGCTATCCATGGTGGCATTCGCCAAAATATCATTCCCGAAAAAGTGGAAATGATAGGTACAATAAGGACTTATTCGGATGTACAACAGGAATTGATTCATAGAAGGATAACAGAAATATCGGAAGGCATTGCACAAAGTGCCGGCGGAAAAGCGGTTGTAACTATAGAGGAAATGTATCCTGCCACAATTAATGATGCTGATTTAACCACCAAGATGGTTGCCACCTTGACTCATGTCGCAGGAGAAAAAAACCTTGTTTATCATGACCCTATCACTGGAGCCGAAGATTTCAGTTTCTTTCAAAAACAAGCCCCTGGTTTGTTTATTTTTCTGGGTGGAATGCCCAAGGGTGGCGATCCCGTCACTGCCCCTTCTCACCATACACCTGACTTTATGATTGATGAAAGCGGTTTTATTCTAGGTGTCAGAGCATTGAGCCATTTGGCTATTGATTTTATGGAAATGAAATAACAATGTTTTTAGACCACTTACAATTTTCAGAATTTTCATTCTCAGAAATTAATTCATTCAGGGGCCTGATTTTAGTAATGTATGTCTATTTATTACCGCCACCTTCACAATCTCACAACTTGAATAATTGGCTTTAGGCAAATCTTTTATACCAGAACCCAAAAACTTAAACGTTTATTAAAAAATGACACAGGATTTTTTTTGGATAAAGTCCTAATTTAGTTTTATGGAAGAAGTAAGTACAGATCGGTTGAACCTTGCTGCGCATTTTGTCAACAGCACCAACAGCCCAATCTTTTTAACAGGAAAGGCAGGTACGGGAAAAACCACTTTTCTTAGGAATTTAGCAGAGCGGACCCATAAAAACTATATCATTCTTGCACCAACAGGAATTGCTGCTTTACATGCCAAAGGAGTGACGATACATTCTCAGTTTTTATTTCCATTGGGTAGTTTTATTCCCAGTGATGAATCCGAGGGTAATTACTCTTCTCAATCAAATTTTTATACCCGATATACCCTCACCAAAAGGCATCCTTTAAATAATTTGAGGCGGCAAGTGCTAAGGGCAGCCGATTTATTGATTATTGACGAAGTAAGTATGTTACGTGCAGACATATTGGATGCCATTGATTTTAGGTTAAGATCTGTAAAAAGTAATTATAATGAGCCATTCGGTGGTACCCAAATACTTTTGATAGGAGATCTTTTCCAGCTCCCCCCTATTGTAAAAGACAATGAATGGCAAGTTTTAAGCAAATTTTATAAAAGCATGCATTTCTATGAAGCTCAAGCTCTGAAAGCTTCAGGAATGGTTTATATCGAATTGGAGCGAATATTTAGGCAAAGTGATGGAAAATTTATTCAAATTCTCAATAAGCTCCGAGATAATAATGTGCGTAAACAAGAGATTGATTTACTGAATCGCCAATACCGTACCCCGGAGGAGTTGAAGTCTGTAAAAAATGCCATTACCATTACCACCCACAATTATAAAGCAGACCAGCAAAATCAGAAAGAAATACAAGCTTTGCCGGGAATACCAATGTCTTATGCAGCGGAAATAAAAGGCGAATTTCCGGAAAGTCTTTACCCACTTCCTGCTAGTTTGGAACTGAAATTGGATGCCCAAATAATGTTTGTCAAAAATGACAGTAGTGGTTCTTCAGAATATTTCAACGGAAGATTGGGTAAAATAAAGACATTGGAAAAGGATCAAATTATCGTTTCGATGGCTGAAACAGAGACTCCCTATATCCTGAAAAAAGAAGTTTGGGAAAACAAAAGATATAGTGTCCACGAGGAAACAAAGGAATTGAAGGAGGAAGTAATCGGTTCTTTTGTCCAATATCCCATTAAATTGGCCTGGGCAGTCACAGTTCATAAAAGCCAAGGTTTAACTTTTGACCGAGCGATCATTGATGTAGGTCAGGCATTTGCTTCAGGTCAGGTATATGTTGCCCTCAGCAGATTGAGAAGTTTAGAGGGATTGATTTTACGAACCAGAATCAGTCCATTATGTATCAGCAGTGACCAGGAAGTGGTGAAATTTACAAATAATCGGCAACAGCAAGAACCTCTCGATTTATTACTTCAAGTCCATCAGCAAAGGTATTTACAACAATTGCTAACTCGTACTTTTGACTTTTCAGATTTGTCCCAGACATTCTACAAATTTCAAAAAGACCAGGAAAACACCATGGAATTCGAAGATCCTGTGATGCAAGAGGCAATGCAGGAAATCATGGAAGCTATTAATCGGGAAAGTGAATATTCAAAGCGTTTTCAACATCAACTACTTTCTTTATTGCAAGAAGGTAAAACTGAACAATTATTGGAAAGGCTGGAAAAAGGAAAGTCCTATTATTGTACACATTTAGAGGACTGTCTTCAAAAATTATTTATCCATGTGGCCCAAGTGGCTTATCTGTCAAGAACAAAAACCTACAGGTCCGGATTATCAGAAATAGAGCAATTGATAATTAAGAAAATGGCCGAAATATCTAAAATCATACCCTTATACAATTACATTACATCTGGTGAGGAAATTGGATCAATGGATGAACTGGATAGGGAAAGGACAATTTTGGTTCATAAATTAAGGTCAGATGCTGAACATTCAGCTTCTAAAAACCCTAAGTTTTCAATCCATAAATCGGGAAAAAGGAAAAGTAGTAACTCTAATTCAAAAGCAAAAAAAGGAGAAACATATGAAATGACCTATTGCCTACATGAAGAAGGAAAGGATATAGCCGAAATCGCCTTAACTCGAAATCTGGCTGAATCCACCATAAAAGGACATTTTGCCAAAGGAATCAGTGAAGGAAGAATTAAAATTGAAAAATTAATCGAACCGGAAATCATTGAAGAAATAGTTGACCAGGCAATAAAAAAAGAAAGAGATCTAAAAGTATTAAAAGATTATTTCCAAAATAAATTTGATTATGGCACTTTAAAAATGGTATTGGCACATATGGAATCAGAAAGTAGATAAAGTCCAAAAATTAAATTCACTAAAAGGCATAAACGAAAAAAAGCCTCCGGGATGACCGGAGGCTTCTGGAATAAAAAAGGCGGCGGCCTACTCTCCCGGGAACAACCCCAGTACCATCGGCGCTGCAGGGCTTAACTTCTCTGTTCGGGATGGGAAGAGGTG
>JBGTDA010000169.1:0-53375 GCA_041748555.1 Rhodonellum sp.
AGGGCTAACGCCCCTTTTTGTTCTCATTGTAAATTGGTTCTACGATGATTTCAGGGCTAACGCCCCTCATGGTCTTCGTAATTGTTTGGTTCTACGAAGATATCAGGGCTACGCCCCTTAATTCTGTTTTTATATCACATAATCTACGATGATTTCAGGGATAACGCCCTTATTGTGCTCGTTGATGGTATGTTTTTCGAAGATGTTAGGGCTAACGCCCCTTTTTGTTCTCATTGTAAATTGGTTCTACGATGATTTCAGGGCTAACGCCCCTCATGGTCTTCGTAATTGTTTGGTTCTACGAAGATATCAGGGCTACGCCCCTTAATTCTGTTTTTTATATCACATAATCTACGATGATTTCAGGGCTAACGCCCCTGATTGTCTTCGTTATTTGTTGGTTCTACTAGGATGTTAGGGCTATGCCTCTTTTTATTCTCTTTGTAAATTGTTTATAAGATGATTGTAGGGCTACGCCACTTTTGTTTCATTATTAATTTTCTCATCTACGAAGATGTTGGGGCTACGAATCTTATTGCGGTTGTTAATCAGATTTTCATTAGGGTTTGGGGGATATGCCACTGTAATTTGTTGATAAAAAAGGGGCGTTAGCCCTGATGTCTTCGTAGCGATAGGTACAGTGGTGATCAATGAGGGGCGTTAGACCTGATATCTTCTTTTCATTATTAAAACCAAAAGATTATTTTAAGTTTTTCGGAAACAAGCCCTGTATCAAGCCCTTTTTATGCAAATTCAACTGTTCTATTTCTCCGCTTTTGCCGTGATTAAGGCATCCAATGCCGAAAGACAAGCAGAAATTTTTTTGTGATTCTTTGGGAGTTGATGTCTGAATTAAAATTTGAGATAAATCAGAAGAATTAATCGCAGGATAGTTTGAACGTACTTCAGGGAATTCTTTTAGGATCTGAGTTTTATCAAAAATTTTATCTGCAATCAAATCAGCATATTTTGAACTATCTTTTGCAATGTATTCAGAAATTTCGTTCAGGTCCTGAATAGCTCGACTGATCCAAACTATTTTGACCATCGCTTAATCATCTTTTTAGCATCTTCTTCAGAATATTTTAATCCGTCTGCTGATTGCTTTTGTGCCTCTTCTACTTTTTGAATTAAAATTAATCTATCAACCAGGTCATCTATTGAAAACTCGTACGGAAGATTATTTAAAGTCTCCATTAATTTTGTTTTTCTTATCATGCTATTAAAATTCTCCTAATATTAGAAACAAATTTCCCAGTCAAAAGATACTTGATTTTTGTTTTTATTATCTCTGCCAGCGTTTGGCTATCCGACACCTAAGGCACTAACTCTTGCTTTGGAAACGATTTGCGCCATAATTGGCGCATATTTTCAACTTCCTTAATCTTATAACTAATCCCCTAATATCTAATTCCGCTACTGGGGCTTTTGTCCGCCCAATGCTGAAATTGAAATCCAAATAACAACCCCCGCTTCCAACCAATCATTACTGTTTCACCCAAAACTTCAACTTCCCCTTGTTGGAGGATTTCAACGGGGCGTAGGAATCGGGGATTTCTTTTCCTTCTCCACAATAGTTCACGATTTTGGTGCCGAATCGGGCATTTCCGAATTGTTCGTTGAGGAACTGGATTTTCTCTTTATATGGCTCAGGATCCAATGAATTTTCACGGTTGGAGGTTTTAAAATCTGCCGTTTGGAGACCGTGCTTATGGTTAATGGCAGCTATTTCCTTTTCACATTTCTCTTTTAGTCTTTTTTTCGAAATAGGCAACAATTTCCTCAGGGCTTAAATCCATAATGTCCTTTGAAATTCGGTCTCTCTGTTCTCGCATAAATTTTACTGCGTCGAAAGTCTTTTTCTTGTTTTCTTCTTTAGTCTTCATATGTCAAAAGTTCTCTTGGTGAACGGATGTCTATTTGTTTGTAGCCTTCTGCTAGGTTTACAGAATTATAACCAATAATCTTTACCACGTTTACAATATGTTTGAAATTCCAGCTGACCAAAATATTTGCGTTTTGAATGGTTGCAATTGCGATATGAAGGCAATCTGCATACGATGTTTTTCCTACGACATTTTCATCGATGTATTTTTTTGCCAATTGGGCAGATTCGATGTCCGATTTAACGAATACAGTCGAGTTTTCTGGTAAGGATTCAGCCCGCTGTCTTATTTTTTCAGGAGCGGAACTCAGTTCGTCCTTGGTTACATTCGAAAAGATGACGAAAAACTCATTATTATCAATCCGCTTGAACAAAGGTTCGGTGTATTCTTTGAATTCCTCATCAAAGAGCCCACCAAAAACCGAAGTGTCCAAATAAATTCGCTGTTTCTTCATATTCTAAAAATACGTAATTCCAGTGATATTGTATATCCAAACCAGTTTTTCACCTTGTGCCTAACGTGTGGCTATCCGTCACCTAAGGTGCTTATTCTTGCATTCGGAGCCATTAGGACCATAAACGGCGCATATTTTATACTTCTCTAATCTTAAAACCAATTCCCTAATATCTAATTCCGCTACCAGGATTTTTCCCCCCAAGGATGACATTGAAATCTAAATAACAACCCCCGATTCCATACCAATCAATGCCGTTTCACCCAATACTTAAGCTTTCCTTTGTTGGAAGATTTCAACAGAGTGTAGGAATCGGGGATTTCGTTGCCTTCTCCGCAGTAGGTCACGATTCTGGTTCCGGGTCGGGCATTTTTAAATTGCTCGTTGAGAAACCGGATATTCTCTTTATATAGCTCCGCATCCAAAGGATTATCAAGGTCAAGTTTATCTGTTTGGTTGATGTTTTCTTCAAATGAATTAAAGAAATAAAATGCATCAAAGGCCCTAAAATCCACGCTTTTGATATTTTCTTGGGTAAAATCCACATTGTCCAATTGTAGGGTGCTTGCCAGTTTTTTGGAAAGCCTCACCAGATTTTCCCTTTGCTCTACCCCTCTGATTATCCCATTTGAGCAGCCGGCTGCGATCAGACAGAATTTACCTGCACCTGAGCCCAAATCCAACAGTTTTGTTTTGGAACTGTCCATTAAAAATTCAGCTGCTTTTCGGGCAACTGACACAGGTGTCCAATGGGTATGGGACACTTTCCGCATTTTGATCGGGTAAAGCCCATCAAATTCCTCATCCGTACATCGGGTCAAATCCATTGATTGTTCCTAGATTTTATGGATAAAAAAAGGCATTGAAAGCAAATTTTGTAAAATTGCTCCCAATGCCCTAAATGATGATATTGGATTAAAACATGGCTTATCCCTGAGGGGTGACCCCTTCGGTCTTCCGTCTTCTGTCTTCCATCCTTTTTTTACTAAACATCACAGATCTCAACTCCCTGCTTTAAAGAGGCCAGTTTGTCTTCTCTTTTAGGGATGAATTCCTGTCCCACAAATCCTTTATAACCCGTCTCCAAAATTGCCCGCATCACTGCAGGATAAAAAATTTCCTGGGTTTCATCTATTTCGTTTCTACCCGGATTTCCGCCTGTATGATAATGTGAAATATAAGGATGGAATTCTTTGATTGTGGAAATGATATCACCTTCCATGATCTGCATGTGGTAAATATCGTAAAGCAGCTTGATGTTTTCCGAACCCGTTGCCTTGCAGACCTCAACTCCCCACGCGGTGTGGTCTGCCTGATAATCCTTGTGATTGACCTTGCTGTTCAGCAGCTCCATACACATGATCACGTCGTGTTTTTCTGCGATAGGCATCAACCTCTTTAAGCCCATGGCGCAGTTTTCTATTCCTTTTTCATCATCCAGTCCATTTCTGTTTCCGGAAAAACAGATGATCTGTTTGTAGCCCGCTTCAGCAACTTTGGGAATCATTTCGGTGTAGCTTTTTACCAACTCGTCATGATATTCCGGATTGTTGAATCCTTTTTCGATTCCCATTCCCGCTCCCCAAGGCATGGCCGAAGTCAAACCGTATTTTTTAAGCATGGGCCATTCTTCAGGTCCAACCAACTCGATGGAGGTAAGTCCGATTTCATTGGCTGCTTTGCAAAGGTCTTCCAGCTCTATACCGTTGTAGCACCACCGGCAAACGGAATGATTGATGTTTCCTTTTAAATCTTGGGGTAAAATATCTTCAGAGGCTTGAATCCTTCCTGAAAGGGAGGCTCCCAAAAAGGTCAGGGCAGTTGTTCCCGCTATTTTTTTTATAGAGTTTCTTCGCGAAACGTTTAGGTTTTCTTTTTTCATGCTGGTTAACTTTGGTTTGAACGTGAGAATTAGGAGCAGGCATTATCACTTTTGGTTGAAGTTTTACTGCTTCGTTCTTACACATTAAAGATAGGATGATAAGAATTAATATCCCTTCCGTTGATGTAAGATGTTTGTTAAAGTCATTCAAATGAATTATTTCAGGTTTTTTAAGTGGATTAATCTGCTTTTAAAAAAAGTTATTCATTTCAATCCTTTAATTAATCCTCAATCAGAACCCTGATTGTAAAACACATATAGTCCGTCTTTGCCGGCAACGACAATATCTTTACGCCCGGATTCATTGAGGTCAACTATGGAGAAATGAATGCCGGTTCCTTTCCCTTCTCCCAAAGGTCCATATGAAATGGTGTGCTTGTCGAATGTTTCGCCGTTCCATTTGAAATAATACAGGCCAATCGGGTCATTTCCTCCTGGATCCTTTCCGTTATGTGCCCGATAGCGTTTTCCGGTTACCAGTTCAGGGCTGCCGTCACCATCGATATCAACCCACTCCATGGTATGATATTGGGAATTTTCAGCATCAATCACATGTTTTTTCCAGTTCCTGTTCCCCGAGTCATCCGTGATTTGTTCATACCAATCCAGACCATAATCATGAGCTTGGCCTACGATCAGGTCATTTTTATTATCTCCATTGACATCAACTACCAATATTGGTACACTAGCGCTACCGAAATCAAACTCGTTATGCATTATCCACTTGCCCTTTAAAATATCTTGGGGGGATTCAAGCCAGCCTTTACTGAGAATGATATCCCCTCGTCCATCACCATTTACATCTCCAAATCCTAATCCGTGGTCCTGTGTTTCGGCTACTTCAAATTTTGTGAATGTACCCTTTGATTTGCCTGTATCATCTAAGGAGAGTTTATAAAATTTAAGGGGTTGGTTGGGATTATTGGGAATGATCTCCGAGTGACCATCATTATCGATATCCCATCCCCTTGCGGTTTCCACATTCCCGGTTTCATCCAGGATATGCGCTTTCCAAGGTGAATTGTCCCCGGGATTTTCAAACCATCTGAGGGATTTATTGAACCAGCCTCCTGTAATGAAATCCATGTGCCCATCTTCATTTATATCCATGGGGATATTCAGAAAATCATCCCAATATTCGCCATGTCTTTCAATTTCTCCAATATAATATCGGTCAATAAATTCAGGCCCCTCATACCAAAAGGCCCCCGACACAATATCAAACTTTCCGTTCCCATTCACATCAAAAACTGCTACGGATTCATAGGTCTCAGAGGCAATCTGTTGCTTTTTGAATTTGATTGAAGGGGGTTCCGTCTTTTGCTGTGCAAATCCGGGAAGATTAAAACTTGTATAAAACAGGATCCAGAAAGAATAAAACAATAAGCTTTTCATATGAAATTAGAATTATTTTGGTCAAAATAAAAATGGTGGAATTTTTTGATATAAGTTTTATAAATATTGTAAGATAAATGTTCCAGCCTAACCCACTGTCCTGCACTCCCCTGATAGGGAGAAAAATTATATTTGAAATTTTGGAGATCAATCTTTCTTTGTAATAATATTTTGCAAAAATTTTTTTATAGGTTTAAAAATTTGTTTTAAGCTACAGGATAGTACATGATAGTATTTGTGTCAAAAAGAATTTAATTGGGTTAAGCAAATTGCTGGAAAAATTATCAATAACCCTAAATATTCACCATTTATGAAAAAGAATTACTTCTATAATTCAAAAAGAAGGCTTTTGTGGCTTTTTACATTGACTATTCTTTTTAGTTTTAATGCATTGGCACAACAGACCAGGAATATCTCCGGTATAGTGAAATCTCAGGGAGACATGGAGCTGATTCCGGGTGCGTCAGTTTTGGTAAAGGGAACGCAAAGGGGGACTGTAACTGATATTGATGGATCCTTTACCATTGAAGCTTCCACGGGAGAAGTTTTAGTGGTAAGTTTTATTGGATATGAATCCAAAGAAATTCCGGTTTCGGAAAGCATTTCCACTTTAGATGTTGTATTGAATTCTTCCTATGGTGATCTCAATGAGGTGGTGGTAATCGGCTACGGTACCCAAAGGAAATCCGATATGACCGGATCGGTTGGGTCGGTAAGTGAAGAATCTCTGAAGGAGAGGCCTTCAGCTTCCCTGAACCAGGCACTGTCCGGAAGGGTTCAGGGTGTTAATGTTTCCGTCAACTCAGGAAGACCCGGTGGAAGGGCCAATATCAGGATCAGGGGGAATACTTCTGTGAGTATTGCCAATGATCCTTTGTATGTGATAGATGGAGTGATTGTGCATTCTACAGGCTTGGCAAACGGCAGTACGCCAATTGATTACCTGAATCCAAATGATATTTCATCGGTTGAAGTTTTAAAAGATGCATCAGCAACTGCAATATACGGGGCAAGAGGTGCCAATGGGGTGATTTTGGTTACCACAAAAAGAGGAAGCCAAACAGGTGGAAGGATTACATACGACACAGATTTCAGCGTAGGGGTTTTGCCAAGAAAAATACCGCTCCTCAGTTCAGCTGAATTTTTAATGGTAGAGGAAATAGCCTATCAAAATGCCGCAAAATACGATCCGGCTGGATGGGCAAACGGAATATACAGGGATCCGAGATTAAAAAGAACTAACCCGAGACTGTTTGATGCTAACGGAAACCCGCTATATGATACAGATTGGCAGGACGAATCTTTTCAACAGGCATTCACCCAAAATCATCAATTGGGCCTGACCGGGGGTAATGAAAATGATAGTTATGGAATTTATCTTGGCTATAGGGATGAGGATGGATTGATGAAGGAATCCTATTTAAAGCGGTATTCAGCCAGATTTGTATTCGACAGTCAAATCAAAAGTTGGTTAAAAATCGGTGGTTCGTTGAGCTACAATGATCAAAAAGAAAGCCAGGTAGACCCATTGGGTGCTGGCGGTATCATAGCAATGAGACAGGTTTTGGAGGCATTGCCTATCATTCCTGTGCGCTATCCGGATGGAACATGGGCCGGAAACGAGGATTATCCCGGCATGGAAGGAGGAAATAATCCTTTACATGTTGCAAAAGAGCGGGTATACATATTGAATACCCAGACCCTTTTGGGCAATATTTATGCAAACTTCTCATTGGCTGAAGGGTTGGAGTTAAGATCGGTTCTTGCCAGTAACATCATTAATCAAAGAACGGATTATTATGGTGGAAGAATGTTGAATTACATAGCCAGAAACCAAGGTGGCGATGCTTATGTCAACAATGACAGACACAATTCCTGGCAATTTGAAAATTATCTTACCTACATAAAGCAGATTGATGAGAATCAGTCAATCAATGCGCTTTTGGGAATATCCTGGCAACATGTGGACCGGTTCCAGTCCCAGGCAAGATCCCAGAATTTTCAGGACGATTACTTTATGTTTAATAATCTCGGAGCCGGTGCCAATGCAATCCAGCCTTCTTCAGGTGCAATTGCTTATGGCCTTAATTCCTATTTCGGAAGATTTAATTATAATCTGAAGGAGAAATATCTGGCAACCTTAACCGGTAGGATTGATGGGTCTTCAAAATTCGGAGAAGCAAACAGATATGCAGTATTTCCATCAGCAGCTCTGGCATGGCGGGTTTCGGAGGAGGATTTCCTCAAAGGAAGCCGGCACATTTCGAATCTTAAACTAAGGTCAAGTTATGGGGTGACGGGCAACTCTGAAATTACAGCATATCAGGCTTTGGCAGGAATGGGCAATTATTCTGTGATTTTTAATGAACAAAGAGCGATTGGTCTAGGGATAAACCGGCTTGCAAACCCTGATTTGAGATGGGAGAAAACCTTCCAGACGGATATTGGAATGGAGCTGGGTTTATTCAACAACAGGTTGAATATTGAAGTGGATGTTTATAGAAAACTTACTCAGGACATGCTACTAAGTGCTCCGGTCCCCTCCAGTAGCGGATACACAGTTGTAAGTCAAAATGTCGGAAAGATGGAGAACAAAGGATTGGAAATTGGAATCAATTCTGTCAATATGGTTTCGAACGATTTCAGATGGAATACAACTTTCAATCTTTCCATTAACAGAAACAGGGTATTGGAACTGACCGGTGGGGCAGATATCTTTCTTGGGTCCACCATAGTCAGAGAAGGGGAGCCTGTCGGATCATTTTTTGGTTTCGTTCATGAAGGAACATGGAATACAGAAGAAGCAGATTTGGCAGCAGAATACTTTAAGCTTCCCGGAGATATCAAATACAGAGATGTTAATGGGGATGGAGCTATCAATGACAGAGATAGGGTAGTCATAGGAAAAGGTATTCCGGATGGTTTTGGCACTTTTCTTAACTCTTTCAGCTACAGGAATTTAGAGCTGACCGTGGATCTACAATTTATGTATGGCAACGACGTACTTTTCAGAAGCAAGCATTCGGCTGAAGACAGGCAGGGTATAGCCAATAGTTTCAGGACTGTATTGAATGCATGGACTCCGGAAAATCAAAATACCAATATCGCGGAGTTAAGGCCACTTACTGCAGGTTATAACACCAATAATGATTCAGATAGAGTACAGGATGGATCTTTTGTTAGAGGTAGAAATTTGTTGTTGGCCTATAATTTCTCACCCGGTGTAATGGAAAGAATCCATGTAAACAGATTGAGAGCATTCATCTCGGTACAGAATTTCTTTTTGAGCACAAAATACGAGGGTTATGATCCTGAGGTATCCACTTCCGGATCTGCATTTGACCAAGGCGTGGATTTGTACGCCTATCCTAAGCCACGGGTGTTTATGTTAGGTTTGAATATCGGTCTTTAATCAACATTAAAATTTTCAAAATGAAAAATTATATAGAAAAATTAAGCAAAACGATGGTTTGTTTGTTCATGATATTCGGAACAATAGGTTGCTCTGAATTTTTGGAAGAGACCGATAAATCAAATTTTACGCTCGAAAATTACTTTACCAGGCCTGAACATGCAACAAGTGTGGTCAATTCAATCTATGAAAGTCTGAGGCCAATGACTGAAAGTGGTTTTAATGGGGGGCCTTGGATGATGTTGGAATTTGCAACAGGCTTGGCAAATACGGAACTGGGCCAGGCACAGTTCAGTCTTTTTGTTAGAAACCTGATCAATAATTCTGATAATGGATATGGACAGACCATTTGGACAAGTTATTACAGGGGAATTGCCAATGCCAATCTGGCTATTGCCCGGATTCCTGAAATACCCATGGATGAAAATGCGAAAAACAAACTGTTGGGTGAGGCAAGATTTTTAAGAGCCTACTACTACTATAATCTGGTAAGGATTTTTGGAAGCATCCCCTTGATTACCAATCCAATAGATTTGACTTCCGAGGAGCTTTATCCTGAGCCGGCATCCGTAGAGACAGTTTATGAGTTGATTGTATCAGATTTGACAACTGCGGAATCCTCCGGTTTACCCATGAGGGATATAAGTGGTCGGGTCTCGATGGGTGCCGTGAAATCCATGCTTTCCGGTGTTTACCTTACCATGGCAGGATATCCTTTACAGAAAGGACCGGAATATTATCAAAGAGCAGCGGACAAAGCAAAGGAAGTCATCGATTCCGGGGTATTTAGTCTGTTCGATTCCTATTATAGCCTTCATGATGTTGAAGCCAAAAATCAGGGAGAACACATTTTTATGGGCCAATTCGCTGCTTTCATATTACCATCTACCTGGCAGGTTTCAATCATACCCTATAATAGAGGTATTTCGGCTTATAGTGCTGAGACAGGTGGAATTTTTGCGAATTCAGAATTTGTGGAATCTTATGAGCAGGGAGATAAAAGAGCCAGGGAGAAGGAGTTTTATTACACACAATATTCACTGAGGGCGGATAGAAACACCACCTTGGAGTTAGGGGATTACTACCTCTATAAGCATTTTGATGAGGAAGCGAATCTTTCTACAACAAGCAGTGGGATGAATTGGATGATCTATCGATATGCTGAAGTATTATTGATATATGCTGAGGCATCCAATGAAGTGGACGGACCAAACCCTGATGCTTATGAGGCCGTCAACCAAATCCGGAGAAGAGCTGAGTTACCGGAACTTTCCGGTCTCAGTCAGGCGGATCTCAGGGAGGCAATCTGGAAAGAAAAGTGGCATGAACTGAGTTTCGAAAATAAAACATGGTTTGATATGGTAAGATTAAGAAAGGCTTTCAATGTAAACAGCAGAACCTTTGAGAATTATGTTGGACATCAGTTTTCATACGGCCCGACGGTTGGTGAAAGAGAGTTATTATTTCCAATACCTACAGCTGAAATCAGAAACAACCCAAAACTTGTCCAAAATCCCGGTTATTGAGTGTTAATGATTTAGCATAAAGGTTATTAAATACAGTACTAATTCCCTTCTGACTCCAAAGGATATAGTAATGTTGTTAATGCCTTTATGCTATTTTCATTTTGTTATTTCACCATATAAATAAGTAAAGGGATGTTTAGTGAATAAAGTCAAGGAATAAAAAAATACATTCATTACTTTGAATTTCTATACTTTCATATTTCAAAAAACATCACCCATTTCTTTAGAACCAAAAGAAGTTATAAGCATCAACCCAATGATAAACCCACTCCAACCAAGCCTGCAAAGATTGATCGGAAACTTCCTTCTGATCCTGATTGCGTTTTCTGCTCTGCAATGCAGTCAATCAGGCCCAACTCTTGATTTCAACAAAGGTTCCCACATCGTATTGGTCGGCAACAACCTTGGCTCCAGAATGATGGATTATGGGCATTTTGAAACCGAACTGCATGTGCGCTATCCGGACAGCCTGCTTTATATCCGGAACATGAGCGATCCGGGCAACACGCCGGGTTTCAGACCCCATTCAGGCAGACCTTCTCCCTGGGCTTTTCCCGGAGCTGAAGATTTTCAGACAGAACTGGCAAATAATTCAGGCAGCGAGGGTCATTTTGAATCTCCTGATGAATGGCTAGCCAGGCACAAAGCCGATATAATCATTGCTTTTTTTGGTTACAATGAATCTTTTCAAGGGGAACAGGGTCTGGAAAATTATAAAGCTGAATTGGATGCTTTTATCAAGCATACCTTGAGGCAATCCTACGGAGATTCTGCCGCCCGTCTTGCCATAGTTTCTCCCATAGCTTTCGAAGATCTATCTGAAAGCATGGATCTGCCCAACGGGGAGAAGGAAAATGAAAACCTTGCGCTGTATACAAATGCTATGGAAGAGGTAGCGGAAAAAAACGAGGTGCTTTTTGTGGACGCTTTCTCACCATCCAAAGACTGGTATGCTTCTTCCGACGAACCGCTGACCATTGATGGTTCCCAGCTCAATGATGAAGGTTATAGGAAATTGGCAGTCTTACTTTCAGACGAAATTTTCGGGAAAGCTAAAACCAGTGCTGAGGAAAACAGAGCATTGATCCACGCTGCTGTGATGGAAAAAAACTGGATGTGGCACAACGATTACAAGATCCCAAACGGGGTTCACGTTTTTGGCAGGCGATACAATCCTTTCGGCCCGGACAATTATCCTGCGGAGCTGGAGAAAATCAGACAGATGACAGCCATCAGGGATGAGGCGATCTGGAAGGCGGCAAAAGGAGAGCAAATGGACCTTGCTGCTGCGGACAAGAATACAAGGGAGCTGCCAACTGTGGAAACCAATTTCAATCCGGAGCAAAACGGAAATCTTGAATACCTCTACGGACAGGATGCGCTGGATAAATTAAAAGTGCCTGAGGGTTATAAAATCGAGTTGTTTGCCTCAGAAGAGGATTTTCCCGATATGGCCAATCCGGTGCAGATGACCTTTGACAACAAAGGCAGATTATGGGTTTCTACCCTGCCGAGTTATCCGCATTATAAACCCGGAGATTCAAAGCCGAATGATAAAATCTTAATTCTGGAAGATACCAATGGAGATGGAAAAGCTGACAAACAAATTGTTTTTGCGGATAAACTCCATCTGCCAATCGGTTTCGAAATTGCCCCGGAGGGGGTATACATTTCACAGGGCACAAATTTAAAGCTTTATACGGATACCGATGGAGATGATCGTGCGGATAAGGTGGAAATCCTCCTGAGTGGGTTTGATGATCATGATACCCACCATGCCCATAGCGCTTATGTAGCAGATCCGTCGGGTGCCATCTATATGGGAGAGGGGGTCTTTTTGCATACCAATGTAGAAACCTCCTACGGACCTGTTCGGGCAACAAATGGTGGATTCTATAGGTACAATCCTGCCAGGCGCCATCTTGAACGAACTGCCCAACTTTCCATTCCCAACCCTTGGGGAATTGCTTTTGATGATTATGGACAGAACTTTTTTGCCGAGACTTCGGGTCCGGATGTGATGTGGATGATGCCGGGTTCGGTGTTACCAAGATATGGGGAAGCGACCCATAAATCATATAACCTGCTAGAGGACGCCCATCGGGTACGTCCAACTTCAGGACTGGAATTTGTTTCCAGCCGCCACTTTCCGGATGATGTGCAGGGTGACTTGCTGATAGCCAATACCATCGGTTTTTTGGGGATGAAACAACATGCCATGGTGGATGATGGCACGGGCTACACCAGCAAACACCGCCAGGATATTGTGGTCGGTGATGACCGCAACTTCCGGCCTGTGGATATGGAATTTGCTCCTGACGGTTCGCTGTATTTTGTGGATTGGCACAATGTGCTGATCGGACACATGCAGCACAATGCCAGAGACCCGCTTCGTGATCATGTACATGGCCGGATTTATCGGATTACTTATCCCTCAAGACCATTGGTGACTCCTGCAAAAATTGATGGAGCAAGCATTCAGGTTCTGTTGGATAACCTGAAGCTCCATGAATTCAGAACCCGATACAGAACCAGAAGAGAACTTCGTGGAAGAGATGCTGATGAAGTTCTCGCTGCCATAGAAAATTGGACTGCTAATTTGGATAAAAATGACCCAAAATATGAACATCAGCTTTTAGAGGCACTTTGGGTCAGCTGGGGATTGAACAATGTTGACCAAAAATTATTGAGAGAGGTTTTGAATGCTGAGGATTATCGTGTGCGGGCTGCTGGTGTAAGAGTATTGAGGTATACAGGTCACCAAGTGTCGAATCAGGCAGATTTACTGATGGAAGCTGTTCGGGATGAGCATGGAAGAGTCAGGTTGGAGGCCATAGTTGCGGCTTCCTGGTTAGAAAAAGATAAAGGACTTCCCATATTGGCCGAGGCAGAGAAAATGCCGCTTGACAAGTGGATGGTCAACGCACATGAAGCTGCTGTGGCACACATCAACGGTATTTCGGTGGGAGAGAAAAAAGAAGAGGACATCAAATCCAATCTGACGGGAAGTGACCTGGAACTTTTCAACATGGGTAAAGAGATCTTTGCCAGAGAGGGTTTCTGTATCACCTGCCATCAGCCGGATGGAAGGGGGCTTTCAGCTTCCGGATTTCCGCCCCTTGTTGGGACCAATTGGGTATTGGGAAATGAAGAGCGTCTAATCAAATTGACTTTGAAAGGATTACTTGGACCGATTGAAGTTTTGGATAAGGAATATCCGGGACAAGTGCCGATGACACCTTATGAAGGGATGTTGAATGACAATGAGGTTGCCGCCGTTTTGACATATGTAAGAAATTCATTTGGAAATCAGGCAGCTCCTATCCAGCCTGAAAAGGTGAAAGAGGTCAGGTCGTCTGTTTCAGAAAAATCCGGGTTCTATTCCCCAAGGGAGCTTCTTGAAGCGCATCCGATGGAGAAGTGAGGAAAGAGCCAAGTATCCAGAATCAAGAGCCCAGATTAAGAACCAAGAACCAAGATTTAAAAAATCAAGCCAATATCGATAACTAATTCATGAAGATAAAAATCAATTTTTTTTTCGCCTTTTGCCTACTATCAATGACAACGCAGGCACAAACGAGCGACCATCAAAAGCTATTAGAACTTGATCTTGGCTGGGAAAAAGCCCTTTTGGATTCCGATGAGGAATTTTTGGAGAATTTACTGGCCGAGGATTTCATCTGGGTTCACAACCACGCCAGTCTGATTGATGGAAAAGAAGCCGTAATCAGGCTGGCAAAGCGAATTCAGGAGGGTCAGGATGATAACACCAAGAGAAGGATTTCCAAGGATCAGACTGTTTTATTATTGGGAAATTCAGGAGTTGTGACTGGCTATACAGTAGTGGATAGAGGCCCTAGTCCGGTGACTTACCATTTTATGCGAACATACGCCAAGGTAGATGGGAATTACCTGCTCTTGGCAAACCACACCATGGCAATTCCGGATGAGGAACTGAAGGATAAATGACATTGGACTTTCGCAGGAAAAGAAATACAGGTATTTAATTTTCAAAAAACAGAAAACATGAAAAAACTACCCTTCCTTTTTGGAGCAGAAGTATACACCTGGTATATGAACAACGATGGGGAAACCTACAGGGACCAGTTGGGGCATATGATCGAAATCATCTCCAAAGCCGGATTTACAGGAATCCAGCCCATATATTCCTGGATGGGCAAACTGACTGATCCTGCGCTTTTGGAGGAGAAGTTGAAGGAGCAGGGAATCGATCTGGCAGCCGTGGCCTTGGCGTTGGATTGGAACAATCCCACAGAAACCGAGGAGGAAAAACAAGTTGCCGATAATGCGATTGCGCTGCTGAAAAGATTCCCGGGATCGGTCCTTTGTACCGTTCAGATCCCTACAGGAAGACACGATTTGGTTCAAAGGAGAAAAAATCTGATCAACATTGTCAATACGGTTTCAAAAAGAGCTTCCGATAAGGGAGTGATGAGCAGTTTCCATCCGAATTCACCTCATACCTCCATTACCCGCACGGAAGAGGATTACAAAGTGATTTTGGAATCCTTGGATCCATCTGCCACAGGTTGGTGTCCCGATGTGGGACATATCATCAATGGAGGAATGGATCCCCTTGCCAAAATGAAGGAATACCGCTCCCTGATCAATCATGTCCACTACAAAGATTGGGATGGAGAACCCGAATTTGCATTGATGGGAAAGGGAAAGGTTGATCTCCATGGGATCACCCAATGGCTTAAAGATGTCAACTATACCGGCTGGATCATCTGTGAGGACGAGGGAAAGGAAGCTTTGGAAGATCCTGATTTTGTCACCCTGCATGATGGAAGATGGATCCGTGAAACACTGGTACCAGAATTAAAATAAAGCCCTATGCCCATCATAAAATCAAATGGAATAAATATATATTATGAAGAAAGAGGTTCTGGAGAGCCCCTTTTACTGATTATGGGAATCACTGCCCCCGGATCTGTTTGGGAGCTGCATGTCAGTCACTGGGAAAAAAACTTTCGTTGCATTTTGGTTGACAACAGGGGTGTTGGCAAATCCGACAAACCTCCCGGTTCCTATACATCTTTGCAGATGGCAGAAGATTGTATCGGGGTATTGGATCATCTGGGTTTAACATCAGTGAAAGTGGCGGGGGTATCGATGGGAAGCATCATTGCGCAGCAATTAGCAATTCATTTTCCTGAAAAGATTTCCGCCATGGTATTGTGTTGTCCCTGGGCGCGTTGTGACAATACCGCCAAGGCAATATTTCAGCATATGAGGGATTGCAAGGCAAGACTTAGACCCGAGGAGTTCAGCATCTACATCCAATTACTCATTTTTTCCAAAGGTTCATGGGACAATGAAGAATTTTATTCAGTCTTAACTGAAGACCGGAACAAAGCTGCTTTGGACCCAAATCCGCAACCTTTAATCGGATTGGAAGGGCAAGTGGCTGCCTGTATTAACCATTCGGTTTTGGATGATTTAAAGAATATATCCTGTCCTGCCTTCGTCTTGGGAGGACAGGAGGATATTTATACACCTGTATGGATGACCAGGGAAGTTGCAGCAGCCATTCAGGATTCCCTGCTCCATATCTATGAAAAAGGCGGACATGCTTTTCACTGGGAAAACCTGGAGGATTTTAATGTAAGGGTAGGGGATTGGTTGGAAAATAATGGCTGAACCCGGCTGGCAACGTCCATTGCTTTTTTTGCCGGGAGATCGAAAAAACCGAGAAGAAAATCCACCCGTTTTATCGTATTCCGGCAAATAAAAAACTACAGTCCGTGTTTTCTGCCCATTTCTTTGATAAAACGATAACCGCTTTCTGCCATGTCCCAAGGCTCTGAAAACTGTCTCCAAACACCGATTGAATTGGCGAAATCAGGGTCATTTCTGGTAAAACCTTCAATCGTCAGCCAGCCTTTATAGTCGATTTCTGCTAAAGTGGCGAAAGTCTCATTCCATGGCACATGACCCGAACCCGGAGTACCACGGTCATTTTCGCTGATATGAAAATGACCCAGCATCGGAGCAACGGATTGGATGGCCTCCTGGAATTTTTTCTCTTCCATGTTGGCATGATGGGTGTCAAACATGGCCTTCACATTCGGATGATCCACTTTTTTGAGCAGATAGGATAATTGATCCATGGTGTTACAGAGGTAGCATTCAAATCTGTTCAGGGCTTCAGGACAAAGCCTGATGCCGGCTTCAGCTGCGTAATCACCCGCTTTATGCAGAATTTCCGCGCTCCATTCATATTCAGCTTCCTGTGGAGCAGCTTTGGAGAAAGTCGCAAAAGCAGAATGAAAAGGTCCGCAGAGGACCGTAGACCCGAGGTCATGGGATCTGTCAATGGTCCACTTGATTTTTTCAAGACTTTTCTTTTTCACCAACTCATCCGCGCTGATCGGGTTTTCTTCAGGCCCTAAAACGGTAACCGTGGTGACTTCCAAGCCGATATTTTTCGCATGGTCACCTATTCTTTTGTATGCAGGTTCTTCAGGCGAACCCACAAAAAATTCGGCACCATCATAGCCGATCTTTTTCAATCTATCCAAAATAGGAATCAAATCATCCGACATCACAGCCGACCATGCCAATACATTAAATCCAATCTTGTTCATATGCTGTTTATTGTAGATTTTATGATTCTTTTTTACTGTTATCATTTAATCGAATTCCTAAGGACCCTACCTTCGTCAGGGTGAGGTCGCCTTTACGTCATCTCGACGTAAGGAGAGATCTCTTTCACCAATTCATTACCTGATTAGTTAAATCAACCCATTTTGAATTAAAGCCATCAATTATCTCGTTTTTCTTTTTTCTGGTCCAACCTTTTAATTGTTTTTCTCTGGCAATAGCTTCTACAATAGAATGAAAACTTTCGAAATAAATCAATTTATGGAGTTTATATTTAGAAGTAAAAGAATCAGGATGAATAGAGTTTTGATGTTCATAAAGTCTTTTAGGTAAATTACTCGTCACTCCTATGTAAAGGGTAGTGTTCAGTTTGTTCATCATCATATAAACAGCTCCTCCTTTTTCCATAGTGCAAATTTTTTAGCATTGATTTCTTTTATAGGAAAATTTTTACTGTGCCACGAGAGACCCTTCCTTCGTCAGGGTGACGTCGCCTTTGCGTCATCTCGACGCCAGGAGAGATCTCATTTAGTATGATCCTTCCTGTGCCCCATGAGATCCTTCCTTCGTCAGGATGACGTCCACTGTTACGTTCCGTCATTCCATGAGACCCTTCCTTCGTCAGGGTGACGTCGCCTTTGCGTCATCTCGACGCCAGGAGAGATCTCATTTAGTATGATCCTTCCAGTACCCCATGAGATCCTTCCTTCGTCAGGGTGACGTCCACGGATACGTTCCATCATCCAGAGACCCTTCCTTCGTCAGGGTGAGGTCGCCTTTTCGTCACCTCGACTCCAGGAGAGATCTCATTTAGTAGTGAGCCTTTACCTGTGCCCCGTGAGATCCTTCCTTTGTCAGGGTGACGTCCACTGTTACGTTTTGTCATCCAGGGACCCTACCTTCGTCAGGGTGAGGTCGCCTTTACGTCATCTCGACGCAAGGAGAGATCTCTTTTTAGTAGTGATCCTTTTCCAGTACCTCATGAAATCCTTCCTTCGTCAGGATGACGTCCACGGGTCATCATCCAAGAGCCCCTTCCTTCGTCAGGATGACGTAGAACTGGTAAAATCCTTTACTTAAAATCCTCTACCCTCATGCCTTTTTTGAACGTGCCAAAACCAAACATGCTGGGCTCATAATCCCCGACGATGGACACATTCATGTTTTCGGAGATTTCCTCTGACATATTCAGGCACCAAAAAGCGGCATTTACAATCAGCCTTCTCAAATCCTCACTTTCCAGATCAACAGAGGATCCCATGGTGGTGGTAAAGACCTTTCCCTTTTCCCCATTCTCAATTTGATAATCCTTTGTCCAGGCGACAGGCATTACGGTTTTTTCCCAATTGATCGGGGCATCTGCTGTCATGCCTGATGTAGGCTGACCATAAACCAACACATTGGCATTGTCAGGAAGGTTTTTGACGGTATATACGTCCGATGCCACCCAGATATCTTTTATTCCCCTTAGGATAGGATGGTCATTCAGTACGGCTACTCCGTCAATCAATGCTCTTGTACCTTCTTTACCATGATCACCATGATGGGCAACCCACGTTTCCCCGAGGATTTTTTGCCCAAAACCACCTTCCCATCCCGGTTCCTCACTCTGCCAATGGTATTTGGCAAAAGGACTGTTTTTGTTTTTTTCATAATGAAATGCATGTGTTGAGGTCCTCATCCCGATGATGGGCTTTCCCGCAAGGAGGTAATCATGGAAATACTGTGTTTGCTTATCATCGAGTTCCCTAAAACGGGTCAACAAAATCATTAGATCTGCCTTAGCCAAATGTTCAAGACCAGGGATATTGTTCTGGTAAGAAGGTACAATGTCACCGGAGGAAGGGTCTATCGGGAAGAGGACTGTACAGGTGAATCCGTAATGCTCAGCCAGAAGTTTCCCCAGCATGGGCATGGATTCTTCGGACCGGTATTCATCATCTCCGCTGACCAAGACGATATGCTTGCCTTTGCCGGGACCCTCTTTTCCCTCAAATCTCAACCAGGTTTCTCCATCTTGGGCCTGACATCCTATGGATATAAAAATAATCAGGGCTAATCCCATGCCCAGCAACTTTCCGAAATGTTTAAAAGGTGCGTAGGACTTAATAAAATGGTTTATCATAGAATTTCGGGTTTTTGCGGTTAAAATATACTTTATTTTCCAAAAGATAATTGGAAACTGCCTCTGTTAAAAGAAAATTGGGATCAAAGGTAGAAGAATAATGTAACACTGATCAGGCGCAGAACCTGTTTGAAAATTAAAAGCCTTTTTTGGTATGTGATTAAAAGGCAAGTTCGGAGCCTACGGTATATTGATGGTGAATAACCGGAGAAAGAGTAGTTGATTGGTGGGGTAGAGGGTTCTTAAGAGATCAAGAAAAACACCCCAAAAAAATGAGTTAACCGTGAGTGGGGTGCTTTAATCAAAACTATTATAAAAACTGCATCAACAAATTGTATTGATACCTCAATTGATTTATTCGAAAGTTAGAAGAAAAGAAGTCTACAAAAAATACCCTGAACAGGGTATTTTTTGAAAATTATCAAGATTTTTTAAATTATTGGTAGTTTATTTTTAGACAAAGAAAATTCTTATAGTAATTAAGATTTTGGGGAATTAACAATTTCGCTAAATTGTAAAATATTGAATTTGAGCCAGGCACTCCATCTTAATATTCTTATTGATTTATTCTCTCCTCCATGATGACAAGAAGTCAACGCAAAATATTGGTAGCCGAACATATCGGAAAACTTCAAGACCTAAACCCTCATCTTGAAAAACGGTCAGATACTTTCCGGGCTTTATAGGAGAGAAGGGGAATCCCTGGTTTTGGCCAACCAAAGCGGAAAGGAATTTTTGGTTTCCAAAGAAGATATCGCGGAACAATCCGCCTCAAGAAACACCCTTATGCCTGACCATTTCCATACAGCGTTGGATCAGGATCAATTCAACGAGCTGATGGCTTATTTGTTAAGTATTAAATAAAACCCAAAACCATGAATTTATCTTATTCTTTTCTATTTCAAATCGACTTCCTAAAGGCCTCTCTTATCCTTGCAGGTACAAGTTTCCTTTGCTTTCATTCCCTTTCGCAGGATAAAATACCCGGCTCAGTTTCCGAACAATTATCTTTTGAGAAGCAGGTGCTGACCGAAGAATTTTTGGCGGAAGGGGTGGCTGTCGGGGATGTAAACAACGATGGTAAAATCGATGTCCTTTCCGGAGCTTATTGGTTTGAAGCCCCGAATTGGAAAAAACACGAATTGGAAGCTCCTCAGAAGTTTGAATATGACAAAGGATACAGCAATGCTTTTGTAAGTTATGCCATGGACGTCAATCAGGATGGTTGGATTGATTTTGTAAGAATTGGTTTTCCCGGAAAGGAAGTTGTATGGTTTGAAAATCCTCGGAATCAACCTGGACACTGGAAAGTGCATACCATACACGAAACCATTGGAAACGAGTCCGCGGGATTTTACGATGTGGATGGCGATGGACAGATGGATATTTTAGGAAGTGTTCCCGAATCAGGGGAAATGGTCTGGTTAAAATCCCCTTCTTCAACCCAAGACCTAACCTGGAAGGTTTATACCATCAGCGAAAAGAAAAGCCCGGGCACCTCCAATTTTTCACATGGACTTGGATTCGGAGATATGAACAAGGATGGCCGAAAAGATGTGATCATTACGGAAGGATGGTGGGAAGCTCCCGAAGATCCACGACAACCCAAATGGAAATTCCATTCTGCCGATCTGGGGGAGCCGAGTGCGCAAATGTATGTGATGGATGCCAACCAAGATGGACTTCAGGATGTCATTTCTTCCTCAGGACATGATTTGGGGATTTGGTGGCACGAACAAATTCAGGACAACCGGGGAGAAGTTTCCTGGCAAACCCATGTTATCCACGATCAATATACCCAGACCCACGGACTGGAGCTGGTGGATATCAATTCCGACGGAAATCTTGATCTGGTTTCGGGAAAACGATATTTCGCCCACATGGGAAATGATCCCGGAGAGTACGATACTCCCTATTTATATTGGTACGAATTTCAACCCGGAGAGAACCCCAAGTGGATTCCCCATATGATCGACGACGATTCGGGTGTGGGCGTGCACGTAGTCACGGAGGACATCACGGGAGATGGACTTGTTGATATTATTGTGGGAAATAAGAAAGGCGTGTTTGTTTTTAAACAGGTAAGGAAATAGGTAAAATTGTTGTTAGTTAAAAAAAAATTGAAACCCGATCCTCTCTTTAAAACCCAAAGTATTTCTTAAGTCCAATAACCTACGAAGAATGATCTTTTAAACCACTCTTCGCAGGTTTAAAAAAGATGAATGTTTAAAAGTCAAAGAATCCTACTTTTCAATCAATACAAAAATTCCTCTATATAGGCAGAGGCTGATACAGTTGTTGTTCCGACAAATGGGAAAAAGGAATGTTTGACCTCGATGGTTTCATTGATTACTGCTTTTGGTTTCCAGATTTGAAGAGAAGTGGGTTTGAAATAATATGACTGTTTAAAAATTTTCCTTTTATTGATTGTCAAGATTCCCAAAAGAAATTTTTATGCATCAACATGTTATAGGTAAAATGAATGCAAATATTATTTCACCTTGTATTTTGAACAAATAGATGTTTACTTAGATAGGCTCAAATACCTAAAATCCCGCCATGAAAAATTTAATGACCTCCACCTTGTTTATTTTTTCTATAATGTTGACACTCTCCTGTTGCCAATCAAAAGAATCCGTAACTGAAGAGAATCCACGAAAACCACGGACCATAGTCACCACCGACGGGGAGGTTGATGATGTGGATTCCTTCATCCGAATGTTGCTTTACACCAACGAATTCGAAGTGGAGGGGCTGGTGATCAGCAGCTCCCAATGGCATTATTCAGGGGATGGCCAAGGCACAAAATTCACCTCGGAAATGCCCAATACCGCTCAACTATATGGGGAAAGAACCGAACTCCGGTGGCCTGGAACGGATTGGCTTCCGAAGCTGATCGATAAATACGGCGAGGTGTATGAAAACCTGCAAAAGCATGCCGATGGATATCCTACACCGGAGCATTTGCATTCCATGGTGAAAGTTGGAAACATTGAATTCGAGGGAGAAATGGAAAAGGATACCGAAGGTTCGGACTGGATAAAATCCGTCTTGTTGGACGGTGATCCCCACCCGGTTTACCTGCAGGTTTGGGGTGGAACCAACACCATTGCAAGGGCTCTCAAATCGATAGAAGATCAATATAAGTCCTCCAATGATTGGGATGAAATCTATAAAAAGGTCTCCGACAAGGCGATCATCTATACGGTTTTGGATCAGGATGCGACATATGTCAAGTATATCGCTCCCAACTGGCCTGATGTCACAATTATCTACAATGCCGATCAGTTTTGGTGCTTTGCCTATCCATGGGTTCAGCGGGTTCCCGATGAACTGAAACCCTATCTTTCAGGAGAATTCTTTTCAAAATATATTTTAAACAAAGGTCCATTGATGGCCGAATATTACACTTGGGGTGATGGCAGGCAGATCCACAACGACCCGGAACATTATCATGGAAATCTGGATTCCATGGCCAGATTTGAACGCTCCAAATACGACTTCATATCGGAAGGGGATTCACCTGCTTACTTTTTTCTGTTGGATGTAGGGTTGAGAAGTACAGAAAACCCTTCGTATGGAGGTTGGGGCGGAAGATTTCAGCAGTCTGGGCAAATCCCTGCAAGATATGAAGACGGGGAGAATGTGACCGATTTTAATCCATACACAAAACAACACGATGCCACATATCCCCAAACCCGCTGGATCAAAGAGCAGCAACATGATTTTGCTGCCAGAGCGGCGTGGTGTGTTGAAGATTATGAAAATGCAAATCATGCTCCCGAAGTCAGTTTGAATCATTCCAAAGATTTGACTGCAAAAAAAGGGGACACGGTGGAACTCAGAGGTTCTGCGCAAGATCCTGACAACGATGAAGTCAGTTACATTTGGTGGCAATTTCTGGAAGTAGGTACTTTTCCGGCAATGGTTCAGATCACAGATAAAAATGCCTCCGATGCTTCATTTGTTATTCCCGAAGATGCCAATGTCGGTGACAAGATCCATATGTTACTTGAGGTTACGGATAAGGGGCAACCTGCCTTGACCCGATATCAGCGTGTGGTTGTGGAGGTGATAGAGTAAAAATAATCATCATCTAAGATCAAAACATGTCCTTGACCTTTTAAGGGAATGGAATTAAATTTATGTTATGATTATCCGCAATTCCCGCTATTTTCAAAAAGTTGACTTTGCCGGATATCCGAACAGCCGAAATTCAAGGGTTTTGTGTCCGATAGTCAGAATGATACCGGTAAATGCTAAAATCCAATAGATCCTTTGCCTGACGCTAAATTGCCGCTTACATCCATCCTGCCTTTGCCGGCAGGCTTCGGTCTTCAAACCGTTTTCCTAAAACAACGAAGGATACTGGAACAATAGCGGATATACATAAAAATTTTAACTTATTTGAAAATGATAAACAAAATGCATCAACAAACCAGAAGGGGTTTTATGAAAGCCTCCGCCGTCGCAGGAATGGGAATAGCCATCTTGGGAGCCCCTTTAGCCAGTGCCGGAACTTTAAAACATTCTTTTTTTGCGGACAAAAAAGTGGGTATCATTGGGCTGGATACTTCCCACAGTATCGCATTCACCAAGGTTTTGCATGAAAATGCCGGAAACGACACCTATAAAGGATATCAAGTAACTGCAGCGTATCCTTTTGGAAGCAAAACCATAAAATCAAGTGCAGACAGGATTCCGGGGTATATCGAAGAAATCCAAAAATACGATGTTGAAATCGTTGATTCCATTTCAGCTTTATTGGACAAAGTAGATGTGGTTCTGCTGGAGACCAACGATGGCAGGTTACATCTGGAGCAGGCACTTGAAGTGTTTCAATCAGGTAAACGAATGTTTATAGACAAACCCATTGCCGCTTCTCTGGAAGACGTGGCTGCTATTTTTGAAGCCTCCGAAAAATTTAATATCCCGGTATTCTCAGCGTCCTCTTTGCGCTATATAAATGGAGTGAAGGATCTGGATTTGAGTAAGGTTTTGGGAGCACATACCTATAGTCCTGCTGTCATAGAAACCACTCATCCGGATCTGTTTTGGTACGGAATCCATGGCGTGGAAACCTTGTTTACCGTCATGGGCACCGGCTGCGATTCTGTGGTGAGGGTTCATAATGACGATACGGATGTAGTCGTGGGGACTTGGAAGGATGGACGTATAGGCACCTTTCGAGGAACAAGAACAGGCAAGCATGAATATGGCGGAACGGTCTTTACGAAATCCGGAAATGTGACCTTGGGACCTTATGCAGGATATGAACCCTTGCTAAAAGGGATTGTGAAGTATTTTGAAACCGGGAAGGTACCTGTTAGCCCGGAAGAAACCTTGGAGATTTTTGCCTTTATGGAAGCTGCGGAAGAAAGTAAAAGACAGGGTGGAAAAAGCGTGACTCTTCAGGCAGTTATGGAAAAAGCCGGAAGGAAGTAAACCGTGATTTGAAAAACCTGGGTTTACTTCTTTGCCCAGCTATCTTTCCAAAGCCTGAACTCTGAAGGAGACACACGGAACCTTGCAAAACTTCCTTCATGAATACCCAAGAGTTCAGTTTCCACATATTCGATGAACTTGTATTGGTCCTCTATGGGTAATTGTTTTGAACGCAGCATTATCTTTTCAGAACTCTCTTTGGGACTCAGTTGGTTGGAAATGATCCCTGTAATCAATTCCCTGATCTCATTCCTGTATTTTGAACGGAAAAGATCAGGCTCGCCTACAGTCTGCCTGATGGCCGCGTACCTTACTGCAGACTTTTCATAAGCCCACAAAAAGACATCCTTTAGCAGATCCACCTGATTGAGCTCGTAGACTCCCAGAATTCCTGCTATGTAAATGTCATTTGGCACTTCGACAAATGATAAAGGAGACAGGTTGTTTTTGATAAAGGGAATGTTGGCTGCCAACCTTGAAGTCCTCTTGTTCACATCATCGAAAGGCTGTAAATAAGGTAAGTGAACCATGACAAAAAACGCTTTTTCAAAAGGGTTTTCGATCGCTCTTGCCTTTTTCAGAACCAAATCAAACTGGTCCGCAATCAGCTGTGGAATTCCCAAAGGAGCAAAAGCGGATTGATGGATCCCTACAGGTATAGATCTCAACCTTCCTATGGAATTTTGATCCTGTAGGAGGTTGTCAGCCAGCAGCGCATGAAGATTCAAAAGGACATGATTGTTGTATTCAATATCATCCCCCAACTGCACCAGAAACTCTATCGCCTCCTTATGGTTAAGGATCATCTGGGCTTCCTCAATGGATTTTCCATCTGCGGATTCTCCGAATTCAACCAACCTTTTGGTATCCAACAAAGAGTATGTGTTTCCTTCAAGCCTGCTTGAATTCCAGGAAAGATCTATCAATAAACGCTTGAAAATTTCTTTGGCGTGGGTTCCTGCCGGTTGGTTTGGATTGTTGGTTTTTCCCAAAAAGGTGAGTCGTGAGATTTCCTCCTTAGACAGATACCGGTCAATATTGGGTCTGTAGGATTCCAGGAACTGCCTGTTATAGCCAACTTTTGTTTTTTCCGAAACCGGCTTTGAGACAGCATCTCTGATTTGCTGACCTTTGGCAGAAAGCACTATTCCTTCATTTTTATAAAGCTTTAATTTGGGCTGTTCCAGATCAGAAACGATACTGATGTCATAGGAGAGGTGATATTTTGTTGATCGTGATCCCCCACTGGTGTTCACTTCTCCCAATTCCTTCAGTTTTTTGAGGCGGCGCTGCAAAGTACGGAGTTCCATATCCACACCTGAATGACTCTGGATATCCTCAATGGAGGCCCCATATGGAAATCTCCCGATTGTTTTTTTGATTGAATTGATTTCAATATGTTCTTTTTTTTGCGTCACTTTTATCACCTCCTTTCCACACAAAGGTAACAATTTTGTCGTGAAAAATAATTTTGCGACAATTTTAAATACATATTGTCACGTACCCTACTAAATCCCTTATTTTTTGTCGCAAAACTTCCCTTCTTCAAAAAACAGGTATTCCAGTTTTGATTACTTTGAATACCTGGATTTCGGGATTTGTAGGGGATATATGGAAGACAACCAAATCATCCTCAAATTGAGTTGGCGGAATCTCCATATAAAATGCCGGGATGACCGAACCCATTTTCCAAGCTTGGGCAAAACCAATAAGCCCATTTTGGATCAGATGCTGTACATCTTCCAAAAGTGATAGACTGGCACCGGCCAGCAATCCGTTGCCGCTTTTGAGGGAGAGCCTTCCGTTCTGTTCCAGAATTACTTTGTCCCCGATATGGGTTTTGTATTCTCCGGGAGGCATTCCACAAAATTTCGTTGTGTCGCTTACAAGTATGACCTTTTCGTCTTTTACTTTCAATATCACTTTTAAAACCGAATCATCCAAATGAAATCCATCTGCTATCAAACTGACAAAAAGAGAATCAATAGCCAACTGATCCCAAAGAATATTGGGATGTCTAGGCAGCATCAAAGGAATTGCGTTGCCAAAGTGAGTAACAAGACCGGCACCCGATTCACAGGCTTTTATTAGCGCTTCTTTATTTGCAATGCTGTGACCAATGGCTACTTTAATTCCATTTTCTACGCATTTTTTAATCAAGTTGCTTGAATCTTCCCGCTCGGGTGCAAGGGTAATTAGTTTAATCATTCCTCCGGATGCCTCCTGAAATTCCGCAATCAAATCCCAGGAGGGTTTTTGGATCAGCTTCTGATCATGTGCTCCCCGGGCTCCATCCAAATGAGAAATAAAAGGCCCTTCCAAATGGATTCCCCCGATACAGGTGCCGACTATCGGTATTTCCTCACATGCCTTTAGAAATGTTTTCAGAATGGTGATAATGGCCTGTTTTTCATTGGTGATCAAGGTCGGGAAAAAGGTTGTTACACCTTTGCCTAGAAGGAATCGTGTGGATTTTTCGATATCCTCAACAGAAATATTTGTTTCGTTAAAATCTATTCCATTCACTCCGTTAACCTGCAGATCCACCAGCCCCGGACCAAAGTAGGCGATTTCCGGATTATGGATATATGATGCTCCGATTTTGATTTTGTTGATTTTATCATCAAGTTGAAAAAAATAATGATCCTCTGAAAGACAGTCTTTTGCAAGGAATTGATTCGGGTCTTCCGGTTCCGTGGATTCCGAAAAAGCATCACGATCGGTGTATAAGTCACAGTTGGGATGAAGCCTCAGGATGGATGCTGGGCATTCTGTATGGATGGTGCCGTTCAGTGCACGGTGTACCGCAACTCGTTTATTTTCTCCGGGTACTACACAACAGATATATTCGGTTTGCAGAAGTGTGGGAATTGTGAGCGTAAGCGCATGTGTGGGAACCTCGTCCATAGTTAAGAAACAACCGTCATTGACCTGTTGAACCCTGCAGGAAGGTTCCAGTTCGACCTTTTTGATGATTTCCGGATCATCGAAATCGGCCACAGAAGGATCATTGAAGGCAATATGTCCGTTTTCTCCGATTCCCATACAAACTATATCAATGGGGGCTTCCTGAAGCAAATCTGAATATCTTTTACACTCATCTTCAGGTAATTGCTGACCCTCAATTAGATGGACTTTCTTAAATGGGAGCTTGTTGAATAATTTCCGACGGAGGAAATTGGAAAAAAGAGCAGGGGAATCCTCAGAAAGATCAACGTATTCATCCATGTGGAAAGCGACCACACGGTCCCAGGGAATGATTTTAGAATCATTTAAATAAGCCAAAAATTCGTCTTGTGAAGGTGCTGCGGCAAAAATTATCCTGACATTTTCTTTTTCAACCAAGATATCCAGAATCTTCTTTTCCACTGCCTTCCCGGCAGCTTTTCCCATTTCTTCCCTGGAATCGAAAACATTCACTTTCATGGTAATATTTTTATAGTTATCCGAATTTCTTAAGAAATATAGAGGTATAGCAAAAGATGCATCTAATTCTTCAAACCAGACTCCGTTTTCTTTGGGCTTCCCGCCATTATTATAAGAAAACAAATCTACTTGCTGCCAATTGGATGTCTATATTATTCTTTGCTGATAGAGAAAAGCAGTGCTTTTACTTTTTCGGGAACAGTCTTTTTTTGAATAAATCCTATCGAAACAAATACAATTGCAGAAACAATCAAAGGAAGACTCACCTCCAATGCCAAAACTCCGATTTCTATATTCTTTGTGATAATAAAGGTAGTAAGTCCTGCAAATATGGAGCTGATGGCCGCAATAGGTCCGCAGGAGCGGAAAGCAGGAATCAAACCAAACAACATCGGTATTGCAATAGGCCCGACCAAAGCTCCGAACCAGGAAACTATCAAACCCAATATTCCACCAAAATATTCATACTGAAAAGCAATAAGAATTGTCATCAGGGTGAAAATAAATGTGGTAATTCTAGCTGTTAACAAAGATGATTTCTCACGAAGAAACCGAGCTGAAAGTGTCGGCAAAATATCACGGGTAATAACAGCTGAAATTGTATTGATATCCGAGGAAGTCATAGACATGGTATTGGCAAACAGGGAGGCAATCACAAGTCCCACAAGTCCTGAGGGTAATAGCAATAAAGTAAGTTCTCCATATGACTGGCTTGGATCTGCCAAATCGGGAAGCAGGAGCGGAGCTGCCCACATCGGGAAAAACAGGATCAGTGGCCAGATCAGATACAGCCATCCGGATAATCTTGCCGCTTTTGTAGCCTGTTTTTCCGAAGGTGATGAGATATATCGGGTGGCCAGATTCCACTGACCGCCATTGTAGGAGAGAAAATTGATAAACAAAAAGGCCAAGGCAAATCCCATTCCGTACGGATCATTAAAAGCCTGACTGTTCTCGGCAGGTAACCTGTCCCAAATGGTCAGGATACTTTCCGCTCCCTCCAATCTTTGCAGTACCACTACGAACATCACAATTCCCGCAAGTAGCTGCACAATGAACTGGGCAAAATCCGTGATGACTACTGCCCACAAACCGCCGAATGTAATGTATAACAGAGAAATTCCCCCTGAAATCAAGATACCCATCGGTAAACTGATTCCCGTAAAAATATTCAACAGAATGGCAATGGCAGCCCATTTTGCCCCAATATCAAAAAGCTTCAGCAAAACTCCGCTCCAGGCCATGATCTGTTGGGTCAGGAGATTATACCGTTCTGCCAGAAATTCCAGCGGAGACTGAATCCTGAATTGTTTGCGAAGCCTGACCCAAAGTACCGGAAAAACCTTTGCGCTGACGAGGATGGTAATCCCGATCGTAAATGCCCACCAGACATAAACAGAAAACCCATGTGTATATGCCAAAGCGGCATATGCAACGAAAACTGCTCCGCTATATCCGGAAACATGATGGGAAATCCCCGATAGCCACCAAGGCAATTTTCCTCCGGCAACAAAATAATCCTCAGAATTGGTGTTTCTGAAATAGGAATAGATCCCAATCGCCAACATCAATAAAAAAAACAGCCCGATGATGATCAGGTCGAGGGAAGTTAGCTTCATCTAGAAACGGGTTGGGTAATAAAGGACAAACTGCATCAAACTGTAGGCTCCCATCCCGGTTCGTAGGCTCTTTTCCAATATTTGATCGCTGCCTGATTGTCCCGGATGTGACCGTTTGTGGGATCAATATGAAGTGCCTCACCTGTCCTTTGGGCAATGTTTCCCAGCTGGACCAGTAAGGTGCTTGTTTGTCCCCCTGTAATATCCGCAGCCAATGGAGTTCCTTTTCTGATGCTATCAAAAAAATTCTGAATGTGCAAGGCATCCAGCTCCTGTGCTGGGTCTGAAATGTTTCTAGCATCCACCGTGATTTCGTTTTTCACCTCCTTGACAACGTTGTTTTTCAGATCGTAAACGATGTAATTGTTGCCACCATCTATTTTGAGTGATCCTTCCTCACCATAAAAAATCACACCAACGCTGGAGCCTTCCGTATTCAGGCCGTTACAGCTTCGGCCTTCCCAGCTGATCAGGGATTTGTTGTCGAATTCCAGGTTGATCATCTGCGTATCGGGTGTCTCCCAATCATCCTCATACCGGTACCTTCCTCCCGTGGAAGTTACTTTTGTCGGGAAATCCACCCCCAAGCCCCATCGGGCCAGATCCACCATGTGGGTGCCGTTGTTGAGCGCTTCTCCTGTTCCCCAATTCCAGAACCAATGCCAGTTGTAGTGAATGATATTATCCCTGTATGCCTCCCTGGGAGCAGGTCCTTGCCAAAGCTCAAAATTCAGATGTGGCGGGACTGCGGTTTTTTTTCCGATTCCTATGGGACCCCGGTTATTTGTATACCAGGTTTTGGCATAATAGGGGCGGCCGATTATGCCATCATGTAATTCTTTTATCCCTGCCACCACATTTGGCCATGACCTCCTTTGGTTTCCCATCTGGATGATGCGGTTATATTTGGCAGCTGCCTGAATCAATAATTCTCCTTCATGGGGATTATGACTGGAAGGTTTTTCGAGGTAAATATCCTTTCCTGCTTTACAGGCAAGAATAGCTGCCGGAGCGTGCCAGTGGTCAGGTGCTGCAATGACCAAAACATCCACATCTTTATCTTCCAAGCTCTTTCTGAAATCCGGAACTGCTTTCGGGGTGGTGTCCTGCACTTCTGCAACTCCTGCAATACATTTATCGGCGGCTATTTTATCAACATCGCAGATATGGATCACTTCACAATTTTCCTGACTGGCAAAATTCCGTGCCAGCGCATAACCCCTGCTGTTGACTCCCATAACCGAAGCCTTGATCCTGTCATTAGCGCCCATAATTTTGTCATAACTTTTTGAGCTGAATCCACTGAGCACTCCACCGAAAGAAATTACAGCAGAGGTGGCCAGGGTCTTTTTGATAAAGTCCCTTCTTGTATCTTTTTGATTATCCATTTTGGTCAATTGGGTTTAGGTTTAAAGGTTGTCTGAAGAAAAAGGCTGATCCCAACGCCTGCTGCTAAATTTGACTGTCTTCTGCAAGGATCGTGAATAGTAAAGTATCAATTTAATCAAGTCATTGAGGATTCTTGTAATAATATCTTATAATAAACTCTAATGGTAAAAGTATAAGTATTTAATTTTTAAGCAAAGGATGTTACACAAAGGGTGATTAACACCAAATTTCCTTCAGTTATTTAAGTCAATAAATTCTATCTTTGGTTGAAAGACAAAAAATAATTTGACCAATAATCAATAGAACAAATTTCATGTCCAATGCAATGGCTAAACCACTTATCTTTTTTTTGGTAAAAGCAATTTTAATAACGCTGACGTTTGGTTGCCAAAATCAATCCGAGGTATTGAATGAAAATGAAAGATCCTTGGAAAATGCACTCGCATCTTTTGTATTGGAAGAGGATTTTCAGATCGAATTGATAGCCGGGGAGCCACTTATTGCCGATCCTGTGGATATGGAAATTGATGAATATGGCCGTCTATACGTAGTGGAGATGCATGGTTATCCCCTGGATGTCAGCGGAACCGGTAAAGTAAGATTGCTGTCTGACACTACCGGGGACGGAATAATGGACAAAAGTATTGTTTTTGCAGACAGCTTAGTGCTTCCTACAGGTATTATGAGATGGAAGAAAGGAATACTGGTATCCGACCCACCAAATGTTTATTATCTGGAGGATAGTGATGGAGATGGGAAGGCTGACATCAAGGAAATCGTTCTGACAGGTTTTGCCCTTTCCAATCCTCAGCATAATGTCAACAGCCCCAGACTTGGTTTGGATAATTGGATTTATCTTGGCCACGAACCGGCCATTACCACCACCATTTATGAAGATAAATTTGGAGATAGGGGCAATGATGTCTATTATCCGGAGAATCCAGACGGGGCACGGTTACCGCAAAATGCCGGAGGCCGAAGTGTCCGATTTAAACCTGATTCTTTCGGATTAGAGCTTTTGGCTAGTAAAACCCAGTTTGGTCATACTTCTGATGCTTGGGGACATCGTTTTCTGGTTAATAACAGTAACCATATTATCCACGATGTAATTTCGGCGACTTACCTGAACCGCAACCCATATCTGCTGGTATCTGAATCCACCCAATCCCTTTCCGATCACGGAGATGCTGCAGAAGTATTTCCCATTACCGAAAATCCCGAACATCAATTGTTGACCGACCTGGGAGTAATGACATCTGCATGTGGGATTACTGCCTACCTCGGGGCCGCCTTTCCAAGGGTTTATGATAAAGCAATTTTCGTAGCTGAACCGGTCAGCAATATTGTACATATAGATTTCTTAACCGATAAGGCAACAGGTTTTGTAGCCAGCCGACAACATGCTGAAAAAGAATTCCTGGCTTCTGCCGATGCATGGTTCCGGCCTGTCAATATGTACATAGGTCCGGATGGAGCGCTTTATGTGGTGGATTACTATCGGCAGATTATAGAACATCCGGAGTGGATGGCTGAAAATGTAGTCAGCTCAGGAGCCCTTTATAATGGAACAGATCAAGGAAGGATTTACCGGATCACGCCAAAAGGGACAAAGCCTATCGACTGGTCGGATAAAATAAAAATGGGGGATTTCACTGACGTACAATTAGTGGAAAAACTCGGGGATCCTAATATTTGGTGGCGCCGCAATGCGCAACGTTTGTTGTTGGATAGAAATCCGGTCAATATTCCGGAAGCCTTAACTGATATGGCCAAAGATCCGGATTTCCCCTTAGCCCGCCTTCACGCATTATGGACGCTAGAAGGTTTGGGGAAGTTAAATCCGGAATTGATCATAGAGGCCCTGAATGATCCTGAACCCGGGCTCAGGGAGAATGCTATAAAACTGGCAGAGTTGCATTTGGGAAATACACCGGAACTGGCAGATGCCCTGTTGGGGATGAAAGGAGACAAGGACCCAAAGGTTAGGTTTCAGCTATTGTGCACACTGGGTTTTATGGATGGTTTCCAAGCGGCAAAGGCAAGGGAAGAGTTGTTGTTTTTGGATATTGAAGATGAATGGATTCAAGTGGCGGCCCTCTCGGCTCCGTTTTCAGAAAGCAATCATTTGCTGGAGGCAGTCCTCAGTGATTTCCGTAATGATATTCCGGCTTATGGATCACTGGTCCGGCGGTTGAGCGCCATGACAGGTGCCAGCCAACAGCAAATCCCTATTCTCAAATTGATCAAAAAAGGCATTTCCAATGTAAACGCGAAAGAAAATGGTTGGCAGGCACCCTTACTAAAAGGCCTGGCTCAGGGGCTTCAGAGTAAAAATGGATCATCTGTTAGTTTTAAATCTGCTGAGCATTTATTGGTGGAAGCGTGTTTTAAAAATTCACCGCTATCGGTAAGACAAGCTTCTTTTCAGCTATTGAAGGTTATAGGACTTTCTGAAAATGTCAAGTCAGCCAGTGCCATGAAGCAGGCCAGGGAGATTGCCGGAAATAATAATCTTTCCGGTGATGAAAGAGCCTTTGCCATTGATTTTCTTTCTCTTCTCCATCCCGAGACCTACAAGGATTTTTTAAAGGATCTGATAAATCCTGTGGAACCAATATCCGTGCAGCTGGCAGCATTAAAAACACTTAACAGCATATCGGATGATTCCAGTGCTCAACTTGTATTGGAGCAATGGAATTCACTTACTCCGGAAATCAGGGAGGAAGCGATAAATATACTTATGGTAAATGAAGAAAGGATTAGCATACTTCTGGACGCTATGGAAAGTGGCCTAATTCAACCCGCTAATCTGGGATGGAGGAGGAGTGTCCGGTTGATGTCCCAAAAGGATGAATTTCTCCGCAGCCGTGCCCGCTTGCTTATCAACAACGAAAAAGAAAATACCGAGGAACTATTGAAACAATATCAGCCAGCACTTGAAGGTAAAGGATCGATGGAAAATGGTAAGATAATTTTCCAACAAAACTGTGCCATTTGCCATAAAATGGGTGATGAAACAGGGATGGAATTTGGTCCTGATCTGGCCTCGTTAAAAAACAGAAGACCGCAAAATATCCTGAGTGATATTTTGAAACCTAATCTTTCCATTGCCGATGGTTATGAGCTTTGGGCAGTGCAAATGCAAAACGGAGAAACTTATCAGGGAATAATTTCTTCCGAAACCCCAACAGCAATACGTCTCAGCAATGCCGGCGGACACGATGTGACGATCTCCCGACAGGATATTAAGTCGTTGCAGGTGCTGGAGATGTCTGCTATGCCATCAGGCCTGGAAAAAAATATCAATCCCCGGGAAATGGCGGATTTGCTGGCCTATATCCGAAAAATTAAATAGTATGTTCTATTAATAAAGAAGGTATAGGCTTGCTGCACTGCACATGAATTTCAGGCTAAAATAAATATTCATTAAATAATAACCCCTAAATGAGCGCGAATTATCCTATCAATTATCTTGTAAGTTTGATTTTAGTGTTTTCGGGTACTCAGGCATTCAGCCAAAACCCGGAGTTTCCATGGCCGGAAGGAAAAAAAATGGCCATCAGTTTAAGTTTTGATGATGCTCGTCAAAGCAATACGGAATTTGGGATTCCCCTATTAAACGAATATGGAGTAAAGGCAACATTTTTCGTTTTGCCCTCAAATGTAAAATTTGACCTGAACGGTTGGAAATCAGCTTCGGCAGCAGGGCATGAAATAGCCAATCATTCGATGATACATCCTTGCAGTGGCAATTTTGCCTGGTCAAGAAACAAGGCCTTGGAAAATTACACATTGGATAGGATGAGGAATGAATTGCAGGAGGCAAATGAGGAGATAGAAAAGATTTTTGGGGTTCAGCCGAAAGTTTATGCCTATCCCTGTGGACTTAATTCTGTTGGACAAGGAACATATACCGAAAGTTTTGTGCCTTTAATTTCGGAGATGTTCCTTGCAGGACGTGGATGGTTGGGTGAAAACCCCAATGATCCCTTTTATGTGGATATGGCGCAATTGACAGGGATGAAAACAGATAACACAGACTTTGAAGAAATACTTCCCATTATCGAAGCTGCCGCCTCAAACGGGCAATGGCTGGTTCTTGCAGGACATGAAACCAACGATTCCGGAATCCAAACCACATACCTGAGTATGTTAAGGGCATTATTAGAATATGCTAGCGATTCGGCAAACGGGATTTGGATAGCGCCGATTGGCACAGTGGGGGAATACGTGAAGGAGAAAAGAGAATCTATGGCAGGCAGGTTGAATATTCCTCAAATCGTGAGGGTATCAAAGGATGGAAACTTGAAATTGACAGCGGAAAAAGGAATGGGTATCGGTCCGGACATTAAGTATATGCCGGATTGGAATGCTTTCGGCTGGTTTACTGCAAAGGATAGGGTAGAGTGGGATGTGGTTTTACATAAGGCTGATAGGTATGAAGTATGGATGGAATGGTCCGTATCTGATGAGGAGTCCGGTAAAGAATTTGTTTTGGAGGCAGGGGAAAATAAAATTAAGGGTAAGGTCGGAAAATCCGGATCATGGGAAACATTCAAGAAAGTTTCTTTGGGTCAGATAAAGTTGGAAGAAGGTTATAACAAGATTGTTTTTAAACCTTCTGATGAATTTAAAGGAGAAGCATTACTTGATTTAAGAGAACTTATCCTTATACCCAAATCGGGTACCGATACCGGTAGAAAATAGTCCGAACATTCATAAAAACAGTTTTTACAATAGGAGGAAGGATTAAAGGAGGGGAAGCTTTCCGCTTACCAAATAATATTTATGGGGATGTTTGGAATAAAAAGTTATTTTACCCAAACAGGTATTCACATAAGAAACAGACTTTCGCCTCAGATCTGTGGTATTTAAATATTAATCAAGTAAAACCAAACAACCATTAGTCCCAAAATCACGATGAATGACTCAACCAGAAGATTGTTTTTGAAAAAAACACTTGCACTGTCTGCAGCTGCCGCAGCCCCTTCTTTATTTTTTAATCCGTTATCAGCAGGTGCCCGGACTCCAAAATTCGCAGGACCGGGAGAAAGGGTAAATCTCGCCTGTTGTGGGATCGGCAACAGGGGAGCAGAAATTACCCAATTATACAATACAGGTTTGGCAAATATTGTTGCCTTTTGCGATGTGGATATGGGCGCGCCGCATACGGTCAAGATCCTTGAAAAATTTCCGGATGTTCCTCGCTTCAAGGATTTCAGAGTAATGCTGGATAAGATGGGGAATGAAATCGTAGCGGTTTCAGTTGGAGTGCCTGACCATTCCCATTTTCCGATCACCATGTTGGCCATGAGCATGGGCAAACACGTCTATGTTGAAAAGCCCATGGGTAGGACTTTCAACGAGGTGGAATTGATGACCAAGGCCGCCAAAAAATATAAAGTGGCCAATCAAATGGGGAATCAGGGTCATTCGGAACAGAATTATTTTCAGTTCAAGGCGTATAAGGAAGCAGGCATCATCAAAGATGTCACCTCCATCACCGCACACATGAACAGCCCCCGGCGTTGGCACGGGTGGGATACCGGCATTCAAAGTTTTCCTGCCGGCCAACCCATTCCGGAAACCCTCGATTGGGATACCTGGCATATGGCTACCCATCTCCATGATTATAACAAGGATTTTATCAACGGGCAATGGCGTTGTTGGTACGATTTCGGTATGGGCGCTTTGGGCGATTGGGGCGCGCATATTATTGACACGGCACATGAGTTTTTGGATTTGGGTTTACCTTACGAAATTGATCCTGTAAAACTGGAAGGACATAATTCCTTCTTCTTTCCGATGTCGACAACCTTGTCTTTCAAATTTCCCGAAAGAGGAAAAATGCCGCCTGTCGAAATCATGTGGCATGATGGGGTGAACAATGTACCGGAGGTGCCCGAGGGTTATGGTGAATCTGAATTGGACCCAAATATTCCACCCGCGAGCAATGGCAAAATCCAGCCGGCCAAACTCAATCCAGGCAAAATAATTTACAGCAAAGATTTGATTTTCAAAGGTGGATCTCATGGAAGTACCTTGTCGATCATTCCGGCTGCCAAAGCTTTGGATATGCAATCTCAGCTGCCTGAGGTTCCCGAAAGCCCATCCAATCATTTTGCCAATTTTTTGCTGGCCTGCAAAGGGGAGGAAAAATGTCGATCTTCCTTTGACATTGCAGGGCCTCTGAGTCAGGTATTCAATCTGGGCGTTCTTGCCCAGAAACTGAATACCAAACTTTTGTTTGACCGAAAAACAAAGCAGATCACCAATCATAGACTTGCTAATCAACTGCTGACAGGGATAGAACCCCGTAAAGGCTGGGAGGAGTATTATAAGCTTTGATTAAGGCCTCAGATTTTAGCTCATTTTATTATATACAATATAAAAAAGGTCATGCCAAGGCAGGACCTTTTTTGTTATGATTATTTATTTCATTGGAAAATCATCTAATCATATTTCCGATAATAGGAGTAATATTTTTGGAAAAAGTTGGAGAATACTTACTTTAAAGAATTGTGCAGCTACCCAGATTTCCAAGACAGAAAACCAATCATTTCCAAAATGAGGAGAATGAGGTAAATCCGAAAGATAAAATCCCAGACCTAAATGACCATGATTTATGAAATTCCTTTAAAATATCTAGAAAGAATATCGATATCCTAAAAGAGTTGAGAAATAATTTCCGCTGAAGAAATATTTATTCTGATAATTACTTCCCTCAAATTCAATCCGGTTTAAATCAATTACAACCGAAGGCTCTCGAAAATCCAGTCCCCATCTGGCTGAAAGCGTTATTCTTGATTTATCTGATATATCATAAAATACTCCAACCTCTGGCTTAAAAAGAAAAGTAAACTCTTCTACGCTTCTCTGACCATATAGCTTGACAGGAATTCTGGGTTGACCATTGGGCAACAGAACAGTTTGTAATTCCCCTCCGCTATATTCATACTCACTTTGCGAATTATAAGTAAGATGAAGGGCGGCAGACAAACTCACACCTGCTCTGGGAAGAATGAAAAAGTCTTTTTGAACCTTAGGTCCAAAGGCATAATAATTAAATCTAGGACCTCCCATATTTCTGAGAGGATCTAAAGGAATATAAGTCAGATATAAATTTAACCTGTAATATTCCCATTCAAAGCCATAGGAAAAACCTTTCTTCAAGGATTTATACACTCCCAGACTGAAAAAAACATGATCAGTCGTAGCAGCAACCAGATCCGGAAAATTCCCCTGATAATCCAGCTTCGTACTACCAGTTCCAATTTTAGACTCAATCGCCAAACTATTCTGGGCGAATGATGAATGAATTTGAAACAAAACAATAATTGATGAAAATAAAATTCGGAATAGTCTCATTTTAATATCCTTTATCTATTTGTTTCAAATTAAATTGCCAAAAAGCTCCTGAGGGAGAATAGCCATGATTACCACCCGCTTCACCGTAGAATTGTGTCCTTAAATAAAATTTCTCCAATCCCCTACTGGAGGAATAATAAGTTGCTGTAAATTCATTATTTATTGTGTTGCCTTGATACATACTTTTTTGCAAAGAACTCCCACTCTTTTTACTTAAAAATTCATAATCCCAAAAAATATATTGAGTTGTAGGAGTAGCTGTCCAAACCAAAGACCCATCTTCAGGTTTTCTCATATGTTTGGATTTAGAATATAGTTTAAAGGAAATAGCAGCAGCATTATAAACATGCTTTGCATCTAATCTATATCTAAAGGTCCCTCCATAATTTCCTACCCTAATAATATCGCCATAATTTTGAGAATTATCACATTTATCCCACCCACAACCAGCGGTAACTGTATACGCTAAGGGATTGAATACGGTCATTATTCGTGCGTTATATTGAGTTTTTGACATTGTAGATGGACTATTGATTTCTAATAGTCCGATCACATCATCATTGAAAGAAAATAATCTAATTTCCTCATCTAAAATATCTCCCTTTAAAATACTCTCTTTTAATTCCAGATTAGTGGAAACTACTGCCGTCTGATTATTGAAATTTAAAAAGATAAGATATTCTTCAAGGATTACAAACCCATCTTTATCTAATATCTCCAAAAGTGTACTGCCTTCCCAAGAACTAATTTCATCAAATCCTTCCTGACTGATCCGAAGATTTTTGCCTGAATTCATCAATTCCTGAAAATTTTATTGAAAACTTATAAAAGAAAAATCTTTCAACTCCTCTTTACCTGTGATCAAATTTTCATATCCTTCAAATGAGTCGAATTTTAGTGTTCCTTGAAGAATCTCAATTCCTGAACTTATTGTTCCTTTAGGAATTTCCTCTTCAAAATTATTGGAACAACTAAGCCCTCCCCATATTATACCTGTAATAATGGCTGTTTTCAAAATGTTTGTCTTGTTTTTCATTGATGTTTTAATTTAAGGTTCAATTAAAGGTCTGAATAAAAAACATCAAAAAAAATACCTGGTTTAGGGTATTTTTTGACCAGATCTCAAATTCCAAAACTTGCCAGTCACGGAGAAAGAGTTAAACTGGCTTGCTGCGGTATCGGCAATCGGGGAGCGGAAATCATTCAGGCTTTATACAGCATCGGATTAGCCAACATTGTTGCGCTCTGTGATGTGGATATGGGTGCATCGCATACAGTGAAAATCCTTGAAAAATTTCCCGATGTCCCCCGGTTCAAGGACTTCAGGGTGATGTTGGACAAGATGGGTAACCAAATCGATGCGGTTACGGTGGGGGTTCCGGATCATTCCCATTTTCCGATCACCATGTTGGCCATGAGCATGGGCAAACATGTTTATGTCGAAAAGCCGATGGGAAGGACTTTCAATGAGGTAGAACTGATGACAAAAGCTGCCAAAAAATATAAAGTGGCCAACCAAATGGGAAATCAGGGTCATTCCGAGCAGAATTATTTTCAGTTTAAAGCCTACAAAGAAGCCGGCATCATCAAAGACGTAACAGCCATCACTGCCCATATGAACAGTCCCCGACGCTGGCATGGTTGGGATACCAATATGACGAGTTTTCCTGCTGCTGAGCCTATCCCCGAAACTCTCGAATGGGATACCTGGCATTCGGCAACACAATTGCATGATTACAACAAGGATTTTATCAACGGGCAATGGCGTTGTTGGTACGATTTCGGTATGGGCGCTTTGGGCAGATTTGATTTTCAAAGGTGGATCTCATGGAAGTACCTTGTCGATCATTCCGGCTGACAAAGCTTTGGATATGAAGTCCCAGCTACCTGAGGTTCCCGAAAGCCCATCCAACCATTTTGCCAATTTCTTGCTTGCATGCAAAGGTCAGGAAGAATGCCGCTCACCCTTTGCTATTGCCGGACCATTAAGTCAGGTTTTCAACCTTGGTGTCCTTGCCCAGCAATTGAATACCAAACTTTTATTCGACCGCAAGAAAAAGCAGATCACCAATCACAAACTTGCCAATCAGTTACTGACAGGTGCAGAACCGCGAAAAGGATGGGAACAATATTATAAACTTTGACCGGGAAAACAGGAATTGATAAAAACTACAAAAGGCTTTCCTTTTGATCGTAAATTCAAATTGCTTTACTTTAAGTAATTATACATTAACCCAAAATGCTAAAAGAAAAATCAAGCGGATTCCTGAATCAGGATATAAATCCTCTGCTCGGTGGTAAAAATGCCGAACAAAGTGATTTGTTGCTCTGGAAATCCTTTAAATCCGGGAGTGAATCTGCTTTTATTTTTATTTATGAGCACAATTTTGAAATACTGTACAGTTATGGATGCAGATTAACAAACAACGAAGATGTAATCAAAGATGCCATTCAGGATTTATTTATTGACTTGAGAAAAAGCCGTGAAAATCTCGGGGACACAGACTCAATCAAGTTCTATCTTTTTAAATGCCTCAAACGGAAAATCAACAGGGAGCTGAACAGCTGGACTAACAAGAAGGAGGAATTTGTGGGAGATCTGTCCTTTGAAATCACATTTTCCCATGAGCAAGTGCTGATAGACAGCCAGATGGACAAAGAAAAAAGCGGGAAATTAAACAAAGCCCTTCAGGGACTTTCGGCCCGGAAAAGAGAAGCGGTTTACTACCTGTTTTATGAAGGCCTGAGCTATGAACAGATCAGAGAGATCATGGACCTTTCGCATGTAAAGTCCGCCAGGAACCTGGTGTACAAGGCACTGAACTTTTTGAGAGGGGCGATTGAAAACAAGAAATTGTAAGATTGTAAAGTTGGGAAATTGAAATATTGAAAAGTTTCAGGCTTTTAGGGTGAAATGTATTTTCTGTTTTCGAAATGGGGAAATCCAAAAACTTCATTACCGGGGAAATTTGTGAGATTTGATTTTTCCGTCACAAACCGGCATATCTTCAAAAATTAAATTGGTATTATTTCCTCATCCAATAAAAAAAATCCAAAAAAATTAGATGTCATTTCCGGGTTTTGCTCCTTTTGTTATTGAAAGCCGATAAGAGTAGAAAAGAATATGAGTCAAATCAATGAATTTTTAGAAGATCCGGAATTTATCAGATGGGTGAGATTTCCTGAAACAAAGCTGAACCAATATTGGCAAAGCTGGATGGAAGCCAATCCTGACAAAACCGAAGAGATAAAACTTGCCAGAGAGCTCGTACACGGACTGCAGTTTCCCGAAAAAAAACCTGCGCCGGAGTTGAAGCAGGAAATACTGAACCGGATTCTTGCCGGATCCAGAAATGTGTCGGATTCTAAAAAACCGGTTCCCGAGCGGATCGTTGGCTCCGTTTCCATTTGGGAAAGATTCAATCAGTTCCAGCGGGTCGCCGCCATCATCATCTTCACCCTGGCCTTATCTTTACTTTATAGTGGGTTACGGGTTGAAGAACCTCAGACTCCGGCGTATGTTGCGGTGAACATGCTCAGCAAATCCGCAGCGTATGGGGAAAAATTAAATTTCAGGCTACCCGACGGGACTACCGTCTGGTTGAACTCCGGAAGTAAGATTGAATATCCCGAATCCTTCGATTCCACTGTCCGTATGGTCCAGCTATTCGGAGAGGCATTTTTTGACGTCAAGCCAAATGTCAGCCAGCCCTTTCAGGTGGTTTCCGAAAACCTTACCACCACAGCTTTGGGAACCTCATTTAATATCAACAGCAATGACAGAGAAGATTTACAGATTGCTTTGGTAACCGGGAAAGTCAGCATAGAAAACACGCTGACCGAGGAGAAATTCCTGCTGGATCCGGGACAAAAACTGGAATACCGAAGGGAAGCAAATTCAGGCTCAATCGGTATCTTTTCAGAGGGGGAAGTACTGGCCTGGAAAAACGGCACATTGGTATTTCATAATGCATCCTTTGCCAAAGTCACCCATGAACTGGAACGCTGGTACGGGGTGGATATAAAAGTTGCAGGAAACCCACCTGGAGACTGGAGTTTTTCAGGCCGTTTTTCCAACCAAAATTTAGATGTTGTATTGATCAGCATGTCCTATATAGAGGATTTCAGGTTTGAATTGAATGGCAAAAAATTGTGGATAAAGTTCTGATAAACTAACAACTATGAAAAACCGAAAACCAAACACCTCCTAAAAAAGGCCAACTGAAAAAACAGTTGGCCCGATTTGGCGTCTTCGGATAAATCTACCATTGGGGAATGTGTATCATCCAAAAGACAAGGCTTAAAGAAATTTTCATTAAACCAATCCAAAATTATGAAATTAAAATTACAAAAGACAATCTACAAGATGTCCAGATACTTTCTGTTCGGATTTGCGATACAGATGTTGGTTTTCAACCTCGTACTGGCCGTTGATGTCAACGGCCAGTACAAGTCCATTGACGAAGTACAGGTGAAAATTGAGCAGGGATCCATGACCCTAAATCAATTTTTCAGTCTGATAGAAAAGCAGACCCCCTTTCAATTTACTTATGACAGCAGGGCAATCAACAAAAAAGCCAGAATCGTTTTGGAAAAAAACGAGGGAACGGTAGAGAATTTTTTGCTTGAGGTATCCTTACAGGCATCCTTAAGTTTCAGGCAGGTAAACAACAACATTGATACCAAAAAGAAAGCCGATAAAGAACCCATATCTCTAGAAACAGAAGTTGAAGTTACTGTCTCAGGAAAAGTAACCGATGACTCTGGAGAACCTTTGCCGGGAGCCTCGGTTACGGTGGCCGGTACCACCACGGGAACAGTTACGGACATTGACGGGGATTACACTATTACGGTACCGGACGAGGCCACATTGATTTTTTCCTATATAGGGTTTGAGTCCATGCGGGTTCCGGTGGATAACCGGACTCAGATAAATGTTACTTTAAAGACAGACATGTCTTCATTGGAAGAAGTGGTGGTGATAGGGTACGGTGAACAGAAAAAAGTAAATCTGACTGGAGCGGTATCTACGGTAGATATGGAATCAACATTGGGTGACCGTCCAATAACAGATTTAGGTTCAGCTTTACAGGGCGCTGCACCTGGTTTGGGAATTTCAGGGAGTGCAATACCTGGAGAATCAAAATCTTTTAATATCCGTGGCTTCACTTCTATCAATGGTGGCTCGCCATTAATTTTGCTCGATAATGTTCCCATTGATGTAAGTTTAATTAATCCCGAAGACATTGAGTCGGTTTCTATACTCAAAGACGCCTCGGCAGCAGCTATTTATGGTGCAAGGGGGGCTTTTGGCGTTATTCTTTTAACATCAAAAAAGGCCAAAAAAAATTCAAGGCTACAGCTCAATTACAGCCTAAGTACTGCGGTTTCTACGAGTATAAACAGTCCAAGGGAAGCCCCTATCGAAGACGTTTTAAGAGCACACATCGAATCGGACGATGATGGTCTGTATTATGCAGAAGGACAAAATCTTGAAAGATGGCTTGGTCTTGTTCAAGATTATAATAATGGGACCTTCCAGCCAAATGAGGGCGAGTACTTTGTTAATGGAATATACAGGCCCGACGATGAAAATATTTACTATTATTTAAAAGACAACAAGACGAATAGTGCTATTGTTGATAATGGTTTTCAACAAATCCATAATATTTCAGCTGATGGCGGTAGTGACAAGCTTACCTATCGCATGAGCCTGGGTTACACCGATCAAGACGGGATTCTAATAACTAATAAGGATAGATTTAGCAGAATTAATGTAGGGTCATATATAAATGCGGATCTTACGCCGTGGTTATCCCAATCTATTGATTTTCAGTATTTGAATGGAAAAAGAACTTATGTTGAGGCAGATGGCGAAATTTATAGACGCTCGTTAACTTTTCCGGGATTTTATCCCGCAGGGACCATGCCATTAAGCAGTGATATAGATGGTCCAGAATATCCGCTCAATACTCCCGCTAATTTTATGCATCTAAAGGATCCTGTGAGATACAATGATGCCAACACACGTATTTTTTCTCGTACTTCTATTCATCCCTTTGAGGGGTTGGAAGGTATATTGGAATATAGTTTCAATAAAATAAATTCCGATACAAAGGATTTCAATAGTCCATTTCTGATGACCAATGATCAAATGGCTGTTCTTTGGTCTGAGAACCCGTCTTCCGGTAGGTATCGGAACGACAAGTCGGTGACCAACTATACTCTTATTAATGCTTATGCAACCTATCAAAAAAGTTTTGGTCAAAAGCATAATGTAAAGGCCATGGTAGGTTATTCACAGGAAGAAAGCTATTTCGAGAGAATGTGGGTTCAGCGAGATGACTTGATCGACTTGGCCAGGCCGTCTCTTAGCGGAGCAACTGGAATCATACAAACCAACGATGTGTATAGGGAATTTTCTATTCGCAGTGGATATTTCCGTCTTAATTATGACTATGAAGGAAAATATTTAGTAGAGATAAATGGAAGATACGATGGTTCCTCGAAGTTCCCCGAAGAGAACCGCTTTGGACTCTTCCCTTCTTTTTCTTTAGGGTGGAGGCTGGATCAAGAAAAATTTATGGACTGGAGTGACTCTTGGTTGGATAATTTAAAGTTCCGTGCTTCTTGGGGTCAGCTTGGAAATCAGGCAATTGATGAATATGGATTTACTCCAATCATGAATACACGTTTGGCCGATTGGATTTCTAACGGCAGGCAACCAATTACTTTGGGAACACCCGCATTGGTTAGAAATAACTTTACTTGGGAAGTAGTAGAAAGTTCAAATGTTGCTGTTGACTTCAGCCTTCTTAAGGGAAGATTGGATGGAACGTTTGAATGGTATCGACGAGATACAAAAGGTATGTTAATTCCAGGCGCCGAATTCCCAAGTGTCGTTGGTACAGGCGCCCCACAGCAAAATGCTGCGGATCTCCGCACCAAGGGTTGGGAACTGTCATTGTCGTGGCGCGATCAGATTGGGGAAGTAGGATATAATTTTGGATTTAATGTCTTTGATTCTCATTCCAAAATTACAAAATATGATAATGAGGCTGGACTGTTTTACGACTTGAATAGCCGACAATCAGCAAATCGCTATCGCGTGGGAATGACGTTAGGCGAAATTTGGGGATACACTACCGATCGATTTTATACCATTGACGATTTTCAGGAAGGTTGGCAAAATGGTTCTTGGGTACTTAAGGAAGGGGTAGCAACTATTTTAGGAAATAACAATGTGCGACCAGGTGATATCCTGTTTAAAAACATTCGGGACGACGAAGAAAATGGAAGCGTGAATCAAATAGATGGAGGCAGAAATAATGTAGATGATCCAGGTGATCGGACAATTATCGGCAATGAAACTCCCCGATATCAATTTGGAATTAATGGACGTGCAAATTGGAGAAATTTTAATCTTTCGTTCATCCTGCAGGGTGTAATGCAACGCGATGCTTGGTTAGATGGCCGCCTTCGTTTTCCTTTTGGTGGTGGCGGTGCATTCGGAACAATATATGAAGGCCAAACAAATTATTGGCGACCTGTAGATGCCGCAAACGGCGACTATACCGCGGTTGATGGAAACGCCTTTTTTCCAAGGCTCTATGACCCGAACCAAAGTGCAAGTTCCAACACTAGGATACAAACTAAGTACTTGGCCGATGCTTCTTATTTGCGAATCAAAAATATTACCCTTGCCTATGTGTTGCCTTTAGAACGCATGAATAATCCATTGTTTTCAGCAGCAAGAGTATTTTTCTCTGGTGAAAATATTGGGACATTTACCAAGCTGCCAAGTGGCTATGATCCGGAACGGCTAAATTGGGGCTACCCTTTCTTTGCAACCTATTCTTTGGGAATTAATGTAACACTTTAAGAGACATTACAATGAAAAATATTCACTTATTAATATTACTGTCAGCATTTATAATAGTCTCATGTAATGACGATTTTTTGGAAAAGATCCCAATAGAATCTCAAACGGAGGCAACGGCATTTAGAACCTACGCTAATTTTGAAACATTTTCTTGGTCCCTATATTCCGTGTTTACCGATACTGATAATTTTGTGCAAGGTATATCTCGAGACTTCGGCAATTATGAAGGAGATTTTTTGGCTGGTTATTTGGCCCTGAGAAATAACGGAGAGGATAATAGATTTAGAAATCAAAACGCACAAACCCCTTCAAGTGGGGGAGGTTGGAACTTTTCACGTATACGGACAGTGAATTTGATGTTGGATAACATTGATGGATCTGAAATGAATGAAAAAGATAAAAATCACTGGCGCTCCGTCGGATACTTTTTTCATTCATACGTTTATATGGAGTTAATATCACGCTTTGGAGATGTTCAATGGGTTGATAAGGTAATAAATGAGGAAGATACCGACTTGATTTTTGGAGATCGAATGCCTCGCAAAGAGGTAGCAGATAAAGTTTTGGAACGGTTACAGTTTGCTGAGAACAACATAAAAGGTGAAGGTGATGGATCAAATACAATAAATACAAATGTCGTACGTGCACTAATGTCACGTTTCTGTCTTTTTGAAGGGACATGGCGAAAATACCATAACTTGGGCGATGCCGAAAAATATCTGAACGAATCGATACGGGTATCCAAAGAGTTAATGAATGTATTCCCTTATGTGGATTCTAACTACGACGACTTAATGAATAGCGAAAATCTTGCTGATTATACAGGAATGATTCTTTTTAAAGAGTATGGGACAGACATCATCCTAAATCAGCAAGGTCATTATGAAAGAACTTCACAAGGTAAGTATGAGATGCATAAAGCAACTGTTGAAATGTACCTTTGCGCAGATGGACAAACCATATCAAACAGCAGTTTATATGCCGGTGACAAATCAATGTATGATGAATTTCGGAACCGGGATCGTCGATTGTTATTACAAGTTACTCCCCCATATTTTAGGCAAGAGGGCTTATTTGAAGATTTTACACCGAACGGACAATCGAACTCTACTAATTTTAATGGCAACGATAATGTCAATGAGTATGTTGATCTTCTAGAGCAAATATTACCGGACGATGATTCAAAACGCCTACCCTTTTTCAACTGGACCGGAACCATGAATTGGATGTCACCCAATGTCCTCGGTCCCGGCCAACCGCCAGGATCTTCAAGGAGTGGATATTATATGTGGCGGAATTACAACCTTTGGGACACAAATAGCAACTTGGCTCCATTGAATACCGCTGATAAGCCAATTTTTCATATTGCGGAGGTGATGCTTAACTATGCCGAAGCAATGTTTGAAACAGGCATGTTTAACCAGGCCGTTGCTGATGAAACCATTAATCAATTACGTTTTCGGGCAGGTGTCGCCAATATGAATATATCAGAGATCAATGCATCGTTCGATCCTAATAGCGATGTAACGGTTGATCCGGTTTTATGGGAAATTCGTCGCGAACGCATGGTTGAATTGATGGGGGAAGGATTTGGTTTTCAAGATATACGACGTTGGAAAAAAGGGGAGTGGTATATCAATAGGGCCCAACTCGGCGTATATATCGACAAATCGAATTATCTTAACAATGCAGGAGAAATAGTGCCCGCTTGGAACAGCATGCGCGTAGTAGACAGGAATAATAATCCGACAACTTCAGAAGGGTATCTTCAACGTTTTCCAAACCCGGTAAACGAAGGCAGAGGATGGAAGGATCAATATTATTTATTTCCTATTCCCTTAAACGATTTATCCTTAAATGAAAATTTAACTCAAAATCCAGGATGGAATTAATTTTCTCTCCATAATCATCGTACTTCTCACATTATGTCATCATCAGGCAAAATCAGCTACTTACAACCCCTATGATTTTGGTGCGAAGGGAGACGGAATATCCAACGATACCCAGGCGATCCAGTGAGCCATATCTCAAAGACATCACTATTCAAAACATTCAGGGCAGTCGCATTTCATCGGAATATGGTTGTATCATAGCGGATATTGATAAAATGCCGGTTGAAAACGTTTTTTTAAGTAATATCAACCTGAAGTTTGAAGGAGGTGGGAAAGCGGATATGCTTAAATATTATAATCTAAAAGTTCAATAACAAAGAATCTCTTCGAAAATAATAATTATGGACATCGATTAAGACAGTATCCTAGGAATTAACTTGTTTATAATTTAAATTAAAATAAAATATATTGCGTTATTTATCCTTCTTTCTTTTCTGTTGGCAATTCTATAGAATTTTCGTTTTTCCACCAGCTGAAAAATAAAACCACAGCAAGTTTTAAGATAATATTTGGGATAGCAATAAATATGTTCCTAAAAATGAACAGCGTAACTTAATTATAAAATCATCATGATCAATAAATTACTTTTATATGTTTTTATATTAGAATTTCTTTCATGTAGTCCTAAAGAAAAATCTAAGGAGAATAAACAGCAATTAAGACCGAATATTATTTATATTTTAGCTGATGACCTTGGTTATGGTGATTTGGGTTGCTATGGCCAGAAAATGATCAAGACGCCCAATATAGATAAACTGGCAGAAGAAGGCGTTCGTTTTACAGCCCATTATGCCGGCAGTACGGTTTGTGCTCCCTCGCGATCTGTGCTAATGACAGGCTTGCACACAGGCCATACAACGGTCAGGGGAAATGATGAAGGCAGAAGTTTACTGGCTTCAGACACCACCGTAGCTGCTTTGTTGAAAAATGCAGGTTATACCACCGGAATGATCGGAAAATGGGGACTTGGTGAAATGGATACTCCCGGAAATCCCTTAAAACAAGGCTTTGATTATTATTTTGGATATTTAAATCAAATCAGAGCGCATAATTACTATCCGGAGTGGCTACTTCGTAATGACGATACTGTGCACCTGGATAATGTAGTGGAATATGAAAAAGAAGGATATGCAAAGGGTCTGGGAGGTGTTTCTACAACAAGAATTGACTATTCTCACGATTTATTTATAGACGATGCCCTAGGCTTTCTGGAAAAAAACCGGGAACAACCATTTTTCCTATACCTAGCGCTAACTATTCCGCATGCCAACAACGAAGGAGGGGGGGGTGGAATGGAAGTGCCAACAGATGAGCCCTATACGAATGAGGATTGGCCCCAAGTGGAAAAGAATTTCGCAGCCATGATAACAGGAATGGATAGTGATGTTGGCAAAATCATGGACAAGCTGAGGGATTTAAATCTGGACGATAACACCATCGTTATGTTTACCAGCGACAATGGCCCTCATTCTGAGGGAGGGCACGATCCTGATTTCTTTGATAGTAACGGGATATACAGGGGAAAAAAGAGGGATTTGTATGATGGAGGGATTCGTGTTCCTTTGATAGTCCGCTGGCCTAATCATATTGAAAGCGGAAGTACAAGCACGCATGTTTCCGCTTTTTGGGATGTTTTACCAACACTATGTGAGTTGGGCGGAGCTGAAATCAATCAAAAGACGGATGGGATATCATTTTTGCCAAGTTTGTTAAAACAGCCTCAGCAAGAGCATCAATCCTTGTATTTCGAGTTTTTTGAAGGGTCCGGTTCGCAGGCAGTTATCAGAGATGGATGGAAATGTATTCGTTTGAATGTGCTGGTTCCGGAAAACCAAAGGGTTGAGTTATACAATCTAGATAAAGATCCTTCCGAAGAAAATAATTTAGCAGATCAGTTTCCTGAGAAAGTGGAGGAATTGACCAACTTAATGGAGTCCAGCAGAGAAGAAGATTCATTTTACAAATTGTAAATGAATTTATCTAATCAATTAAACTTTGAAGAATATTAAAAAATTATCAGGTCCCTAAATGAAAGTAAATAGAATTAAAATAACCAATTATTACGTTAAGAGGCTGATCATTTTTCAGATGCTGTGTTTTTTAACTGTTAATTTCGTTTCTGCGCAAAACAATGAGAGTACAGTATCAATTTTGTTGAAAAATAAAAAGCACTTAAGTATTCAGGCGTGTTCCGAAAAGGTGTTTCGAATCAGATTGAGCAGCACAGATAATTTTCAGCCAACTCTCATGGAGCGTTACGGAATTATAAAAAAAGACTGGAATGCAACGTCTATTTCAAACAATATCAAAAATGGTAAACAGATAGTCAAAACTGCTGACTTTGAGTTTATAATTGATGAAACAACTGGCACATTTTCAGTTAATGATTCAAAAAATAATGCTATTATAGAAAGTGTTGACTTTCTCAGTGAATCCTCTCAAGGGATCAAAGACCTTGTTCAATCGTTAAACAAATACTTCGGAAAGGCTAAAAAAGGGGGCGGTATTATCGGCGATGAAAATTATACGGGTCAACAAGAGGAAGAAACCGAATTTGGAAATCAAATTGAAAGTAACGGTTTAGCCATTTCATTGAAAAAAGATGAATTTTTTTACGGTGCCGGAAGTGCAAGTCGCAATACAGTGCAACACAGGGGTACCGCATTGCGAATATGGACGACTTATAAAAAGTCTGAGGCGGCAATGCCTTTTTTATTAAGCTCTAATGGCTGGGGAATATTCAACAATAATACTTTTAAAAATTACTTTGACGTTGGGAATTTCAAAAATGATCAACTTTACGTAGTTAATACCGATGGAGAGATTGATTTTTACCTGATGTTGGGCAAGAGTATGACAGAAGTCATCGAGTTATATACCGGCATAACCGGAAAGCCTTACTTACTCCCCAAATGGGCTTATGGACTTGCCTTTGGTAGCAACATAATGGAAAATCAGTTTAATGTGTTCGAAAATGCCCTCCGTTTTCGTAATGAGCAAATTCCATTGGATATTTATTGGCTCGAACCACAGTGGATGGAAAAGCGCTATGATTTTTCAACAGAAAAAGATTGGAATACAGATCTCTTTCAAGCCGACTATACCTGGTTACCAGATCCGAACGACCCGAAAAGGAGCAACTTGTATGTGAACCGCATGAAAGATTTGGGATTCAAAACCGCTCTTTGGCTATGTGTTGACCATGACTTGAGCATCGAGGAAGAAGATCATTTGGCTAAAAAACAAGGGAAGCCTCAATCAGGTCACGTACATTGGTTTGAACACCTCAATAAGTTTATTGATCAGGGAGTTATGGGTTTTAAATTGGATCCGGGCAGAACCCTCGACGAACACCCTGACAGGCAATATCATAATGGGAAGACCGACGCTGAGATGCACAATATCAATCAGGTATTGTTGCAAAAGCAAATGTATAGCACTTTTCGGGACCATACGGGTTTACGCTCATTTCACCACTATTGTGGCGGATATGCAGGATCGCAGCATTGGGGTGCGGCAACGGTCGGTGATAATGGTGGCTATATTAAAAGCCTGTACGATGTGATTAATCACAGTTTCTCAGGAAACAGCAACATGGCAATAGATGTTTTGGAGGATGTCGCCGATAAAGCACCAGGAATACACTATTCATTTTTTACACCATGGGTTCAGCTCAATAGCTGGGCATGGATACTACATCCATGGTATTATAATGAGTATGACAAAAATATGTTTCGATTTTATGCGCAATTACGCTATAGCTTAATTCCTTACATTTATTCAGCAGCTATTAATAGTTCGTTAAGCGGACAACCCATTGTTTGGCCAATGGCTTTGGCTTTTCCCGACGAACCGAAAGTGTCTAATACATTACACCAATTTATGTTTGGAGAAAATTTACTGGTTGGAGCCTATACCGACTCGGTTTATCTTCCGGAGGGAAACTGGATTAATTACTGGACTGGAGAAAAGCATAAAGGTGAACAGCTAATAAAAGGTAACATTCCCGAAGACCGTGGTGGGCCTTTGTTTATTAAGGCCGGTTCCATTATTCCCTATCAAAAGCCTGTGCAATACATTGATAAGTTATCTCAGGACACGTTAATTTTAAAAGTTTATCCTGAAAAAGAAACTTCCTACACTTTGCTTGAAGATGATGGAATCTCATTTGATTATGAAAAGGGGCAGGTAGGAAAAACTAAGTTTACAAGTAAAGCTTCTTCAAATGATCTTGAATTTATAATTCATCCGACTCAAGGAGACTATGAAAAAAAGCCTGAAAAGCGGGTTTACGAACTTGAGATTGCATGGCCAGTAAAACCAAAACGAATGCTCCTCAATGGAAAAACCTTTTCAAAATGGACATACGACAATGAAGAAATAAAGCTTTTGTTAGAGATGAATACAAATGATAAATCTGTTATACAGCTAAATTAGTTACAAAATTGCATTTTATTTATGTCCGTATTTATGCACATTAAAATTTTACGCGATCTTTTTATTGCTATCGTTTTTCTGACAGCACACACCCTGCATGCCCAAAAAGCTCTTGCAGTTGAAAGCAAAGACGAATCCCAATGGAAAGGATTCAAGCGGGAGGATTTTAAGCTTGGCAATAGATCTGTCAGATTGATTTTTCCCAATAAACCTGCACCCGGAAACCCTTGGCTATGGCGCGCCCGTTTTCCTGACTGGCATACGGAGGCTGATAGTCTATTGGTTAGTGAAGGTTTTCATTTGGCATACATTAATACCAATAATATGTATGGGAGTGTGAAGGCGATGGATGCATGGGATAGTCTGTATGCTTTTTTAACTGAAAAATACAAGTTAAACAAGAAGGCTGCATTGGTTGGAGTAAGCAGAGGGGGCTTATACGTGTATAATTGGGCAAAGCGAAATCCGGAAAAGGTATCCTGTATTTATGCCGAAGCTCCGGTTTGCGATTTTAAAAGCTGGCCGGCAGGTTTTGGAAGCAGTGAAGGGAGTTCGGATGACTGGATACAACTAAAAAAAGAATACGGGTTCAATTCAGACGAAGAAGCAA
>JBGTDA010000170.1:0-2971 GCA_041748555.1 Rhodonellum sp.
AATATCCGGACAGTTCAAATCAGGAAGAGGCGCAGATGACTTCTGCGTGATCCGGTCCGTTGTTGATACACTTATTAAGCAATCCAAAAATGTGATGGAAAACCTGAACCTTATTGCTAAATTGGCACCTGAGTAGTTACAGGGTTTTAAATAAAAACTTGAAACTTCCTTCTTAACTTGTTTCTGGTTGTCGAATATGATGTTACAACTCCTTATTTTTTAGCTTTACTATTTGTTCCCTCGATAAATCAGTGATTTCAATAATTTCCTCTATTGAATATCCTTTTGATAGGGCTTTACGAGCTACCTCAATCTTCCCTTCCTCTTTAGCTGTATCCAACGAGTTTTTCAGGTCACGATAATATTTTAAGCTGTCCTCGTAGGACTGAATCTGTTCAGGAGTAAATTTAGCAATCTCTGCTGTTTCAAATAACTTTTCAAATATATGTTCCCTTAATTTATCAGGTATCCTATCAAGTTTGTTCAGGTTTCTAAGCACGAAAAGCCATTTGTCAAACCTTGTCTCAAGTTCATCAACGGTCTTGTTGAACTTGGGCATTTCAAGATATATAAATGTCAGCTTATCGTAAAACACCTTTTTTGTTTCTGTGTCTGATAGTTTGATGTCGTAACGATACTTATTAGGTTCATTCTTGTCTTCATCAAATACAAAATCAAGAATGGCTATGGTGTAAACCGCTTTGAGCTCATAGTTCCAATCAGCCCGCTTTGCCTGTTCCCTTATAGGAAAGGTAGCGTAATAAACTGTTCTGTCCTTGAAGAAATTTTGCTTGGTCTTTTGCAGTTCGACAATGAATTTTTCACCTCTTTCATTTTCACAATACAGGTCAAAGATGGCTTTCCTGTCTACTTCGTTAGTTCCTAACTGTTCCCCTTTAAGATAGGTCAGGTCTTTGATTTCTCCTTGTTCTTCTTTTAATAGTACATTCAAAAAATCAAGCAAAAGGTCTTTGTTAGGCTCTTCTCCGAATAGCCTCTTGAATCCGTAGTCGGTGAAAGGGTTTATATATTTTTCAGCAAATTCAGCCATTTCAACATCTTTTTTTAAAGATAATATTTTTTGAGTTCGACTGTTTCTTTTTCTTCTATTCAGGAGTAATGTTAGTGATGTCCATGCCGTTTAGTTACATATTTTTAGGTGCAGCATGGATAATCGGATGTTCGTTTCTAATTGCCTGCAAATATTTATTTTATGCTCTAAAATTTTATGAAAGGGAAAAATTAGCTAAAATAAATTTGGATATTTATTCACTTGTTAAAAAATAATGAGTTGACTCAACATTGATGGATTTGAACTGACAAACTTGTGCAACCCGATAGAACAGGATAGTTACTAATCCTGCTCTTAATAAATTGAATCTATAAAATTTACCTTCATACAGCCACGATTTTAAATGATGAAAACTGATTTTTGGAAGGATTACATATCAAACCCCAAACAACTTGGCGGAATAGAAACTTCCGTTCTGGACACCGGCAAAGCCAAGGGCGTCAGGATAGCCTGGATCAATACAGGTGCAGGTTTAAGATATAAAGTAGTCCTGGATAGGGCAATGGATATCGCTGAGGCCTTTTTTAACGCAGACAGTATTGCTTACATCAGCCACAACGGGATCGTGGCTCCCGAACCTTTTTCGAATAAAGGAATCGATTGGTTGCGGACTTTTGGTGGCGGATTATTGACAACCTGCGGCTTGACACATATCGGCGGTCCCGAATCCGATGAATACGGAGAAAGGGGCCTACATGGCAACATCAGCAACATCCCTGCAGAAATCATTTCCATTGAACAACCCGATCCCGTGAATGGAAAATTCGACATGAGCATCACAGGGATAATCAGGGAAGCGACTTTTTTCGGAACCCGACTGGAGTTGAAAAGAACAATTTCTGGAGTTTTGGGGCAACTCATCATCAAAATACACGATGAGATAACCAACATAGGCAACACCGATGCTTCGCATATGTTGCTTTATCATGTAAACTGTGGTTGGCCCCTGATCGATGAGGGAACAACCATTGTTTGGGATGGAAAATGGAAAACATCGGATGATGATCCTGACAACAGGGTTTTTAACAGCCGTAACAATTTTAAAAGTTGTCCTGCTCCCATGGATGCACATTCCGGATATGGTGAGGATGTCGCTTTTATCGAGCCGGCGGCTGATCAAAACGGGGATGTTCTGTGCGGTTTTGCAAATCAAAAATCAGGCATCGGATTATTCATCAGATTTAATAAAAAGCAATTACCCTGGCTAGTCAACTGGCAACATTGGGGAAAAGGTGAGTATGTCACCGCTTTGGAACCTGCCACCAACCCTCCTATTGGACAATCCGCAGCCCGTAAGGCAAACACTTTGACCCAAATCACTCCGGGATCAAAAAAGGTGTATGACCTGGAGCTCGGCATCATCAGCGACAAAGAAGCATTATCAGAATTTTTGAAAATCAATAAAAAGTAAAATAATCAACAACCCAAAATCCACTATTAACTATGAGTTTGGCAAAAAAAGCATTAGAACAGGGAGAGGGAATTCTTAGATTGGCCCCCACATGGGTTCCCAGATCCTTTTGTGTACCCGGTAGACGGATAAAACTTCATCCGGATGATTATTATATCCTGGGTGGAGAAAGGGGCGGAATAGACGAAAGATGGCTTTCCTCAACCACTCCAGCTCAAAACGGACCCCTGACGGGTGAAAACGAAGGTTTAAGCCCTGTGGTTTTTAAGGACGGCAGTGAGGAAAAACAGTTTTTATTGAAGGATGCCATTGATGAACTTAAGGGTGGGATCATTGGAGGCCGTATTTGGGACGAGCACGAAAGCTGGCCGATGTATTCCAAGTTTTTTGACAATATGGGCCCCCTGCCCCACCATATTCACCACAACGATGAACATGCGGCTTTGATCGGGCAAAAAGGCAAGCCGGAAGCATATTATTTTCCGCCG
>JBGTDA010000171.1:0-92813 GCA_041748555.1 Rhodonellum sp.
GGTTGTAGGTATATCCAACCTGGTATTTGTAATAGATCCCGTTGATAAGCCGGATTTCGGTACGTGGTTCTTTGAAAGGCATAACCCATTGCGGCAGAGACATAGACAACCTATTTAGGTTGTCTAATATCCGATAAAAAAACCGACAAAACAAACATTTTGTCGGTTTTTTGGCATTTTTTCAATTAGACGGGGTAAAAGGTAGCGGAGTTAGGGCTTAAACGTATATCCCAGAAAGTCAAATGAGGATGCCGTTTCAGGGTTTTCCCTGTTTCGGTCATTTCGGCAGTAGACAATCTTTGTCTTTGCTTCGTTCATGGACAGTCCGCATTCGTTCAGCCTATCCGCTAATCGGGTTTTCATGAATGCTGCCTGCTTGTTGCTTACGCAGTGAACTATGATGTCATCCGAGTATCTTTCGAACTGCATTTTCGGAAAATACTTCGCCATCCACCTGTCGAAGGTGAAGTGGAGAAACATATTCGCTAACAGTCCACTGATAACCCCTCCCTGAGGAGTACCCTTTTCCCGTCTTTCAATCATTCCTGTTTCCTGTTTCACAACATCAGCTTTCAGCCAACGCCCGATGTACATCAAAATCCATTTCTCTTGGGTATAGTATTCCACCGCTTTAAGCAGCAGATCGTGGGGGATGTTATCGAAGAATCCACTGATGTCGATATCCAGTACCCAACCGATTTTGCTGCATCTCCTGGTTGCTGACCGGATCGCCATATGGGCGTTCCGCCCAGGCCGATATCCATAACTGTCAGGATGAAACGTCGGTTCTACTATACGTTCCAGATAGGTCTTGACCACCTGTTGACATACCCTGTCCGAAACTGTCGGGATCCCAAGTCCTCGGATACCTCCTGATTTCTTGGGAATCAGCACTTCTTTGATCGCCGAAGGGTGATAGCTTCCTGAGCTCATGCGGTTCCAGACTTTGTAAACATTCCTGTTCAGTCCCTCCTCGAAGTCGCTGATGCTTTGTCCGTCTATTCCACCGCTTCCACCGCTGGACTTGACCTTTTTAAAGGCCTCCAGTACCATTATCCTGCTTACAGGATGTTCCTTTGTTTCATAATAATCAATCATCCCCTTTTACAAGTTGTTGTTAATATGTAAACCGACTCCGGTTCCACCCTTCGCTCCTTCCTGCTTTCACAGAATATCGTCACTACTACGATGGAATCCGCCCCCTTTCAGCATTTCGGTATTCGCCTTACAGGTTTTCTGCTTGTACTTTCCCTTATCACTGCTGAAAGAGTTCCCTTGTTCCGTTGAAAAGCCTGTAACAGGTTCCTGCCTCCTTTACACCGCATACTGTCCGGCCAATAACAGCTTACTCCTACCGGACTTTATTCCTGAGGACACATATACCCCCTCAGTTTCAGTATGGGCTATGGATATATCGATGTTTTAATATGGAGGTTCACTCTCGTTCAGCTCCCCGTTACCCACCTGACAGATGACCTCTGCCTTTTCTTTATCGCTCAATACGAGTACCTTTCGGTAAAACGCACCATAAAGGTTTGTGAAATCCGGCTGACAGCTTTCACGAAGGGCCTTCCTTCATCTTCTCAACAGCATGCGTAGGACGTATTCCTCCGCTTCAAGGCACACATATGGATATCCGCTATGTGCCTGTAAAATAGCGGATATGCACACATACCTATCCATGAATTTTATTTTTTAAGTAGATCCCGACTTATTACTATTTTTAAACAGGTATCCCACCGTCTTCGATCCTGTCTTATATTTTTGCAGCTGAAATGACAAGGTTGTCATATTTGTTTTTACATTTGTGACAAGTATGTCACAAGTTTATTTCCCATGCCCACCGAAACGTTCAACAACCTTCCAACCGAAAAAAGAGAGCGGTTTATAGAGGAATCACTGAAGGAATTTGCCATACATAATTATGATTCGGCCAGCATCAATCGGATCATCAAAAATCTCGGTATTGCTCGAGGCAGCGTTTACCAATATTTTACAGACAAACCGGACCTTTGGCTTTTTCTGAAAGAATATGCAGAAAACGAAAAGGCAATAATGATCCGGTCGGTGAAAAGGGAAGAGTTTACCTCTTTTTGGGATTATTATAAAGCCCTTTATGAAAAAGGGATTGACTTTGATTTGGAGCAACCGCTGTGCAGCCAATTTCTCTACCGCATGGGATTCAAAGAAAACAGTGCAACAGTCCTGCCCCACCTTAGAAGTTGGGAATCCAAAGCCAAATCCATGTTCAGCATGCTTGTCGAGCATGAAAAAAGCCATGGTGAATTTGACAGGGAAATCTCCACGGACATTATGGTTCACTACCTTTTTACCATGAGCAGAAGCATTGCTGATCTGTTGCAGAGCAAATACCAAATCGATTTTGATGAAAACATCAAGCTGGGCAAACCGCTGTTTGCCAACAACAAGGAAAAGCTTCTAAAAGCCGTTTCCGAATTGATCCTGCTAATGGAAAAATCATTAAACCCTAAAATATGATATCCGTCAAAAACCTGAGTTACCAATACAATACCAAATCCGATTTCGCTATCAAAGCCATCAGCTTTTCCATAGCCAAAGGAGAGATTTTCGGCTTCCTTGGACCGAGTGGGTCCGGCAAAAGCACTACCCAAAAAATCCTGTTCAAACTACTCATCGGTTACAAGGGAAACGTATTGATCGACAACCTGGAAATTAGCAACTGGGACAAAAGGCTATATGAGAAAATCGGGGTGGGTTTTGAATTGCCCAACCATTACCTGAAACTCTCCGCTTTGGAAAACCTGAATTTCTTCAAAAACTTCTACCCCAAAAGCCACGACCCCATGGAATTGCTGGATATGGTGGGACTAAAACAGGAAGCCCACAAGAAAGTCGGGGATTTTTCCAAAGGAATGAAAATGCGCCTGAACTTTATCCGGTCCTTTCTTCACGATCCGGAAATCCTGTTTTTGGATGAACCCACTTCAGGATTGGATCCGGGAAATGCCAGGATCATCAAGGATATTATCCTGGATCTGAAGGCACAGGGAAAAACCATTTTTATCACCACCCATCAGATGTATGATGCGGATGAACTTTGCGATCGGGTTGCCTTTATCGTGGAGGGAGAAATCAAAGCATTGGATTCGCCTGCAAGTTTAAAGATCAACCACAGTAACCGGTTGGTTGAGGTGCTTCTCCAAAACGAGTCCCAAAAAAGACTCTTCAAATTGGACGGCTTGGGGTCTAACAGCGAATTTCTCGACCTCATCAGGGATAATGCCATACAGACCATCCATAGCAAGGAATCGACTTTGGAGGATATTTTTATCCGGGTTACCGGCAAAACCTTGGTATGATGTCACAACTGAAACATTTGCTGAAACATGATTTCATCCTGTTGCACAGGAACAAGATCATCGTCATCTCCCTTCTCGTCACGGCCGTTTATGTCCTGATATTCCGATTATTATCCTCCTTCGGAAATATGGAGAAGTTACTGGTCTTGGTGATATTCAATGATCCTGCCCTGTTGGGTTTTCTTTTCGTAGGAGTAATGGTGCTTTTTGAAAAGAACGAAAACACGCTTGAAGCTTTGGCAGTTACCCCTATCAAAATCCACAATTATATCCTTTCAAAAACCATCAACCTCACGTTGATTTCCCTGATCTGCTGTTTTGCCATGGTGTTATCCGGATACGGCACCGGATTTCATTATGTCCATTTCTTTCTAGCTACCATATTGACCACGATGATTTTTTCCTTCATAGGTTTTATTGTTGTTTCCGGTCAATCCAACTTCAACAAATATATCCTTAAGGCCATGGGCCTGATCCTGTTGCTGACGGTTCCGTTTCTGGGGTATTTCGAGGTGACGGAATCCTATTACTACCTGTTGTTTCCCACCTATCCGGCCATCGGATTATACAACATCGCCTTTGCGGAGCAGATAACACTTTCGGAGATTTTTCTTCATTATGGACTTGCCGTCGGTTGGTGCCTGATCACCTATAAATGGGCTCTTGCTTCCATGACCAAAAGTTTTCAATAAACCCAAAGATTGACATGAAAATGATTCTCACCCTTATATACAGCGATTTGAGGCAGATCTTCAGGGACAAGACGCTGATCATGTTTCTGACCACTCCCCTATTCCTGATTTTGTTCATCCGCTTTTATGTGCCTTACCTAACCCTTCAATTTCCTTTCGTAGCCAATTATCATACTCCCATCATGATGTTTGGCGGGGTTCAGACGGCCATCATGTTCGGTTTTATCACCGCCTTTATCATCCTTGATGAAAAGGATGAAAATGTTCTTCAGGTGATCCGGGTCCTGCCCATTTCCACTTTTTATTTTATCGTGTACCGATTGACTTTTGCTACTTGTTTTTCAGCTTTAGCCGCTTTCCTGATGATCCATTTTGGAGGAATCGCCTATCCAGGATTTATAAATTCCCTCCTTCTTTCCCTACAATACGGGTTGGCGGCACCTTTTATCATCCTGATCATCGCCACTTTTGCCAACAACAAAATAGAGGGTATGGCATTTTTTAAGGGAGTGGACCTGATCCTGTTGTTGCCGATTCTTTTTTTTTACTTTTCGGGGGCTTTTCGGTATGTATTTGTGATAATCCCCATCTTTTGGACCTACATACTCTATGCAGAAAGTATGGTGTCTGGAAAGGTATGGCTATACTTTATGACGGGTTTGGGAGTATATTCAGTCGTCCTTTTTCTTCTCTTTTACCTCTTCCAGAAACGGGTGTTTAATAGATGAGAAAAATCAATAATCCGGTCTTTGTCAAATTAAATAATCTTGTTTCAATGGTTTTTAAAATTTAAATCCTACCCCTATTTTGTCCCTAAAGGGCCCTAACGCATTAACTTCTTTCCTTTGCTTTTTGGGATGCGCTACGATATCTAATTCCCTTTTTCAAGCTCCCGGCACAGGTGCATTTTCGGCAATCAGTTTTTCCTGTTTGAGTTCTTCCCAAAATCCCATCGGAATCTTTACTTTCATGGACTCCACATTTTCCTTTGCCTGTGAGGCATAACGGGTTCCGGGGATGACGGTGGAAACCACATCCGGTGCTGCACAAAACTGCAGGGCAGCAGTCCGAAGATCCGTCCCATGATTTTGGGCAATTTGATTTAGCCGCTCCCGCTTTTCCATGAATTCTTGGGGAATATCCTCGCTATAGTTGTACCGATCGATTCCAGCCAGGAAACCTGAATTCAATGGTGCCCCCGAAACAACGGAAACCCCTTTCTCCTCACAGGCCGGAAACAGCCTGTTCAGTGCGTCTTCGTGTTCGATGAGTGAATATCGGGTGGCAGAAAGAAAAATATCCGCATCCGCGACTTCCAAGGTGCGTAAAATCGGATCGATCCTGTTGACGCCCATGCCCCAACCTTTTATGATTCCCTCTTCCCGCATCCGCGTCAATTCGGGCATTGCCCCTTTCCGGGCAATCTCAAAATATTCGGTCCAATTCTCCCCCATATCATCGTTATCGGGCGAGAGATCGTGGATAAAGACGATGTCCAGACTTTGTATGCCCATCCGATTGAGACTGTCTTCGATCGACCTCCGCACCCCGGAGGCACTGTAGTCGTATTCGAAGCTGAAAGGAGAAGGGTCTTTCCACATGGTTTCAGGCACGTTTTCACTAGGTTTGAAAAGTCTCCCAACCTTGCTGGACAATACATAATCTTCCCGTTTTTTATTGTGCAGAAAATACCCAAACCGTTGTTCACTCAAACCGAAGCCGTAAAAAGGTGATGTATCGAAATAACGGACACCGGCTTCCCAAGAAGCTTCCAAGGCTTCCTGTGCCTGTTCATCCGTGGTGGGTCTAAAGGCGTTTCCGATGGCGACTCCTCCCAATCCGAAGTCTTGGGAGAGGCGATATTTGTTGTTGTTCATGTTGTGTTTAGATTTGGTTGACTTACTGTTCTGAAAATAATCGGCAGTTGCATCGTATGCCGGAAGAAGCGGAGCAAGCCCCGAAACTGTGGCAATTTTGACACCTGTGGAAATAAATTGTCGCCTTGTTGTCATAAGATCGTGTTTAGGATGGACATGTTGATATTGGTGGTGAAAAGAAACGCCCTGGAAGGAGCCTATAAAGCCTTTGAATTATTGTTCGGGTTTCCATAGGATCATCAGTCCGGCATTTTTTCCCAACAAAGGATCTGCCGGTGGAAAAGGGACTTTAGAAATATTTTCATCCGCCTTCGGCCGCTCCCCTTCCTTGCCTTTGTTCAGGTCAGGTTCCGCACCATTGGGATAAGCGCCTACCACCGTAAAATCCGAGGCATGTTCGAGGCATTTGTGCCCGACACCTGTAGGAATGACCAAGATGTCCCCTGCCCGGACTTCCACTTTTTGCCCCATCTCTCCTCCCAATTGTAATTTTGCGGAACCGCTGAACACGCCCAGAACTTCGTGGGTGTTGCTGTGATAATGATGAAATGAATATATTCCCCAGCGCCAGGAATTTGTCCAGCCGTTGGCTGCGAACCTATCTTCCAGCCATTCCGCCCCTTCATTCTCCCTTCCCCTGAAAACTTCCCTGTAATGAAGCAGCGGATATTTACTGTTGGGAATACTGCCGTCATCTTTGAAGTATAACTTCTCGGGTTGGGGATATTCATTTTCCTTAATCCCTCTATGTTTTTCCATATCGATTCACTTAAAACAGCAACACCGATTTAATCAGGCTGCTTCTGATCCCAAAAGAAAAGATCCAGCAATTTTCAAGCCTTGGGAAGCAAACCAAAATAAAAGTTCCAAAAAATGCGGGACCGTCCCTTCACAGGAAACCCTTCTAAAGACATTTCGAATACAATCTTTCAAAGTCTTTTCATTTTGATTTCGATGTATTTATCTTTCCAAAAATAACAATACATTATAATCCCGAAGAAGATGGAACTGACTTATGAAATCTCTCCCTCTGAAGCTGACCTGACAGGCATCCTGGAACTTCAAAAGGCCAACAACCTTCATCAGATTTCTGAATTGGACCTCAATACGGAGGGATTTTTGGTGGTTTTACATCGATTGGAAGATTTGGTGAAGATGAATGGTCTGGCTCCTCATATCATCTGCAAGGATTGGGATCGGGTGGTGGCTTTTTTGTTGTCCATGACGGAGGCTTGTAAGGATGATGTTCCGATATTGATCCCCATGTTCCAATTATTCAACGAGCTGTTATTCAAGGGAAAAAAGATCTCCTCCTATAACTATATGGTTGTTGGTCAAGTCTGTGTGGCCAAAGGATATAGGGGAATGGGGATTTTAAATGAATGTTACGAACTTTTCAAAAACACCTTCAAGGATACTTACGATTTTGCGATTACCGAAATCTCCACCCGCAATCCCCGCTCCCTTAAAGCCCATCAGAAAGTAGGTTTCCGAAAGATCCATACCTACCAAGCTCCAGAAGGCGAGGAATGGGATATTGTGGTTTGGGAATGGTGAGATGATGTGATGAAAATAAAAATTGAAGGTTTTAAAGTGGAATATGATCCTACTACCAAGCCTGATTGCCTTCACGGGTACCGTGACTTTTTTTTATTTGCAACACGATAAATTGGGGAAAAAAACCCTCCGGGAAACGGTTAGCCTTCATCCAAAAATCAAACCATTTCTGCCGGACATGAAGACGTAACCTTTGAGGTTTCTAAAAACCTCGAAGATTCTGTGTAGTCCCAGTGTCAACTAAATTCAGGACGTGACCAGCCAACACTCCAGAGTCAGCCGAAGGAACAGCTGGGGTTTGCCATTTACCGGTATCATTGCGGATATACATAAAGGATTTATTTAGATTTTTTAATATTTCTTAATATTTATTCACTTTTTCCATTTTATATAATAGTTAATTTTGAAGAGTTGCATATTCGTAGCGTAAAATTCTTTTGATCTTCCGGTGAACTATATGATTTTTCACTCCAAACCACTCTGATGATGAGACCCAATTGGTTAATATTCAACCTTCGCATTTTGTTCAAATACCGCTTGTATGCCGGAATCAGTTTGGCAGGGCTGGCAATTGCTGTTTCCTCTTTTTGGTTTATTGGCGATTTTGTCCGGAATTCCCATCAATATGACGGCTTCCACCAAAATTCGGAAAACATCTACCGGTTGACGCTTGAAGTGAATTCGGCTGGCAGTACGGATCATTATGCCTCCACCGGGAAGCCACCGGGGATCCTGTTGAAGGAAAGTTATCCGGGCATCAGTTCCTATGCAAGGCTGACATTTTTGGGTAATACGGTTGTGAAAGTAAATGAAGCACTTTTTACGGAGAGAGGTTTTTTTAAAACAAATCCTGAAACCTTTGAAGTATTTAGCTTCGATTTTTTGGCCGGAGATAAAGGGAGTGCCTTGACCGATCCCCATTCAGTTGTCCTTTCAAGGTTTTTGGCTGAGAAATACTTCAACAGCCTGGATATCATCGGAAATCAGGTGATCATAAACGAAGAATCCTACCAGGTAAAAGGCATTTTTGAAGATTGGCCTGAAAACTCACATCTTGAAGTCAAGGCACTTTTGAGTGAAGGACCTGCTTCCCGGGAATTTGAGCCACAGGATTGGTTTGATCTCGACCAGTATAATTATGTGCTGTTGGATCCCGCAGTGAGCCAAAAAGAGCTGGATGATAAACTAGATCAATTGACGTCAGCACATGTTGCCCCTATTTTTGAAGGATCAGCTATGGAAGTGAAATTTCACTCGCAAGCCCTTGAAGACCTGTACTTCGAAGCGGCCCTGATCGATGATGTGCCAAAAGGAAATCCGGTGTATGTCAAGGCACTCACATTTGTGGGTTTGTTGGTGCTGTTGATCTCGGGATTGAACTATATCAATCTCTCCCTGACCCAGTCCACCAAGAGGATGAAGGAAATAGCGGTGAAAAGAATTCTGGGTATAACAAGAAGGCAGATCTGGGTGCAGAGTGCAATAGAATCCATCATCATGACTGTTTTGGTATTGTTGATTTCCGGACTTCTGATCCTTTGCTTTGACAACCTGTATTTCCATTACACAAAATTCCATGCACTGGACCTGGCCGATAAATGGCCGCTTTTGTTGACCATCCTGTTGCTGATATTTGTGACGGGACTTCTCGGTACCGGATATTCGGGGATGTATCTTTCCTTTTCAGGTTCCGTGAACAGCAGGGACGAAACAGGTGCAAACACCTTCAAGAAAATTTTATTGGGCTTTCAGTTTGTCATCGCTTCGGTGATTCTTATCTCCACCCTTACGATGAACCGGCAGCTTTCCTTTATGAAAAACAAGGACCTGGGCTTCTCAAAGGAACAGGTCCTGATTGTGGGCCTTCCGCTTCATGAGGAAATGAAAACCAAATTGATTCCATTCAGGGAAGCTGTTAAAACCTATTCTGCTATTGAAAATGCATCTCTGATCGGAGGGGGCGCATTGCCGGGGGAAGAAAACGGAAAAGACCTGTTTCAGGTGTCTATAGATGATAACCATGCGGATCGGATATATAATATTTACAGGATAGATGAAAATTACTTTGAGCTTTTGAATATTGAATTTGTCTCTGGCCGGAATTTCCAGGCAAACAGAATTGCCGACAAAAACGAGGCCCTGATCATCAACGAGATTTTGGCAAAATCCATACACTGGGATGATCCTATCGGGAAGACGGTCTGGTACGGAGGGCAACTAAGAGCTGTAATCGGGGTAGTCAAAAATTTCCACAATAAATCCCTTCACAACTTCATCGAACCCATCGTGTTTATTTATGATGACAGCAGTCCTTCCAATCTACTTGTCAAAACAGCAGGATCCGATCCGGACCTCCTTCAATCCGCCTGGATGGATTTTTTTACCGGCACGCCTTTCCTGCTCAGCTACTTTGACCGGCATATTGATTCCATGTATGCCAAAGAAGATCATCTGTCCATACTCCTTGGATGCTTCTCCCTGATTTCACTCACCCTTTGTTGCATGGGACTGTTTGCGGTTTTCTCCCTGCACATGCTGCAAAAAACAAAAGAAATGAGCATCAGAAAAGTGCTGGGAGCATCCTTAACCAACCTTTTGAAAACAGCCACCCGAAGCTATCTCCTGATCATGGTTATTTCCATTGGCATAGCCATCCCCATCGCCTGGTTTTTTATGAACAAGTGGTTGAATGGATTCAGCTATAAGGCAGGGATGGATTCGGGAGTTTTTATTTGTTCGGCCCTGCTTATTTTATCAGGCTGCTGTATCACCTTGGTTTACCATGTGGTCAAGGCACTGAATGTGAATCCGGTAGATTCATTAAAATCTGAGTGAAAAACATTGTTCAAGGCACCCATCCAATAATGAACTCAAATATCTGAAAATGAAAAAGTTTCTTTTACTTGTTCCAATCATGATTTTTGGTTTATCTGGTTTCTGCCAAGAGAGGGATTTTAAAGCCGGCTTTATGTCCATTAGTTTGGTGGATTCCTCAAGGCTCTGGAAGCCTGGAACAGCATCTACTGATTCCCTGCATTTTAGACCCATAGATATAGATATATGGTATCCAAGCTTGGAAGCCAACGGTGATCCTCTGCCATTCGGCGACCTTTTTGGGCTGTTTGAATCCAGAGGGATTAAATACCAGGGAATGGGAGAAGGTCTGATGGATGAGTTGTCCATTTATTTTGCCCTGGAACTGGGTTTGGAAATAGCCGATGGGAATAAGATGCTTCAATCGGAAACCAAAAGCTACCAAGATGCCAGTCCGGTGGAAAACCGGTTCCCGGTGATCGTTTATATGGCAGGTTTTAATGGAATGGGCTATGAGAATTACAGGATACTGGAAAACCTTGCGCAACATGGCTTTGTTGTCGTTTCCGTTTGGTCCATGGGCAGGTATCCCGGGCATATGACCAATCATAAACTCGGTATGCTCGAACAGGTTTATGATGCGGAATTTGCCATTAAGACGCTTAAAAGGAACGAGCTTCCGGGCATGGACTGGGATAAAATTGGCGTTGTTGGGTGCAGCTGGGGGGGAATGAGTGCGGCTGTTTTATTGGATAGAAACCCGGAAATCAAGGCATTTGTATCTTTGGATGGATCAGAAACCCACTATTTTGGGGAATCCGAAATTGATGATGATTTTTTGAAGGACATTTATGCTGCTGACCTGCTCCATCCGGACAAAACCCAGGCAGCCTATCTTTATCTGGAAAGTGGGAATAAATGGGACGGATTTGAGCCTGTGGGGGAATATAATTATTTCAAAAAAACCAATTCCCGGAAACATTATTTAAGATTTTTAAAAAGCAAACATGAAGACTTTACAAGCATTCCTGCTATGATGGACGCTTATCCCCATTCCAATGAGATGCAAAATATGCTGATAAAGGCCGTCAGCTTATTTTTTGATCTGCATATCAAGGATTCCGGGGGATTTGAAGCCTATTACGCACAACTGGCAGCGGATCAAAACACCAGCACCCAGCCGGTTGAAATCAGTTATGAAATCCCAGACAGCTTTTTATTTTCGGGTAAAATAATAAATGCCAAGTCCAATGAGGCACTTCCTTATGTGAATTTAAGTATCCTTGGCAGGGATATAGGTACGGTGTCGAATACAGACGGGCAATTTGAGCTGACGGTCAAAGAAGAGTTCCTGTCCGACACCATCCGGATTTCCATGATCGGCTACAAAACCAAAGACATGGTGATCCAGGATATTTTTGGAAAAAGCAGTCCCGTTACGATTGCTCTTGAGGAAGAGATATCCCGGTTATCCGAAGTGGTGGTGACTACCAAGGCATTAAAGACCAGAAAACTGGGCAATAAAACCGAATCCAGGTTTGTGGGAACTCCCTTTGCTTTTGGTCAACTGGGAGCGGAAATGGGCATCAAGATCCCTATCCGAAACCAACCGACCTATTTGGATTCATTTAATTTTAATGTGTCTTACAATATGCTTGGGGCAAAGGCTCTATTCAGATTGAATATTTATGATCTGGAGAAAGGGGAACCAGGTCAAAACCTTTTGAACCGGAATATTATCATTCCATTGGAGATAGATCAAATCGGTTTGATCTCGGTTGATCTCAAAGATTATAATATCGTGCTACACGATGATGTCCTGGTTACCCTGGAATGGGTGGATAATATTGGGGAAACAGAAGTAAAAAAAGGAGCGGCGGTTGTTTTTTCACTTGGCTTTTTTACAAACGGGACCTACGTCAAATCCACCAAAGATTCCAAAATGAGGAAAATGGCTAATTTGGGGGTAGGGTTTAACTTGGATGTGAGGTATTGAAAATTTATTTATTATTCATGGGTTTATCCAGGAAAAGGGTCAGAAGACAGAAGAAGGAAGTAGCCAATAATTGCAGATATACATATTGGATTAAGTGTTAATTTAAACAGATAGTGTAAAATGTATAATAATTACCCATAAACTATTGCTTTATTTTAAAGCCAGATCCACATGACCAATCTACACTGCTACTGATATTTTCTTCAATCCCGGGTTTTTATGCTGATACAATTGCACAGGAGAAAAACAAAATGGTAATAACGGGAGAGGTCGGGGATTCCGTTAGCCAGGAGACAGGATCTACAAAATCAAATTTGAACCCAAAGACAAATCCTAAAGGATAACGGAATCCTGGGCATTTATACGGGAAAGAGATTACGCTATATTAGAAATTGGCGGAAAAACCGAAATCACCGACCCTAAAATGTTTCAGCTGAGTGATTCCTTATGGATGGCCTATACCGGAGCTTTGAAATTACAACCGGAAACCTTGAAGGGGTGATATGATTTGCTTAACATAGAAACGACATTGAATTGTACACAGAAAATCCGGATTTTTTGTCCTCTTGGACATTTATTATTATTTTTGGTTAAAAGCACAAATTAATGGCAAAACTAACTTTAGAAATAGAAGACAAAAAACTCAAATTCTTTAAAGACCTTATCCAACACTTTTCATTTGTAAAAATAGAAGAAGCCGGATTGGAGGAGGATACCGATGCACAAGTAAGAGAAAATATCCGGGAAGGAGTCAAAGAGTTGAAGCTGGTTTTGGAAGGTAAAAAGAAAAGCCGTCCTGCTAAGGAATTTTTAAAAGAATTATGAGCTTCCGGGTCGATACCATTGACCACTTTGAGAAGGAAGCAAAAAGGCTAAAGAAGAAGTTTCCTTCGCTCAAATCGGAAATTTATGATTTGGTCAATGCATTGGAAGAAAACCCGAAAATCGGTATTGCTATCGGAAAAGGATTTTACAAAATCCGGTTGGCAATCCACTCTAAAGGAAAAGGGAAACGCGGTGGAGCCAGGGTGCGCGTGTTGGACTTTGAAGATGGACTGGAGTATTATGCAGCACTGATGGCCGGGTGCAAAATTGTTGTTACCGAAGATATTGGGGATTTTTATTACGCTGAAATAGAAGTGCTGGATAGCAAAAGTTTTCTAAGGAAGTTTTTTGGAAAGTAACAAAAATCTATTTCAGCCTGCCATACGGTGTAAATGGGTGACTGATCGGAAAAACTTTTATCCTTCATATGGAGAGGAATGGGACACCGTGGTTTGGACTAGTGATATCATTCATCCGACAACTGTCATTCAGCTTCCAACTTCCCACTTTAAGCTTCCCTACTTCTCCTTATGCCGCTCAATCAACACCTCCATCACTTCATCCAACTCAAAGCCTTTCGCTTCCAATAAAATCAGGTAATGGAAAAGCAGATCTGCGGCTTCACCCAAAAACAGCTCCTTGTTGTCGTCTTTGGCTTCGATCACGATTTCAACAGCCTCCTCCCCTACTTTCTGGGCAATTTTGTTGATGCCTTTGGCAAAAAGGGATGCCGTGTAGGATTGATCGGTGGGATTGTTTTTCCTGTCTTTGATGATAGCTCTCAATTCATCGATAAAAAAGGTTTTGCTGTCATTTTTTTCCTTCCAACAGGTATCATCCCCTTTGTGACAAACAGGACCGATGGGTTCGGCCTTGATCAGCAAGGTGTCCTGATCACAATCGACGGATAGGGAGTTGAACATCAGAAAATTTCCGGAAGTCTCCCCTTTGGTCCAAAGCCTCTGTTTTGTTCTGCTGTAAAAAGTGACTTTACCGGATTCCACCGTTTTGTCGATCGCCTCTTGGTTCATATAGCCCAGCATCAGCACCTTGTGGGTTGCCACATCCTGGATAATCGCCGGAACAAGCCCGTTCACTTTCTCAAAATCAAGGTTAATATCGTTCATTGGAAATTTTTAGAATGACAAAGAAAGGCAATTTTAAATAAAATTCAGGTTTTTCGGCCAAGCCGGGGATTTGCCTTATTTTCACGAAGCCCTGTTTCTACTTCCTTATACTCACTCCCTCTCCATCCAAATAGGTCTTTAGATTCAAGATGGGTATTTCTTTGAAATGGAAAATACTGGCGGCCAAGGCGGCATCTGCTTTTCCCACGGTAAATACATCGTTGAAGTGACCCATATTTCCTGCACCGCCGGATGCAATAACCGGTATGGGCAACATGGCGGAAATCTCCGAAGTAATGTCATTGGCAAATCCTGATTTTGTACCGTCATGATCCATCGAGGTAAGCAATATCTCCCCTGCTCCCCTGTCTGACACTTCCTTTGCCCATTCCTGCGTTTTCAGCAAAGTCGGAGTTCTTCCCCCATGGGTATGCACAAAATCAATCCCATCCACATTTTTGGTATCAATTGCAACCACGATACACTGACTACCGAATTCAGCAGCCATTTGATTGATGATATCGGGATTTTTGACAGCAGCAGAATTGATGGCGATTTTGTCTGCACCGGCATTCAAGAGGACTTTTACATCTTCTACAGTAGAAATTCCCCCTCCGACCGTAAACGGAATATTGATCGCTTTGGCAATTTTGGTAACCAGTTCGCTAAGCGTTTTCCTTTTATCCACCGTGGCAGTGATATCCAGAAATACCAGCTCATCAGCTCCTTCGTCTGAATAAATTTTTGCCAGTTCCACCGGATCTCCGGCATCCCTGAGCTGAAGAAAATTCACTCCTTTGACAGTTCGGCCGTCTTTGATATCGAGACAGGGAATGATTCTTTTTGTAAGCATTATTCTAAGTTAGAGGTTAGAAGTGGGAAGTTGGAAGTTGAAGTTATTGGAACAGACAGATGACCGATGACCGATGTTGGATTGATATAGGTATTTGATTAAACTAGATTTGCTATAGTTGGGATTTGAATAGTTACTGATATTTTCACAAACAGAAATAGGTAAATCAGATAACTATTTCACGAACACCCGACGGTCATCGGTCATCTCACTATTTCCCAAAACTCGCCAATTCTTCCAGGCTAATTCTTCCTTCATAATACGCTTTTCCGACGATTGTGCCGTAAACACCGATTTTTTGGAGCTCTTCCAAGTCTTTCATCGATGAGACACCGCCACTGGCGATCAGCTTAATGCCGGGAATTTCCTGAAGGATGTCTTTATACAAATCAAAAGAAGGTCCCTGAAGCAAACCGTCTTTGGCAACATCCGTGCAGATGACATATTGGACGCCCTTCTTCTGAAAACCTTTAATGAAATCTATCAAATCCATTTCCGTATTTTCCTGCCAACCTGAGATGGTGATTTTCCTGTCTTTGGCATCGGCACCCAGAATGATTTTGTCGCCGCTATAGGATCGTAGCCAGCGTTCAAACATTTCAGGATGCTTCACCGCTACACTTCCCCCTGTCACCTGATGGGCACCTAATTGAAATGCCAGCCCAATATCCATATCCGACTGGACGCCACCGCCAAAATCAATCTGAAGTAAAGTGTTTTCCGCCAGGGATTTCAGCACATGTTTGTTGATTATCATCTTCGCTTTGGCACCGTCCAGATCCACCAGATGCAGGCGCCGGATCCCGGCATCTTCAAATCGCTTCGCCATTTCCAAAGGATCATCATGATATTCTTTTTTTTGTGCGTAATCACCTTGGGTCAATCTGACGCATTTTCCGCCGATGATGTCAATTGCAGGTATGATTTCCATTTATAGTTTTAGAAAATTGCTTAATATTTTTTCACCGACCAATCCGCTTTTTTCGGGATGGGCCTGCATAGCATAGAAATTATCCCGGTGAAGCAGGGCTGTAAAATCCTTTATATAATGCGATTGGGCAATGGTGAATTCACTGATTTCAGCGTAAAAACTATGCACATAATAGACAAATGCTGTTTCATCCAATCCTTTCAACAAAGGGGATTTCAAAGCTTCAAGATTATTCCAGCCTACATGTGGAACCTTAAATTCCAAATGGCTTTCCGGAATGAATTTTTTAACTTTCACAGGAAACAATCCCAAGCAAGTGGTACTGTTTTCCTCAGAATATTCACAAAGCAATTGAAGACCCAGACAAACTCCGAAAAAGGGTTGTTTGAGCTTGGGTATCAATTGATCCAGCTTCTTATCCTTAAGGTATTTCATGGCGGTACTGGCTTCACCCTGTCCCGGAAAAACCACCCTGTCGGCTGTAGAAATCGCCTCCACATCATCCGTCAATTCCGCCTCTACCCCCAATCTTTCCAGAGCATACAAAACTGATTGGACGTTACCGGAATTATACTTGATGACTGCTACTTTCATTGATGTTTAGACGATTTTTGATACGATAGATTCCTTATTGGAAGACCGAGGGCGGAAAAAGAATGTTGTTAGGCATTGTAGAGATTTTTGTCCAGAAATTCATTTCTGAATTTTGCTTTTGGATCGTAATGAGCAACGAGGTTTTTGAAATCATCAAGCTTTTCATAGCGGCTCTGTAATACTATTGGAGCTAGCGTAAATAGCTTTCCCCAATGTGGTTTTACATTAAAAGCCATCAATTCTTTTTCAATAACCGGCAACAACTTGCTTACTGCCGGCCAATCCTGCTTCCAGGTGAAATGTATGGCTACCGAATCCTGATGATAACAGGGACTCATCCAAAGCTCATCTGCCGCTATCGTTCTGATTTCTGAGATAAAAAGATGTGGTCCGATTTGTTTACCCATTTTCTGGATAACCTGAATCGCTTCCACCGCATGCGCTTTGGGAATGAAATATTCGGATTGAAGCTCTGTTCCGCTACTTGGTATAAAACCCATTTTGAAATGTGGCAACCGCTCATACCATGCACCCGCAACACCCATCTGTTCGCTGCAGTTTTCGGCAGAAAGACTGGCGATGGGATGCATGTTATGCGTGGCGGCTTGGGCACCATAAAATTCTTTTTCCCACTCTCTTTTCAAAGGTTCGCTTTTCAGACATTTCAACCATACTTCATTGACAGATTCATTTTGCCAATCGGTAAAAAGGCTGACACTGTAGCTGGCACCTACGATTTCCTCAAAATTTTCTTTCAGCTGCTCCATGGGCAAATGCTCATAAACATATTGTCTGACCTCATAGGTAGGTTGAAGATCCAGTGTCATTTGGGTAATGATACCCAATGCTCCCAGATTGACCACAGCGCCATTAAATTTATCTCCGTCTTTGTCTTTTGATAAGGTATGGATATTGCCATCCGCTGCCACAAATTCCAATTCCGAAACAGCTGTACTCAGGTTTCCGTTTTCCACTCCCGAACCATGCGTGGCTGTGATGCATCCACCGGCAACGGATATATGTGGCAACGACGCCAAATTAGGCAGGGCAAAACCGTTTTCCTGAAGATAAGGTGACAGTTCCCCGTAATTGATTCCTCCCTCAATCGTGACTTTTTTTGCGGCTTTGTCCAAGGACACCACCTTATTCCTTTTTGCCATGGACAAAAGATTGTGCTTACTGTCGGCGATTCTGTTGAAGCAGTGCCTTGTTCCAAGTCCTTTTACTTTAGAAAGGTCCTGCACCTGTTTTTGAATTTCATCCACAGTTTCAGGTATACTCACATTTTCAGTACTGTATTCCAGATTTCCTGCCCAGTTTTTTAATTTAACAGGATTGGACCATGCCTGAAAAGGGGGAATCAAAGGACTTACCATTAGGGCTGAAGTTAACTTTAAAAACGTTTTTCTATTCATGCTGTTTATTGTTCAGTGAACTATTCGGTTATATTAGAAATAAATTCCCAATATAAGAAAAGACCGGTATGACCTTAATAATCAATCTTTTATTAGCTACACCTGATTTAAAATCCTTGAAAGCATTGTTTGTAAAGTAATAACTTTTTAAAGATTCATTGTACAACCTGACGCGCACTTCTGGACATAATCAGTCTTGCTTTACTTTCCTTTTTCGGCCGTTTCGGCAAGCATTTCTTCCAGAACCTGCTCTATTTCCGGAATAGAATCAAAAAGCTGTTCGTAGCTTTCTATGACAAAATATTTATCCTGGAATTTATCTTTCCAATAAGGAGTGTGCAGAATCTTCCGCACATCATAAGGTAGATGGGCAGGTTCATCCGATAAACTGAATTTGGTTTCTCCTGCAGAACTCAATATTCCGGCTCCGTAGATTTTCAACTCACCGGCCTCCTTTATCAATCCGAATTCTATTGTAAACCAGTAAATTCTGGACAATAGATCGATGGCCAATTTATCATCAATATGTCTCAATGCAAGTCCACTCAGCTGCTGTAAGAAATCAACATAAGGTTGATTGGTCAACATCGGCATATGGGCAAAAGCATCATGGAACATGTCGGGCTCCTCCAAGTAATCCAGCTGCTCCATTTTCCTGAGCCACGTGGATGACGGAAACCTTTTATTGTTCAGTAATCCAAAAAACAGGTCATCATCAATCAATCCCGGCACCACCTGAATTCCCCAGCCGGTGGTTTTTGCCAATCTATCATTTACAACGGCAAAATCAGCAATGCGGTCAGAGGTGAAATTTACTGCTTCATTTCCTTCCAAATAGGCTTTTGAAGCTGCTTTCGGAAGATTGACGATTTGTCGCTCATATAATATCTTCCAAACTTTAAAATCCTCCTCCCCATAAGCATCATAATCCTGCTTCATAAGTTTAAATCGCGGGTCTTTGAATACCCAGTCTTTTGATTTACTAATTGTCATTATATTTGGGTTTTGGTATTCCTGATAATTTAAAAACGCATATTGTATCTCTTGGTTCCAACTGGCATCTGACAAAACAGGGCTGCCATGCCTTTATTCCAAAACAAAAAAGCCTAATCCAAAAAAATTGGGTTAGGCTTTTTTAGCGCATATTGAATATAGCAAAACCCCCTCTCATTAAGAAATAATGTAATGATAGGATTTGCTATAGTGTGGCTGCATGCATTTCATAGGTCGAAGATAATATTTCAAGCCTGAGTTCGCAATTTAATTTGCTATAAAAGGGCAAATGTTTTTCTTAAAGCAAACGTTTTTCTGATCTGATCCGAAAGCAAGGCGCTCTGAGCAAAATCAAGGGTTTGCTGTCCGTCGGAATAAGCCAACTCAGGTACCTGATGGGTTTCATAGATGATACCATCGGCTCCGGACATCACTCCGGAAAGCGCCATCTGCGGAACGTAAGCACGGATGCCGATCCCATGGGAAGGATCTACAATGACAGGTAAGTGTGATTTTGCCTTCAAGATCGGGACAGCATTCAGATCCAAAGTGTTTCGGCTGGCCTTTTCATATGTTCTGATGCCGCGTTCACACAGAATGAGTTTTTCATTTCCTCCGGAAAAAACATATTCTGCAGACTGAAGTAATTCTTCAATGGTACCGGAAATACCTCTCTTGATCATTACAGCCTTGTCTACTTTTCCCAATTCATCCAGAAGGTTGAAGTTTTGGGTATTGCGGGCGCCAACCTGATAAATATCGACATACGGATACATTTCTTCAATCTGGGAAACCTGCATGACTTCGGTGACGATTTTGATACCGGCTTCCTGAGCCAGGTTATACCACAGTTTCAATCCTTCCAATCCCAAACCTCTAAATGCATAAGGGCTGCTCCTGGGTTTAAAAACTCCTCCTCGCATCATTTTTATTCCGTTATCCTTAAGGTGCGTAATTACACTTCTGATCTGTTCTTCTGATTCTATGGAACACGGGCCGGCAATAATGGCCATATCCCCGTCTTTTATCTTAATGTCATCTCCAAGATCGATGGTGGTAGGTTTCACTTTCCATTTTTTGGATACCAGTTTATATTCATCGGAAACAATGTGGATATCCTGAATGCCTTCTTTGTGGCCAATGCGGCGGATATCGAAATCAGATTTCCCAATGCCGATCAGGTAATCTCCCAGCTGGGTTTTTACTTCTGTGATTTTATAACCCATCCGGTTGATTTCCAGAATGAGTGATTCTTTTTCTTTCTCTGTGATTTCTTGTTTTAGCTGGATGATCATGTTTTTATCGGATTACTTCCTGAATATAGGATTGGATATCGGCTTTCAGGGCTTTGCTGTCTTTGATTTTTTTGATGAATGCACTTCCAATAATGGCACCATTGCCGAATTTGGAAGCTTTGGTGAAAGTTTCGGAATCGGAAATACCGAAACCTATCAGCCGGGGATTGGTCAGATTCATGGCAGCGACTCTTTCAAAGTAAGTTACCTGCTCACCAGTGATTCCCGATTTTGCTCCTGTGATACTATGTGAGGAAACCAGGTATATGAATCCTGTAGAATGATGATCGATTTCCCTGATTCTTATTTCGCTGGTCTGAGGGGAGATCAGGAAAGTGTTTCTCAATTCATATTGATCAAAAAGTGATTTTAATTCATCCATATATTGCTGCATCGGAAGATCGGGAAGAATCAATCCATCCACTCCCACTTCTTTGCATTTTTTGCAGAATTCTTCCATGCCGTATTGCATGATCGGGTTCAGGTATCCCATCAGCACAACTGGAAGACTGACTGTTTTGCGCATATCCTGAAGCTGGGAAAAAAGTTTTTTGAGGCTCATACCGTTTTCCAAAGCAACCATATTGCTTTCCTGTATGGTCGGTCCATCAGCGATAGGATCTGAATAGGGCACTCCGATTTCTATTATGTCTGCTCCTGCTGCCTCTATTGCCTCCATGATCGGGAGGGTATCCTCCAGCTCCGGAAAACCGGCTGTAAAGTATATGGACAGGACCCTTTCTTTTTTCTTCTTGAATAATTCGTCTATACGGTTCATGAATTGGGATGAAAGTATTTTACTGTATAAATCATTTTTATTATTTGGGAAGATGACCTAGTATTCGGGACGGGATTGCCCTCCAACTTCAGATTGTCACGTCCCACAGATGACTTCCTTTTGAATTTTGAATCTTTGTGAACTGGGTGCTTCAAACTTCCCACTTCTTTTTCCACCAAGGGATTGTCACGTCGCACAGCCGGTTTACTCATTCACTAGGAGAATCCAAACAAGTGCTCCTCACAATGACGTAACCTTCCGTTTTTGCAACTTCAAACTTCGCACTTTGTACCTCCTAATATCCTCCCCATTTAATATAGGTATCCAAATCTTTGTCTCCTCTTCCGGAAAGGTTGATGACAATGACGTCGTCACTTTTGTATTCGATCTTATTGAGGGCGTGGATAGCATGGGCGGTTTCCAGGGCAGGAATAATTCCCTCGGTACGGCTCAGTTCAATACCGGCTTTCAGTGCATCCTCATCCTCCACAGCCACGAATTCAGCCCGGCCAATATCGAACAGATGGGCATGAACTGGACCGATTCCCGGATAATCCAATCCTGCAGAAATAGAATGCGGCTCAGTTACCTGACCATCTTCGGTCTGCATTAAAATCGTCTTGCTTCCGTGCAAAATCCCCGGCGATCCTAAAAAAGTGGTAGCAGCCGATTTGCCTGAATTGATTCCCAATCCCGCAGCTTCCACAGCCACAAGACGGACCTCAGGAGTGTTGTAATAATGATAAAATGAGCCTGCAGCGTTGCTGCCTCCACCCACACAGGCTATCACGATATCCGGATTTTCGGAGCCTTCTTTTTCTTTCAACTGCCATTTCATTTCCTCGCTGATCACAGACTGGAACCTTGCCACCATTTCAGGATAAGGATGTGGGCCTACCACAGAACCAATAATATAATGCGTATCCACAGGATTATTGATCCATTGGCGCATGGCTTCATTGGTAGCGTCTTTTAAGGTTTGGCTACCGGATGTGGCCGGAACCACCTTCGCCCCTAGGATTTTCATGCGTTCCACATTCGGTTTCTGGCGTTCGATATCTATCGAGCCCATATAGATGGTACAATCCATACCCATCAAGGCACAGACTGTGGCAGTGGCTACCCCATGTTGCCCAGCACCGGTTTCCGCAATGATCCTTTTCTTGCCAAGCTTTTTTGCCAAAATAATCTGTCCGACCGTGTTGTTTACCTTATGGGCACCGGTATGACAAAGATCCTCCCGCTTCAGGTAGATTTTTGCTCCGTATTTCTCTGAAAGGCGTGTGGCCAGATATAATGGTGTGGGTCTTCCGACAAAATCTCTTAGCAGGCTTTGAAATTCTTTTTGAAAGTCTTCAGTGGCAACAATTTTTTCGTAATTGTCCCTTAGCTCCTCAATATTAGGATGTAACATTTCGGGAATATAGGCTCCTCCAAATTTGCCATAGAACCCTTTTTCGTCAACTTTGATCATTTTTTGCGTCTTAGTATTCAAAACTTAATATGCTGTTTCGAATGATTTTAACCTTGATATTAGATAAAGCAAATCATGTAAGCTTTACTTAGTTTCATTCAGCTTTTTTTTAAACTCCTCTATTAAAGCCAAATTTTTCACTCCGGGTTCAGTTTCAAATCTGGAATTGATATCCAGACCTGCCAGCTGCGGAATTTTTGATTTTAGCTTGAGGATATCGGGAACATGTTCGATACCCAATCCACCGCTCAGCAGAAACGGTTTTGAAAAAGGATATTCCAAAAGAATCTCCCAATCAAAGGTTTTTCCCGAACCTCCATAAGCATCGGTAAAGGTGTCGAAGAGAAAATAATCCACATAAGGCAGGTAGGGTGATAAAGAAGTCCAGTCAATATACTGCTTTACAGGAAACACCTTTGTGATTGTAATTCCGGTAGCCTGTTTCAGTTCTTGAACAAATCCCACGGATTCCTCACCATGAAGCTGTACAACTTTCAATCCGAAAAGATTGATCTTTTGAGTGATTTCCTCTAAAGTGGCGTTCACGAAAACGCCTACCTTTTCCACTCCCAGTTCTTTCAGGTATGCGGCGTTCTCAGCAGGAACAAATCGTGGGGATTTAGAATAGAAAATCAACCCCATCCAATCCGGTCGGATTCGGTCCACCAAATCCAAAGTGTTTTCCTTTCGTCCCATACCACAAACTTTCAGCTTCATTTTTCCTGAATCATTCCTTTTTCAGCTGCCAATAATTTTTTGTACTCATGGATGAAATTGTATGCGGCTTGATGTGGCCGGCTTGATTTCATAAAGTTTTCACCAATCAAAAACCCGTCAAATCCCGCATTTTTCAGCTGTAAGAGAGTTTCTGGATTGGAAATTCCACTTTCTGAAATTTTTACAAATTCACTTGGAATCATGTCCACCAATCCAAATGATGTTTCGAGAGAAACCTCGAATGTTTTCAGGCTTCTGTTGTTTATCCCTACCAAATCCAGGTTATCGTTTAGGGAAGAATCCAATTCCTCCGAATCATGAACTTCCAACAACACCTCCAAACCCAAAGATTTGGCAAATGCAGCAAGTTCTTTCAGCCTTTTTGCATCCATCGCAGCGGCAATCAGCAGGATACAGTCCGCACCAATAGATTTGGCTTCGATGATCTGATACTCACTGATGATAAAATCCTTTCGGAGAATAGGACAGAAATTGAATCTTCTTGCCGCTATTAAGTCCTCATTTGTTCCCCCGAAAAACTCCTTGTCTGTCAGTACTGAAAGAGCTGATGCACCTGCCTGCATGTAACCGATACTGGTTTTTTCGATGGAAGCACTCAAATTAATAGCACCTTTGGAAGGAGACTTTCTTTTGAATTCTGCTATGATACCTGTTTTTTCAAGCTGGGTAATGTACTTTTTCATTGACACCACCTTGCTCTCAAAATAGACGCTTTTCTCCAGCAGTTTTTCAGGAATAAGGCTACTCTTTTCGGCTACTTCGGCTTTTTTGTATGTAATGATTTTTTCTAATATGTACATGATTTTTGATTATGCGAAAGAAACTTTTGTTTTTGGATAGACTAAGGCATTAAACACTTTCAGTGCTTTTCCGCTCATGAGGGCCTCCCTGGCTGCCTCTACTGAGTTCTCAAATCCTCTTGAAGGATCAGCTGTGTGCAATGCTACTCCGGCATTGGCGATCACCACTTCGTTTTGGGGATTCGTCCCCTTTCCTTTCAGGATTTGATCAAAAATTACCGCGGATGCTTTTATGGTTTCGCCTCCTGTAATGTCAGCGGCATTGATCCGGGATAATCCCAAACCTGCTGGGTCTACCAGCCGCTCCCCATCTTGCGAGATCATCTTGAAATCTCCGGTAAGGGAAATCTCATCATAACCGTCGAGGGAATGAAGTATGCAGAATTTACCTTCATTCTCCTGATAGAGATAAGCATAAAGTCTTGCCAGTTCAAGACTAAAAACACCTACCAATTGTTTTTTGGGAAAGCTGGGGTTAACCAATGGACCCAACATGTTGAAAAAAGTTTTAACGCCAAGTTCCTTTCGGATGGGTGCTACATTTTTCATTGCAGGATGAAACAACGGTGCATGAAGAAAACAGATTCCTGCCTCATCCAAACTCTTCCTGATTTTGCCGATATCATTGGTGAATTCATATCCGAAGTGTGCCAAAAGATTGGAGGAACCGCAGATGGAAGAAACGCCCGTATTCCCATGCTTGGCCACCGGCTGACCTGCTGCGGCCACGATAAAGGAAGAAAGCGTAGATATATTAAAAGTGTCTTTACCATCGCCTCCGGTGCCACACAGATCAATGGCGTCATATTCAGGAATTTCTACCGGAACACAGAGTTCCAACATTGCCTCCCTAAATCCTCCAAGTTCCTCCACGGTAATGCTTCTCATCATATATATGGTCAAAAAAGAAGCAATCTGACTTTGATTGAATTCACCCTGCGTTATCTTTTTCAACACCGACTTGGCCTGTTCTTTATCCAATGTCCTGTGCTCAATAAGGTGGTTTAATATATCTTTCATTGTTTGGGAATGTTATAATATTGGGGGTTTTTAAATTTGACCGATGACCGATGACGGAAATCCGATGACCGATGCTAATACGAGTCCATCTTGAAGAATCAATCTCATATCTCACATCTCATATCTTATGTTTCCCGTCTCCTGCATCCAGTTTTTCATCATCCGGACACCGTTTTCTGTCAGCACGCTTTCGGGGTGGAACTGTAAGCCGCGTACTTTCTTGCTTTTATGCCTCACACCCATAATCTGTCCATCGGGTGTCCGGGCGATAATTTCCAGTTGGGGGGATAGTGTTTGCTCATTGATCACCCAGGAATGGTAGCGACCGATTTTAAATGTATCGGGAATGCCGTGAAAAAGCAAATCTTCTTTAACCTTCACTTCTGAGGCCAGTCCATGTACTACTTCCGAAAGGTTGATAAGGTCCCCTCCAAAAGCCTCTCCTATTGCCTGATGTCCCAGACAGATGCCCAGGATATCTTTTGATCCGGAATATTTTTTCAGAAGTTCGGGCATTATGCCTGCCTCTGAAGGAACACCCGGTCCCGGTGAAAGGAGTATCTTATCATAATGATCAACGTCTTTTAAGCTGATTTTATCATTTCTGAAGATATCCATCTGACTTCCATACCCAAGTTCCCGGATGATATACACCAGATTGTAAGTAAATGAATCGTAATTATCGAGTACCAATATTTTCATGATGGGTTAAAAGGTTTCAAAGTTGCAAGGTATTGAAAGGTTATGCGGGGCTTTGTATTTGATGATTTTTAAGGTAGTTGATGAACGCTTTTATTTTTTTGGAAAGAATTATTAGTTCTTTTCTTAATTTTAAATATTCTTCTTTATTAACCCTGCCTGACTGAACTAAAACAGCCAATTGACTCCTAACCTCGCCCGCTGAACCTTTAGAATAATAGAGGAATCTGACAAACACTTTGTTATTATTATATTCAAATCCTTCGGCAATGTTGTTGGAAATGGAAACAGCTGCAGCAATTATTTGATCCCTGGATTTATAATCGTGTTTTAGAGGGATTAGATCTGAAATTCTATAAATCTCCACAGCCAATCTGACTGCTTCCTTCCAAATATTTAAATCCTCAAAAGCTTCTATTTTCGCCATAATTTTTATAATTCTAAACTCATCGACTATAATCTACCAACATTGAAACTTTAAAACCTTCAAACCTCAAAATCCTTAAATCTCAGTTGCAGCCTTCAGCGCTACTCTTAAGGCCTCAAGCTTATTGGTGACTTCCTGAAGCTCTGACTGAATAGAGGATTTTGCGACAACTCCCGCCCCTGCCTGAAAACGCAGCCGGTTGTTTTCAGAAACAAATGACCTGATAAGAATAGCATGATTGAAATCACCATTGAAACCAAGGTAACCGATGGCTCCACCGTAGAACTTCCGGGAAGTATTTTCCAATCCGTCTATCAATTCCATGGCACGGTATTTTGGAGCGCCGGAAAGTGTGCCCGCCGGAAAAGTGTCGGCGACAAGCTGTAGCGGATTGGCGTCTTCAGGAAGCACACCCGATACTTTTGAAACCAAATGGATGACGTGGGAATAGTACTGGATTTCCTTGAAGACTTCCACTTTTACTTTTTCAGAAGAACGGCTAAGGTCATTCCTTGCCAGATCCACCAGCATTACATGTTCTGAATTTTCTTTGGGATCATCATAAAGTTTCAGTGCCAGATTCGCATCTGCCTGATCATTACCGGTACGTTTGAAAGTTCCTGCTATGGGGTAGATGGTGGCTTTGTGGTTTTTTACCACGATCTGCGCTTCGGGTGAACTACCGAATACTTTAAAAGAACCATAATCAAAATAAAAGAGATAAGGGGAAGGATTGACTGATCTCAACGCCCGATACACATTAAATTCATCCCCTTTGAATGTCGTAGTGTAATTTCTGGAAAGTACAATCTGAAAAACATCACCTTTAAAACAATGTTCCTGACCCTTCTTTAGGATGTCCAAAAATTCTTCATCGGTATAATTTGAGACTTCATCACCTATCAGTTTGAAAGAATAGGAAGGAATATTTTTGTTGTTCAGAAGGGTTTCCAACTGTGACAGATTATCTTCCTGCTCCGCTCCTTCCACCTGATGATCAAAAATATACATCTCGTTTTTAAAATGATCGACCACAATCACATTCCTATAAACCGAATAATGCATCATAGGAACGCCGTTGTTTTCTGTTTTGGACAGACTGATATCCTCAAAATGAGCTACGGAATCATATTGCATGTAACCAAAAAGGCCATTGCTGATGAATTTATAGTCGATTTTATCATCCTTAAACCTTGATGAAAAATCCCGCAGCAGGTCTATTAATTTCATATCCTTTTCCACAGGGAAATTATTAATCTTGCCGTAAGGCAATTCCTCTATTATGTTTTTTCCATTAAAAGAAAATGAAGCCAAAGGATTGAAACAAATATAGGAATAACTGTTTTCATGCCCGTGATAATCAGAACTTTCCAAAAGAATCGGATTTGCAAAACGATCCCTGATCTGAAGATAAATACTCACAGGAGTAATGGTATCTGCCAATAATTTCTTATGGCGGGTAGTGATTTTATATTTCTCTCTCTGATTCATTGTTGATCTGGATTTTGGGAACAAAAAAAGGCTTGCCAGGGAAAACCGGCAAGCCTTGATGTATCTTTAACAATACTCAAATCAGGCAATAGCTGTCAGTCTTTCCTGGAAAAGAAAAAGATTGTGCCACCACCAATATTGCGCTTGTTTGTTTTTCATAATTTTAATGAGACAAATATAGAGATGCATTTTCTTTAATAAAAAATTATTCCAAAAAATTAAAATTTAATTTTGGCCACTAATCCTTTGCGTTATGGAAACTAAACTACCTGATTATTATAAACGAGTGTATGAGGATTACAAGGTTTTGGTGAAGGTGTTCCCGAGTGATTTCGCCGGAACTGAGTTGATCATCCATCCGGATGGAAAAGTAGAGAGGACTGAAATGGTTTTTGATGATGAAATTTACGATGATCTGGCAGTGGATGAATTTCAAAAATGCAGTCCTATGGAATTCAACCTCTACCTAAAGGGATTTGGTTGAAGAAAACGGCTTAAGAAACCTTCTGGTTTTTCTCTATTATCCTATCTCTTCGTTGTTAAAATGTTTGTGAGTATATTTTTGAAGTACCTTAAAATAAAAACAGACCCCGAAAATGATAATTTTCGGGGTCTGTTTTTTTCAATTAAATAACGCAGATTAATTATAATCCAATCATGGCGAAGTCTACAAGAAATTGGTTATTCATTGTTGCCATCACGTGGTTGTGTAGGCGGAGCCCAAGCCGGAACAAGCTCTTTTTCTTCAGCTTTTACTAATACCCCGTCCTGAAATGTGGCAAGAATATAAAATCTATCATCACGATTTACTCTATAAGTCTTGGAATTTCCATCCAAAGTACTGATGACAGCGTTTCTGTTCTGTCTCAAAAATTGACTTTCTGTCATCCCCTGCTGTACATCCTGTCTTGGCAAGAATAGCGCACAGGAACTTAATAATAAGGATATTAGGAATATAAGTGTATAATTTTTCATGGTATATGCTATTTATTTTGAATAAAATCTGGCAAATACTTTGCCATAATTTTACTTAATGAATACGATTCCCTGAATTTTAACGGGTAATTAGCTTTTTGTTTTTTGTATTGGAAAATTTTTGCAGTACATTTGTGGCTAGCGGCACGACCAGCTCCTGCTGAATCCCCCAGGTCCGGAAGGAAGCAAGGGTAAGCGGTTGTAGCGGTGCGATGCCGCTTCTTTTTTTCCTTCCAATTTCTGTTTTATCTTCTAACTTTGTTTTTTCCAATCCAATTTTAATCCTAAAACATATATACAATGAAATTCTTTATTGATACTGCAAATCTTGACGAAATCAGAGAAGCCTATGAGCTTGGAGTTTTGGATGGTGTGACTACCAATCCCTCACTTATGGCAAAAGAAGGGATCAGTGGTGAGGAAAGCGTAAAAGCCCATTATAAATCAATCTGTGATATAGTTGACGGCAACGTAAGTGCGGAGGTAATTTCAACTGACCTTGAAGGGATGATCAGGGAAGGTCATGAATTGGCGAAAATTGATGATAAAATTGTCGTGAAAATCCCGATGATCCGAGAAGGTGTGAAAGCCATCAAATATTTCAACAGCGAAGGTATACGTACCAACTGTACCCTTGTTTTTTCTGCAGGTCAGGCTATTTTGGCCGCCAAAGCAGGGGCCAGCTATCTTTCCCCGTTTATCGGGAGATTGGATGACATCTCCTATGACGGGCTGGAGCTTATTCAGCAGATCGTAAATATTTATCATACCTATGGATTTGAAACCGAGGTGTTGGCAGCTTCTGTAAGACATAGCATGCACCTGATCAAATGTGCCGAGATCGGTGCGGATGTGGTAACCTGTCCTTTGAAAGTCATCACCGGACTATTGAAACATCCATTGACAGATTCAGGATTGGCAACTTTCCTTGCTGACCACGCCAAAGGAACCGGGAAATAATCCGGCTATTCCTATCCCTCCAATTCACATTTATGTTTGTTGAAACACAAATTCCTTCGATAAATTCGTTAAAAATTAAAGTTTCGGTATGTACATCATAAAAGTAAAAGGCAAGGCCAAAATCCCTGATTATATTCAGATCAGGGACGGAAATTTTGTCTTGGTGGCCTACTTCCGGGCAGATAGGCCGATGAAGAAAATGGAAAAGTTTGGATTGGAAGGAAAAGAAGAGGCATTGGAAGCATTGATCAATGAATTGCCTTTTGGTAAATTGCAAAAACTAGAAATATAGATGGAATTTGTAAATGAACCCGTAATCAGAGTACAGGATACCTGTATTTTTCAAGGACTGAATGCCATCGTGCAGGACGTCAATTTCACTATTGCAAAAGACGAATTTGTATTTCTGATAGGAAGAACGGGGAGTGGCAAAAGTTCCCTGCTCAAAACCCTCTACGGTGATCTGAAACTTAAAATTGGCGAGGTTGAAGTTGTAGGTTACAATTTGGGCAAGATCAAAAGGAATGAAATCCCCTATCTCCGAAGGAAACTGGGCATTGTTTTTCAGGATTTTCAACTTTTTCCCGACAGGACCATCGCCGAAAATCTCTTTTTTGTCATGAAAGCCACCGGTTGGAAGGACAAAATGGAGATGAAAAGCAGAATGGCGGAGGTATTGATGCAGGTGGGACTCGGAGATTCCGCCACCAAAATGCCACATCAACTATCGGGAGGCGAGCAGCAACGAGTCGTTATTGCGCGGGCTTTGATCAATAAACCATCCATTGTGTTGGCAGATGAGCCCACAGGGAATCTTGATCCAGAGGTTGCTGACGGAGTGTTCAAACTGTTTCAGGAAATCAACAAGCAGGGAACAGCCATTTTGATGGCCACGCACAACCATGATCTTTTAAGAAAATATCCCTATCGGGTTCTAAAATGTGAAAAGGGAAAATTACTTGACAGCAAAACATCCCACATCTCCATCAGCACCGCTCTTTGAGTTAATATAAAGAATCACTAAAATACGCAGTGAATATTTAAGCCCATATTCAACTTTTTTGCATCCCGATTGCGTTATTGATAAAGTTCCTGAGCATTAACCATTTATATTTCAGAAAATAAATTTTATTATGAAATTTCAGTTTAAGAATTCTATTCCAGCCCTTTTATTGGTGACATTGACGCTGGGATTTTCCGGCTGTAGGGATAAAGAAGATGAAACACCTGTTTTGTCGGGAAATGCAGCCGTTAACCAATGGATTCAGGATGTGATGAATCAGGTATATTATTGGCTGGATGATATGAGAACGCCCATTGCATTGGATTCAGATCCTGAAGATTTTTTTGAATCCCTGTTATTCAGGCCAACAGACAGGTTTTCTGTAATTTATCCGGATTATCAGGAATTGATAAACCAGCTTCAGGGGATACAAAAAGAAGCGGGTTATGAATACAGCTTGGTCAGGGAAAGCAATACAAGTGATAATGTTTTGGGCTTTGTCACTTATATTAAAAGGGGTACTCCGGCTTTTCAAAATGATGTGCGAAGAGGAGACATCATCAGGCAAATCAATGGACAAACCCTTAACCTAACCAATTACCAAACCCTCTTGGGTCAGATCGGTGATCCTCATTCCATTACCGTTTTCAGGTATAACGATAGCAACGAAGCCTACGAAGAGCTTGCTCCTATAAGTTTGGAAACAACGACTGTTTCCGAAAACCCAAACTTTCTGGATTCGGTTTACACCATAGGCAACCAAAAAATAGGTTACGTGGTTTATCATTTTTTTGCTCCCGGAGTGGATGGACAGCCCACCCGATATGACGATGAAATGGATGAAATATTCGGACAGTTCAAAGCCGAAGGCATCAATCATCTTATTGTCGATTTCAGGTACAACAGTGGTGGATATGTTTCCAGTGCCATTAACCTAGCCAGTCTGATCGCTCCAAACGTAAGCACCACCGATATTTTTTCCAAAACAAAATACAACAGCTTTCTGATGGAATTTGATGAATTCAAGGACAATAAAACACCATTTAAAAGCAAAGTACAAAACCTTGGATCAACACTAACAGGCAATAAAATTTATATACTCACCTCCGGAAGAACTGCTTCAGCCAGTGAGCTCATCATTAATGGCTTAAAGCCTTATATGGATATTGTGTTGATTGGTGACAAAACTGTAGGAAAAAATGTAGGTTCTGTGCCTTTGGAAGACGAAGAAAATCCCCAAAACAACTATGGCCTGCTCCCTATTGTATCAAGGAGCTTCAACAGTTTGGATCAGTCGGATTATGGTGAGGGATTTATTCCCAGCATCATTTCAAATGAATTGAGTCAGCCTGTGTTGCTTCCTTTTGGAGACACCCGCGAGTACCTTTTGAACCTTGCCATCGGCCAGATCACCGGTCAACCCATTGATGGAAGAATCAAACAGAGCCTGGTGGAAAGATCCGAGCTCGGAAGTTCGCTGGAAAACCACGTGAGGTATGGTAAGATGGTTGAGGACAAAAGCAGGTTTGAAAAGCGGTAATCAACCAACTTATTCTTTTGTTTTCCGCTGTTCGGGAAATTATCGCACAGAACAATTCTAACCACAAAACCCAAATTTGAATTAACCTTTAGGGTTCTTTAAATCCTTAATTCGGATAAATGGTTACAGCATTGTTTCTCCAACAGCCCACGACTGAAACCTTGGGCTATTTTCAATAAAAACTAGGCAGTCGGAATCCTTCAAAGCTAATTGTTGGAAATCCTACTTCCTATCCCAATGTTTGAAAAAAAGACAAATTATGCATGCGGATTTGCCACTTAGAAGCAGCCAGAGATTTTTTAGCCATTTTCTTTGAAAGACTAAGGTGAATTGAATAATAGCGGATATTCATTATTTTTATCAGTTTTCAAATAGTTTCCATTAGATTTGGAAAGAAACCTCAGCTCACACACTATGGATTACACAATAAGACCCTGTGAAGAAAAAGACTTACCTGCATTAGTAGAACTTTGTGCAGCCCATGCCAAGCACGAAAAAGCATCCTACAATCCTTCAGGTAAACAGGAAGGATTAAAAGCTGCCATTTTTGGGCAGTCCAAAAAACTCAATTGCTGGGTTGTCGAAATCAATGGAAAACCGGAGGGTTTTACTACCTATACAATTGACTTTTCCACTTGGGACGCTGCACCTTTTTTATATATGGATTGCCTGTTTCTGAATGAAACCTGCAGAGGAAAAGGAATCGGTCAGGAAATTATGAAAAGAATCCAGAATGTTGCCAAAGAAAATAAATGCGTCAATATCCAATGGCAAACTCCGGAATTCAATGTCCGAGCGATTAAGTTTTACGTGGGATTGGGAAGTACGGGAAAACAAAAGATGAGGTTCTTTCTGGTTCCTTAATCCTATCCTGCATTCCTTACTGCTAGCAGCTGCAGCTTCCTGTTTGGACCGACCTAAAAGACATGATGAAAAAAGGCCACCATATTTTCCTATTGTGGCCTTTTTTAATAACTATTTATTAGATCCGCAATGATACCAGTAAATGCCAAAAACCAAAGGATCCTCCGCCAAATGCTAGATTGATGGCTTCTTCCGACTCCGGTCTTCCGGCCCTTTGCCTCGATAAGCAATTGCTACTGGCAGAATAGCGGATATACCTATAACTAATCATTTACTTTCGACTACCAACCCAAGTTTATAAAAAGGTTGACAATACCAATTAAAAAATCAATTTCCCAATTTATTTTTTAAGGTCTGCAAGATTTTGTTTTGCCAGCTCAAAATCCGGATTCAGTTCTAAAGCTTGTTCAAAAGCTGTTTGCGCTTCTGCTTTGCTATCCTGATCAAGATAAACCAATCCTTTTAAATTCAAGGCGGCAGCTTTTACGGTGATCTCCTGATTTGTGCTGTCAGCTTTTGGAAAACCAAGTTTTTCTTCACTCGATTTGTTGTTTTTGATCAGCATTGTGATCGAGTTAAGGGCTTCCTCATAACGCTTGAGCGAATACTGAAGGTATGCCGTTTTATATAGGCTGAAAATATCATCAGTCAATAAATACAGCCGCTCGAATTGTGGCAAAGCTCTGTCTAAAGCGCCCAGCTGCTCCAGCGAATAGGCCGCTATTTCCAATGCAACGGTACTTCTGTCACTTTTCTCCAATACATCCAAGGCAGCAATGGCGGCGGATCCATAAAGGTTTGAATCAAAATACAAGGACGCCAATAGCTCTGGATAGCGGGTATTGGTAGGGTTTCTTTCGATAAGTTCCAGCAGTTTTACCCTTGCGGCAATCAGGTCGTTGTACCGAAGTGCCAATTGATATGTTTTTTGATCAGTTTCGTTCAGCTTTCTGATGGATTCAGGTTCTACTACTTTTGGTTCCTGGGTTTCGGCTGTTTGTTGTGCAAATACAGTTGAACCTGCCAAAAGAAACAACAGGGTCATAATTTTTAATTTGTTCATGGGATTCATATAGATGATTTATTGTTATTTCAGTTTTTTTTGAGCGGCTAATTTATGTAATAACTGCATAGCTTCCTCTTTATTATTTTGGATATGGCCTTCCAATATGGCTTCTTTTATTTCTTCTTTCAGTTCACCCACAATTTTCGAAGGTTTAAGTTCAAAGAGCTCCATTATTTCCTCACCGGAAACGGGTGGTTGAAAATTCCGGACATGATCATTGGATTCCACTTCAATGATTTTTTGCTCCACTTTGTCAAAATTGTCGAGGTACTTTTTGACTTTGTTGTTGTTTTTGGAAGTCACATCGGCCCGGCAAAGTTTCATCAGGTCATCAATGTCATCTCCGGCATCAAAAAGCAGCCTCCGGATTGCGGATTCTGTGACTTTGTCACTCACCAAAGCAATGGGACGGAGATGCAGCCGAACCAGTTTTTGCACATACTTCAACCGCTCATCCATGGGAAGTTTGAGCCTTCTGAATATGGCCGGTGTCATCCGTGCACCTTTGTCTTCATGTCCATGGAAAGTCCATCCTACCCGGTCATTAAACCGTTTGGTAGCTGGTTTTGCAATATCATGCATAATTGCCGCCCATCTCAGCCACAGATTATCCGTGACAGCTGAAATGTTGTCCAGCACCTGAAGTGTATGGTAAAAATTGTCTTTGTGTGATTTGTCTCCAACTGAATCCACTCCCTGCAACTCTACCATTTCCGGGAAAAACTGATGCAGTAATTTACTCACATACAAAAGCTTAAACCCATAGGAAGGTTTTTCAGCCATGATCATTTTATTCAGCTCATCGATTATTCTTTCTCCGGAAATAATAGAAAGCCGCCCGGCATTTTCAATTATTCCTTCAAAAGTATCCGGCGAAATATCAAATTTCAGCTGCGTAGCAAACCTGATGGCACGCATCATGCGCAAGGGATCATCCGAAAATGTAAGTCCCGGTGCCATCGGGGTTTTGATCAATTTTCTTTTCAGATCTGCAATACCATCAAAAGGGTCAATCAGCTCTCCGAAATTCTTTTGATTGACGGAGATGGCCATAGCATTGATGGTGAAATCCCTGCGTTCCTGATCTTCTTCTAAGGTTCCGTCCTCCACTAGTGGTTTTCGGGAGTCCTCCCTGTAGGATTCTTTTCTTGCACCGACAAATTCAATTTCCCTATCCTCCAATTTGATCATGGCTGTGCCGAAATTCTTGAAGACCGATAACGGCACATGCTCCTCAAAGCTTTCCGCAACTTTTTGCGCAAGGGTTATTCCACTTCCTACACAAACAAAATCAATATCCTTACTTGGCCTTTTCAATATTATATCCCGGACATAACCGCCTACTACATAGGTTTCCAATCCCAGTTCATCGGCACAGCGACCCACACGATAAAAAATCTCTTCCTGATCCAGCTTATCCTTTAGATTCATCCTTTCAGTATTTTTACATCTCCTTCAGGGCTTAGAAAAAGTTCTTTCACACCTTCGCTCAACAGTGGGAAATATTCATTGGTCTCAAAATCAGCGCCTGTTACTTTGCTTGGCTGAAAAACCAACGGCTGACCAAAAGAATATAAGAGACTGTTCCAGAATGATTGTTTGATAACCGAAAATTTAATCATTCCGTCCAGGATGGGGCCGTCTTCATAGAATCTGTTTACGGGAGAATGGTAAATGGTAGGTTTCGTGGCGTACTCTACCACATCAAGGGAAACTTCCGAAAATTGCTCGGTGAGGGTCCTGATCTGAAACAATTCATATAAAAGAAACACGGCCTCATGCTGATCACTGCTTTGTCTCCACTGCGCAGGCACCAACAATTCGATCTGCATACCATGTCCCTCTTTTATGCGGACCCGGCCTTCTTCTTTAAGTTTTTTTACTACTGCATTAATTTCCACTTCTTTTTTTTTGCCAAAAATAAGGGAGATTATTGAGAGCAGGACTATGAAAGGAGAAATTTGAACAATAGCATCGATTATTGCCTTCAATTCTGCCGGAATACATTTCATTCAGCTTTAGTCCACTCCACAGTTCTTCCTATCAATGAAAATCCTATATATCCCCTTACCTCTAAGGTTTTTTCGTCCTTTTTCTTGATGATGCAACTGTAGGTTTTGCCGTTTTTGGGATCATAAATGGTACCATCTTTCAATACACCATCTGATAATTCAAAACCATTCAACAAGCGCATGCCCAGGATTGGCTTAGTTCTTTTTGACTTGTCGCTGTTGTTTTTATCAACCTTAGGCTTGCCTTTATCTGTAGGTTCCTTTAGCCATACCACCTTTCCGAAGTATTGATTTCCTTCTTTGAAGATCTCAACTTTTGCGTCCTTTTCTGTATTGAACCAAACCCCTACATAGTCTTTTTCACCTTGAGCATTTACAGCATTCCAACCTACAATTAAATACACTAACACAAAGGACAATAAAATACGTTTTTTTGGATTCATAAATATTGATTTTTTTGAAAGACTAAATTATAGGATTCTTGGATATGCGGGTGTACTAAAGTTATTTCTTTTTTTCTTATAAATTAATTGAAAGTCTGGTTTCTCACCAGACCGAAGGAGTTTCAAAGCATATTCATTTTATCTTTGAGTCCTATTTTCTTATGTGTTTTCCGTTATTCAGAATAAATTATAATACTTTTACGGTGATATTTCAAGATGAAGGTACATTTCCCCCATCTTTCCCAAACAACTGGATAAAAATATCCCCAATTAATCTCTGATTTGAGAACACAGAATACCAAAGAAAGCTATTATGCTACATTTGATTTTGAAAACCTACGGTTTTTGATGTTGCCTGAGAGGGCTGTTTATATTGCATCCAATCGCAGCCTTTTTATTGCAGATCCCCACTTTGGAAAGGCTGCCCATTTCAGAAAAGCGGGCATACCCATTCCCGAAAGCCTACATACCGAGGATTTGACAAAAATACAGGAGTTGATTAAATCTCATAATCCCTCTGATGTTTATTTTTTGGGCGATCTGTTTCACAGTGATATCAATGAATCCTGGTTGATATTGGATGAATTCATCAATCTGTTCGAAAATGTTGGTTTTCATTTGGTGAAAGGAAACCATGATGTACTACCGGAATATATCTATTCTTCAAGCAAGTGGATCATCCACCATGAACCCTTGGTGATGGATAAACTGATTTTATCCCATGAACCAATGAAAACGGTTCCCGAAGGAATGTTTAACCTTTGTGGACATATTCATCCGGGAATCTCGCTGAGGGGAGTCGGGAGGCAGTATATGAGATTACCCTGTTTTTTTGTTTCTTCCCGTCAAATGATCCTGCCGGCATTCGGAAGATTTACGGGATTGGCCATCATGAAGTGTACAATTGCGGATCGTGCTTTCGTTATTACATCGAAAAAAGTTATTCCAATCATTTAATGGAATAAGATTGGTTAAGTACACCAAGGTGATTAATTTTGGCTGAATTTTTACAAGCACTATGAACGGGAATCCAAGGAAAAAGACAAAGCTAGGTAGATTTAAATTTGTATCGGTACTTTTCAGCACTACCCTTTCTCTTTTTATTGTCGGTCTTTTTGGAGTCATTGTAATACAGGCAAAAACGCTAACCTCCATCATCCGACAAAATATAGAAATCCAGGTCTTTCTCAACAAAAACATCGCAGAAGACGAAAAGGATAAAATCCGTGAGAATCTGGTTTCCAAACCCTATATTCTGGAAAGAGAAGAAGGAGCAGGAATCACCTTCATCTCCCAAGAGGAAGCCGCTGCTTCATTTCTTGAGGATACCGGAGAAGATTTCACACGGTTTATTGACGATAATCCACTTAGGGACAGCTATACAATTGCCATTGCGGAAGAATATCAGACACCCGAACAGATTGAGGAAATCGTAACCGAAATCAAAGGAATGAACGGAGTGTTTGAGGTAACCTATATGACAGACCTGGTCAAATCCATCAATCAGAACCTACTCAAAGTAAGCATCGTCATGGGTGGATTTATTCTGATTCTGATCATTACAGTCATCATGTTGATCAACAACACCATCAGGTTGGCCTTGTTTTCACAGAGGTTTCTCATCAGGAGTATGCAGCTTGTGGGAGCGACGAGAGGATTTATTCGAAAGCCGTTTTTGGGAAGGTCTTTTTTCTTCGGTGCAATTGCCGGAGTGCTTGCCTCAGCTATGCTATATGGAATTATAGAATATACTAAAGCGAATATTGATGGCTTTGCCATGTTACAAAATTACGAGCTGCTTTATCTCCTCTTTGGAGGTTTGATTCTGGCAGGCGCAATGCTTTCTTTTTTAAGCACCCTTAGAGCAGTAAACAAATATCTCAACATGTCTCTGGACGAACTTTATTAAAAATGAACAAAGATTCTTTCCCCTTTACAAGAAAAAATTATATGCTGATGCTAATCGGTGTCGGTATTATAATTTTGGGATTCATCATTATTGGACTTGATTCGACACCCCACGGATTTGGTTTTATGGGACTGATCCTAGGCCCAAGTATTACTTTAGCAGGTTTTATTTTTGAGTTCTACGCCATTTTCCATAAATCCGAATAATTAATTAATGGATATTATAGATGCAATAATACTTGGAATTGTCCAAGGACTTACTGAATTTTTGCCGGTATCCTCCAGCGGTCACCTTGAATTGGGGGCTGCCATTTTGGGAGACGATAGATTGCCCGGTGAAAACATGTTATTTACCGTAGTGGTACATTTTGCGACAGCACTCAGTACAATACTGGTATTCAGGAAAGATATCGCAGAAATTTTCAAGGGCCTTTTTCAGTTTAAATGGAATGAGGAATCACAATTTTCCGTAAAAATCATTCTTTCCATGATTCCTGCTGTGTTCGTAGGGTTGGTTTTCGAAGAACAGCTGGAACAGTTTTTCGGAGGAAGCATTGTTTTCGTGGGCTGCATGCTTTTGGTTACGGCTGCCCTGCTGTATTTGGCCGATATGGCTAAAGAAACAAAAAAACCGGTTTCCTTTATGAATGCCATCATTATAGGGGTTTCCCAGGCCATAGCCATCCTCCCCGGAATTTCCAGATCGGGTGCTACTATTTCCACCTCAGTGCTCTTGGGGATAGACAAAACCAGATCCGCAAGATTTTCCTTCCTGATGGTCGTTCCATTGATTTTTGGGAAAATCTTCAAGGATATTCTTGATGGTGCCCTGAGCTATAATGAAGCAAGTTTCGGATACCTATCAGCAGGCTTTTTAGCTGCATTCATAGCCGGATTTTTTGCTTGTTCCTGGATGATTTTATTGGTAAGGAAGAGCAAATTGAAGTATTTTTCGGTTTATTGTGTCATTGTCGGACTGATTGCTATTGGAGCAGGCCTATATTTGTAATATGCAGGAAGAACCCTATGAAGAAGTATTTTTAATTGACAAGCCATACGAATGGACCTCATTTGATGTGGTAAAAAAGGTGCGAAATGCATTGAGAATCAAGAAAGTCGGACATGCAGGAACCCTCGATCCTTTGGCTACGGGGCTGCTGATTGTCTGTGCCGGAAAGATGACCAAAAGCATTGATTCTTTTATGGGGCAGGAAAAAGAGTATACAGGCACTTTCGTGCTGGGAAAAACTACCGAAAGCTTTGATCTGGAAAGGGAAATTCTTGATGTTGCCGATCCTTCTCATTTGACACTAAAACAAATAAATGAGGCAGTCAATGGCCTCACGGGGCAAATCATGCAGATCCCTCCTACCCATTCGGCCATCAAGGTGGATGGAAAAAGGGTGTATGAATCCGCGCGAAAAGGAATTGAGGTGAAAATGGAGCCCCGTCCGGTGCTGGTCTCTTTATTTGAAATCACCCGTTTTGAATTGCCTGAAATTGATTTCAACATTGTATGTTCTAAAGGAACCTACATCCGAAGCCTTGCCCGTGATTTGGGAAATAAGCTTGGAGTGGGCGCCTATATGAAATCACTGAAGCGAACAAGGATCGGGGAATTCCTGCTGAAAGATGCGGATGATCTCCATCAGTTGGTAGAAAAAATAAAAGTGCGAGGTACATGAAAATCTATGAAGGCATAGAAGACTTTGGTCCTGTTTCCAATCCTGTAGTCACCAGTGGAACTTTTGACGGGGTGCACCTGGGCCACCAAAAAATCCTGAAAAGAATACGGAATGTTGCGGATCAGATAGACGGTGAAACGGTATTGATCACTTTTTGGCCCCATCCCAGACTCGTTCTATATCCTGAAGAACACGACCTTAGACTTCTAAGCACCTTTGAAGAAAAAGCTAAACTCCTCCGGATATATGAGATAGATCATCTGATAACCATTCCCTTTACCAAAGAATTTGCCGAGATGACATCAGGGGAATTCATTCAAAGAATCCTGGTTGATAAAATCAACACCAAAAAGCTGGTTATAGGCTATGACCACAGGTTTGGTAAAAACAGAGAGGGCGGATTTGAATATCTGAAAGAAAACATTGATGAATTCAATTTTGAACTTGAGGAAATTTCCAGGGAAGACGTTGATCATGTCGGCGTCTCAAGTACCAAAATCAGAAAGGCTCTGGAAGAAGGAATTGTTGATGTCGCCAACGAGTATCTGGGCAGAGACTATGAACTGAACGGAATCATCATCAAAGGACAACAATTGGGTAGATCCATCGGTTTTCCTACTGCCAATATCCACATCCCCAATAACTACAAGCTGATACCCGGTGACGGAGCATATGCGGTGACGATAGATGTGGAAGGCAAAATATATCAAGGTATGCTCAACATCGGTAACCGGCCCACCGTAGACGGAAGTAGCCGGACCATAGAAGCCAATCTGTTTGACTTCAACGGAGACCTATATGACATGAGGGTTTGCGTATATTTTAAAGCCTATTTGAGACCGGAAATAAAATTTTCCGATCTTGAAGGTCTGAAGCGTCAGTTGAAAAGTGACAGGGAAAAGGCGATCGCCATTTTAGCCCAACATTAATAAAACATAAAGCTATGATAAACAAAACCGTACCCAATGCTGATGAAGCGTTAAAAGGTATCTTTTCAAATGCTGTAATTATGTTAGGAGGTTTTGGGCTATGTGGAATACCCGAAAACTGCATAAAGGCAATGTTAAAGCTGGATATCAAAGGCCTCACCTGTATATCCAACAATGCCGGAGTGGATGATTTTGGTATTGGGTTGTTGCTCAAAAAGCACATGGTCAAAAAAATGATTTCCAGCTATGTCGGAGAAAATGCCGAGTTTGAACGACAGCTTCTCAGCGGTGAACTCGAGGTGGAGTTGATCCCACAGGGAACTTTGGCTGAAAGGGTAAGAGCGGGTGGAGCAGGAATCCCTGCATTCTTCACCCCTGCCGGTGTGGGAACTGAAGTTGGCGAAGGGAAAGAAATCCGGGAATTTGAGGGCAAACTTTATCTCCTGGAAAGAGGTCTTAGGGCGGATTTTTCTTTAATAAAGGCTTGGAAAGGAGATACCTCAGGCAATCTGATCTACAAGGGAACAGCCCGGAATTTTAATCCCATGATGGCGACAGCAGGTCATATTACCATTGCTGAGGTGGAAGAGTTGGTGCCTGCAGGCGAGCTGGATCCCAATGCGATTCATACACCCGGAATTTATGTTCATCGCATTTTCGAGGGAAAAGATTATGAGAAACGGATTGAGCAACGAACGATAAAATCTTAATTTATTATCGACAACTATTTATTAATCAATGATTAATATCTAAAAGAGAAAAACATTTTCCGCTTAGGATAAGAATCAAGTCTTTATCAGGAAATTTTTTAAGCTTGTCAAAATCAAGAATATTATAGAGAATTTCTAAAGATAATATCATGTTAGATAAAAATCAGATTGCCCGGAGGATTGCGAAAGAGATCAAAAGCGGTCAGTTTATCAACTTGGGGATCGGTATTCCTACATTGGTTGCCAACTACATTCCAGACGAGCTGGAAGTGGTGCTTCAATCTGAAAACGGATTGTTAGGAATTGGTCCTTTTCCGGTTGAAAAGGAAGTAGATCCCGATCTGATCAATGCAGGAAAACAGACCATTACGATGACAAAAGGTTCATCGCTTTTCAGTTCTGCCGAATCTTTTGCAATGATCCGGGGCGGGCATGTGCACCTGACCATCCTGGGGGCAATGGAAGTTTCGGAAAACGGCGATATCGCCAACTGGAAAATTCCCGGAAAAATGGTAAAAGGAATGGGAGGGGCAATGGACCTCGTAGCCTCTGCAGAAAATATTATCGTAGCCATGCAGCATTGCAGCAGGGACGGGAAGTCCAAGTTGCTTAAAGAATGTTCACTTCCTATCACCGGGATCAGATGTGTGAAGAAAATCATCACCGACTTGGCCGTATTGGATGTTATGCCGGAGGGAGGATTTAAGTTGGTGGAAAGAGCCCCGGGAATATCCGTGGAAGAGATCATTGCAAAAACAGAAGGTAAATTGATAGTGGAAGGGAATATTCCGGAAATGGAAGTTTGAATGGTGACAGGAGACGGGAGACTCAAGACCGGTGACCGAAGCCAGTTCATTTAGGAGATGCGCTATGCGCATAGATCAGCACCGTTATCTATGCCTTAGGCATCTACTCGAAGAATCTACGCAAAGCTTCTACGCCACAGGCATCTCCCCCCTGACAATACCTAAATTTCCGAAGCTTTCTGATTTTTTTTCGGAACTTGAAGTTGGGTTTTGTAGTTTTGCAGCCTACTCCTACTATTAAAGATGAAAAATTCAGAAATTCAGTTTAAAGTACAGCTTGACGAAAAAAATCTTCCAAAAGATATTCAGTGGAACGCTTCCGATAAAGAAACCGAAGGGCTTGAATCTACCAAAAGCATCAGTCTTAATGTTTGGGACAACTTGAATCACAGCACCCTGAGGATCGATCTTTGGACCGACGATATGTCTGTTGTGGAAATGAAAAGGTTCTATATTGATATCCTTGGAGGGATGGCGCAAACGATTCTGAACAGTACGGGGGATGAATATATGGCTGAGGAAATGAAAGACCTTTGCGACAGGTTGGTCAAACACGTGAACGAGGAAAACAAGTCCAAATAATTAACCAATTTAATATAGGTATATTGTACTCGAATTATTATTGTTAAACCGCCAATACATTTATTTATAATAATTTTTTAAATAAATATTACCAATTTTTTTACATAATCTTTAATTAACAGATGTTTGGGCGATTCAATTTTTACAAATCCTTAATTTTTAGGAAAATTTCCAAGAAATAATTTTTAGGTAAATCCATTGTTAGTTGGAATTTTCGATTAAATTTCACAAAAGTTAAGCCACTACCATGGAAAAATCCAAACCGTTTTTAACCGAAAACACACCTATGCAAAATTTTACATTTAAAATTCGGCAATCAGTTTTCTTGCTGCTTGTCATTGTTTCCTTTGGTGCAACAACTGTAACTGCTCAAACCACAACAATTACCGGCAAGGTGGTGGAGGAAGAAACGGGAGAAACACTGGTTGGGGTAAATATCCTGGTAAAAGGTAAAGTAATCGGTACAATCACAGATTTGAGTGGAAATTTCAACTTGCGTGTAAATCAGGAGCCTCCTTTGACCTTGATATTTTCAATGGTGGGATTTTCAAGCAAAGAAGTGGAAGTCTCACAGTCCAACGTTGACAACTTAAAGATAACGCTATCCGAAAGTTCTATTCTCGGACAAGAAGTAATTGTTTCTGCTTCCAGAATAGAGGAAAGTGTCTTAAAATCACCAGTGACTGTTGAATCCATGGATATCATTTCCATAAGAAATGCTCCTCAACCTAATTTCTATGATGCACTGAACAACATGAAAGGTGTGGAAATGAATACCCAATCCCTTACCTTCAAATCATTCAATACAAGAGGGTTCAACGCAAACGGAAACGTCAGAACTGTTCAGCTGATTGACGGTATGGATAATCAGGCTCCGGGTCTTAATTTTTCGGTTGGAAACATCGCCGGTATTTCCGAATTGGATCTTGAAAGCGTGGAATTACTTCCGGGCGCCTCCTCAGCACTTTATGGTCCCAATGCCATCAACGGCATTCTCCTTATGAACAGCAAGAATCCTTTTCAATACCAAGGACTTTCTGTTCAGATGAAAAGTGGGATCATGAGTGAATCCGGCAGAACCAGTCCAAACACCGGTTTTTATGATTTCTCAGCAAGATATGCCACAGCATTCAGCGACAGGGTTGCATTGAAAGTAAATGTAAGTTATCTCAGTGCGGATGATTGGCAGGCAAATGACTTCCGGGATCAGTCATTGTTAAATGGTTCAAGTATTGAAGGTGGCACCCACATAAATAATCCTGCCTACAACGGGATAAATATTTATGGAGATGAAAGTTCCTTAAACCTTTTTAACATTGCTTCCGGTGCAGGATTACCTGACCAAATATTATCTTTAGTTCCTAATACATTTGTTTCCAGGACTGGATACCGGGAACGAGATTTAGCGGATTATAATACCGAATCCCTTAAATTAAACGCAGCTTTGCATTGGAGAATCAATGACAGAGTGGAAGCAATTCTTCAGGGAAATTACGGTACAGGAACAACAGTATTAACCGGTGCGGACAGATATTCCATTACAGGTTTCAGCATCGGGCAATATAAAGCTGAGCTAAGAGGCTCAAATTGGTTTGTAAGAGCGTATACCACACAGGAAAGATCTGGTGATTCTTATGCTGTTGGTATTGCTGCCAGTGGTATTAATGAAGCTTGGAAATCTAGTGAGCAATGGTACGGAGAATACTTGCAAAATTTTATTGGAGCAAGACTTGGAGGTGCAGAAGAAAATACTGCTCATGGAATTGCAAGAAATGCAGCTGATGCTGGAAGGTATGATCCAGGTTCACCCCAATTTAATCAAGCTTTAGAAGATGTTAGGTCCAGGCCAATTCCAGGCGATTTTCAAGCACCCCCACGAAGGATAGGATCAAGATTTGTTGACAAAACAAACCTTTATCACCTGGAAGGTTCTTACACACTAACAGACATTGAATTCGCCGATTTTGTAGTGGGTGGAAATTACAGGGTCTACCAGCTGAACTCTGACAAGACATTATTTGCCACAGATGAAAACGACAATGAGTTTACCATCAATGAATTTGGAGGATATGTTCAAGGATCTAAAACCCTGCTAAATGATAATCTTAAGTTGACCGGGTCTATCCGATATGATAAAAACGAAAATTTCGAAGGCCAATTCTCACCAAGAATTTCGGCTGTTTACACTGCAGGAAAACATAACTTCAGAGCTTCTTTCCAAAAAGGATTCAGAATCCCGACTACTCAGGATCAATATATAGATTTGTTAACGCCCCAGGCAAGATTGGTCGGAGGTCTACCCTTGTTCAGGGAAAGGTATAATTTTAACTCCAACCCTATATATTCTTTAGCAACAGTTACCCAATTTGGTGGTGCGATACAACAATTGGCTGGAACGCCCGCATTTCAGCAGGAAGTCTTCGGAATTATTTATGCTCAATTTCCTCCGGGTACCCCGCAAAATGACCCAGCAGTATTAGCTGCCGTGGCTCAGGCAATACCGGTCATTGCAGCACAAAGAAACCAGGATTTGAAACAACCATATGAATTGAGGACATTTAGTCCTGAAGTGGTGAAATCCTATGAAATAGGTTATAAAGCCCTTTTGCTTGAAAACAAATTATTGATAGATGGATACTATTATTATAATCGGTTTGAAAATTTCATCGGTGGTCAGGTTTTGATACAGGACAGGAATCCGGGTTCGGGAATTGCTTCTGATCTTGGTCTAAACTTATTGAATACAAATACCAGGAATGTCTTTTCCACCCCTGTCAACCGTGAGGAATTGATCAAATCCTATGGTTGGGCTTTGGGTGTTGATTATCAATTGCCTGAAAATTTCACCATCGGGGGCAATGTTTCCTTTAACAAACTGGCCAATATCGAAGAACTGGATGGCTTCCAACCGGCCTTCAATACACCTGAATACAGGACCAATCTAACCCTTGCCAACAGGAACATCAAAAACAAAAACATCGGGTTTGCTGTCGCATGGAGATGGCAGGATGAGTTCGTTTGGCAGTCTTCTTTTGTAGCACCTGCTGTTTCAACCCAGATGCTTTCGGTTATGCCTGCTTTCAGTAACTTGGATGCACAGATAAGCTATAAGTTGCAATCCATCAAGTCAATCATCAAAATAGGTGGATCAAATCTCTTCAGCAACGGATACCGTCAAGCCTGGGGTAACCCAACTGTTGGAACGACTTATTTTGTTTCCATCACCTTTGATGAATTCCTGAATTGATTTCCCAAAACTAATCACAAAAAAATAACCACCTTAAAAGGTGGTTATTTTTTTGAATTTTTATGGAATGGAGTTTAAGTGAAGAGGGTCAAAGCAAAATAAGTTAAGGGTTGAATAGTTCACAGTTCTTCAATACGAAAATTCCGTAATTCGTCAGTTCCCCATTCCATCAGTTCTAAAATCGACATTTCCCAATTCGACAATTCCACATTTATACAAAAGAAATTTAGTGAACCAAAGTCGGGAATCCTTTATTCGTATTCTTCCCCTTTCAATGTTGCCAGGAAGCTTACCAGATCCCTAATTTCTCTCCGGGTAAGCAGTTGTTTCATATCCGGCATACTTGAAGCAGCATTCTTTCTTGAATCAATGTGCTCTTTTTGAATCAATGTATCTGGTCTGTTTCCCATCTTCACAAGCAAAGCTGTTTCGGTTTCTTCTTCAAGGACACCATTCAAAGACTTCCCGCCGGCAAGCTCCAACATGACAACTCCAAATCCCGGAGCAATTCGTTTGCTCGGATCTACGACAGATTCCAACAGTTGCTGACGGTTCAATCGATTGGCAATACCGTTTAATCTTGGGCCTGCACTTCCCCCAAAATCATCATATGCATGACAACGGATACATTGTCCTGCCTGGGATTGGAAAAAGATTGATCTGCCCTTTACCAAATCACCGCCTTCAAGACTGCTTTGATAAGAGGCCAGCACGTCTCCTTTCCATAGTTTTTCTTCCGCGCCTTTAAGTTTGATCTGCAAATCCGTAGAACCTGATAGCTCCACTGCTTCGGAAAACTCCAATAGGATATCTTCCGGAAGTTGATTGCTTTCCATTTTTACCATGAGGTTTTCAAAGGTTTTTTGGCTGGAAGCCACAGGCAAACTGCCCAATGTCAGTAATGCTGCCTGTTTTTCCTCGACAGTCCTTTTTTCAATTACCTCCGTCAACAGTTCAATCTTCATATCATCGGCGATTTCAAGTTGGCCAAGCAGGTCAAGACCTACCGCCCTAACAGTTTTCTCCGAATCCGAAAGTGCTATCTGTATTGCTTCTTCCTGATTGGATGCTTCCATGGCGGTCAAAGCTCTGATTGCGGCCATTCTCACCTCGGCATTTCTATCATTTTTTAAAACTGCCAACAACTGTTCCGACCCATCTGTAATTCCCAAGTTGCCCAAAGCACTTACTACACTGACGCGTACCTCAGGATCTTGGATTTTTAGCAACTCCACAAGAGGCTGAGCAGCCGTTTTTCTGACCATCTCCGGTTCTCTGATGATCTCACCTCTGAACCTACCATCTACCCTATCCAATACAGAAGGCTGCGACCAAGTGCTCAAGGCATCGATAGCCTCCTTCTTCAGGGGTGTTGGAATATTCGGTTTTCCCATGTAGGAAATAAGATTCTGCATGGATTGATCGGTTCCGACCCTCAGGTTGGCATTGATGCTTCTTCTGATAAGTGGTTCATTGGAAAAAGTAGTTGTCAGTAACAAATCTGCCAAAGCGGGCAATGCAGGTTCGATCGAAAAATCATCATTGATGGCTCTTGCTGCTTCTGTTACGATCAACTCATTCTTATCATCCAGGAATTTTGCAACTCCGGGATTTTCCATTCTTCTTAATGCAATGACTGCCCCCATCCGAACAGCATCACTGACATGATTTGAGAGTGCTACAACGGGTTCTGCTTTATTGATTCTGGCCAAAGCCAGACTTGCGGCATGACGGATAAATGCATCTTCATCATTGTTGCCTTCCAAAAGTGAGATCAAGGGTTGAACAGCTGGTTCAAAGGCAATTCTTCCCAGTGCTTCCGCGGCAAAAAATCTTGTTCTGCTGTTTTCATCTTTCAGTAATGGAACCAGAGCCTGACCGGCATCTTTATATTTTATATCTCCCAGCCATTTGGCTGCCTGAGCACGGATTTCTCCATCAGCGTCCTTCAAAAGATCTATCAGGATCTGAGCATCATCAGGTCTTCCCATTCTTGCCAATTGACTGACTCCAACAATGGAATTGACGCGGGCGAGCTGATTTTCCCTTTGGGCAATAACTGTCCTGAATACCTCCGCACCTTTTTCCCCACGTTTTGCGAGTTCAAACTGTGCGTTTCTCCTCACTCTCATGTCGTCGTGTTTCAGGTGATCTGCAAGTTCATTTTCATTCAGTGATTTAAAATCCAATCCCAATATTCGTTGGGTTTCTTTCCTAGCCGAAGAATTGGTCTCCGCATTATCGTCAAGTTTCCAAATGTGGCCACGGTTTTTGTTTCCCCAACCATCAATCCAATCTGCAAGATACAAGGCTCCATCAGGGCCAAAACTCAAACCTGTAGGCAATATTCCTCCCAGGATTTTTTTGGTTTCTTTCAATTCAAAAGTTGCTCCTTTAGGTTCAAGTTTAAAAGCATGGATTCCTGACCTTGCAGGGTTTCCTACAAATTCAACCACAAAAAAAGTGTTTTTCCATTTTTCACCCAGAGCTGTTCCCGGGTTATAAACCATCCCGGTTGGACCGTTGACGTAATTTAAAATCGGTGGGGTAATATATGCTGCCTGTCCTTCCCAGCGAGGGATATACAGTTTTTCGTCCATCCACACCTTATATGTATTATTCAATGGATCACGATACTTACCAAACTGCCAGTTGATTCGCCAGCCGGTATCGGATCCATTGGTAAGGTAGACCAACCTTTCACTTTCACCTCTGTGATCACCGTCATTGTCCACTGAAATCAGATTGTTGTACTCGTCAAAAACGAACTCATGTGTATTTCTGACACCCATTGCAAAAATCTCAAAATCACTTCCATCAGGATTGGATCTGGCTATCACACCGCGATTTGGATATTTCCACTCTTTGCCGTCATCACCTTTTCCGTTAAATCCGACATCACCGACACCCCAATAAATCCTGCCGTCAGGTCCTTCTTTCAATCCTGACATACCATGGGCACCAAAACCGATATGAATGGCATATCCGTGGGAAATAGATGTTTTCTCATCCATGATTCCATCCCCGTTATGATCCTGAAGCCTCCACATATCAGGACCCACCCCAACATATAAATCATCACCGTGCTTCATGACAGCTCCGGCGACATCAGTAGTCTCATCATCATTAAAATCCTCCGCCATCATCTGGGAAAAGTCTGCCAGACCATCGCCATCGGTATCTTTTATCTGAAAAATCTGTTCTTTTTCAACCAACATATCTTTCCAATCATGAGAACCATCACCGTTAAGATCCGGAAGAAATTGATTTTTTTCACTGTTTTCGGGAGCGAGAGCACTTCTTAAAAAAGCCCTTTTATCTTCTATGGATTGTAACCGGATGGAAGCAATTTCCCAATCCTGATGTCCCCTGATATCAAATTCTGTATCGGGTTTTCGGTTGGATCTTGAGTAATAGAGTGTACCCTCATCATCCATATGGATAGAAATGGGATCCGAAATAATTGAATCCACTGCCCATAAGCTGAGTGAAAGGCCTTCAGCGATTTCGGGATTTGCAAGAGCTTCGGTTTCCGAAGCCATTCTCTGCACCTCTTCCTGACCGAATTGGGTGATCCGAAGGTCCACAGGTTCTTTTTCTTTACAGCCTGTGACTGAAAACAGCAGACCCGCAGAAATGCATAAGGACGATCCAAACAGCTTGAAAATATTGTGTTTTGGTTTCATAGGTTATTATAAATCAATTTTCTTTTCAAAATGATTGAGAAAGATACTCAAAATGTCCTTTATGGAAATAACTTTTTGATAATCGGTTTTTGAGACTTGAGAGGTGAAATTTGAGACTTGAGACGTGAGACTTAAGATTTAGGCTCTCGTCCTTGATTCTTGGCTCTTGATAGTGCTCTTGCCACTTGCCGGTTGTCTCTTCATTTTTTTCTCTTGATTCTTGACTTCCGGTTCATTTTATTTACTTTCAGTTTTTGGGATTAAATCCACCTCAAAAACAAATTGAAACTCAATTATTTATAAACCACTGTTTAACTATGTCTTTTCTTGACCAAATAACTTCTCCGACACTCATTCTCAATGAGCAGATTTGCAGAAACAATCTAAAGGTGATGGCTGATAAAGCCGCAAGACACAACATGAAGCTTGTTCCCCATTTCAAAACAGCTCAATCCCATACGATCGGTGAGTGGGCAAAAGAATACGGTGTAAGGGAAATCACTGTTTCTTCCATCAAAATGGCTGAATATTTTCGTGATCAGGGCTGGGAAAATATCCACATTGCATTTCCCTTCAATCTTTTAGAGATACCCACTCTCAACAAACTGGCTAAAAACCAACATATATCCGTGCAGCTGATCAATGTGGCAACTGCTGAAAAACTTGCAAAAGAACTAATATATCCTGTTGGGTTTTTCATTGAAATAGATGCAGGGTATGGCCGTACAGGTGTTGAAGTTTCTGATTTTGGCCTGATGGAGCAAATATTCAGGATTGCCAAAACCAGTGATAAACTTAAATTCAAAGGATTCTATTTACATGCCGGACACTCCTATTATGAAAAGGATCTGGAGAAAATATTTGAAGAGACAAGAGCCGCTTTGGGAATGTTGAAAAACAAGTACCGTTCTGAATTTCCTGATTTGGTCACACGAACCGGCGATACTCCCGGCTGTTCGGTGATTGAAGATTTTGGTGACATTGATGAATTAGGGCCGGGAAATTTCGTTTTTTATGACCTGATGCAGGTTAATCTCGGCAGCTGTCGGAGAGTGGATATTGCGGTAGCTCTTGCAGTGCCAGTTGTGGATATACAAAAAGGGCGTAATGAGTTGTTGATTCATGGCGGCGGCGTCCATCTGGCAAAGGATGTTTTGATGGAACCCGATGGCAGCAAAAATTTTGGGGAAGTGGTTTATCTGAATGAAAATGGATGGACTTTCCCAGCAGAGCGGTCCTATCTCAAAAGCATTTCACAGGAACATGGATTGATTCATGCATCGGATGAATTGCTGGCAAAAGTAAAAGTCGGTGATCTTTTGGGAATACTGCCCGTTCACAGTTGCATGACAGCGGATTGTATGGGTGGATATTTAACTTTGGAAGGGAATATTGTGGACCATGCCGAGGGCGGATAACTTACCTCAGTTGATGAAATAAACAAACCATAATATAATAAGAAATTCATTTTCATTGCCGGGCTGAAAGCGCGTTTCCGGATTGAGACCTAACTCATCCACTATCTTGAACAAGCCCCCAAAACCATACTCCATTTTCGGCACGTTTTTTAGAGATATAATTCCCTTAATCTTCAATATGCCTTTCGGGCAATTTTAATTTACTAAAAATCTTTGGGGAAACCCATTTCCATATCAATGAGAATCCTTTTAAAAACCTGGCCTTGGGAAATTCAGAATGTATGGGTTTCCAAATCCTGTTAACATCCTTGTCTGAAAAACTTTTTACCTACTGTATAATATTTTAATTTTACATATAAGCCAAATACAAAAAAGTAAAAAATGATTTTTCGTACAAAAATTTTAGGAGTGTGTGCTTCACATACCTTATTCCCCTTTATATTTCTTTTTCTTGCAGTTTCTATACTGACGCAAGCACAGGAAATACGGGAATTTAATGACTCCTATACTTTGGAAAATGACCTTGAAGGGGAAGCCATTTATAACTACTACCTCTCGGGAAGTGATACCATCAAACAAGGAGGTTTCTTTTTTCAGCATTCAGAAACTGATTTGGTAGACGAAAGACAGACCATTATAAGCATAATATTGTCCGGTCAGTACACCAAAAATGTGAAAAATGGAGCATGGAGCTACGGTTACAAAGAGTTTAGACCGGAAGGACAACCAGTTACCACTGACAGTGAAATCATATATAATGCAACTGGCAAGGACTATACGGCAAGGACATTTTTTAAAAACAGTAAGGTCCATGGGAATTATGAAATCCAGGAACGGACCATTGCCAATTCAGTGACTACAGACACCTTGTTTTTTCTTAAAGCATTTTATGAGGAGGGGGTTATGCTTGAGGTTATTGAGGGAAAAAAAGACAACGTTAGGGTTTCCGGTCGGTTTAATTCACAGGGAATGCCGGATGGTAAATGGGAGATCCTGCACCGCACAGATTCAGGAGACCTTTTGGATGTAAGAGAATATGAAGATGGAATACTTTCTTCCCATCATTTTGTCCATAACAATGAAAAATATCAGATCAATTATGTGGGCATGGATTCTGACCCAGAAACCAGTAATCAAAACTGGGAAGAAGTGGTTGCCGGGCCGGAGTATTTTAGGTTACTATCTTATGCATCAGTCGGTCTAAATAAGGATGAAAATAAGCCGGAAAATTTGGGTGACCCTATGCAGTTGGTCCAAATCGGAAATTCCCTTTTGGAAAAAGTGTTTTTTAATGTGGATGTTCATGGTGGGCGTAAAATATGGGAATTGTCGGATGGTGGGTATGAGATGCAACCAGTCTTGGTAAAATTGAGAAAATACCCGTTGTCGGAAGAAGAAAGAATAGTTTATTCTGAAGCATTAAAGCTTTTGGAAGCCACCCAAAATGACATAGATACTTATTTGGATGATCCTTATGTCAAAATAGGATTACATGCATACCAGGATATTCATTTTTATTATGAAGTCATGAAGATTTTTCAGGAAAAGGTAGAAACGCTTGCCCCTCTTGTTAACCTTCTTTCTGATCAAGCCACACAATATCTTAACAGAGAAGCAATAATTAAGGAAACCTTACCCTACATAAATTACCCGGAAGAAGTTCAGTTCGAATTTGATAATACTGTCATTACCGACACCTTTCCTTTCCCCCAAGGAATTTCGCAAAACAATGTCACAATGACTGAAATAAATGCACATCTGGGGGAGATTTTTAAAATCGTAACAGATATCAGTGAAACCTCTGCAAATATTCTGGAAGATTATAAGTCACAGAGTGAGTTGCCCAAAATGGAGGCTGAGCTTCTAAGTAAAAAGGATTCTATAGTAAACCTATTTATGAACAAAACCCCCAGGGAAGAATATAACACATGGCACGAAGCCATTAGCAGTTCAGTTCAAGAATTTGCCGAACAGGAATTTAAAAATTATGCTGCACTTCCCCTTACCGAAAAGGTGACGAAGATCGATGAAATATCATCCTGCTTTGATTCTCTTTTTGCCCTTTATACAGAACTAGAGGATTTGCCCAGAAAACTGGACCGGATCAATGAGGTTTACACAAGAACTACCTGGAATCCTTTCACATTTACTTATATGGATGAAAGAGTTAAAGAAAATGTCTATGAAGCATTCGAAAATGAAGTTTTCCCTTTTGTATGGGACGAGTTATCCGGCAGTATTTCCTGTGAAAATATTGGGGACAAAACGAAAAGTCTTGAGGTCCTGTACCGGAAAATGATTGAATTGAGGGATGAAGACACCAAGCAGATTGAAAGGCAGCTCCGCAGGTCAAACACCCTGGAAGAAATTTTAGCAGCGCTCAATCTGGACCTTCATTAAACAAACTACATCCCACCAATGAGATATCTTATGAAAAAATGTTTTATCGTGGTTTTTATGGTAATAAGTCCACTATTACCCGGACTTGCCCAGGAACGTCCGGACCAGTCTATCACCCGTCCTCCTTCAACCGCCTTATGGATGGGATTTTATGGTAAATTCAGGCTAAGCGAGAAATTCTTTTGGGATGCCCAGTTTCATTACCGGAGGGTAAATGATGCCAATACCAAGTATATTGGAAGGATGGGCCAAATCTATAACCGACATGCCCTCAATTACTTGGTGAATAAGAATTTTAGTATGTCACTTGGCCCTGTCCTACGGCTAAATTTTTCGCCTGAGCCTGAAAATCCTGAGTTTGAAAAAGTAGTCTTGGAACCTAGGATCTGGCATGAGTATTTATTTGCTATGCCTTTCCCGCGCTTTATGGTATATCACCGGTTAAGAATTGAACATCGCTGGAGTAGAAGCAACAGGGTTGGATCGGACTGGATATTCAGAAACAGGTACCGCTACAAGTTTTACATGTACATACCGATTAACAATACACAACTAACCCCGGGGACCTTTTACTTTACCCCTGATATCGAGGTGATCCTTCAAAGTGGAAAACCGATAATAGACTCACCTTTGGAGGATTTGCGGCTTAACCCATCCATCGGTTACATTGCCAATCCGAGGACAAAGTATACTATAGGAATGATGTATACCACTGGCCAAAATTTGGATGCTGGATACAATTTTAGTTCGAGATGGGTCCTGAGGATGAGTGTATATTTATCCCTGGACTTCCGAAAAATGGAAGCTAAAATTCCTCAGATCCGCTTTGATGATTAGGAATCTTAATGATTCAAGGTTGGTTGATTAATTATAGTTTTATCAAATACAATTAAATGGAACCAGAACAAAAAAAGAAAAAAACAGGGAAGAAGAGCAAAAGGACCATTTATGCGATAGCTGCCACCGTAATGATTTTTGTTTTAGTAGCCTTTCTAGCGTGGTTTTACCAGGTCAACAGTGAACAAAAAAATGCCCTTGCACAAATTAACAACAGGCTGCAAGATATCAGCAACGAAAAGAAAACCTACTCCCAGATTCTCTCCGCAGAAAAAATGGTACAGGAAGGCCAATTGCAGGAAGGTATAGTTGCTTACGAGTCCATATTACCATTTTTGGAACAAAGGGAAAGAGAAGTTGTAGACAATCGGATAAACCGCATTAAAAGTAGGATTGATATCCAGGATAATGAGCAACTGGAGGCATACATAAAGGATTCTCTCCTGACCCTATTCCAGGATTCTGTTGAGGTATTAAGTAGTGAATTGGAAGAATTTAGACGTACCATGGGCACAGAATTCCAGACCACCACCAGTCAGATTATAAATTTGAAAAAGGAGCTGGAAATGAAAGAACAACTGCTGGACCGGAAGGAAAATGTCCAGGTCATTTCTTTTACAAATGAAAACAACGTTCAGATTTACTATCTGGGAGAAGTAAAAGATGAAATGGCCAATGGGGGAGGCATCGGGATCTGGACCTCCACAGGGAGCATCTACAGAGGTGAATGGAAAGACAATCTCAGACACGGTAAAGGATCATTTGAATGGGTAGGAGGAGAAAGGTATGAGGGGGAATTTATAGAGGACATCAGGGAAGGACAAGGCACCTATTATTGGCCAAGCGGGGAGCGGTACGTAGGTGAATGGGAAAACAGCATGCGAAATGGTTATGGAATATTGTATGATCCGGATGGAAACATACAGATTGAAGGGGAATGGAAAGATGATAAGCCGGTGTAAACTGATACAAAATTAATGTTCTCCGACTAAATTTTTAACTTCTCTTTCTTTGTCTTGCCTCCTTCCAGCAGGAGTCCATGCTTCCGCTTTTGTCCAGTACGAGATGATAATAGGTGTGTTTTTCATGGCTTTGTTTTATAGTTTCAACAAAATTAGCCCAAAGCCGGGAGCCTGCTAAATCTCCAATTTTGTAGTGGAATGGGATCAAAGCCATCATTGGCGGCAGTGTTAAAGAAATTGGATTATTTTACCATTATTTGAAATAGTATTAAAATCATTCACTTATTCGCTCGCTGCTGTTGGCGTACTGATCAAGCGGGAAGGCCGGCCCAACTATTATATCAACCCCAACCTGATAAATGATTTTTGCCATGAGGAATACAATTGCTAAGTGAAAAACAATCCCCAAAAACAATACTCTGATCCTTTTTAGATAATTGGACTTTAAGGGGTACTCATCTTAATTTGCAAATACTTTACCATAAAGGCCTTCAATATCCCAAAGTCTTCAACATGTTTTCACTTGTCTGCTCGGGAGCAAAAAGGCGGTGATTGATTGATCCGTCTGTATTTCTGTCAATTAGAACATGCTTTGGAGCCGGGATAAGACAATGCTGAATTCCACCATAACCACCCAAAGATTCCTGGTAGGCTCCGGTATGGAAAAAACCGATATACTGTTTATTATTTACTTCGATTTTAGGTAAATAAATATTGAACTGATGCGCTTCAGAATTATAATAATCCATGCTGTCACAGGTCAGTCCACCCAAAGAGATATTGTGGTATTCCTCATTCCAGTTGTTGACTGCCAACATGATGTACTTCTGGTTTAGACCCCAGCTGTCGGGCAGCTGAGTGATAAATGATCCATCTATCATATACCAAAGCTCCTTGTCGTTTTGCAGCTTTTCGTTCAAAATCGAATAGATCACAGCCCCGCTTTCCCCTACGGTGTAGCTTCCGAATTCGGTAAAGATATTAGGTTCAATGGTATTGTTTTTGGCACACATCCATTTGATGTTTTTGATAATCTGATCAGCCATGTACTGGTAATCATAATCAAAAAACACATTGGTTTTGATCGGCCAACCTCCACCGATATCCATGGTATCAAGAGATGGGGCTATCTTTTTGAGATCAACATATTTTTGGATAAACCGGGTAAGTTCTGACCAATAATAAGCGGAATCCCTGATTCCTGAGTTTATAAAAAAGTGGAGCATTTTTAGGGAAACATTCGCATTGTCTTTGATTTTCTTCTCGTAAAGATCAAGAATATTATTATACCGAACTCCTAATCGAGAAGTATAAAACCCGAATTGGGGCTCTTCGTCAGCCGCTATCCTTATGCCAACCTGAAAAGGAACGCTTACATGTTCGAGATAATAATCTATTTCAGAAAGGTTGTCCAATACTGGGATACAGTTGACAAATCCATCATTGAGCAATTCGGTTATGTATTGTTTGTATAAATCTCTTTTGAAACCGTTGCAGACAATGAAGGTCTCTTTGGAGATTTTCCCTTTTTCATATAGTTTTCTTACCAAAGGAATGTCAAAGGTGGAAGAAGTCTCGATATGAATATCGTTTTTCAAAGCTTCATCCAAAACAAAGCTGAAATGGGAGGATTTGGTACAATAGCAATAGGTGTAATCCCCTTTATACTGGTGGGCATTCATCGCATTGCCAAAATAGGTTTTGGCATTCTGAATGCTTTCGGAAATTTTTGGCAGATAAGTCAGCTTCAGCGGGGTACCATATGTGGAAATTATGTCCATCAGATTGACACCATTAAAAAGCAACTCGTTGTTTTCTACATTAAACTCTTTGGTAGGAAAATCAAAGGTCTGTTGGATCAGATCAGAATATTTATTCATTTTAAAATGATAGCTTTAGATTAAAGGATACAAAATTGATTATAAAATCCGTAAAACAAATGAAAGCGGGATAAAATCCCTCTGGATCTATCCCGCTTTGCATCACTAAACATCAACTAAATAATTTATTTAAGCAGAAAACAATTCCCGCTGCAACAGTTGTTCTTCCTTTTTATTTTGTGCCTGAATCTGTAGAACTTTCTTTAAAATAGCTTTAAACCTATTTTCATCTTCCAAAAATCCGAATATTTTATTCATATATGATTTTACTTTTTCCTCATTGGCTGCATAATACTTCAACGTGAAATTCCCCGGTTCTCTGTTAATTTCCAAGATGACCCCATCAGGTTTTCCCGAACTCACAATGCTCTTAAACAAAGCTATATTGGAGCTGTAGGCGGGATCCATTTCAAAATAAACTACCTGAAAACTCTTTTTAGCTTCAGGGAAATTGGGGAAATCAAAAGAGGCTGTCTCCAGCACATTTACAAAACCGCAATTATTGAGTTTTTCTAAAACACTTGATTCCTTTGACTGTGTTTCTGAGCTTCTGCTGATTTTTTCAAAGACAAAACTTTGAGAATTTTGGGGACTGGCGGGGGAAAACAATTGGACTGATGACATTTTAAAACAAATAATGGGTGAGGATTTTAATTTAACCTGAGTCTTGAAAATCTCAACAACAGTTGGAAATTGTAACAGTGCAAATGAAATGCAATTTCATTTTTTCTGAATTTATAGTTGCTGATGATTTAGGAAGGAATTAGCACCTTTTCCTTCGAAAGGTTGCTATAGGATCGATGAGTCTGTTCTCTCCCCTATTCTTTATAAACCAGCTATTTCCCTTTCTGTCCATAACCAATTATAATCCAAATTTAAAATAGGAATTTTTATTATCCTAATATCCCTATCATTTTTATAGGCTAAACAAAAATAAATTTTCGCCCTCCTCATTATGTCTGAGAAATAATTATCAAAGTGTCAGGTAAAACGTTCTGATGCTTAAGCCAATAATCAGAAACCCTACCAAAAACATCAAAAGCCGTGGGCTAAGTTTTTTACAAATGACAGCAGCAAAAGGTGCCGCTATCACCCCTCCGATAATCAAACCCAAAACAGGTGCTAAACTTAATTCTTTGATAAAGAACAGAAATGTGGTGGCACTCGCCAGAGAAATAAAAATTTCGACAAAATTTCCGGTTCCGATTGCAAACCGGGGAACCTGACCTTTTCCCATCAGGGTGGAATTGACTATCGGTCCCCATCCCCCGCCACCTATGGCATCTGCAAAACCCCCAATACTTGCCAGGTAGGGCAAACTTTTTCCATTGGCGTCAAAAACCTTTTTTTTCTTCCTGATCACCTTGGATAAAATAATAATTCCCATGATAAAAAGATAAATGGCTATAAAAGGCTTAATAGTGTTGCCATCAACATTGGAAAGAAAGTATGCACCAAGAACTGCCCCCAAAATACCGGGAATCATCAGTTTTTTGGCTAGATCCCAGTTTACATTACCTAAGCTTAAATGAGAAATCCCGGATGCCAAACTTGTAAAAACCTGTGCAAAATGAACCCAGGCACTTGCTACTGCCGGCGGAATTCCAATTCCCAAGAGAATGGAATTTGAGCTTACTCCGTAAGCCATTCCCAATGCTCCATCAATCGTCTGAGCTACAAAACCAACCAATAAAAACCAAAAAAACATCTCATAGTCCATCTCGACTGTCCCCAAACCGGAAAAAGATTTGTAGGATATCAATCCTATCAAAATGGCACTAATCACAAAAAAAACAGACCAAATCGGCTCCTCTTTTATTTTTACAATGACTTTATCCATCTTGTCGAATTCTTTTAAAAGGTCTAAGACTCAAAAATAGGTTCAAAAATTCTAATTTACAACAATCCCTATCTTTTTTGTAGGGTAATAACTGCCTAAAGCAAAAAAAGCTACCAACAACTTATCATGTGTTGATTTTATTATGAGTAAATTTATTTGATATGTACTTCATCAAACCTGCCGGTAGCTTTCGCTTTTCTAAGAAAATGGTTTGAAGACTAAAGATGGATTTATCCAGCAATCCAAGGTCGTGCAAAGGATCTGTTGGATTTTCGCATTTACTGGATCATTGGGGAAAATCTTAAAAATAAAAAAGCCGGATTTTCTTCCGGCTTTACTGAATCTATTTCTTTTCATACGCAGGTACTTTCGGTTGTACAGGTGGTTTTTCTTTAAGCAATCTCATCGCTTCCTCAATGGCTCTTTCCAGTTGCGGATCTACTCCTTTGGCCAGCTGGGTGGGATCTTCCTCCACTTCTATATCAGGCTCAACACCATATCCTTCCCTGAACCAATCTCCATCTGGATCAAACATCCTGAATGTGGGAACAGTAACACTGCCGCCATCAATCAAAGTTGGTGCACCGCTGATACCGATCAACCCACCCCAGGTGCGTGTTCCGATTAATGGACCGAGGCCTGATTTTTTGAAGTAATCCGGGAATGCATCTCCACCTGAACCGCTCCAGCCATTGATTAACATCACCTTAGGTCCAAAATTGGCAACCTGAGGCCACTGCCAAGTCTGTCCGTCCCGTACAGCCCAAAAGGCCAAAGGTTCTCTGTTGAGCAATTCTATAAACCTGTCAGGAATCTGTCCGCCATTGTTGAAGCGCTCATCTATGATCAGACCTTCTTTTTGAAATTGGCCATAAAACATTCTGGCAAGCTCATATTGACCATCCAGACCTGTGCTTGGAACGTAGATATATCCGATTTTTCCATCAGTGGCTTCCTCTACCCTTTTGCGGTTTTCCTCTATCCACTCCAGATTTCTTAATCTTGTTTCATCTTCGATAGTTTTGACCACAACTTTTCTCGCTCCTGAGGTGGTAGGTTTACTGTTCACGGTCAGCTCAACAGGCACTCCTGCCAATCCTTCAAAAGCTGCCCACGGGTCTTTTTGAGAATCAATTGACATACCGTTAACAGCAAGTATAAAGTCACCTTCATTGACATTTACACCGGGTTCGTCCAACGGTGAACGTGCTTCATTGTCCCATGGAGCTCCTCTCACAATTCTATCCACATAAAAGGCTCCGTCCTTCATTCCCCAATCAATACCTAGATAGCCCATTGATTTCTTAGGAGAAGATTCTTGGTCCCCACCGCCTCTGTAGGTATGTGAAGCACTGATTTCACCGATCAATTCTCCAAGAATATAATTTACGTCCCATCGGGTGATGGCATGATCGATCAATTCCCCGTACTGCACCTTCATGGCCTCCCAATCAACTCCATGCATATTGGGATCGTAAAAAAAATCTCTTTCCAATCTCCAAGTTTCCAAGAATATCTGTTTCCATTCCTCCTGAGGCACTAGAGTCATCTCCATTTTATCTACCGGCATTTTCTCCTCAATCTTTTGATTGGGTTTCAATTCCAGTACACCATAAGTCCCGTTGGAAACTACCATAACTTTTTCGCCATTGGCAGCAAGGTGATAACCATTTACTTTATCCATTATGGTTTTTTCCTCCCTTTCTTCCAGGTCATAGAATACCAGCGATCCGGTCATTTCTTTGGTTCCGGTAACGGGATATTTGAGGTATAATATTTTTCCTTTGGCCGCACCAAGCCGCCTGTAATTGCCAGCATCGGGAGGTAAAATCACTAATCTTGATTCCAAACCCTCCCAGTCAATATTCATATCAATGGGTTTGGAAGCCTTCTCCTTATCAGTATCATCATTTTTTTCTCCATTGGAATCCTGTTTGACGGATGTAGTGTCATTTTTAGGAGCAACCGGAGAATAAGTATCCTTACTCAAAGGCAATGCAGCAATCTGAGTGGCATTTGCATAAACCCATGCCCCTTCAAAATCACTGTACACAGGATTGAATTCCCTGTTGGTCATGAAGAACAAATATTTACCCTCAGGATCAAATACAGGATTCATATCGTTGTAAAATCCAGCTGTTACTTCCCTCAGGTTATTTTCCCTAACATCGTACACAGCAATGGAATTACTTCCGTTGATTTGATTTTTTGCATAGGCTAGATATCTGCTGTCAGGAGACCATGAAACGGAAAAATTATTCAAATTTCCTTGGTAAAAAAACTTTTGCTTATCCACCTTAGTGGTGGTGTTCTTTATTCTGTCATAAATAAAAATATCCATGGCTTTATCAATGAAAGCCAGCTTTTCACTATCAGGTGACCAGAAAGTCTGATAGCGGTATCCTGCCCCATAAGCAGTAAGTTTCTTTTCCTCCAGCAGATTTTCCATATCCCTGATAGTCAGTTCATATTCACCTGATTTATCACTCCAATAAGCGACATATTTTCCATTAGGAGACCAGGATGGATATCGCTCTGCTGCCCCTGAAGTTTGAGTCAGATTGATGACAGGACCGTTTTTGGCAGGAACAGAAAACACCTCACCTCTGGCTTCCACAAGTGCCCGATTGCCATCATGGGAAAGCCATGTATTGGAAATGTAATTGCTGACAGGGATTTTTCTGGCCATCAATGTTGAAATATCAGAGGTCACCTGAATGGGTACTTCCTGAAATTCTTCATTATTTAAATCGAGCAGGTAAATCTTACCGCCGGCTTCAAAAACAATTTCATCGGAACCCAAGCTGGGAAAATGAACATCAAAATCGATGAAATCCGTTACCTGATCAATCTGTTTTGAGGCAAGGTCATAGCTCCATATATTGTTTCGCTGATTTTCTCCACGGTCAGAAAGAAAATAGATTTTATCTTTTGCCCACATGGGAAACTCATCGTTGAACGGGCTGTTGCTGATATTTTCAGAGCTGAAATCTTTTAGATCAAAAATGAAAATATCCGTGGCCATTCCTCCTTTGTAGCGTTTCCAGGTTCGGAAAGCTCTTGTTTTGGGAGTATAAGCAATTTTTTGTCCATCGGGAGACATCATTCCAAATTCACCATATGGAACTGGAAGTTTCTCGGGAAGTCCTCCTTTTTGGGATACCCTGTAAAACTGGCTGAACCGCTGTTTCTCACTCTCTCTGGAAGAGGTGAAAAACACGCTTTCTCCATCGGGATACCAATCCGATACCCGATCACTCATTCCATGATGGGTCAGCCGAGTGGGCACACCTCCCTGAGTTGGCATGACATATACATCTATATTTCCATCGTAATTGGCACTGAAAGCGATTTTATTTCCTTCAGGAGAAAATCTCGGGAAGGATTCCTCTCCTTTTGCAGAGGTGAGTCGATTGGCAATTCCTCCTGTTTTGGGTACAATCCAGATATCCCCACCATAGGCAAAACTGATGTGATTTGCCGAAACATCAGGATATTGAACAATCCTGGCATCTACCTGAGCCATTCCGTGGAAAGGCAATAATAGAAGTGCCCAAAGAAATTGAGTTGTTTTTTTGATCATCATATGATAATGTATTTAAGATCATTATTAGTTGAAAATTTAAATATATGCAATTATCCAAGCGAATGCCAAAAAGGTATTATACTCGTAATGAGGAAATTGATTAAATTTTTTACGCTTTAACGGGCGATTCCGAACACCTCCATTTCAAATTCGGACACGTTTCAGAAGAGCATAAGAAAGGAAACTGCTTCTGACATTCAGAGAAAATCAAAAGAAGGCATATTCAAAAATTCTAAGTAAAAACATCGCTTATGGCTCTTTCAGCTGCATAAAATCCGCACATACCATGAACGCCTCCACCGGGTGGGGTGGCGGATGAACATAAATAAACTCCCTTTGCGGAAGTGCGGTATGGTGAAAATCTGAATACAGGTCTCGAGAATAGCTGACCCAAATCCAAAACTCCCCCATTGATGTCGCCTCCGACATAATTGGGATTATATTGTTCCATCTGAAAAGTATTGAAAGTGCTTTTCGAAAGGATAATAGATTTAAATCCAGGGGCATATCTTTCTATCTGACTTTCTATCGGGGCTGTCATGTCAATAGTGGACCCGTGAGGTACATGGCAATAGGCCCACGCAGTATGTTTGCCTTTGGGTGATCTACTTGAATCAAAAAGGCTCTGTTGGGCTAAAAGAACAAAAGGTTTTGTTGGATGTTTTCCCTGCCATATTTCCCTTTCTGATTTGGAAATTTCGGATAAAGTACCGCCAAGATGTACTGTCCCCGCGCTTCGGGCTTCCTGTGCTTTCCATGGAATCGGTGCATCCAAGGCCCAATCCATCTTGAAAACACCCATGCCATACCTATATCTTTTCAACTGCCATTTATAAAAAGAAGAAAGTTGGTCACCGGCGATCTTCAGCAGCTGCTTAGGTGTCACATCCAATATTACAGCTCTGGCAAGTGGCAGTTCATTTAAATTTTTGACATAAAAACCGGTTATGATCTCGCCACCGATGGAGGTAAAGTACGAGGCCAAAGCATTGGCTATTGCCTGTGATCCTCCTTTGGGAATTGGCCAGCCGCCCTGATGACCTGCTCCTAAAAGCACCATTGCCGCGGCGGAAGTGATGAAATGATCAAGCGGCTGCATGGAATGGGCCGCCATTCCTGCCCAAAGTCCTTTGGCTTTTTCTGTTCTGAAAATCTTTTCGCCATATCCTTCGGCCGAACGGATTGCTTTTAAGCCAAAAAGGCCCAATGAAATAGGATCAATGGGGATTTTCAAAGGCCCAAGAAAATCAGAAAGCAGTGTAGCCCAATCCTTGGATAAAGGCTTCATCAGGTTGAGATAAGCATTTTCATCCCTTCCCAATGCCCGTGCAGTATCAGTAAGGTTGGTAAAAAGTGCAGCCGCAGAGCCATCATCAAAAGGATGCGCTGCCAATATTTCAGGATGTATATATTCCAAACCGAACTTATCAAGTGGTAAAGTCCGCAAAAAAGGAGATGCGATAGCCAAGGGATGAATGGCGGAACAAATATCATGATGAAAACCGGGAAGTGTAAGGTCAGCCGTCCGCATCCCTCCACCAACAGTTTCCTTGCCCTCAACCAGCAAAACCGTCAGACCTTGCTGTCGAAGCCGGATGGCAGCGGCCAGCCCATTTGGACCTGCCCCTACCACGATAGCATCATAAAAATTCCTTTTTAATTGATCCATAACAAAAATTAACTAAAAGCTACCTGTGAAACTTTTTAAAGTTAAAAGGTACATCCTCAATTTTAAAAATCCCATCATGTAAAAATTACAACCTTTTTTTCGGGGATGAAAACGAAAAGCGATAAATCCGGAAGATTTAATATTTATTTTACAAAGGTCAAATCAATATTTTTGTCTAATTTTGAATCCCATAAGAACCCCAACAAATTAAAAAATCCTACCATTCTTATGGGTCTATCCACCAAATATATCTTTATAACCGGAGGCGTTACCTCATCCCTTGGAAAAGGCATCATTGCTGCTTCCCTGGCTAAATTACTACAAGCCAGAGGGTTTAGCGTGACCATCCAAAAATTTGATCCTTATCTGAATATCGATCCTGGGACGCTCAATCCCTATGAACACGGGGAATGTTATGTGACCGAGGATGGTGCCGAAACCGATTTGGACCTTGGACATTACGAACGTTTTCTCAACCACCATACTTCCCAGAACAACAATGTCACCACAGGAAGGATATATAACAATGTCATTACCAAAGAAAGAAAAGGTGAATTTCTGGGTAAAACCGTTCAGGTAATTCCTCATATAACTGATGAAATCAAACGCAATTTTTTCCTGATGGGAGAAAACAACGAGTTTGATGTAATCATCACCGAAATAGGTGGATGTGTGGGAGATATTGAATCTTTACCCTTTATAGAGGCCGTAAGACAGGCCCGTTGGGATTTGGGTCCAAACAATGTATTGGTAGTCCATCTGACACTAATTCCCTATCTCTCAGCAGCAAAAGAACTCAAAACCAAACCTACACAGCATTCTGTAAAGCAGCTTCTGGAAGCAGGTATTCAGCCTGACATATTGGTATGCCGTACCGAACACCATTTGCCTCTTGAGGTAAAGAAAAAACTGGCGCTATTCTGCAATGTCCAGTTCAACTGTGTAATAGAGGCTATGGATGCTGATTCCATCTATGACGTGCCGCTTCTGATGAAAAAAGAAAAGCTTGACGAGCGCGTCATGAGCAGACTGAAACTTACCTCAAAAACCAACACAGATCTGGAGCAGTGGAAAGATTTTCTTGGCAAACTGAAAAATCCCACCCAGGAAGTGAATATAGCTCTGATTGGAAAATATGTTTCTTTGCCCGATGCATATAAATCCATCATTGAATCATTTTTTCATGCGGGTGCGGCATTGGAATGCAAGGTAAATCTTAGCTTGATCTCTTCTGAAGAATTAAATACCGAAAATGTAGATAAGAAATTAGAAGAGCTGGATGGAATTCTGGTGGCTCCGGGTTTTGGGGAGAGAGGACTTGACGGAAAAATCGAAGCTGTTAAATTTGCCCGGGAAAACAGGATTCCGTTCTTTGGTATATGCCTTGGATTGCAGGTAGCAGTGATTGAATTTGCCCGGAATGTATTGGGATTATCGAGTGCCAACAGTACTGAAATGGATTTTCAGACCCCGGATCCGGTTATTGCTTTGATGGAAGAACAAAAAAACATTGCCCAAATGGGCGGAACAATGCGATTGGGTTCCTATCCTTGCAACCTCAAAAAAGGAAGTAAGGCATTGAATGCTTACGGAAAAACGAGGATTGAAGAAAGACATCGGCATCGATATGAGTTCAACAATGCATATCTAAAAGAATTTGAAGCAAATGGTTTTGTAGCTACAGGAATTAATCCCGACACAAAACTTGTGGAAATCATGGAGCTTAAAGCCCATCCTTGGTATGTGGGAACACAGTTTCATCCGGAATACAAAAGCACTGTTTTAAATCCACATCCTTTGTTTTTGAAATTCATCAAAGCAACTATTGAAAACAAAAAAAATAAATAAAACGAAATACGTTTTTAAAATACACCGGTAACCCAAGGATATTGTGGCATTATAAGCTGCCATAATTACTTTGTGTTACCTTTGCATTTCAAAAGCAAAAAAATTTTGGAACATGGATAGAAATCAAGCGACGGGATTAATCCTTTTCGCAGCAGTACTTCTCATTTATTCTTTATTCTTTGCAACAACCCCGCAGCCTGAGAATATAGAAGAAACCCAAACAGAAGAGGCTGTTCAAAATGCACAGCGCGTACCGGATCAAACCGTTTCAGAATTACCAGGCACATTACCGGACAGCATTCAGGATCTTAAAGCCCAATCCCAGTATGGGGTTTTTGCAGGCTTGGTGAGTGGCAGCGCACAAAAAGAAGTTATCGAGAATGACAAAATGATTGTTACTTTCTCGACAAAAGGTGGGGAAATCACCGAGGTGATACTTAAGGATTTCAAATCTTATGACCAGGGGCCTTTGGTGATCATGGATGAGGATCATTCACAGATCAATTATCAAATCAAAACTCCCCAGGGACTCATCAGCCTCAATGATTTTTATTTCACCCCAAAAATATCAACCTCCGAAACAGAGGGCGTTCAATCCACTCAGATAGAATTTACTGCCAATACAGGATCGGGAGTAATTACCAGAACCTATTCATTGGCTCCTGAAACCTATATTGTCAACAATACAATTGCATTTACGGGTTTGAGCGGGCAATTGACCACCCCAAGTGTTGATATACTTTGGGAAGATAGATTGGTCAAACAGGAACGGGACATTGCAGAATCCAGAAGAAAGACCAATATAAATTTCTATACCACTGATGGCTCTTACGATTATCTCAGCCTCACCAGTGATGCTGATGATGAGACCGTCAGTGAGCCGATAAAGTGGATGAGTTTTAGCCAAAGGTTCTTTACCTCCAGTATTATTGCTGCCAACCAATTCAATGGAGCTGTCTTCAATCAGCTGACACCAACGGATACTCTTTCTGTAAAAAATGTAAAAGCGGCTATCGTATTGCCTTTGGAAGATGGGAAAGCCACAGTCAGTTATTTCTTTGGACCAAACAATTACAATCTGCTGAAAAAGATCACCCCCGGGTTTGAAAACAACGTGGACATGGGTTACTTCTTTGTCAGCTGGGTAAATAAGTACATCATTGTAAACCTGTTTCAGTTTCTGGAGAGATTCTTCACCAATTATGGTGTCATCATCATCTTGATTGTATTTATCATCAAGTTGTTTCTCTTCCCTCTTACCTACAAATCGTATGTGGGAATGGCCAAGATGAGGGTGATCAAGCCGGAAATAGATGAGCTTAAGGAAAAATACAAAGATGATCCGACTAAGCAACAGCAGGAACAGATGAAGCTTTTCGGTAAACTAGGCGTGAGTCCGATCAGTGGTTGTCTTCCCTTGTTGCTCCAGATGCCGTTTTTGTTTGCCATGTTCTTTTTCTTTCCAAATTCGATTGAGCTAAGACAGGAATCTTTCTTATGGGCAGATGATCTTTCCACTTATGATTCCATTATGAATCTTCCATTCACTATACCTTTCTATGGATCGCATGTCAGTTTGTTTACCCTCCTGATGACTATATCACAGATTGCCTACACCAGGTTCAACAATCAGCTGACTGCGGCTTCAGGTCCGATGAAAAACCTTGGCTATATCATGCCGATAGGCTTTATGTTCGTACTGAACTCCTACCCTGCTGCTTTGAGTTTTTACTATTTTGTTTCAAATATGGTAACTTTTGGACAACAGGCCCTGATCAAGCTTTTTGTGGATGATGAAAAAATCAGAGCCAAAGTTGAAGAAAGCAAGCTTAAAAACGTAAACAAAAAGAAATCCAAATTCCAACAGAAGCTGGAAGATGCCATGAAAGCAGCTGATACAGCAAAGAAGAAAAAGTAAAGAAGAGAGGCCGAGAATGGGCCTCTTATCAATATTTAATGGATTTTGAAATTTTCGGATTCAAGGAAATTATATCCGGGATTCATCCCCTATCCACATCTTGATGTGGAAAACATTTCGTTTTATCTAAAATTTTAAATGATATCTTTGCAGAGAAGCAAAACCAAGAATTTTAACTACCATGATTGAAATCACTTATTATGGACATTCGGCTTTTTTGGTAAAGATCAAGGACATAAAAATTCTCTTCGATCCGTATATTACTCCCAATCCGAAAGCGTCCCATATTGATATTTCCAAAATTCAGGCTGATTACATTCTGATTACCCATGGACATGAAGACCACGTGGCAGATGCGGAAAATCACGCCAAAACTACCGGAGCTATGTTGGTTTCCAATTTTGAAATTGTTACCTGGTTTGAAGGAAAAGGAATTATCAATACCCATCCCATGAATCTTGGCGGCAGTAAAACATTTGATTTTGGAAAGGTAAAATATGTCAATGCAGTTCATAGCAGCACACTTCCTGACGGCAGCCCGGCGGGAAATCCCGGAGGCTTCGTTATCAAGCATTCAGAAGGTTGCTTTTATTTTGCAGGTGATACGGCCTTGACTTATGATATGAAACTCATTCAGGAAGAATTTTCCGTTGATTTTGCCGTTTTGCCGATTGGGGATAATTTTACGATGGGAATTGAAGATGCGGTAAAAGCGGCAGGATTTGTAGGAACAGAGAAAATCATAGGCATGCATTATGATACTTTTCCTTATATAGAAATAAATGGCAATGCTGCAATAAATGCCGCAAGGGAAGCCGGTAAAGAATTGGTTTTGCTTAATATTGGAGAAACTATTACCCTTTGACCGGAAATAATGGGAAAAATAATTGCAATAGCAAATCAAAAAGGGGGAGTTGGTAAAACCACTACTGCCATGAATCTAGCAGCCAGTTTGGCTGTATTGGAACATAAAACATTGGTAATCGATGCAGATCCGCAGGCAAATACTACATCCGGATTGGGTCATGATCCTAAGGAAATTGATGTCAGCATCTATGAATGTATGGTAGATGGTATCGATATCGAAACCATCATCCGTAATACAAGTATAGCAGGGTTGGACCTTGTGCCGTCACATATAGATCTAGTCGGCGCCGAAGTGGAAATGATCAACCTCGATAACAGAGAAGAAAAAATGAAGGCCGTCATTTCCAAAGTGGCGGAATTATATGAGTTTATCATCATTGATTGTTCGCCTTCTTTGGGACTGATTACCATCAATGCTCTCACAGCAGCCAATTCTGTCATTATACCCGTCCAATGTGAATATTTCGCTTTGGAAGGACTGGGCAAACTTCTCAATACCATCAAAATCATACAAACCCGCCTCAATCCGGATCTTGAACTGGAGGGAATTCTATTGACTATGTACGATGTCCGCTTGAGACTTTCCAACCAAGTAGTAGAAGAAGTAAGGTTACATTTCAAGAATCTGGTTTTCAATACGATTATCCCAAGAAATGTGAGACTGAGTGAGGCTCCAAGTTTTGGCTTACCTGCCATCGCATTCGATGCAGATGGCAAAGGAGCCATTGCTTATCTTAATCTGGCGAGTGAAATAGCTGCAAAAAACGGAGTAGAAAAAGTTAATTGATAATATAGCAATATGGCTGATAATAAACCTATACAAAAAAAGAGCGCGCTGGGAAGAGGGTTAGGTGCTTTATTGCAGGATTCTCCGCAGAAAAACAAAAATCAGGATCTCATACCGCCTCAGTCCTCTGCCGGGATATATGAAATCATGCTGACAGAAATTCAGGTGAATCCCTATCAGCCAAGAGTTCATTTTGACAAGGAAACCTTACAGGAACTTGCGGATTCCATTCAGGTGCAAGGAATCATACAGCCTGTAACAGTGCGGAAACTGGAAGACGGGGCCTTTCAGCTGATCTCGGGTGAAAGACGTTTTCAGGCTTCCAAGATTGCCGGTCTGGATAGAATCCCTGCTTATGTCCGCACCGCAAACGACCAACAGATGTTGGAGATGGCACTCATCGAAAACATTCAGCGCGAAAATCTTAATGCCTTGGAAATTGCCCAGTCCTATCAAAGATTATTGGCAGAATGTGATCTCAAGCAAGAAGAGCTCGGCACACGTGTCGGCAAAAACAGGACAACGGTAAATAATTATCTAAGACTTTTAAAACTCCCTCCGGATATTCAGGCAGGGATCAGAGATCAAAAAATATCCATGGGTCATGCCAGGGCTCTGATCAACATTGAAGATATCGACAAGCAACTGGATTTGTTTAAGCGGACTGTAGAAGAGGAACTGAGTGTACGGAAGGTGGAGTCCCTGGTCAAAAGCCTCAACGACGGGCCTGAGGAAAAGGCTGACAAAAATCCGCAAACCCTTGATCCAGTAAGAAAATTCGAAATCGGAAAAATCCAAAACCGACTGGCAAGCCACTTTGGGACAAAAGTCCAGTTAAAATCAGATCCAAAAAACAAAGGGGAAATTAAAATTCCATTTCGATCCACAGAAGATTTAAATAGGATTCTGGAAATTCTTGAGATTATCTAAAAGGTGCTTTCAATCTGTTTTATAAAACCAGTCTTTTACAAAGCCAAAGCAATGATTTTCTTGAAGATCATTGCTGTTTTTGTATTTGCATTTTTTATTCATAAGCCTGCTTCAGGCCAGGTAGTGATCATTGCCGAGGATATCATCACCAGTGATACAGTGAGGATGATAAAGGACCCAAAAGTGGCCACCATTCTTTCCGCAGTATTGCCAGGAGCAGGCCAGGTTTATAACGGAAAAGTCTGGAAAGTTCCCATCCTCTATGGCGGCATTATTACCAACATTTATTTTGCCGAATTCAACAACAGGCGGTACCAATTGTTCAGAGAAGCACTGTTTACCTTTGACAGGCAAGATCCACAAAACCCGAATCCTTTTCCAAACCTAAACAGGGATGCCCTTGTCAGGAACGTGAATTATTGGCGAAGAAACAGGGATATGGTATATATTTTATTCGGTGCCATTTACGCACTTAATATTATTGACGCTCAGGTGGATGCACATCTTTCGGGATTTGATGTCAGTGAGGATTTAACGCTGCACCTGGAACCTACATTTGAATCACTCACCGCCGGAGGAACACTGTTTGGAATGTCATTGAAATTAAAATTTTAAGCTATGAATATTTTATTATTGGGCTATGGGAAAATGGGCAAGATCATAGCTGATCTTGCCGAATCCCGCGGACATCACATCGTAGGAAGAATTAATATCGACAACCGTCATGAACTTGAGGAATTATCCTCAGAGAAAGTCGACATCATCATTGAATTCAGTCAGCCTGAAGCTGCTGTTGAAAATATAACATGGGGAATCGAAAGAGGAATTCCTGTCGTGAGCGGTACCACCGGATGGTTGGATAAATATGCTGATATTGAAAGAATGACTTTATCCAAAGGGGGTACCTTCTTTTATACCTCAAACTACAGCATCGGTGTAAATATTTTCTTCAAAATCAATGGATATCTGGCCAAACTGATGGATGATCAGCAGGACTATAAAGTCAATATCGAAGAAATCCATCATACAGAAAAAAAGGACGCACCCAGCGGAACTGCCATTACTCTGGCAGAAGATATCATCAACAAAATTGATTGGATAAGGCGATGGGATCCGACCGATCAGCTGCCCGATAATGAACATTCTTTAGCTATTACTTCCAAGCGGGTTGACCCTGCTCCAGGCACTCATATCGTACGCTATCAGTCTGAAATAGATGATATTGAGATCAAACATACTGCCCACAACAGGAAGGGATTTGCCCTTGGTGCGGTTTTGGTAGCCGAGTGGATTAAAACAAAAAAAGGGGTACTATCAATGGATGATTTCCTATCTTTCCAAAATTTTTAAAAAATGAATAAAGAGAATAAAAATAAAAAGTCACCTATCCGTGAATGGGCGGACGCGTTGCTCTTTGCTATTGTGGCTGCCAGTTTGATCAGATGGCTTTTGCTGGAGCCTTTTACTATACCTACAGCTTCAATGGAAAAATCACTTTTGGTAGGTGATTTTTTGTTTGTAAGCAAGATGCATTATGGAACCAGAATACCCAGAACCCCATTACAAGTACCGCTGACCCATCAAAAAATTTGGGGATCAAACAGTAAATCCTATTCCGAACTGATTGAATTCCCTTATTTCAGATTACCCGGTTTTACTTCTGTAAAAAGAAACGATGTAGTAGTATTCAATTGGCCTTCAGAATTCGAATATCCGGTGGATCTGAAAACCAATTATATCAAGAGAGCTGTTGCAATCGCAGGTGATGTCATAGAAATAAGAAATACTCAGGTGGTGGTAAATGGAGAACCGAGTACAAATCCGGAAAATCTGCAATTGTCTTATGATGTCATTACAAGCAGGGCATTAGGTGCTGATTTTTTCGAAGAATATGGGATAAATCAGGACAGTTTTATTCCCTTTTCCAACAGTACGGGTTATATGGTTTTTGCGACTGATGAATCGGCCATGAGGCTTGAAAAATCGCCGGCAATCAGTTCCATTACATTACGTGCCGACAGGGAAGAATTCGGTGATCCCAGGGTTTTTCCTGATGGCGCATATTTTGGCTGGAACAAGGACCATTACGGGCCATTGGAGGTTCCTGCTGCCGGTTGGACCATCACTTTGGATAAGGAAAACATAGCCAAATATGGTTACACCATCCAGAAATATGAAGGAATTGCCTCGGTCACTATTGAAGACAATCAGCTTTTCATCGATGGTCAGATAGCCGATACCTACACATTCAAACAGGATTATTACTTTATGATGGGCGACAACAGACATGATTCTCTGGACTCAAGGTACTGGGGATTTGTCCCTGAAGATCATATTGTGGGAAAAGCATGGTTTCTCTGGCTTTCCCTGGATAAACATGAATCCATGTTCAATAAAATCCGATGGAGCAGATTCTTTAATCCTATAAATTAAAACAATTGCAAAAGAATACCCCTATTAAAACAGGGGTATTCTTTTACTTAAATTGAATTAGCTATACAAAAGCAGTTATTTTTACTGCGGACAATCCGGATAAAATGAAGTAAAGTTAAAAATTTTTAGTTGGGCAAAATCAGGAACAGTATCAAGATATCTTCTGGAAGTTGATCATAAAAATTCCTAGTGGATAGTGGATTGTTTCAGGGATTGAAAGAGCTTCGACTGAGAAATTGGGATTCTCTTCCTATTTCACTTGCCATTGCAAGCCTCAAAAATACCGGGCAGCTCACTCATTATGCTCTGATGAATAAAATAGTTTGAATATATCCCTCGATCGGATCAACGATTGGAATTATTTCCTTTTAAATTTTTAACTTTTTTTTAGAAATCAATGCAACCTATTTTTACAGATCGGTATCTCATTTATAGAAAGCCACAACAACATGTTTATCAAAAAAACTTTTTCGAGTGAAGCAGACATCATCAGAGGTTGCCTAAATGACGAGCGGAAAGCTCAGCAGCACCTTTATGATACTTATTCCCGAAAGTTTTTGGCCATCTGTTTTCGATATATCAAAGACAGGGATCTGGCAGAAGACGTGATGATAGAAGGCTTTATGAAGATCTTTGACAAGCTTCCGCAATATCAGGCCAAAGGCAGTTTTGAAGGCTGGATGAAAAGAATAATGGTAACCCAATCTCTGCTCACACTGAGGGACAACAAAAATCTGAGCATGGAGGTGAACATGGAAAGCCACCTTGAATTTCCGGACCAACCCTATGAAATCAACCACCTTGAGGCCAATGAGCTGATGGAGCTGGTCCAAGAACTGCCTACCGGATACCGGACTGTCTTCAACCTTTATGCAATTGAAGGATACAGTCATTCAGAAATAGGAGAACTCCTGGGAATAACGGAAAGCACCTCAAAGTCACAACTCAACAGAGGAAGAAATATATTGAAGCAAAAAATAGCCGAACAACAACTAAAAGAAAGGAAAATCAATGGCTAACACAGATAAAGAATTCGATAAGTACTTCAAAGACAAACTTGTCAACCATGAAGAAAAAACATCCGCACTGGCTTGGGAAAGGTTGCAAAACAGACTTCCCAAACAGGAAAAAAAAGACGGTTTCCCTTTTCTTCGGATAGCAGCTTCCCTGATCCTTCTGATAGGTCTTGGCTATCTGGTATGGTTTGCCAACCAATCAGGCCCTCCAGAAAGAACCGAAATGGCAGAGGTGAAAAATACCCGTTTCCAAGTAGAACAACCCACAAAACCTGAGCAGGATGTTCCGGTTATAACCAAAGATACAGAGCAGGAAACAGAAGAAAAGGCGGCAACGGAAAACCTTAATGAAGAAAAATCAATTCCTAAAAACCTTCCAAATAGTCACCCAAAAATAGATCCTGTACCCCAAAATACTTTTGAGTCTGCCAAAAAATCAGTCGCCGAAACGGTAAATCCAATTGAAATACCAGCGGAATCAGAATCAATGATCAATGAAATCACGCTACCCGAATTAAAAGCAGAAGAAGCTTTAGCGATGGAAAACCCCACTACATATGAAGATGAGGACCAGGGATATACCGTCAAAATCATCTCGAATGGTTTTGCAGAGAAGCCTGAAAAAGAAGGTTTGATAGAAGAAATAGAAACCAAAATAGATAAAATCGGAGGATTATTAAATAAAGTAGATCAGGGATTTGCAGACCTGCAGGATGCAAAAAACAATTTCTTTGCCTCCATCACAACAAGAAAAGAAAGAAAATAACGCTCAAGAAAAAACTGACATGAAAAAATACCTGCTATTATTTAGCTTTTTGGCTGTGGTACAGCTCGCATCCGGAAGTACCAATGGATATGCATTGGCTCAGAAAGACAGTATCATCGTAGAGTTTGGTAAATCCGGAAAAATTGTCCTCATCGTGGACAACAAGGAGGATTTTGAAAGATTGAAAAACATGAACATCAATCAGATTGTAAAAGAACTGGACCTTGAGCTTAATGAAGAAACCGGCGAACTGACAGTAGTGGAAATCAAAAACAAATCCGGAAACAAAGAAATTGTAAGGGTTCGGGAGGATGGAATGGAAACTGAAGTAATCGTAGGTGGCATCAAAGTCATCGTTGATGAAAGGAGCGGTGACACTAAGGTCAGGGTGGAAACGGGTCAGAGAAGAAAATCAGACCCACCTTTCAGGACCTATTTAAATGTAGACCTTGGGATCAACAACTATCTCAACAACAACAATCAAATGCCTTCATCCGATCAGCCATATGCTGTGAAGGGCTGGGGGAGCTGGAATGTAGGCCTCAACTGGATGGCTTCACAACGGTTGAGTAAAGGATTTTATTGGGATTTTGGGTTGGGAGTCAACTGGTACAATTTCAAATTCGAGAACCGGGATTTCCAGGCTGTCAGAGGTGAAAATGGAATTGATTTTAATCAGCGAACAGATGTAACAGGGTTTAAGAGCAAGATATCTGCCTCTTATCTTACCGCTCAGACCATGCTGAAACTTGATTTCGGTAGAATGAATGACAATGGACACAGGGGATTCAGACTAGCTGCGGGACCTTACGCAGGATTCAGGCTTGGAGGTAACAGTAAATTTGTGTACAGAGAACCTAATGGATCAGGCCGCAAAAAGGAAAAGCAAGGGACAGGAATGTATCTTAACAATTTCAGATACGGGGTTCGGGGAGAACTTGGAGTAGGCAGAGTTACTTTCTTTAGCACCTATGATCTCAATTCTCTGTTTCAGGAAAATAGAGGCCCTGAGCTTAATCCAATCTCATTTGGAATTGTATTTTAATGTTCATCTTTCCCTTAATTTTTAAAATAATGAAAAAATTCATATCGGTTCTTTTTCTTTTAATAATGGCATTTTCGGCCATGGGTCAGGATGAGGCAATTAAAGAAAAAGAAATTGTCAAAAGGAAAAAGTACTCCTTTTTTGATCTTCAGTTTGAAGTTCTAAAATACGATGATGGTACAAAAGCCTGGGAATTTATTGACCAACCAAAAGAATATGAGCCAAAACCACCCAGGAAACCTTCCAAGGGATCCGGTGACCTCACACTGGATTTGGGAATCAACAACTGGAGACAACAGGTATCAGATGCTCCACAGGTGAAACCCTGGGGTAGCTGGAATGTGGGTATTAATTACAGATACAATTATAAGGCGAGTAAAAACTTCCATATCAATCCCGCCATTGGAGTGAACTGGTACAACTTCAAGTTCGAGGATAGAAATCTTCAGGCCACCAAAACAAACGATGGATTGGTCTTCACGGATTTTCCCGAAGGAACAGGCACAAAATCCAAGATAAGTGCCTCCTTCGCCACGATCAGTATCGTCCCTACACTTCAAAGCAACAACGGAAAATTCCGGATTGGTGTAGGGCCTTATGCCGGAGTGAGAATCGGCGGGCGCGGTAAATTTGTTTACAATGATGACAAGGGGAACAGTTCTAAGATTTTTGAAAGAAGCAATATGTATGTCAATGATTTCAGGTATGGCGGCAGGCTTGAAATCGGTGTGGCCGATGTGGACATTTTTGCCGCATATGATTTCAATGAATTATTTCAAACCAACAAAGGACCCAAAGTCAATGCATTCAGCTTTGGCCTGATTTTCTAAAAACCAAAAACATGAAAACGCTTTTGAATATTAACATAGGAATGCTGATGCTTATCATATCAGCCACAGGGGATTTAATGGCTCAAGTTCAGACCCTGGTGGATGTCAACAAATCTTTTCAGGGAATAGATAAAATAGAAGTCAGTGGGGGTTCTCTGGAAGTCGAATATCTGGGAGCAGATAGTCAAAACGAGGTTTCTGTAGCTGCTTATCTTGAATCAAACAACCACAATCAGGATATCATCTTTGTCACACTGGGCAATATTTTGAAAATTTCCTATCAGAATACGGGAAATATCAGGTCTTATGGCAACGTGCGCACTAATGGACATATCAAAATACTGGGACCTGAAACGATGGAACTTAGTGTAAACGGAGGTTCCGGTAAAATAAAAGTAGACAATGTGAGTTCAGAATATACCCAACTGAGAGTGGGTTCCGGTTCACTAACGGCAAATAACATCAAGGGAAACCTGGATGCCAAATCAGGTTCCGGATCGATAAAACTTGAAAATATCGAAGGGGATGTAAATTGCGCTGTTGGATCAGGATCAGCCAGTATCAATGGAATAACAGGTTCTTTGACTTACAGTTCGGGAAGCGGTTCAATAAAAGCTACCAATGTCTCAGGATTGGCAAATATTGCGTTGTCATCGGGTAGTGCAAAACTTGAGAACATAGGAGAGTTAGGTCATCTCAAAGTTTCCTCAGGGTCCCTGCGGGCGGATAATTCAGGTTTGGGATCAAATACAACCATGAACGGATCCTCAGGATCCATCAGGGTCCAAACCCCAACAAATCTGAATGATTTTAATTTTTCATTTAAAGCCAGTTCAGGTTCAGTAAAAGTTGGAGACAGCAGGTCCGGAAAATCACTGGAAATCAGAAACGGATCCAAGCCTCAGATAGTCGGATCGATCAGTTCCGGCTCAATATCCATAGAAAATTAAAAACAAAGATCTACAAAAACTTAATCGAAAGGGTTTCATAGATGCTCCCCGAGACCAAAAATCGCTACGAGAAGAGATGGAAAGGCTTTTTTCATCCCTTCTTTTTTGGAGGCTTTGCGACTTTTTGAAAACCATAAAGCCACTCTCCTGTTACGATACTATGACACACAGATAATTACCGGGAGGATTTAAACCTGCCGACGATTTTATGGGAGACTTAGCTATCCTTTTAAAGCCTTTTTTTCAACTCCAGTACTTTCTCCCTTTCATCTCCTTTTAACTTTAAGAGGTACACAATCCGGTCAGGGGTTGGTTTGCTGAATGATAACAACACCAAGGTAATGGCATACATAAGTGTAAATCCCGGGTTTTGGAAAACCAATAATCCTCCTGCGCAAATCAATCCGCAGACAAAATATCCCCAGTAGCGAATCGAAGTCGCCTGAGCATAAATCCTGATTTTTTTGATCAGTTCGGGATCATTTCTGATGATCTTTTTGAGTGTGGCATTGAAATTAAATAACTGGATGACCAAGATGGAAACTACCAAACCCAAAGTAAAGAAATCCCAGAATGGAGGCAACCGTGGAAGATCAAAGGAAAGCGTCCCACTTTGGGTATATAAATAAGCAAAGGCAAAACACGGAAGCGGTATAGCAATCAGTATCAGAATTTTTCTGTCCAGCAGGTCATAGATGTTCTTTATCTCTTCCAATATCAATTCGTTACTCAATAAGAATTTTGATGTCACTACTTGCAGGTTTGGAAGAACAACAAAGAATGTAACCTTCGGCAATTTCACCTTCACTCAAGCCGGCATCTTCTATCATATCCACCTTTCCACTTATAAGCCTACCTCTGCAGGCGGTACATAACCCACTCTGACAGCTGTATGGCATATTCACATCATTATCCAAACCTGATTCTAAAATAGTCTGTCCGGGAGGGACCTCGAATATACTACTGGCTCCATCCACGATCACTTCCACCTCTCTTGTTAAGGACAAATCCGATTTTTCTTCGGCTTCGACAACCTTTTCCTTCACAGGCTTTTCTGAGGAAAAGAAACTTTCCTTAAAAATAAAATCCTTGGTGATGCCAAAGTCCCGAAGGGATTTATCGGTTGTTTCCATCAATCCCTCAGGGCCACAAATAAAATATTTGGTTTGATCCGCTTCAGGATAAAAATCGGATTCCAGCAAACTGCTGATTTTAACGGCATCCAGTCTTCCACTTAACCCTGTCCAGTTTTGGCTGGGTTGGGTCAGGTTATGGATTACCAAAAGTCTTTCCGGATTTTTCTCCCGCAGCTCATCAAGTTCATTTTTGAAAATAATCTGCTCTTCAGAACGGCTGCAATAAATCAAGGTGATTTTAGAGGAAGGCTCATTTACAAGCACGGATTTGGTGATGCCCATGATAGGAGTGATCCCACTTCCACCGGTAATCATCACAAAATGGTTTTTATTTTTTGAATGAAAACTGCTGGTAAAGTTGCCTAATGGTTTCATTGCCTCGATTGTTTTACCGGGGCGGAGTTGGTCATTGAGATAATTGGAAACCACACCGTCTTTTACCCGCTTTACGGTAATACCTGGATATGGATCCACGTAGGGTGATGTGCACAGACTGTATGACCTGCGAACTTCCTTTCCTTCTATTTCGAGAATAACAGTCAGAAACTGACCAGCCTTATATTCCAGATAGGGTTCCGGCTGCTCAAAATATATAGTAACTGTATCAGAGGTTTCTTTTACTATCTGTCTTATTTTTAAGGACAAGTACTGTTCTCCCCTCCCCTGACCTTCTTTTTTCTTTTTGAATAAATTAAACATTCCTACTATTTATTTTACATGTTTATCCGATTATCAACTTCAAAAATAATGCGTGATTCTTGATTATTTGTTTTCCGGAGAATTATTATCCTTGGACACAACGCAGCAAACCGGAAATCGGTTTGAAAAATGTTTAAAATAAAAGATCAGATATTAAAAAATACCATCTGTTTTCCTTCTCCCGGATATGCATTTTCACATAAAATTACGGGGAATTGTAAATGAAAATATTTTATTTACCAATCAACTTCGAACGGAGCATAATGCATTAGGATAAAGGCTTCGATGGATCTAAAGAATCCCGTTTATCTTAAAATCAATATCCAGTTCATTAAATACGCCACTATGGCCTTATTTTCCCTCTGAAAAATTAACTTTGTAATATATTATCAAATCAACAAACCATGGAATTGAATCACCTGACTGCTGTATCTTCTGTAGATGGCAGGTATGGAAATAAAACTGCTCCTTTGAGCGCCTATTTTTCTGAATATGCACTTATCAAGTATAGGGTGCTGGTGGAAGTGGAATATTTTATTGCCCTTTGCGAACTTTCCCTTCCTCAATTAAGGAATTTTGATCAGGATCTATTTCCAACCTTAAGGGCTTTGGTAAATGATTTCAGCCTTCAGGATGCTGAGAAAATTAAGGATACAGAAAATATCACCAACCATGATGTTAAGGCTGTTGAATATTTTCTGAAAGAAAAGTTTGACGGAGTGAATCTTGGTGCATTTAAAGAGTTTATCCACTTCGGATTGACATCTCAGGATATCAACAATACAGCTACTCCATTGATGCTGAAAGAAGGTTTGAATGCTGTAGTATATCCTGCGTTGGATGCTGTAATTGCAAAATTAAAATTTCAGGTTGAGTCGTGGAGAGATTTACCCATGTTAGCCAAAACCCACGGACAATCGGCATCTCCCACTCTGCTGGGCAAGGAGTTCCAGGTTTTTGTCATCCGTTTGGAAAAGCAATTGATTTTGATAGATCAGGTGCCTTTTTCGGCAAAATTCGGAGGAGCAACCGGTAATATGAATGCGCATTTTGTGGCCTATCCAGATATTGATTGGCACAGTTTTGCTTCCGGTTTTCTTTCAGAATCTTTGGGGTTGGAAAGAAGTTATCCTACCACACAAATCGAACATTACGATAATCTAGCTGCCTTATTTGATGGATTGAAAAGAATCAACACCATTTTATTGGATTTATCCAAAGATATATGGCAGTATATATCGATGAATTATTTTAAGCAAAATATCAAAGCGGGAGAAATCGGTTCTTCCGCTATGCCACACAAGGTCAATCCCATTGATTTTGAAAATGCAGAAGGAAATCTTGGAATTGCAAATGCCCTGCTGGAACATCTGTCAGCAAAACTTCCCATCAGCAGATTGCAAAGGGATCTTACTGACAGTACCGTGCTCAGAATCATCGGTGTTCCACTGGGACATATGCTGATTGCATTTGAATCTCTTTCCAAAGGCTTGGAAAAACTGGAACTGAACCCCGAGGCGTTGAATGCGGACTTGAAGGAAAATTGGGCTGTCGTATCGGAAGCCATTCAGACAATCCTTAGGCGAGAGGCATATCCGAAACCCTATGAGGCATTAAAGGATCTGACAAGGACAAATGCGAAAATTGATGAAAATTCAATAAAAGATTTTATTGAGACGTTGAAAGTCTCAGAAGATATAAAATCAGAGCTCAGGAAAATCAGCCCCTTTAACTATACAGGGAAATTTTAACCCTGCTATGGCAAAAATTACTTTTTCTAAAAAATCAAAAATTTTTTATTCAAAAGCGGGGATAAGGTGAAAAAAACAGATATCTTAAAGTTCTGAAGGTTTCCGGAATTAACATAAATCAGATTAATGATTTATAGAAATAGTATTTAAACAAAGAAATCAGGTATGAATAATTCAAAAAAACTTTTTATGCACCTTGGTGCTGATTTACCTGCCGGATTAGTTGTATTTCTGGTTGCATTGCCGCTATGTTTAGGGATAGCGCTTTCATCCGGGGCACCACTCTTTTCAGGCATTATTGCAGGTGTAGTTGGAGGACTTGTCATTGGATTCTTGTCGGGATCTCATACAGCCGTTTCAGGTCCCGCGGCTGGCCTCACAGTAATTGTATTGAACGCTATAGAGGAATTACAGGCCTTTCCACTTTTTTTGACTGCGGTTTTTATTGCTGGAATCATCCAGATTCTATTAGGAATTCTTAAAGCGGGTATCATCGGCTATTATTTTCCCACATCTGTTATAAAAGGGATGTTGGCAGGAATAGGCATCATTTTGATCATCAAGCAGTTTCCTTATGCCATAGGTCTTAGGGAGGAAATTGAGTTTGGGACTTTTATTCCTTTTTTTGGAAAATCCAGTCTTACACCCGACACTCTCAATTTTTGGGATGGAATTGGAATTGGAGCGGTAATTATTGCTGCTGTTTCTTTGGCTATCCTGATCATATGGGAAAAACCTTTTATCAAAAAAATGTCCTTTTCCAGACTTATACCCGGGCCACTTGTAGTAGTTGTTTTCGGGGTAGCCATCAATGAGTTTTTTAAGAATTTTATACCGGAATGGTATTTAGCTACGGACTTTAAAGTACTTCTTCCTGAAATAAATTCCTTTGAGGGATTTTTATCTGAATTCACATTCCTTGATTTCGCCGGATTTTTAAATGGTGATGTGTGGGTGGTTGCTATTACCATAGCAATAATTGCCAGTTTGGAGACATTATTAAGTTTGGAAGCAGCTGATAAAATTGACCCATATAAACGAATTTCGCCTCCAAATAGGGAGTTATTTGCGCAAGGAGTGGGTAATATGATCAATGGATTGATTGGCGGTATGCCTGTAACAGCTGTAATAGTCCGAAGCTCCGCCAATATCCATGCGGGTGGAAAAACCAAAATGGCGGCCATATTCCATGGGATTCTTTTGTTTGGCAGTGTATTACTGATCCCGGGTTTATTAAACCTGATACCCCTACCCAGTTTAGCAGCGATTCTACTCGTTGTCGGGTATAAACTGGCCAAAATTTCTCTATTCAAAACCCAGGCTAGTTTGGGGTGGGATCAATTTCTGCCTTTCATCATCACAGTCTTGGGAATTATTATATTCGATCTTTTGATTGGAATCGGCTTGGGCATGGGTGTCGCAATAGTCTATATATTATTGAGAAATTACCAGACTTCTCTTGTTAGGCAGGAAAGCGGCAATGATGATTCAGAAATGATCCACATCGTTTTACCTGAAGAAATGAGCTTTTTAAATAAAGGAGCGCTGATAAAATCCCTGGAAGAAGTTCCAAAAGGAGGCCATGTCCTCATAGATGGGACCAAATCGAAAGTAATAGACTACGATGTGTTGGAGGTTATAGCAAATTTTAAATCCAAGGCAAAAGAAAAGAACATCCAACTGGAAACCACCGGTATCAAGCCCGTCAAATCAAGTGATTCACATTGATGGCAGGAATATTTCTGCCATCATGCATCTTGCACTTCCACCACCAAGTTTTTCAATAACGGGAATTTTTGGATTGATAATTTTGGTGTACTTTTCTATAGTCCTGATCTGGTTTTTAGTTAAAGATTGATATCCTGCATCTGAAATGACCGTAAATTTTTCATGACCGGCGTTTTTAACCTCCAACATATTCCCGGCGAAGCTGAACTTCTGTTTAACTGTTATCGGAATGATTTTCTTTCCCGATTGCTCAATATTTTCCTGCACCTTCATCCTGCCCTCTAAAGTAGCCACACTTTCCAGACAAACTACAGCGATATCAGTTCCCACATGCATCATCACATTTGTATGGTAGATTGGGATGGTTTTACCCTTAATGATTTGTACTGCATCAAAATTGATGATTTTATATCCCAACAATTGGCCTAAATATCCTAAGGGAACCTTGTGTGTCCGTATTGAATGGCAGGCATATATGATCTCTTTCACCCTATCCAACACCACGCTACCGGTACCTTCGAGATACTGCCCATCTTCTTCAAAGAAGGAAAGGTCAATTATTTCATTAACCTTAAATCCTTTATCCATCAGGATTTCTATCAGATCCCTTCTGCGCTCAAGCCTCCTGTTAGGAGAAAACATTGGATATAAAATCAGTTTACCATCATCATGGGTAGAAAACCAATTGTTGGGAAAAACTGCATCCGTAATTACGGGATGTTCATAATCTTCTACAACCAAAACATTCATTCCGTTTACATTCAACAGGTCAACAAATCCATCAAACTCGGCACAAGCTATTCTGTTGAGTTCTTTGGGACTTCGATCATCGGGTTTTTGATAAAAATTATTACCGGCCGTCTCAGGGTTAAATCCAAAATTAGCCGGTCTGACCATAAGTAGGTTTGAGGTGGTCTGGGTCATATTGGAAATAAATGTTTGGATCTTGTAAAGTCAAATTTAACTATTTTTATCATATCGATAAAGCATAGGTTTTATTCCAAAACGTGTCTCACTTAATGTGAAATAGCTGTCTCCTGAAGGGTGAAAACCTATTGCTTCACCCTGGGGTTCGGGCTTGTAAGGCAATATCAACGGATCACGGCCTAATGCACCGGGAATGGTTTCTCCTGCTTCCCTTGTCCATATAAATACTGTAAAATAGTTCTTGATCAAGATCAGACTTCCGTCTCTTGCAATGTCTCCTGCAACTGACATGGTAAACGGGAGTTCCATCACCTTTTCCAAAACCTGATCTTCTTTCCCGAAGGCATCTTGAGGGACTTTATAAAGGATATTTGCACTGTCCCTTTTGGAAAGTATAAAAATATCAGAGGTGATCGGATCCACCATAAGGGTTTCAGCATCCCTTGGTCCATCTGGGTAGGTTAAAGTGACAGTTTCAGGTTTAAAAGAAATCTCTGCCTGCCATTTTAGCGGCTCAGGAAACCTATAGATGTAAATTTCATCGTGCTTCCCCTGATTATCACCTATTTCTCCTACATAAACATAACTGACTCCTTCTTTTGGACCGGGACCTACTGCAATATCTTCCCAATCACGGTTTTCCACACCCTGCAACTTTATTGCTCCGCTATCTCTCCCCAAAGTATCCAACATATATACCAAAGCTTTACCACCGCTGTCATTGTGGGTGTAGATTATCCCGGGTAAAACCTGTGAAAAGGCCAGTCCACTTGCTTCATCAATATCGTTGTTTTCAAGATTTCCCACTGCTTTCGGTCCGGAAAAAACAGCATTTTGATAATGAGGGATAATTGGCAATACATGAGTTTGGGGTATTTTTTCTGCTAATAAAAATGGGATGGTAGAAATTAAAAACAAGGCCTTGAAAAAGAAGTTTATTATCATCTGCATAAATGGTTTAACAGCAAATCCTTAACCTGATTTATTAGGCTTACGTTAAGAATTGTTAAAGTAAAATGGAAAGCTGAATATTTGAGCAAAAGTTTATGGATAACTGGGGTTTTCCAAATGTACAGAAAATTTTTTTCCATGTTAAACCTCTCCCATAAAATACAAAAGCAACGGCGGTAAGCTCAAAACATGGAGGTTACCGCCGTTGCCAATTCTATTTTCCTTACAAACATCATCATCGGAAAAGTCGAGTCAGGCTTGTTTGGTCTGCTATAAAGTTAAATCAGAGGTTGTTTCTGTCAATATTTTCAGTTTCCTCTATTTCATAGTGACGTCGCGTATAATCATCTCTAAGGTCTTTCGCCCCAAGAAATCCTCCAATTCCTGCAACCAAACCACCAATAATAAGTGCAATCGCTAAATAAAGGGAAACTTTGGCAGCTGTTTCGGCAGCCTTTTCAGCATGTTCATTAACCTTTGCTTTTACTTCTTCTTTAGTTTTTTCAAATTCTGCACGCAGATTTTCATATTGTGCTATATATCCATCCACAGTCTGTTCGGCTTCCTGCTGGGTCATATCAGTTCGCTCTACGAGGATATTGACTAAAGCTTGTTTATCCAAAGCTTCGAAAGAATTTTCGAAAGGATTAATAGCACTTCTGAAGATACGTTCAATTTCGGCGTCACTACTTGCAGGTCTCCTCGCAATATTTTGAGCCTCCTGTCGAGCCTGTTCCTCTGCACGTTGCGCTTGTGATTGAATACGTTGCGGCTGAAGCTCTTCTTTTCCTGTATCTTCCAACAAGCGGTAAAATTCATTTTTAGCTTCATCCAGAGAAATGTCCACTTCTTCCAATTGTTTTTCAACAACCGGTCCCAAGGTATCTCCTATTGTTTGTCCAACTCCCGAAACAACATTTCCCACTAAATTTCCTACTCCGGAAATAATGCTTCCTACCATTGAAGTCAAAAGCCAAGCGGAAATGATAGTATAAAGCGCCCAAGTAAGAATTCCCTGAATAATGCCGCTTTCTGTTCTGAATGAAATGCCGACTCTGGCTGCCACGTAACCTCCGGCAAACAATGCAATCAAATTGCTGACAATCCAAAATATAAGGGATATGGTACCTACACCTTCCATTGGATTAGTCTCTTCTGTTGGTTCTATTGTACCTAATCCAATGGCGAAACCCAGAAGATTTAAGATTAACAGTATAGACAATACGATAATCGTACCTGCTAATACAGCCCTCCATGAAATCTCTTTGTGGGGATGTGATTCCTCTGTAATTATTTTAGTAGCTCTTTTCATAAATAATGATTTTTAGTAAAAATTAAAACCTCGTTGCAAGGCCATACTTATTTAAATAAGGTGTAAATATTCAAATAAAAAATATAAATTAATTATACAATTTTAAGAAAATGTTTTATAATTATTATATCAGTTACTTTTTTCAGGTTTTATGCCTTAGAAAATAAAGTGCCTGGCTGCTACAAAAAGTAAAAAGGATTGTCCTGATCAGGACAACCCTTCAATAAACATATTTGATATTCTACTTATTCAGCTTTTCTTTCTTGTTCACAGTAAGCACAAGCTCTTCACCTTCACCGGAATAATCAGCTATCAAAATGTCCCCTTCCGATAATTCACCTTTCAGAATTTCTTCTGCCAAGGCATCCTCCAAATATTTTTGGATCGCCCTATTTAGAGGTCTGGCTCCATATTGGTGATCATAACCTTTTTCCGCAAGAAAATCTTTGGCCTTATCGGTCAGCTCGATCTTGTAACCTAGATCAGTTATCCTTCCAAACAGCTTTGATAAACTGATGTCAATTATCTGATGAATGTGATCTTTGCTAAGTGAATTGAACACCACTACATCATCCAACCTGTTGAGAAATTCGGGACTGAAAGCTTTCTTCAAAGCACTCTGAATAGTGGACTTCATTATTTCTTCGCCATTATCCTGCTTTGCTTTTGAGGCGAATCCGATTCCAGCGCCAAAATCCTTCAGATCTCTTACACCAATATTGGAGGTCATAATGATAATGGTGTTTCTGAAATCCACTCTTCTTCCTAAACCATCGGTAAGAATACCGTCATCCAAAACCTGAAGGAGAATGTTAAAGACATCAGGATGGGCTTTCTCTATCTCATCCAAAAGGACAACAGAATAAGGTTTCCTCCTAACCTTCTCGGTCAACTGACCACCTTCTTCATATCCTACGTAGCCCGGAGGTGCTCCTACCAATCTGGATACACTGAATTTTTCCATGTACTCCGACATATCAATTCTTATCAACGCATCATCTTTATCGAAAAGATAATTGGCCAACATCTTGGCCAGTTCAGTCTTACCGACTCCTGTTGGTCCAAGAAAGATAAAAGAACCGATAGGTTTTTTAGGATCCTTCAAACCTACACGGGTTCTCTGAATCGCTTTTGTGAGTTTTTTGATGGCATCTTCCTGACCTACTACTCTACCTTTCAATTCGGTTGCCATATTCAATAATTTGGCGCCTTCGTTTTGGGCAATTCTTTTGGCAGGGATTCCCGTCATCATTCCAATTACCTCAGCCACGTTATCCTCTTCTACCACATAGCGTTTGGATTTGCTTTCTTCTTCCCAACGCACCTTGGCATTTTCCAATTCCTCAAGAAGTTTTTTCTCCTTGTCACGAAGTTGTGCTGCCTCCTCGTACTTCTGGCTTTTTACAACTCTGTTCTTTTCTATTTTTATTAGTTCTACTTCTTCCTCCAATTTCAGGATATCATCAGGAACATGGATATTATTGATGTGAACTCGAGCTCCAGCCTCATCAAGTATATCGATGGCTTTATCAGGCAGGAACCTATCGGAGATATATCTGTCAGATAAGACTACGCATGCGGTGATTGCTTCGGGTGTATAAATCACATTGTGATGATCTTCATATTTGTCTTTGATATTGTTCAGAATCTGAATGGTTTCTTCAGGAGTGGTGGCATCCACCATCACCATCTGGAATCTTCTGGCCAACGCACCGTCTTTCTCAATATATTGTCTGTATTCGTCCAAAGTAGTGGCTCCGATACACTGGATTTCTCCCCTGGCTAAAGCAGGTTTGAACATATTGGAAGCATCCAAAGAACCACTCGCTCCTCCTGCTCCTACTATGGTGTGCAGCTCATCAATGAACAGGATCACATTTGGTGATTTTTCCAGTTCATTCATGACGGCTTTCATCCTTTCCTCAAACTGACCTCTGTATTTGGTACCTGCCACAAGAGATGCAAGATCGAGTGTCACCACTCTTTTGTTGAACAAGACTCTTGATACTTTCTTTTGGATGATTCTTAAGGCAAGTCCTTCGGCGATTGCAGTTTTACCTACACCAGGCTCACCAATAAGTATTGGGTTGTTTTTCTTTCTTCTTGACAGTATCTGAGCTACCCTCTCGATTTCTTTTTCTCGACCAATAATGGGATCCAACTTATCATCTTCCGCCATTTTGGTGAGATCCCGACCAAAATTGTCCAATACCGGAGTACGTGATTTCTCTGCGGCACCTTTGGCCGATCCTGAGGAACCAGGAGAAGATCCGAAAAGCTTAGATCCATCATCATCCGGATCATCTGCCTCAGCTTTGGATCTTGGACCTGCATCGGTCTGAAACTCCAACATTTCTTTTACAGAGTCATAGGTAGTATCAAACTTATGAAGGATCTGTGTAGCTATATTATCCTCATCCCTCAGAATAGACAATAACAGATGTTCTGTTCCAATCAATTGGCTTTTGAAGATTTTCGCTTCCAGATAAGTTATTTTAAGTACTTTTTCTGATTGTCGGGTCAGCGGTATATTGGCAAGGTTTTTTACATTGTGGTTTGCAGTACCTTTCACGGCACGTTCAACAGAATTCCGAAGTTCATCTAAAGGAACACCGAGTTTTTTCAATATTGAAACAGCAACACCTTCACCTTCACGGATCATGCCCAGTAAGAGGTGTTCGGTGCCAATGTAATCATGTCCCAGCCGCAAAGCCTCTTCACGACTCAGAGAGATCACCTCTTTTACCCTATTTGAAAATTTTGCTTCCATCTATTTATTTCTCAAAGATTTACATTCTAATCTATACTAATGTTACCGAATTTGTTTTAAAAACACAATCATTTTACCGATTGTTCAATCATTTTTTTTGAGTTGACCAGAATTTCTCTAGAATCGGGTCCTGCACAAAACAACAAATCGAGAACGCTTAAATTTGGCACAAAGTTTACGCCAAATAATTGGTTATAAGGATATGCTTTATAAATATTCCTTATGTTAAAATCCTGTTTTGGGGTAATTGTTCCCCTGATATCAGCCGTAAAATGATTTTTTTCATTAGGCATTCCTTTAGAAACCGGAATTTTCAGTTGGAGCAGTTCCAGACATACTGTCAGTAACTCTATGTTGAATTCTACCAAGTTCGACAGATTTTTTTGATATACAGTTTCTATATAGGGAAAGAAATATTCGTAAAAGGGGGCTTTACCGTAGCCGCTCTGAAAACCCCGCAGGTGAACATTTTTCCATTTTTGTGAATAATCGATTTTCACATCGGCAAGGCCGTCCTGAGAATTGAGCTTTTTTATCGGTATAATCAAGGTTTCTACTTTGTTTGTCAACCTTACCTGTGTTCTGTTACAATATGTTGGTTTCAGATATTTACCTTCTAAATCCACCCAGATCTTATTGTGGTCCATCACGGCCACAAAATATTCCAATGGTGGTAAATAAAACAAATCGGTTATAATGGGCATTGGGTGGGATTGTATCGGGATGAAACCCGTTTTCATACAAAACGGTGAATCGACTTGTCAAGTTACCATTAAAGCTAAATTAATTCATCCAGATTACCCAGTCCCTGCCGGATTACTTCAATCTCAGTTCCTGTGCAATCCAAAATTGTCGAGGCAACATTTTGACCATAGCCACCGTCAATAACAATATCAACCAGGTCTCGGTACTTTTCAAAGATCAGCTCTGGGTCTGTGCTGTATTCAATCACATCATCCACGTCCCTAATAGAAGTAGTCAATATTGGCTGTCCGAGCTCCTTTACCAATTCCCGGGGTATGGAGTGATCCGGTACTCTTATCCCTACTGTCTTTTTCTTACTGTTCAACAACTTTGGAACCTGGTTATTCGCCTCCAGAATAAAAGTATAGGGTCCCGGCAAGGCCTTTTTCATCAGCTTAAAAACCGGTGTACTTAAAGCCCTGGTATATTCTGAAATATCGCTCAGATCATAACAAATAAATGAAAAATTATTTTTCTGTGGTTTCACACCTTTGATCAGACAAACTCTTTCCACTGCTTTCTGATTAAAAATACTACAACCCATACCATAAATCGTGTCTGTTGGATAAATGATGACACCTCCACCACGTAACACATCAACCACTTTTTGGATCCTTCTTGGATCGGGGTTTTCAGGATAGATTTTTATGAATTCTGCCGACATAAAACTTGGAATTTTTAATTGATGTTGAAATAATTGGTTCTATATGATTTTAATCCTTTGGACCCAAAAAACTTACAAATCATATCCGCTAATGATATCTCCAAAGGGGTGTGATATATTCAATCCCATATAATCGGGACATGTTCAGAATTTAATCAGAACGGATCTCCCAATGCCTTACCCAGCCAAAGTTAAATGTGGCCAAAAGAATACCGAATATATTACTTAATACTTTACACAAGATTGGTACCATTTCCTAAAATTCTTAACAACGAAAACATCTGCTTCCGCCCAATCCGGATCATCCAAATTTTGTACCTCTGCCCACCTGACCTGCCTATTTTCTTTTAAAATCAGTTTATCTTCATTATAAGAACATAAAAAAGGAATCAGCTCGATCTCCGGTCCGTCTTGATAGGAATGAAAATGATGGGAGAATGCACTATAATCCGGATATCAAGATTTAGTCTTCGTTAATTTTCCGAATCAGAAACAGCACTGCCGATTCCGCTTTTTCTAACTCTCCACCGGAAATTCCCTCTTAAAGGGCAGGGACATTTTTTCGCTTAGTTGCGCGCAAAGAACCTTACCTTCATTTCGATAATGGCACAAGTGACCTGTAATGTCCTTTCCATCAAATTCAGGAATTGGTAAAGCAATGAACAAAAATCCTTATTTTTGCCGTTATTCAAAGAGATTCAATCAAAAATTATGCTTGAGGATAAAAAAACCAAGATTTACATAGTTCTTATCATCACCGCTTCGGTATTGGTAACCTCCCTTTCCTTTTATTTTTATCAGGCATTCTTCAGTCCAAATACTCTTTTGGAAAAAGAAGAGTATTTCTTATTGAAGATCCCTAGTAATGCAACATTCAAAATGGTGTCGGACAGTCTTTATCAGGATGAGGTGGTTCACGATATCATCACCTTCAGTTTTGCCGCAAAAGTATTGGGGTATCAGGACAAGGTTGTACCAGGATTGTACGAGATCAAACCTCGAACAAGCAATCTTGACTTAGTCAGGCAGTTGCGTTCGGGAAGACAGGTCCCCATCAAGATTACTTTTAACAATGTGAGAACCAAAGAGGATCTGGCAGAAAAAATCACCAGAAATCTTGAAATGCCCGAGGAATCTTTTCTAAATTTATTGACAGACAGCATCAATATCCGAAAGTTCGGTTTTGAGGAAGAAAATATTATGGCCATGTTTATCCCCAACACCTATGAGGTGTGGTGGAATACCAGCCCTGAAAATCTCTTTGACCGGATGCATCAGGAATATGAAAATTTTTGGTCGGAGGAGCGAAAGGAAAAAGCCAGGCACTTGGGTATGAGTCCTCTGGATGTCTCCACTTTGGCATCCATAGTGCAGGCGGAAACGCAAAAATCTGACGAACGGCCGAAAGTTGCAGGGGTATATCTAAATCGGCTGAACATCAATATGCCACTTCAGGCTGATCCCACGCTTGTTTTCGCCGCAGGTGATTTCAGTATCAAGCGGGTTTTGAATGTCCATAAAGAAATCGACAGCCCCTATAATACCTATAAATATACCGGTCTTCCTCCCGGGCCTATCAATCTGCCCGAGATTACCGCATTGGATGCGGTCCTGAATTTTGAAGAACATGAGTATCTATATTTTTGTGCAAAGGACGATTTTTCCGGGTATCATGCTTTTGCTACCAATATTAATGATCATCTTAACAATGCCAGGAGATACCAAAGAGCCCTGAATCAAGCAAAAATTTATTGACATGTTTCAAGCAGAGACCACCATACGGGTTAGATATGCTGAAACAGATCAGATGGGTTATGTTTATTATGGTCATTATGCGACTTACTTTGAGGTAGCGCGTGTGGAGGCCATGCGGTCTGTGGGATTTTCCTACAAAAGAATGGAGGATGAGGGCATTATCATGCCTGTGCTGGAGCAACAAACCCGCTACTTGAAGCCCGGTAAATATGATGAAGTGCTGACTTTAAAAACCAGTATC
>JBGTDA010000172.1:0-7718 GCA_041748555.1 Rhodonellum sp.
CTGGACAACGGCCAGCATTGGCCAGACCACATTGTCAAAGAGATTGGCCGTACTAAAATGGGACGAAAAGAAAAACCGAAAATAGTATCATATTTTACACCCCACCTGGAAGGTCTTCAACACGAATATGAATTCAGAACCTTCAATCTTCAATTACAATTATCATTGCTCTGCAAAAACCAATTGATTATCTTTAAATTATGGAAAAGGAGGATTTAAAAAATAAGCTGGAAGAGCCTCTATCAGAATATGGGCGCTATACTTATGCCGACTACCTGACCTGGCAGATGGAGGAGATGGTAGAGCTGATTAAAGGCAAAATTTTCAGACAGGCAGCCGCCCCGAGGGTCAACCATCAAAGAGTATCCGGTATAGTGTTTAATTCACTGTTTAATTTTTTGAAAGGCAAGAAATGTGAGGTTTTCGCAGCTCCATTTGACGTGCGACTTCCTGTCAAATCCAAAAAACATGAAGACATCGATACGGTGGTACAGCCAGACATCTGTGTGATCTGTGATCCTGAAAAGCTGGATGAACTGGGCTGTGTCGGGGCTCCTGACCTGATAGTAGAGATTCTTTCTCAGGGAAACAACAGCAAAGAACTCAGAAACAAGTATGAAGTTTACGAAGAGTCCGGTGTCAGGGAATATTGGGTCATCCATCCCAATGAGAGTACACTTTTGATTTACTCCTTGGTTGATGGCAAATTTTCCCCTTCAAGACTGTTTACCATAGGAGATACCGTTCACTCTGAAATGATCCAGGGATTTTTTTTGGATTTGGAGGAGGTATTCCGGGAAGCCTAAGTACCGGGTGCGAAAAAATGATTTTTATATTTATACCATGGAAAAAGAAGGAATGAAAAATAAGCTGGAAGAGCCTCTATCGGAATATGGGCACTATACGTATGCCGACTACCTGACCTGGCAGATGGAGGAGATGGTAGAACTGATCAAAGGAAAAATTTTCAGGCAGGCAGCCGCACCGCGGGTTAATCATCAAAAGGTCTCAGGAATTGTGTTTTATTCTTTATTTCATTATTTGAAAGGCCAACAATGTGACGTTTTCGCCGCTCCCTTTGACGTCCGGCTTCCTGTAAAATCCAAAAAACATGAAGACATTGATACGGTGGTACAGCCGGATATCTGTGTGATCTGTGATCCCGAAAAACTGGATGAACTGGGATGTGTCGGGGCTCCTGACCTCGTCGTGGAGATTCTTTCTCCTGGAAATAACAGCAAAGAACTCAGAAACAAATATGAAGTTTACGAAGAATCCGGTGTCAGGGAATATTGGGTCATCCATCCCAATGAAAGCACTCTTTTGATTTATTCTTTGGTCCAAGGCAAATTTTCCCCTTCAAGATTGCTTACCATGGGCGATGTCGTGCATTCTGAAGTGATCAAGGGATTTTCTTTGGATTTAGAGGATGTATTTAGGGACATTTAGTTGGCTTTCTTTTATAATTCCCTAAAAACCACAGTAAGTATATTGCAGAATTATGAATTGTATTGTTCTCAACCATTGAAGAAAATCTGTTTTTCAAAAAGAACAGATATGCTTCCTCATAGTGGTAGGGGGTGGATATGAACCAGATATATTTTTTATTAAAAAAATGCATATTCCAGGCACAGTTGTTTTTGGTCAAATTTGAATGATCATCTTATAAATGAGGTGACAACATGTCGTTTTTTTACTTGTCAAGAAATGGAGCGGAAAGGTAAATTTGTTTTGAACTTAAATCTTGAAATGATGAAAAAATCAATTTTATTTCTCGTATGCCTGACCATACCCCTGATAACATTTGCCAATTCCACCCCCCCTCAAAAACCCAGAACATTTTTGTTTGTCCATGGCGCTTGGGGAGGTGGATGGGAATACAAAGACATAGACTCGATTTTGACGGCAAACGGTGATATTGTTTTCCGACCGACCATGACCGGGTTAGGCGAAAGGGTACATTTGGCCCATACTGAGGTAGACCTGAACACCCATATCAAAGATATCGTCAATGTTTCCTTTTTGAAAATCTAAAAGAAGTTATTCTTGTAGGTCATAGCTATGGAGGGATGGTGATCACCGGTGTTTCCAAAGAAATTCCGGAACGGATTAAGCAATTGGTATATTTGGATGCTTTTATTCCGGAAAACGGAGAAAGTCTTTTTGCCACCTTAGGTCCAAAGGGAGATGAAATGATCAATCCATTTACCAAAGACGGATTTGTCAGTTACTTTTTAGGAACAACATCTCCCACGCCTCCCACAGATGTGCCTCAACCGCTAAAGACTTTCACACAGCCGATCCATTTTCAGGAAGAAAATCCCAAAAATATCCCTGCTGTATTTATATTGATGACATCAGATCAGGAAAATGACGTTTTCGCTCCCTTTGCTGCCAAAGCCAAAAATAAAGGATGGGAAGTTTATACCTTGAAAGGCGGCCATTATCCGATGCGGGATCAGCCAGATGCATTGGTGAAAATACTGGAAAATTTTAAATAGATTTAGCTATTAAAACTCAAGTTCACCATGTTTTTTAAAGAGATTATTCCTTGTCCTGCATTACGTCCTTATATCAGGAATTATTTGCTTTGTCATCTCGAATATGTTTCCGAGGATCATAAAATAAAGCCCTATCCTACACGGATTGAACAAGCTTTGGTTTTTTTTGCGCGTGGTCATATTTTTTCCTATGATTTTCAAACCGGAAAAAATACACAGGTGGCCAGAAATGCAGTTTTTGGGCAACAGGTTTCGAGATTGAATTTTTCCATCATTACCAAACCTGACTTCCTAATGATGATGGTTATTTTCCAGCCAGGGGCTATGCACAGATTTTTGGGAATTGCAAACACTGAACTGACAAGTGAATTTTGTGATGCTGAAGTATTTCTCCATTCAGAACTTCAGGCTGTCAATGATCAGATTGCAAATGCTCCAAGTTATACGGTAATGATCGAAAGGACTGAGGAATACTTGTGTTGCAAGTTGAAAAATCTCAAGAAGGACAGCCACTCCATAGACAAAATTGCCCAGTTACTGTTATACCAGCCCACTCCCTTTTCACTGGATTGGTTGGCAAGCCAGGCCAATCTCAGTTCAAGACAGTTCGAAAGGAAATTTATTGAACGAATGGGTGTGGGACCGAAACTATTTAGCAGAATCAGCAGGTTTTATCAGGCATTTGACTATAAGGAAACCCATCCTAATGTGGACTGGTTGACTATTGCACTTCAGTTTGGCTATTCTGATTACAATCATTTGGTAAAAGACTTCAAGCAATTTGGAAAAGTAAGTCCCACCTCCCTGCTACAGGAGTACCACATGATGCCTGAAAAGGTAGAGGGTATATGATAGGTATATAATATGTATTTTAATTTTTTTTATTCAGATTTCAATCCGATTAAAAAAATGAATTGGTATTTCCCGTATTGAGATTAAACTAGCCATAAGGCCGATAAAGAAAAGACGTCCGATTCTTACCACCAATGTATTTTGAGTTGATCCTATTTTTGATCCTAAACTTAAACTCAAATAATTATGGAACGAAGAAAATTTATAGCATCCACGGTTGCCCTTGCGACAGTTGGCTGCGACCTGATAGGAAGTCCGTCAGAAAGACCTTACGGGTTTTTAGTAAAGGCAGGGGAAGCAAGGTTCGGTAAGCACACCCCGTTTATGGGTGTGAATCCAAATGACCTGAAGATATCCTCGTATGAAGAGTTTTTCCAGGCCATACATGATCGGGGCAGACCACCCAGTCAGGAGGAAGCTGAAAGTATATCCCTGGCCCATGGAATCAAAAATGTAGGACCGCCATTGACTTTATAAAAGAATGATTCTCCGTGATTTTGTTCCGAGTCCTAATCTGCGTGAATACGTCAGAAAGCACCAAATCATAAGATTCATGTTTGGACCGGGGGAGGATAGACCCTTTAAGGTTTATCCTCCCCGACCCGAAATATGTCTTGTGTTCTGCCTCAGGGATCTTCTGACAGTCAGTTACCCTGAAAATTTAAACCGTTTGACACATCCGAAATGTACCATTATTGGGCAACATACTGTGGTGACCAACCGGTATGTCGGAAGAGATTCCTGGCTCTTACAGATTGTGCTCCGGCCAAGTGCCTTACATCGGCTTACGGGCATCCCTACCTACGAACTTACCAATACATTTATTGATGCGGAGGCCATTTGGGGCAAAGAAATAAGGGATGCCCATGAACGGATGTGCAACACGGAAGACATTGAAACAGTAATCGGGATTGCTGAGGCGTTTATTGATAAGATTGTTCACCGATCAAAACAGGAATTGCACAGAGTAGATAGGGTAAGTGCTATCATTCTGAACCAAAACCATCCGTTGTCAATAGACAAACTTGCGTATATTTCCTGCTTGAGTGCAAGGCACTTTTATAGAAAATTCAACGAGAGGATGGGAATAGGTCCTAAATTATTTGATCGGGTGGTACGTTTCCAAAAGGCATTTTTCATGAAAAATGCCAATCCCCATTTGGATTGGCTGAGTATAGCTTTGGCCTGTGGCTACTATGATTACCAGCATCTTTCCAAGGATTATAAATTCTTCACCAATATGACTCCCACAGGTTTTTATGAAGTGGACACGAAAGCACCGGAACGCTCTTTTGGTGAGGTTGAAGTTTCAAACAGCTAATGGGATTGCCTGAACTAAACCGAATTATTGCAGGAGATAGCGATTTTACTTTTTTGTTGATCTGTGTCAGTTATATCTTTTTTGCCCGCAAACGAACATTTTTGTCCGCATTTTGGCGGAAAAGTATAGCCAATACGCATCTATTGATAGCTACGTCGTGTTTTATTGGCATAGAAGTAGGAGAAGAAACCAAGTGAGAACCAAGAGCCAAGTATCAAGAATTGAGAACCAAGAGCCAAGTATCAAGAGCCAAGATCAATATTGTCACGTCCTGAATTAGTTGACACTTGTACTAAACCTTCGAGGTTTTTGGAAACCTCAAAGGTTACCGTCTTTGGTCATCGGACTTCCGACTTCCCACTTCCCACTTCAAACCTAACCCCCTTCCATGCTCAAAAACTACTTCACAATCGCCTACCGAAATATCCTGCGGAACAAGCTCAGGACATTGGTCCATATTCTCGGTCTAGCCATTGGCATTGCGGTTTGCCTGTTGGTTTTCCATGTAGTCTCCTATGAAACCGGTTTTGATAAATTCCATCAGGATGGCGAAAGGATTTTTCAGGTCAATACGGAAACAATTCATCATGAGGAATCCTGGGGAAACAGCGGTGTACCTTTTCCTATGCCCTATGTGATCATGGATGAAATTCCGGGCATAGAACTGAAAACCCATTTATATACCCTTTGGGATATGAAGGTGGGTGAGTCAGGTAAAGACAAAATCCATATAATAGGAACCGATGCCATACTTGCCGACAATCAGTTTTTTGAAATGTTTCCCAGGAATTGGTTGGCTGGAAACCACCAGTCTGCACTCAATGAGGTCAATCAGGTGGTATTGACAGCCTCATCCGCCAAAAAATATTTTCCGGATCTTTCGCCCGAGGAAGTGTTGGGAAAAGGACTGACTTATTTCTTTATGGACACCGTCCAAACTACCGTAGCGGGCGTGGTTTCGGATTACACGGAGAAATCCGATTTCATCTTTACCGATTTTATTTCGATCAACAATATCCTTGCAGAAGACAAAAGGAAAAAATACGATGTGGATCTATGGAATTCCGTCACTTCCTCCTCCCAACTTTTTGTAAAACTGAATCCCAACACCAATGCAGATGGCCTAAACCCAAAATTCATTGCCTTGGTGGATAAATACATGGAGAAGGAGGAAGGAAGCTCAACGGTGTTTTCGTTAAGATCCCTTGATGAGCTCCATTTCAATGGCACCTTCGACCATCCCGGTGCAGACAAAACCGTGCTTCAAGGCCTGATTGTCATTGGATTTTTTATCCTCATTCTGGCCGGTATGAACTTCATCAATCTGGAAATGGCACAATCGATCATCAGGTCCAAGGAGGTGGGAATCAGAAAAACATTGGGAAGTGCCCGATCGCAATTGATCTTTCAGTTTCTCTTGGAAACTGCTTTGATTGTAACGATAGCCATTTTTGCCGGTGTATTTCTGAATGAGCTATTGGTGAGATACTTCAGCGATTTTCTTCCCGAAAAGCTGATCATCGATTACCTATCCTTCCAAAATCTGGGTTTCTTAGTGGTTTTGGGTATCTTACTCACCTTGGTTTCAGGATTATTGCCTGCCTTTATTCTTTCAGGGTTCCAGCCTGACAATGCCTTAAAAAGGAATCTTTCCAAATCCACCGGATTTTCTTTGGGGCATTTTATCCAAAAAAACCTCACCGTGTTTCAGTTTGCGCTTTCGATCGGGTTTATCATTTCTGTACTCGTGGTTTCCCGTCAGATCAATTTTATGGTGAACAAGGAATTGGGCTTTGACAAAGAGCAGGTGATGTATATCCAGATGCCGTTCTTGGCACCCCAAACCCAAAAAGAAGCCTTGATAACCGCTGTAGACAATCAGTCGGTGGTGGTGAATTCCAGCTTGGGAAGCGACATAATCGCATCAACAGGTCTGTGGACTTCCACCTTAAAGGCGGATAAAGACGATGAAAAAAAGGAATTACTCGTACAGGTGAAAAATATCGACAAGGACTATTTGGCTGTATATGGTGTGAGTTTGGTTGAGGGAAGAAACATCCAGAACGTGGAAACCGAAATGATGATCAATTCCACGCTATTGGCAATGCTGAATTACGGAAACGCGGAAGATGCTATAGGCAGATTTGTTGACTTTCAGGATAAGGAGTTTCAGATTGTAGGGGTAATACCTGATTTTCACTCAGAATCACTTCGGGAGGTTATTCGGCCGATGATCATGGTGTATAGACCCCAAAATTCAAGTACCTTAAGTTTGCGGCTCCAGGAGGGAACGGATTTAATAAAAACAAAAGCCACTCTTGATGCGCTTTCCAAAGAATATTTCCCTCACGATCAGGCTGAATTCAAGTTCTTTGATGAGACCGTAGCCAATTTCTACGAGTCGGATTATAAGCTGCAAAAAATCCTGGGAATGGCCTCCTTGATGGCCGTGATCATCAGTTTGTTGGGACTTTTTGCGCTTACTTCCTTTACCATTGCCCAGAAGACCAAGGAAATAAGTATCCGAAAAGTGCTCGGCGCAACGGTTTCCCAAATTCTTTACGGAATTTCCAAAGACTATATCCTATTGATCCTGGTTTCCTTTGTCTTGGCCATTCTGCCGTCATGGTATCTGTTAAGCAATTGGCTGAAAGAATTCCAATTCAAGATTGACATGCCTTATGGGCTTTTTGTACTGGCGGGAATTTCTGCCTTATTCGCCAGCTTGGCTATTGTTGGGTTGCATGGATATAAAGTTGCACAGCGAAATCCGGCAGAAGTGTTGAAAAGTGAGTGAGTTTGCAAAAGACATAAGATTTAAGATATAAGGCATAAGATTTAAGACATGTTCAAATCTCAAGTCTCCCGTATCAAATCTCTTCTAAAAACCTAAAGCATCCAATAGCCCTTCTATGTTGCTTTCCTAATTTCGGGAAATATTTTTTTGTGAAAGAGATATTTTTTATCTTCAATGTATGAACCTGAAGAGGAAATGGGCTCTGCTGGAGAGCAACCCACCAGCAATAGGGTTCATGACGGAGAAT
>JBGTDA010000173.1:0-36541 GCA_041748555.1 Rhodonellum sp.
GATGCTTTGCGTAGATTCATGTGGAGTAGAAGCCGGTAGATTAGATAATGGCGTTGATCTACGTGCCTTTCGGCGCATCTACTATCTACACGCAGCGAATCTACCTGTCATCGGTCAACTTTCGACCATCCCGGCACAAAACCTGATATAAATTAAGCCAACCAAAATACCATTACTATGATACAGAACATTCTAGACAAAATTTCCCCTGAACTCATGTCAGGGTTGACTCAGAAAATCGGACTTAGCCCCGACAAATCAAAAGAGGCGATGGGTGTGACCAAAGATACCCTGGCAGGCACAATCGGAAAAGAAGCCGCTTCAGGCAATACTGACGGAATCCTACAGATGTTCAATAAGGACGGTTCGGCTTCAGATTCCCCCATTTACGGAAAATTGTTTGATAATCTGATCGGTAATTTTGTTTCCAAACTGGGAATACCTGCGGACAAAGCAAAAATGGCAGCTTCATTTGTGTTGCCAAAAATCATCAGTGCCATATCGGGCAGTAAAAGCGGCAATTTTGAAAAATCCGATTTAGCGAAGATTGCGGGAGATGCATTAGGCGGATCCATCAGTGACAAGGCCGATTCTTTTATGAAAGGCGGTGTGGGCAATTTATTCAAGTAAATCCTATCCGAAGACCTGATTTGAATTTTGGACCAAATCAAATCCAATTCAGGCGGAAGCTGTGTCTCTAACTAAGATAAATCCGGATAAACCAGATAAAAACCTTTTTACATTCATTTGTATTAAGGTTTTATGTTTTAGATTGAAATTTATTTTAAAAATCGGTTTATGAGGACAAATGATAAATTCAGATCCCATATTGAAGAGGGCTATACTTTTAAAGGAGATTATATCATTCTTGGAACCGGAATGATAGATTCGGAACCTGTAAAAGATGCTCTCGTAAAAATTCCTTTAAAGACACTTAACCGACATGGATTGATAGCAGGCGCTACCGGTACAGGAAAGACAAAAACCCTCCAGGTAATATCAGAACAGTTGTCTCTGAAAGGAGTGCCGTCGGTCCTCATGGATTTGAAAGGCGATCTTTCCGGGCTTGCACAACCGGGAATGATAAATAGCCATATAGAAAGACGAAGCGAGACCATTGGTGTGGATTACGAACCAATGGGTTTACCGGTAGAATTGATGTCCATCAGCCAGGAAAAAGGAGTGAGGCTTAAAGCCACAGTTTCTGAGTTTGGACCTGTTTTAATGTCCCAAATTCTTGAATTGAATGATACGCAGCGTGGGGTTGTTGCCTTGGTTTTCAGGTACTCCGATATTCATCATTTACCTCTGTTGGATCTCAAAGATTTGAAAAAAGTTCTTCAGTTTATCACCAATGAAGGAAAAGAAGAAATAACTAAGGAGTTTGGAGCCGTATCAGCCGCCTCTGTCAATACGATCATGAGGAAGATCATAGAATTGGAACAACAAGGGGCGGAACATTTTTTCGGAGAAAAATCCTTCGAAGTGGATGACTTTGTGAAAACAGTTGATGGCAAGGGTATGGTTTCAGTTATCAGGTTGACTGATATTCAAAACAGACCGAAACTGTTTTCTACTTTTATGTTAAGTCTTTTGTCCGAAATATATGAGACCTTTCCGGAACAGGGAGATTCGGATAAACCCAAACTTTGTCTTTTTATAGATGAAGCCCATTTGGTGTTTTCCAATGCTTCCAAAGACCTCATCGATAAAATTGAAGCTATCGTAAAGTTGATACGGTCAAAAGGTGTGGGGGTGTTTTTCTGTACCCAATCCCCAACCGATATTCCGGACAGTGTATTAGGTCAGCTGGGTTTAAAGGTACAACATTCGCTGAGGGCATTTACCGCAAAAGACCGAAAAGCTATCAAACAGGCAGCCGAAAATTACCCATTATCCTCTTTTTATAAAACTGAGGATGTGTTGACTTCCATGGGAATAGGAGAGGCACTTGTCACAGCCTTGAATGAAAAAGGAATTCCGACACCACTCGCTCACACTTTATTGAGAGCACCTGTTTCTCGGATGGATATCCTGAGCGTTTACGAAATCGATGAATTGGTCAGCAGGTCTTCACTTGTTAAAAAATACAATTCAACTTTGGAAAGGGAAAGCGCTTATGAGCTTTTGGAAGCTAAAATACTATGCGCTGAAGCTGCTGCTGCTGCAGAATCTGAACAAAAATCAACAAAATCCTCAACTGCAGGACAGGTTGACAGGCCTCCCAGAGAAACGAGTATGTTGGAGGATATGAGTAAGAATACCATGCTTAGACAGATAGGTAGAACTATTTTCAGAGAATTGACCCGCGGAATCATGGGATCAATATCCGGCAGGCGGCGTTGATTTTTTATGTTTCTTTGATAACCATCAATAGCCTGTTAATTTTGCGGAATGTATAAAGTAGGTGTGATAGGAGGGGGAGCTGCAGGATTTTTCTCTGCAATCCAGGCTGCTGAGAACTGTGGTAAGGTGACCCTGATTGAAAAAACTTCCAAAGTGCTGGCCAAAGTCAGGGTTTCAGGAGGGGGACGGTGCAATGTCACCCACGCAGCTTTTGAAAACTCCCATCTGATCAAAAACTATCCTAGAGGAGAAAAATTTCTTAAGAAGGTGTTTAGGACTTTTTCAGTAAAAGAAACCATTTTCTGGTTTGAATCCAGGGGTGTAAAGCTAAAAGTAGAAAAGGACGGTCGGATGTTTCCTGTATCTGACACCTCCCAGAGCATCATCGATGCGCTTCAGCAGGAAGCAGCAAATCAGAATATCGAAATCCTGCTCAACACGCAGGTCAAGGACATTAAAAAAAACAATAACCGTTTTCAGGTAATCACAGACAATGGACAGCTGGAATTCGATAAACTGATTCTTTGCACAGGGGGTCATGCAAAGCTTCAAGGTTTTGATATGTTGCATAAATTGGGGCATTCTATCATTTCCCCCATTCCCTCTCTTTTCACTTTCAATACTCCCCAGGAACCCATACGAAAGCTTATGGGGATTTCTGTTCCGGACGCTTTAATAAGGTTGGAAGGAACCAAACTGGCCTATAGAGGACCTTTGTTGATAACCCATTGGGGAGTTAGTGGTCCGGCAGTTTTAAAACTTTCTGCATTTGGGGCTCAGTGGTTGGCAGATCAGAATTACAGGTCCAATGCGCATATCCGCTGGATACATGACCTAACTGAGGACGAAATCCTGCAGACGCTGGGAATATACAAATCAGATCATCCCAAGAAAAAAGTATATGGTAACCCTGTTTTTGGCTTGCCGGCAAGGCTTTGGGAACACCTGGTAGAAGTATCGGATATTGACGAACAATTTTTATGGCACCAAATCTCAAAAAAACAGATGAATAAGTTGGTTCAGAATCTTTTTCGCTATATTGTACACATCGAAGGGAAGACTACTTTTAAAGAGGAGTTTGTAACCGCAGGCGGCGTGGATTTGAATGAGGTCAATCCCGAGACGATGGAAAGCAACCTCGTAGAAGGATTGTTTTTCGCCGGAGAGGTTCTCAATATAGACGGAATTACAGGCGGGTTTAATTTTCAGGCAGCTTGGAGTACGGGATACCTCGCAGGTTGTGCCATTAATCAAACTAAAATATAATGCTTAAAACCCCACCCATTAACTACAGCAGGATCGAAGAATTGGCTGAAGGAGACAAAGATTTCAAAGCGGAATTGGTTTTTGCGATTCATACCTCATTACTCGATCTCAAGACTCAATATCTGGAAGGAGCAAAACTACAGGATGATGAAATAATCCAGATGATCCGCCATAAGATAAAACCTACTTTGTCATTATTTGATATGGAAATGCTCACAGAGACTATCAATAAAGGAAAAGAGCTTATTGAGAAAAACGGTTTTGATTATAAATTTTTCGAGCATCTTGAAGAATTCAAAGAAGCAGTGGATCATGCGCTTGAAGAAGCAACCCTTTACATGGCTGCCATAAAAAAATGATTTATTACCTTTTATTTTCCCACCCGGTGAACCAGGTCAACCAAACGGTTGGAGTATCCGGCCTCATTGTCGTACCATCCCACTATTTTCACTAGATTCTGTTTGACTGAAGTCAAACCGGCATCAAATATACAGGAATGGGGATTGCCGATGATGTCTATAGAGACAATTGGATCTTCTGTATATTCCAAAATACCCTTTAATCTTCCTTCAGCTTCCTTTTTGAATACCGAATTGACCTCTTCAGTGGAGGTTTCTCTGTTAAGTAGGACAATTAGATCAGTCAAAGATCCATCGGGCACAGGTACCCGCATGGCAGAAGCTTCAATTTTCCCAATCAACTGTGGCAATACAATTTCCATCGCCTTGGCAGCATGTGTAGTTGTTGGAATGATGGAATAAGCAGCTGCCCTGGCCCTGCGAAGATCTTTATGCGGAGCGTCATGCAGGTTCTGATCATTGGTATAAGAATGGACTGTAGAGACAAAGCCTTTTTCAATTCCAAAATATTCATCCAGAATCTTCACCATCGGAGCAAGACAGTTGGTCGTACAGGAAGCATTGGATATAATGGTGTCTTCATATTTTAGGATATGGTCATTGACACCCAAAACGATCGTTGGAACCTCACCATCACCTTTGGCTGGGGCTGTGATGATAACCTTCTTGGCACCTGCACGAATATGGCCTAAAGCTGCCGATCGGTCTACAAACTTTCCCGTTGATTCCAGCACAACATCGATATCCAGCTCACCCCAAGGGATATTGACAGGATCTTTCTCGGAAAAAATACGGATGGTCTTTCCTGAAATTTCCAGGTTTCCATCCTTGACATTCACCTTTTTGGGATACCTTCCATGAATGGAATCATATTGTAGAAGGTGGGCTAATGTATGGGGGTCTGTCAGATCATTAACGGCAACCAGGTCAATATCTGATTCTTCCAAAAGTAATTTTAAAGTTAGCCTGCCTATTCGGCCACAGCCATTGATGGCTACTTTTATTTTTTTCATTCGGGATGACTATACATTTCTTAACAGGGTCGAAATTACGAAATAAGAGAATGAAAGGCTATTTAATTTTTTTAGGCTTATTTTCAAGCTATTGTCCTTCAAAACAGAATATTTTATTTCTAGGTTTTGCAATATGATTTTAACCCTCTATATTTGCAACACGTTTCGGAAAAGGCATCTTTTCAATTTCAAAATGGTCGGTTCGTCTAGGGGTTAGGACGTATCCCTTTCACGGATAAGACACGGGTTCGATTCCCGTACCGACTACAATATTAAAGATTCCTGCCCAAAATGGTCGATTCGTCTAGGGGTTAGGACGTATCCCTTTCACGGATAAAACACGGGTTCGATTCCCGTATCGACTACACAAATTGATGTTTTTCATCGTTCTGATTGCACTTGCATGAAGAGATTTGTTTTATGGTTGTTAGTGGTTAAAGTGATTGAAACCCCGATCTTTTAGGTCGGGTTTTTTTTATACCAGCACCAAACCCTCTTCCTGCAACAGCTGCCAAATACCTGATCTTAAAAATCCGTGGAATTCAACTGTTCCCGATTGGTTGAATTCTTCCTCCAATTGTGCAAAAGTAAGCTCTTTTTTGCCGGCTTCCGGTACCAATTTTTGGAAGATGGAAACTAGCAAACTCCCCTCAGTAACTGAAGTCTTTATTTCGACCCTTTTGGATTTGTTTTCAAAAACCAATAAACTTCCTTCTTTCAACTTGCCCTTCTTTTGATACTTCACAGTTATAAGCTCAGGCATATTTCCCAGCCAGACCAATTTCGTGCTTGGCTTTGGCATAGGCTCCAACTCTGTTTGTATGGCATTGAAAATAAAATTGGGCGAAACAGATGGTTTTGGAATTTTAAAATCAAACCATTCCTGAAGTGGAAAATCAAAACAGATCCCGTGCATGTAATTAAACAATGCCTTCTTCAAACCGGTGCTGAAGAGTTCATGATCAGCACCTTCAGGATCCTCGTGCGCCAGATCATTATCTGCAAAAAAACCAATTTCCGGGCTTGTCCGGATTACTCGGTATTGTTCGGGATCCTGACCGATCGGTGCATGGGAAGTCATGGCAAACAAATGCCAGAAGCCTGATTGCAGAACATTGTGCATAAAAAGCTGCCTGACCATTTCCAGACTGTCAATTGTTTCCTGTGCGGTTTCTGTCGGAAATCCATACATAAGGTAAGCGTGGACCATGATCCCCGACTCGGTAAAATGATGCGCAACCTGTGCGACCTGGGATACAGTCACCCCTTTTTGCATCATTATCAAAAGCCTGTCAGAAGCAACTTCCAAGCCACCGGAAACTGCAATACAACCTGAAGCCTTTAAAAGCCTGCACAGGTCAAAAGTAAATCTCTGCTCGAAACGGATATTTGTCCACCAAGTGATTTTGATATTCCTCTTGAGAATTTCTATGGCCAGTTCACGCATCAGGGCCGGCGGAGCTGCTTCATCCACAAAATGAAATCCGGTCTGTCCCGTCTGTTCAATCAGCGTCTCGATCCGGTCACAGATCAGTGCCGCACTTATCGGTTCATAATTCTTGATGTAATCCAACGTGATATCACAGAATGTACATTTCTTCCAATAGCAGCCATGAGCCATGGTCAGTTTGTTCCACCGCCCGTCCGACCATAGCCGATGCATGGGATTTACCATTTCTATTACAGAAAGATATTTTGAAAGTGGCAGACCCGTGTAATCAGGAGTTCCCGTTTGGCTGAAGGCTATATCCGGCAGTTTCGAGCCATTCAGATAGGATACTTCTCCATCAACCAAGGCAAAGGTCCTCTTTAGAGAATCAATATTTTTGTTTCCTTCTAAATACTCCAGCAGACAGTTCAATGGACGTTCCCCGTCGTCAAGACTGATAAAATCCACAAACTTAAAAACGCGAGGTTCTTTCAAAGAACGAAGTTCGGTATTGGGATATCCACCCCCCATAATCACCTTGATATCGGGATAATGGGCCTTGATGTATTGACCACATTTAAGCGCACTGTAGAGGTTTCCGGGAAAAGGAACAGATAAACAGACCAAATAGGGATCGGATGCTTTGATACAGGAATCAAGTTCCTCCAACAAAAATGTATCTGTAAACGAGGGGTCTCCAATCAGTTTTTCATAAAGCGGATCAAAGGAAACAGCTGAACTGCCGAGTCTTTCGGCGTAGCGGCTAAAGCCAAAGTGGGGATCCAGAGCCTCCTGGATCAGGTCACCCAAATCCTCAAGATATAAGGTAGCCAAATGTCTGGCCCGATCCTGAATGCCCATTGTTCCAAAAGCCCAGTCCATATCATCAAGCTGCTCAAACCTGAACGCCTGCGGCAAAAAGTCTCCATCACAGATATTGTAAGCCAATGTCGGATTTTCAAACTGCAGGAATTTTATTAGAGGTGTTATGGTTTGAAGATACTCGTTTTGAAGTTTAAAAATCCTTTGGCTGTTGTTTGATAATTTTTTAAAATCCTGTTTTCCAATGTTTTGAAATACATCAGTTAAACCTTCTTTTGAAAATATTTTTAATATCACATTTAATCCCAAGTCGTATTGATAGGATTCTTTTTGAAGGGTATTGAGGTAACCTTTGATATACGCCGTAGCCGGATATGGGGTGTTGAGCTGTGTAAAAGGTGGCGTAAGCAGTAGGATGGATTTGGACACTGAAATAAAATTTTTGACAAAGTTCGGGAAAATATTTTAAAAAGAAGGAACAGCGAGATTCGGACAGCTACTAGTCAGCCCCAGCTGGGTGTAGATTGGAGAAGATGCTAGGTGTATTTTGCTACTACTATTGGAATGGTGCTGAGAATGAAAATTTACTTTACCTAGCCATCATGGGTGGTTATGAGTTGAAAAGGTCAGATGAAAACATCCGATGACCAAGATCATCGGCAGAGATACTGACTGCACGATAGCAGATGAATATATATTGACACCCTCATAATTCAATACTACGGTTGTGGAGTGCTCTTACTTAATAATTTATCATTTATCGCTTCTTCGACAAATTGATTTAAAGACAAACCTAATTCCACTGATTTATAAGCAGCCTGCTTATGTAAATTTGGATTAATCCTCACATTGAAAGACCCTTTGTAAGATTTATGGGGTGCTTTATTCAAAGACTCACATGTTTCTAAATAATCTTCAACTGCTTCTTGAAATGATCTTTTCAATTGATCAACATTGTCCCCCTCGAAAGTGATTAAATCATCTATACCTTCAAGTTTCCCAAAAAACACCTCATCCTCAGCACTGTAATGTACTGTTCCAATGTAATCCTTATATTTTAAAACGTTTTTCATAGTAAACCATGATCCTTTAGTTCCCCAATCACATAATCAATAACGTACAACTTTAAGATATTTCCAGGATGAGGTTTGTGAAGTCTAATTATATGTTTGGTTACTTCCTTTACAAATGCTCTCCTAGACCCTGCAGTTTTGCCTTTCTTAATCTCATCGTAATCAAAATGATTAAGAACCTTAACCAATTCATCATAGGTGAAATCCCTTGGTCTTAAACAAAATCTTTGTATCAGTTTATTTATCTTACTCATTAAACGTAAAGATAATGCAACTGTTTAACAGTTGCAAGGAATTGATATCAACTCAATGAGCAAGCTAGAATCACATATCTTTTTCAGCCAAGCGCTTTTCCAGGGATTCACGGATCTTTCCGGAAGGTCTATCAGCTGATGGATCAATTATTTTCCCCTCTTCATCTAACAGTAAAAACCTTGGGATGGAATTCACCATGAAATGTTGGGTAAGATCGGACTTCCAGGCATTTTCGGCAAACCACTGAAGGCCCTCCATATTTTTGGCTTTTACCATTTTTTCCCAAGGTTCCTTGGAATCATCGATCGATACCGTCAAAAATACCACAGGTTTATCTTTATATTCTTCTTTCATCTTATCCCAATGTGGATGTTCTGCGATGCATGGTCCACACCAGGTTGCCCAAATATCAATATATACCAGATTACCTTTTAGATCGCTCAACTTTACTTCCTCTCCTTCAATGTTGGTGAAAGTAAAATCGGGAACATCTTTTCCAGGGCTGATCGGTTCCCATTTATCCTTTATTTTTTTTAATTTTTCAGCATACTTTGGGGACTCATTTTCTATCATGAATTTCTCATAAGATTCTTTTACATGTACAGGTCCACGGTAATCCATGTTGGACTTTATCGATGTATAAATGAAATGATCTTTCACACTTTTATCTTTCAGTAATGAATCAATAGCAAGAATTCTCGCTTCTTCGTAGGCATTTTTACTTGACGCCACAGAACTGTCATTTTTCATGATTTCACCGGAAAGATTTGAAATCCGCATATCAATAAGTGTGGTGTAGCTCCACACATTTAGAAGATGCTTTTGGTCCAAGGGAATAGCAACTAATTTAGCATTCACTTCGTCCTTAGGAAAATCTACAGAATCCTGCGGTTTTTTGGTTGCATAAGCATGAATCATTGGATATTGCAAGTCATAAAAGAGTGGTGTGTAGGAGAAATAGGCTTCTTCTTTGGTGATGAATTCGGGATCAATATTCTCCTTTATTTTAAATTCCTCAAATTTGACTTTTGAAAGCGTAAAAAGGCTGTCTTTTGTTTTCCGATAATCATCTTTCAATTTTGCCATCAACTCCATTTGGTTATTTAAACCACTTTCAGCATCGCTCTGAGCTTTTTCAAAGAGATACCTGATTTCTTTTTCATGATCTCCCTGTACATCAAATGTAACGGAGATGTCTTTGGCATCTGCGGTAAGATAAATACTGTCTCCAGAGCTTAGGTAGAGGTTAAAATGGGTTCTTCCTGAATATAAAACATAATTCGAACCTTCATCACCTTCAAATACCAGTTTAAAATCACCTTCATCATCTATTTTGCTACTTGCAATATCTCCGTCCTGAAATAGCGTAATTTCTTCTGATTCAAGATTTTTGATTTTTCCGCAGACGATTACGGTTGGATCCTGTGGTGCTGATTTTTGGGAACAACCATATCCCAAAATCAAAATAACGAGGGCGAACTTGATGAATTTTTTCATAACCAATTGGATTAAGGGAACCCGTGATAAAATCAGTATAGTTGGCCAATTGTCGGCTGGACTTCTTTTAAATTTAAAAATACAACCAGCCTTTCAAAATTAAAAGTTAAAAAACGGTAAAACCTTCCATAGAAAAACTTTTTAGCAAACAGTTTCAAATGTGATGTCCGCCTTTTATTTCTTTCTTCAAAACCTAATTTAAGAAGTAAATTTCTGAATGTTTCAAAATCTATGTTTTTATCTGAAGATCCACTAATTATTTTTATAAGTAGCTTTTCATATTTGCCCATAGTGTTAGATTTAAATTTAAATGGCCCAAAATTCCAAAAAATTAAAGGTCAGCTGACTTTGACCATACTATTTGCGTATTAAATTTCTAAATTATTAAACATGGTCAAATAATTGGCATTTAATATTTTTCCCTTGATAAATTCCGAAAACTCTCCCCCTACATCTTATCCCCAAAAAACACTGCGTTCAAAAACAACTTATTGGTCCCGAACCATGTACCCCTAAAGTTCGGATTATCAATGAAATGAACAACCCTTCCTGAACCAACAGGTGAAACCAATACGCTGGCACTCTGCTTCACCCTTTCGAGGTTGGCAGGGGAGATGTAGCCGCCGAGTAATGGGTCTTCAGTATATCTGACAGGGGTCTGGGATTTATCTTTTGAGGGCTTGATGAATATACTGCTGTTCCTATAAACCGGAATTTGATTTGTCCGATAGCCATATCCCAAAGGATGGGTATTATCGAGATTTGCAAGATAGATGCTTCCACCGATAGATTGTGCGCCTTCAACGTCCCTTCTTGAAGCAAAAGGAATCTGGCCCAATTCATTTTCTGTTTCGTCTGTTACAAATTCTTCTTTTGTAATTCCCTGATTTTGAAGCCAATGACTGGCAGAGCGTAAAGCGATCAAAGTTCCTCCTCTTGACAACCAATCTTTGAGATGGTCAACTTGCCCTGATGATATGGCGCTGTAATTTCCGGAAGGTAAAATCAGGGTGTTGTAATCATATAAATTTACCCTGCCAAAAAGACTCAGGTCTACTTTTGTAATCGGCATATCCACTTTGGTGTCAAAAAGATGCCAGATTTCCCCTGCTTCATATTGGGAGATTCCCTGACCGATCAGCATGATTACTTTTGGCTTTTGCACCGCTGCAATGTTATTACTTCCCAAATCTATTCCTTTCACACTAAAACCAGATTGGGCGCCATAAATATGCTGCGAGGAAGCTTGAGCAGCTGCCTGAACTGCTTTTCTCAAAGAATCTGCATCCATTTCTTGAAATCCTGTTGGGATGATCAATGATCCCGCAGGAAATTCCTTTTGTCCCTGCTCCGTATTTGCTGTAAATGGCAAGGCTGTAACCTCCACATGTACACCTGCTTTTTGTAGGTGATAAAGAAATTTGGGTGCAAAATAATCTGTCCAATCTGCCAGGTAGGCCACATATTTTGCTTCATCGGGAAACAGAAGGTTTTGTTCGGGCAATTCCGAAATCTCACTTCCAGTGGTAACAGATGTTTGCGCAGCATAGGGCATTCCGTAAACCAAGGCCATTGTCCAGGAAGAGGCATCATAAAAGACTGAATCCGCAAAGTCGGTTACTTTTTCAAACATGGTTCTTACCATCCTGTATTGCGGTTGGGCAGTGGGAACGATCCATGATTTTCCTTTTTGAAAAGAAATTCCTTCAGCAGTAATATCTCTTTCATTATCCATTACTTTAATATTGTGATCCAGAAGGAGTTTCAGAAACAGTCGGTTTCTGGATTCATCATATTCATCTCCAAAAACATAAGCCTTTGCCTTATCTTTTCCTGCTTCATCAATGGCGGTTTGGAAAAATTCCCGCAGGTATCGATGCATATATTCCCGCTCCTCAACCGCCGCTTTCAAAGTAGCCAATGATGTGGCCAATTGATTACGGATCGTAAATGCGAAGGTGATATCGCCTCTCTGTGAGCTTTGAATATGACCTCGAGAACTGCCCTGCTCGAACACCAAACCCAAGCCGCCTTGAATATCAGGGTAAGTGGATCCGTATCCCGGATAACTGTTGTCAAAAACCTCCTTGGTCCAATATAAACTGCCAAGATCATCCAGAGCTTCTGCAAAATATCCGGCAAATTTACTGTTGATGTCTTCGTAGTTTTTCCTGGGGACAACAGGGTTTTCACTTCCAAACGGTTTGGTCGGTTCAAAGAAATAGGTGCTGTTGGTTCCCATCTCGTGAAAATCCCCCACCACATTCGGATACCAGGTGTGGTACCAGTTGATCTTGTTTTGGAGCTCCACCTGAGCCAGGGGTAGCCAGTCCCTGTTCAGGTCAAACCAATAATGGTTGACCCTTCCACTTGGCCAGATTTCGTTATGCTCCCGATCCAGAGGGTCGGCTACCGGAGGAAATCCTTTATGCATATTTGCCCAGTTGCTGTGGCGATCCCTCCCGTCGGGATTGATGGCAGGATCGATCAAAACCACCGCATTATTCCGGATATTCTGCGCTTCCTCACTTTGGGAAGCCAACAGCCAATAGGCGGTCAAAACCGCCGCTTCCGTGGTGGAAGGTTCATTGCCATGGACGCTGTACCCCAAATTGACAATGGCGGGCATGTTGGAAACATCGGGTAGGGGAAGACTCGGATCCACCAGCTTGATGTGGTTGCTCCTGATAGATTCCAGATTACCCATATTGGCCGTGTTGCTGATGGTTAGGACCACCTGAGGCCTTCTTTGATTGGTGTGGCCTATGACCTCGATTTGGGCCATATCCGAAACCTCCGCCAGTTTTTCAAAATAATGAACCAATAGGTCGTAACGTGTATGCCATTCTCCGATTTCATAACCAAGAAAAGATTCCGGAGAAGGAATTTTGGGGTCAAAAGTTTCGCCCGGGAAGAAATAATCCTGCTGCGCTTTTGCAAATGGGTGAGCAGACAGGAACACAAGGAGAAGGAGTAGTTTTTTTAGCATAGGGAAATATTTTCAGGAAATTAAAAAAACTTGTTGATATTCTTCATCCAAAAATCCATCAACGGTTTTTTGAATCCTTGGGAATTGATTTAATTTGGCTATTATTTCAACAAAAACCTTAAAAACCTAATATGAAAATTTTAACCAATTCAATGACCTGTTTGGCAGTGTTGTTGGCGATTCCAGTTATGGCACAACAAAAAGACATCAAGCTTCCACCTGAAGCAACCGAATTTTGGGAACCTGTACCACCTAAAGTAACGCCCAATTCCGAAAACCGTCTTCCTCCCTCTGATGCGATAGTGATATTCGATGGAAAAAATCTGAATAATTTCACCAGTGTAAAATCCGGAGGTGCGACCGAGTGGAAAGTTGAAAACGGGGAATTTGTGGTTGGACCCAAAACAGGGGATATCCAGACTAAAGAATCTTTCGGCGATATGCAGCTGCATGTGGAATGGTCTGCACCCACAGAAATCAAAGGTGAGGGACAGGGCCGAGGCAACAGCGGGATTTTTCTGATGAGCAAATATGAGGTTCAGGTATTGGATTCTTACGAAAGCAGAACTTATTCAAACGGACAAGCAGGAAGTATCTACAAGCAACACGTCCCTTTGGTCAATGCAACAAAACCTCCGGGTGAATGGAATACTTACGATATCATATTTAAGGCTCCAAGATTCAATGCAGATGGAATGCTGGTCTCTCCAGCTAAAGCAACCCTTTTACATAACGGGATTCTGGTACTGAACGGCGTAGAGCTAAAAGGTCCGACAGAATACATTGGAATCCCCAATTATCAGGCGCATGAAGATGAACTGCCCATCGTCCTTCAGGACCATGGCAATCCGGTAAGATTCAGAAATATCTGGGTGAGGAAGTTGTAGAAGTGGGAAGTTGGAAGTAAGGAAGTTTGAAGTGGGAAGTTGGAAGTGGGGAAGTCAGGTGACGGCGGAGGAAAGAGATATTCATCCCAATACGTCCTTCTGACTTCCCCACTTCTTCGCAGGTACTTCGTACGTGATACCTGGTACTTCTTCCCTTAGTACCTGGTACTTCCTTCCTTCGTACTTCCCTTCTTCCAACTTCCTACGCACTTTCTCTTACCTCAACTTTTCACTTTCTCCATCAATCCATCATAAAAAGTACCGCTGATCGGCACTGATTTACCTGAAAGGGTGAGTTGGTGTCGTTCTATTTTATAGATTTTTTGACTGTTGACAACAAAGGATCTGTGTGTTTTCACAAAAGAAGAGGGGAGAAGTTTCTCCACTTCGGCCAAGGTCATCCTGCTCAGGATTTTTTCATTCGCCAGACAGAAGGTGACATAATTTCCGCTTGCTTCGCAGTACAGCAATTCTTCAAAACTCACCTTGATCTGCTCACTGCCTGTTTTTACGAAAACAAATCCCGAGTTATGACCATTTTTTAAAGAATGCCATTCCTGTGCTTTTTGACAGGATTTCAAAAATCTGCCGAGATTGAAGGGTTTTAGTAAATAATCAACTGCTTCCAGCTCAAAACTCTTGACCGCATGTTCTGAATAAGCAGTGGTGAACACCACCATCGTCTCTTTTGGAATCAAGGTGGCCAGTTCCATTCCTGAGATATCAGGCATTTTGATATCCAAAAAGATCAGGGATACGGGATTTTCCTTCAGATATTCCAACGCTTTGATTGCATTTGTAAAAGTAGCCTCAAGTTCCAGAAACGGAACTTTGGAAGCATGGCTTTTCACCACTTCCAAAGCCATGGGTTCGTCATCTATGGCAATTGCGTTAATCATTGAATTTGCTTTAACTGTATGGATAAATGTACAAAATATTCCATTTCATTTTCCCTTATTATCAGCTCATGTTTGTTGGGATACAGCAATTGAAGTCTTTGACGGACATTGTTCAGTCCGATGCCGGAAGCTTTATGTTCGGGATCATCTTCTTTTGTTCTATGAATGCTGTTGTTTACATCGAGATGAACAGATCCGGCCAGGCAACGCAGGCTGATCTTAACCCATGATTTTTTCTGAAGGCTGATCCCGTGCTTGAATGCGTTTTCGACGAAAGGGATCAAAAGCATCGGAGCAATTTCCCCCGTACAACCTTCATCGCTTCGCTGAAATACGATCTCCACGTTTTCCTGATCCTTGATACGCAGCATCTGAAGGTCCACGTAATTGACCAGGTATTCTTTTTCCCTCTCCACGGGGATTTTTTCCCGGTTGTTTTCATGCAGCATAAACCGCATCATATCTCCCAGCTTCTGAATTCCTTCCGAAGTCCGCTCTGCATTTTCCTGAAGGGAAGTTCCATACAGGGTATTCAACGCGTTGAACAAAAAATGGGGGTTGATCTGGGATCTGAGAAAATCCAGATTTGCTGAACCTTGGTCAACCTGAACCGTCAAGGTATTGATCTGTCCAAGTACCGCCGCGTATTTATTGAAGAACAAATTAGATAGCGGAATGACCACTACCATAATCAGAGCTGCAACTCCTAATCCTACAAGGATGATTCCGGCTGTATTATTACCAATCGCTAAAACTATCACGACTATTAAAGGAACAATGATCAAGCCTCCATAGAAATACCTGGCTTTTTTGATTTTACCTGCTTTATGATTTTGATAAATCAGGAAATAATTATAAAGGATGATAAGTATGATTGTAGGAAGTATAACGGCGTAAACAATAAGAATGACATGGGAACTATACCCTTGGAATTCTATCAAGAAAAAGAGAATAAATATATAGAGCGCAATGAATCTGAGGATGTTGTAAATAAAATAATCCTTTAATTTGGGAGGAAACAGGATTTGCTGAAAAACATAAGCCAAAATCAGGTATCCCAAATAGAGCGCTGTGATGTTAAAAAAGAACGGCATAAAAACATCCTGCCCATATTCGGAGCCCAGATAAAAGCCACTGACAATCCCAAAACAGATAAAAAAAACGATCATGCTTAATAGGATCATTTTGACCATTTTACCATCCTTCAGGTATGTAGGAATGATTTTCATATGCATAAAATAAAATGCACCGAAAAATGCCAACGGTATAAAAATTCTGGCAAAATATCTGGCCATTTCATTCGGGCCGGAATTGAAAGCCCAGTGATTTGTGTTCAATATATTTCCGAGAATGATGACCAAAAACAAAATGGTAATAACCCACCATTCGATTTGCCTGAAGTTAAAAGGTTGTTCGTTCATCGGTTGTTAAAGTAAAGCTAAAAGGGAATGATTTGATTTTGGAAAATATTTTTTGTAGTAAGCCGGTTCCTAGTATTTGACAATGGATTTCGGTTTTTTTCATATCCGGATCATCAATTTTTTCTATGGATTTCTGATCTGATATCAGTTGAAACAGATTGTATAAAACTGCAATCATAATCAGCAAATGGAATTTCCGCTTATAAGTCATAATTGTTTTTCCTAATCTTCTGACAAGAATAGGTGACCTAAATCTTTGACACAAAAAAATGTGATGAATCTGCCCGAATTCGGGATGAAAATGCTGGATACAAATCAAAATAAATAATTGGGCATCAAATACAATGGAGGTTTAGCTATGGATTATTCCGACTCTCTGATCTTTCCAGAGTAAGACGGAGCCAAAATCAACATCATCGGTCATGGTTCATCTGACACCCAACTTTTAACCCCCCTCCAACACCCGAATCACACTACTGATGCCCAAAACCAGTGTAATCAGCCAAATTCCGATGCCTAAGATGTTAAGTTTCCAAGAGTTGCAATACTTGCCCATGACTTGCGGTTTGTTGACGATCCAAAGGATATAAGCACTCAGCAAGGGGAGGAGGATGCCATTTGCAAGTTGTGCAAAAATGATCAGTTGGACAGGGCGGATTCCCAAAGACGAAAATATCAGTCCCAGTCCAAGGATGGCGAAAATGGTGATCCGTATATGTTTTGATTCTAGATCCGTGGACCAACCAAAGCATCCGGCCACAACAAGTGCCCCCGCTAAAGGCGCAGTAATGGCTGAGGTGATTCCCGCAGCAAACAATCCCAAACCTATAAAATACTTGGCCATAGAACCCAAGACGGGTTCTAGTCCCAATGCAAGATCAGCTGCATTTGTGACGGATTCCGCATTTCCGCCCGCGGCGGTAATAATGATGGCCATCGACACCACCCCGCCCAAGATGACTGAAATAAAAGTATCAATCCTAACATATTTGATCGAATCGGGAGTTTTCCACCTTTTGGCAACCAGAGCGGAATGCAAAAACAGGTTATAAGGTACAACGGTGGTGCCGATCAAAGCCACGATTGTTAAAATATTTCCTGAATTAAATGTTGGAATAAAACCTTCAATTAGCTCTGCAAAAGGTGCCTCAACCATCACTGCCGTTACCAAAAATGTGATGCTCATAATAATCACCAAGCCGATAAGATACCGTTCGATTAGCTTATAGCTTCCACTCATCAGCAGCAGCAATGCTATAATTCCGATGGATAGGTTTAACAGATTGATACTGAGATTTCCGAGGTTCCAGATGGGTAAAATGATAAATATCTCAGCCCCCATAGCTCCACCGCTGATATTTCCCGCCTCATAGGCAGCATTTCCAAGTACGATTGCCATCAATATAAGACCAAGGGAAAAAAATCTTAACAGCCCTTTTGATAAAGTATCCGCAATTACTTCAGTAAGTCCTTTTTGTGTGATCAAACCGATTCTTGCCGCCATTTCCTGAAGAACCACGGTTGCTATGACCGAGAGTCCCATCGCCCAAAGCAGATCGAATCCAAAATTTACACCTGCAAGTGTACAGACGGTAACTGATCCGGGACCGATGAAAGCCGCAGCAACCAATGGACCCGGCCCAATGTAATTCCTCCAGTTTCCGCTCATGGAGCCTGTTGGAGGGCATAGACGGCGAAACTTCCCAACCAATGCGTCCCTTCATAATTGTCATCCACAATGGAGGGAAGTGAATACCGGATGTGTTCATTGGCAACATCTATAAGATGCCCGTATTTTTCTGGAAAATCATCAACCAGACCATAAATGCACCAAGCACGGCTAAAGTTCAATCCGTCCAGATGAATCAGTTTCCCATCAGTCCTATCGCTCACCCTTCCAGGTTCCAGAGAAAAACCGGGATCACTAAGGGATGGCATAAAACGGCTCAACCAGTCTACAAGCTCCTGTTCATCCATGATTTTTCTCATGATATCCATTTCCTGAAAACAAGGGGACAGAAAGTCAAAACCACTGGGTTCCCAAGCCATAGAGCAGTTTTCATCTTTGGCAAACCAGTCCATCGCCCTGCTTCTGATCAACTCCCGAAGTTCGGTATGATCCACGGTTTCTGCATAATCATAGGCAAAGGAAAGCCCAAATGCGATATTGGAATGCTCACCAACCCGGATTGGATAGATCAACTTTGGTAAAAATTCCAGATATTTGTTCACAATCAAGTCGGTCAACGGTTGGAGATTATTCTCCAGCTCTCTTGCCAGCGGGTCATTCCAGATATGCACTTCTTCTGCCAGTTTCAGAATCCAAGCCCAGCCATATGTTCTCTCGTAACTTGCGTTTTGGGGCTGAAAAAAATAGTCCACCTCCGCCTCAATATTTCCGGCCGAAAGGTTCTCGGCTAATTTTTGTCTAATTTGCGCTCCATTTTCCAATTCGGGAAACTGCTTCAATAAACTGATCAGCATCCAATGCCCGTGCACACTTGAATGCCAGTCAAAACAGCCATAAAATGCAGGATGCAAAGCCTTGGGCCCTTTCAGATAATCTTCGTTTGCCAGGGTTTGATTGAGTTTGTTTGGATATTCAACCTGCATACACTCCAGGGGAAGTTTTGCCAAACGATTTGCTTCTTCCATTGTAAGGCTTATCGGTTCGGCGTGGTTTTCAGACATGGAAGATTGATTTTTTGAACAAGCAAAAAGGACAGTCAGCGGTAAAATATAGACGAGTTTGATTTTAAGCATGAGTATATTTAAATGAAGATCTGAATATACCGCAAATTTTGAAAACCATCCAAAAACAGACATCGAAGATATGGCATTGTAATGAGGCAGGTAAATGAGTAGAAATTGACGTTTTATCAATCAGGATTTATGATTATAATTGTTAACTCCGGTACCGAATTATGAAAAGAACATTACTGAACATAATTAAAGCCTTTAGCGCCGTATTCCTCTTTGTGTTTCTCATTCTGATATTGTTTTATCGCGGGGATATTTCACCCGATATCCTGTTTGAAAAATATGCGGATGAATCTTCCTTTATGATCATGGTGGACGGCGTAAATGTTCATGTCAAGGTAAAAGGGGAGGGGGAGCCTGTTTTTTTGATCCATGGAAGTTTTTCTTCATTGAATACCTGGGAGGCTTGGGAAAAAGATCTGAATCCCCACTTTACGACCATTTCCATGGACTTGCCCGGTCATGGTTTGACTGGTCCTGATTTTAGAAAAAGATACACTATCAGCGATTATTCCAAATTGATTTTTGGAATTGCTGATCATCTTGGAATGGAGGAATTCCATGTTGCGGGAAATTCAATGGGAGGCGGTGTCGCATTAAAGATGGCAACTGATCATCCCGAGCGTATCATGTCACTGAACTTGCTGGATGCTTCGGGTGCGCCTGATACTGAAAAAAACAACAATAACTCTATTTCCAATACTTCCTCCGCATCGATTTTCAAAGTGGCCGGTCATCCTGTTTTTTCCAAGCTACTTTTGAAATGTACACCCAGATTTTTGTTTAGGATAAATCTTAAGCAGGTTTTTCATGACGACTCAAAAATCTCAGAGGAACTGGTGACCAGATATTACGAATTGCTGCTCCGAGATGGAAACCGTCAGGCGACAATTGACAGGTTATCCAAAAGGAGGAATACGGTATATAACTTTGAAAAGCTCAACATGCCTGTGCTTATCATGTGGGGAAAAGAGGACAGCTGGCTGCCGTTGAGCAATGGGGAACAATTGCAAGAAATGATTCCAGGATCCAGGTTAAAGGTATTCGAAAATGCCGGGCATGTACCCATGGAAGAAATTCCGACGGAATCTGTCCGGGAATATCTCGCTTTTTTAGGCATTCAGGTAGATCCGGATTACTTTTCGGCACCTAAATACTACAGTTATGTCCCTTGATGTTTTCCTGATTCTTCTTTCCCTGCTCCAAAACGCCTTTATCATATTTTTGATTTTCAGATCATCCGACAAATATAAATCGGCAGAAATTCTGCAAACAGAAATGTCAAACCTAAAGCAGGATATTTCCCGGCAGATGCAGGCCAACAGGGTTGAGATCAGTAATGGGTTGATGCATCAGTTCGGGTTGGTATTCGATTCTCTGCGGGCCAATGCCAAGGATCAATCAGTCGTCCTGAAAGAATTCGGAATCCTTTTTAAAGAAAATGTTAAAGAATTCAATGATCTTCAGCGGGAGAAATTCAATGACCTGATCCAAAAGCAGGAGCGGATGTTACAATCCACTGAGGAACGCCTGGAAAAGATGCGTGAGACTGTAGATGAAAAACTGCAAAAGACCCTGGAAGTCAGATTGGGACAATCCTTTGAACTGGTAAGCAAACAGTTGTTGGCGGTACAAAAAGGTTTGGGAGAGATGCAGACTTTGGCTACAGGAGTCGGTGATCTCAAGCGGGTGTTGAGTAATGTAAAATCAAGAGGGGTTTTGGGTGAATACCAATTGCAGGGAATCCTGGAGAATGTGTTGGCCCCTGATCAATATGCAAATAATGTGCAGGTGAAAAGCGGTAATTCCGAAAGGGTAGAGTTCGCCATAAAAATGCCCGGAAACGGAAATGACGGCCCTTTATATTTACCCATAGATGCTAAATTCCCACAGGAAACCTATTATCGCCTATTGGATGCATATGATTTAGGTGACAAAATCATCATCGATGCGGCAAGAAATGAGTTGTTTAAGGCAATCAAAAAATCTGCTCAGGATATTTGCCAAAAATATATTCATCCGCCACATACTACGGATTTTGCCATCCTTTTTCTACCTATGGAAAGCCTCTATGCCGAAGTGATCCGGGATGGTGATCTCGCCCAGCTCCTTCAGCGGGATTATAAAATCATCATGACAGGCCCGACTACGTTGGCTGCCATGCTGAACAGTCTTCAAATGGGATTTAAAACCTTAGCCATTCAGCAAAGAAGCAGTGAAGTGTGGAAAGTCCTTGGAGCAGTAAAGAGTGAGTTTTCCAAATTTGGAGAGCTCATCAGTAAGGCGCAGAAAAAAATTCATGAAGCCCATACCGATTTGGATACACTGGTTGGCACCAGAACCAGAGTGATCCAAAGGAAATTAAAGGATGTAGAATTATTACCCGAGGAGGAAAATAAAAACCTTTTGGATTAAGTTTGATTTAGGAATAATCTGTTTGTTATTGGCTAGAGTTTAATGAAAATGAAATCTTTACCTTTTGTTGTTTTTTGTTTATTATCCGCCTCCGTTTTCGGACAGAGGGTTTTTGACATTGATTCTGAAGTTCGGGAAAATTCCATGATCATCACCCGCACGGCGCAGGATATGATCACCAAACAGAATTATAGTAAAGCTGCTGAAATTCTGGAAAATGTAATGGATTCGGATCCTTCTTTCCATGCAGCATATGTCAATTATTATAATTCGGCTAAAAACATCCCCACAAAAATTCCGGAATTGATTGCCTCGCTTCGGGAAGCACTTGAAATTTTTGAACAGGATGATGAGCTGGCGTATTACCTGGGAAATGTTTTTCAAACTGAAAAAATGTTTATTGAAGCCATTGAGGCATATTCCGAGGCAATAGCTTTCAGCAAAATCAACGGAGAGGATTTTCCGATCGTCTGGGCCTATCATTTCAACAGGGGAAACTGTTTTTTGAAAACCGGTCAACATGCCAAAGCTATTATCGATTATTCAAATGCACTGGAGTTGAGTCCGGATAATCCGGATATTTTGACAAACCGGGGGTTCTCTTATTATAAAACGGGCAAACAGCCGCAAGCTTGTCAGGATTGGGAAGAAGCCCGTAAACTGGGTAGCGAGGATACCAACCGATATTTGGAAACATTTTGTAAATAATCCCAATGGCATGTTGCAGTGTGTTTAAAACATTCTACATTTCAGTGATATAATCGATTTAAAGTGCATAAGTTTGCATCGAAATCAATTGGATAAGTTTCAGTAATGGGAATGAAAATAGTGATCGCCGGAGCCGGTGATATGGGTTACCACCTTGCGCAACAATTATCCTTTGAAAACAGGGATATCATAATGATTGATCTGAACAAGGATGTTTTGGACAACATCGCTTCCCGATTGGATGTTCTGACCGTTTTGGGTGATTCTACGTCTCTGGAGGTGCTTATAAATGCCAATGTCAAAGAGGCACATATGGTGATGGCAGTGACCACTTCCGAGAAATCAAATATAGTAACGGCCATGCTGGCCAAACAGCTGGGAGCAAACAGAGTAATTGCCAGGGTCAGAAATCATGATTATCTGACACCCGATCACCAAAAATACTTTCACAATGTTGGAATCGATAATCTGATTTCTCCTTCCAAACTCTGTAGTGGGGAGATTTATAAGATGATCAAAAACTCATCTTTTACCGACGTCTTTGAATTCGAGGGAGGAAAGCTGAATGTTGTGGGTATTACACTGGATCAATTCAGTTCATTGATAAACAAGAAGATTTCGGAAGCCAGCAATGATGCCATTTTTAAAGAAATCCGGATTATAGCAATTGTTCGAGATCAACTGACCATTATTCCAAGAGGCAACACCATAATCCGAAACAATGATCATGTTTTTTTTATTTCCAATAAGCAGGCGGTAGAATCGATTATGGCTTTATTGGGTCAAAAGAAGATATCCATCAAAAATGTGATGATAATTGGAGGAGACGATATGGCTTATGCCACCGCTCTGAAACTGGAAGATGAATACCGGGTGACCCTGATTCACAAGGACAAGGAACGATGCAAGTGGCTTTCGGAAAGACTGAACAGCACACTTGTCATCAACGGTGACTATAAAAACATTGAATTGTTGATAGAAGAAGGTCTGGAAGAAATGGATGCCTTTATTTCCTTGACAGAATCCTCCGAAACAAATATCATTACCAGCTTGAGTGCAAAAAATCATGGTGTATATAAAACTATTGCGCATGTGGATACCCGGGAATACATCCACATCTCCCACAGTATAGGGGTAGATTCCCTGATCAACAAAAAGCTGGTAGCTGCAAATCAGATCACTCGGTTCCTAAGAAAAGAGAATGTGGAAGCTGTATCCGGAATTTATGGAGTGGATGCCGAATTTATCCAATATGTAGTAACTAAAAACAACCGAGTAACACGTAAGGCATTAAAGGACCTGCATTTCCCTGAAACTGCAATTGTTGCGGGAGTAATCCGGGAAAACGATGTTTTTATTCCGGATGGTGATTTTTCGCTCCAATTAAAAGACAAGGCCATTGTGCTGGCGCTACCCGGAGCTAAACCTTCCTTGGAGAAATTATTTAATTAATTATGATCCACTTCAAGGCAATCGGGAAAATCATGGGGGCTTTGTTGATGCTCCTTGGCTTCCTGATGATTCCCGGCATTGGTTTTTCCTACTATTTTAAAAGTGGAGATGAATGGTCTCTGATTACTGCGACTTTGATTACTTTGGGTACAGGAGTCATCCTCTTTTTTTCATTTTCCAATCAGGATCAGAATATCAGAAAAAGGGAAGGATACATGATTGTTACGACAAGCTGGGTGTTAATGTCGCTATTTGGAATGATTCCCTATCTCTTGAGTGGAGCAATACCAAGTGTTCCCGATGCCATATTTGAAACTGTTTCGGGATTGACAACCACCGGAAGCTCTATTTTAACGGACATAGAAGTCCTCCCCAAAGGAATATTATTCTGGCGAAGCATGACCCAATGGATCGGTGGATTGGGGATAATAGTCCTTACGGTTGCGATCTTACCTTTATTGGGAATAGGGGGAATCGAGCTGTTTGTAGCGGAATCCCCCGGGCCTACCTCAGACAAGATACATCCCAGAATACGAGAAACCGCTAAAAGACTCTGGTTTGTTTACCTCGGTTTGACAGTAACAGTAGGTGTCCTATATTACATGGGAGGAATGGATTTTTACGATGCAGTGAATCATGCCCTTACAACAATGGCGACAGGTGGGTATTCTACAAAAAATGCCAGTATGGCCTTTTATGATACACCTTTCATACAGTATACCTGTATAATTTTTATGTTTTTGGCAGGAACCAACTTTACCTTGATTTATTTTAGTCTGACAGGTAAAATCGAAAGACTATGGTATTCCGACGAATTCAAAGCTTACATCTCCTTTCTGCTAATCGCTTCGATTGTATTGTTTGTACCGATATTTATCATTACGGAACAGTCAGGTGAAAAAGCCTTCAGGGATACCATGTTTCAAGTGGTTTCTTTGATCACCACGACAGGATTTGTTTCAGCTGACTATACAAGTTATCATATTGGATTGACGCTCGTCTTTTTTATGTTTCTTTTTTTGGGTGCCTCGGCCGGTTCCACCAGTGGCGGAATAAAGTTTGTCAGACATCTGGCTTTTTTCAAAAACAGCTGGCTGGAATTTAAAAGGATTGTTCACCCGAGAGCGGTTGTACCATTGAAAATAAACGGGGATAGGGTGACAGGCAGAATAATCACCCATATCATGAATTTTCTCCTGATATATCTGATGATATTTGTGCTGGGTTCTGTTGTAATGGCTTTAATGGGTTATGATATACTCACCTCATTCGGTGCAGTCGCCACTTGCTTGGGCAATGTCGGACCTGCCATCGGAGAAGTCGGACCACTGAATAATTTTGCCTTTTTCTCGCCTGCGGCAAAGCTTTTTCTCTCCTTTATCATGCTTTTGGGACGGTTGGAGTTGTTTACCATTCTTGTGCTTTTTACGCCATTCTTCTGGAGGGCAAATTAGAGTTTGGGTAATGAAAAGCAAAAAGTGGATCCTTTACCAAATTCACTTTCTGCCCAAATATCACCCTTATTCTTCTGGACCAGCTCTTTGGAAAGCATGAGACCGATTCCGGTTCCTTTTTCCTGATGGGTTCCCGGAGTTGAAAAAAAATCATAACCGAACAGTTTTTGAAGACTTTCTTCCTTCATCCCAACGCCATGATCGGTCACACATAAGGTATACAGGTTATCTTCCTCAACCAAATCAATCCGGATAATATCATCCTTTCTTGTAAATTTCAATGCGTTGGTAAGGAGATTCCGGAGAACGATGTCGACCATATTTTTATCAGCTTTAACAAAGACCTGTTTAGGCAAACAGTTGCTCAGAATCTGACCTTTGAAATAGTTGGAATCGGATAAAAACCGGAGGTTTTTTTGGACCAGATGATGGAGATTGATTTTTTCCTGTTCAGCTTGGATTCCTTTCATTTGGCCCCTCGACCAAACCAATAGATTTTCCAACAAATTGGAATTGTTGTTCAGGTTCTGGGAAACCAACGGTAAAAAAGACTCAAATTCCTCCCGGGAAAGATTGTCCTCCTGAATCAGCCTGACCATGCCCTGAAGGGAATCGAGCGGACCTTTCAAATCGTGGGCTAAAATGGAAAAAAGTCTGTCTTTGACCTTATTCAGCTTTTCCAATTCAACAGCCTGTTTTTCGATCCGTATTTTTTGTTGCTCCAATATGATCATATTGGCTTTTTCTCTGTGAAAAAAACGGTAATATGCATAAAAACAAGCAAACAGCACAATGACCAGAATAATCAGGGAGTAGGCAAAAATCCTTTTGGCCCGGAGATGCTTTGACAGGATATCATTTTCCTGACTTAAGATTTTTAACTCATCCGCCTGTGGAAGTGCAGATTTAACTTGGACAATTTTTCCTCCATCGTTCTGCAGTGTCGGTTGGACTGCATGATCAAAAAATTGCTCATCTGCCAATGAAGAGCCTGATGAGGAGAAACATAGGATGAGAACAATAACATGAAATTTTGCAAATTCCAAGATCCTTTGAAATGTTTGTGGCAGCATGAGGTTTTCGTTTCTATAGAATTGCATTAAGTACGCATCGTTTTGAAGTTTAGATTTACAGCTCCGGTTTTTTTCGATATAATCTCAGAATCACTCTATTAAATTCGCCCTCATTTTTGCAATCCGGTCTTCCAGGGATTCGGAAGAAAGCGATGCCCTTAACCTGTCCACCATGATTGGGAAAGAAAAAGGAGTAAACTGACCCGGAGATTTTAAGACTATTTGCTGAGCATTGATCTTTCTGATGGCTTCGGGAATTTTTCCTTTTTCCATCTGCATGTCAAGTACCTCCTGATGGGCTTGTTTAAGCAACAGATTTTGGGGATCATATTCTTCAAAGACACCATAAAGAATCCCAGAATTGGATTGGAGATGCTTATATCTCACAGGTTTTCCCGGAAAACCCTGAAAGATCAGTCCGGAAATAGTGGCAACATCCCTGAATTTCCTTCTTGCCATTTCGCTTTCATTGACACAGGTAATAAGATCCTCACTCAGACCAACCTCAGAAAAAAGATCCTCCTCCAGGATTTCTTCTATGGGAATCTGACTGTCCGATAAAAGCTCAAAGCCATAATCATTCATGGCAATGCTGAAACTGATGGGATAGCTGACACTGATTCTGTATGCCACCAATGCTCCTAAAATCTCATGGACCATCCTTCCTTCGAAAGGATAGAAAAACAGATGAAAGCCTTCCCTGGAAATATTCCTTTCTATCAACAGGGTTCGGTTATCGGGAATCATAGAAAGTCGCTGTTGTAATTCCAGCAGGGGAGCAACAAAGCGCACCTCCTCGGAGAAAGATTTTCCCAACGAGGCATTTTCAAGGATCTCGCGGATTTTTGAAGATAGTTTGGAGGTAAGGGAAATTCTGCCACCCATATAAGAAGGGGTGTTCTTGGCCTTTTTTGTGGATAGCTGGACCAAAGCGGTCATATCTTTGATCTTGATAAATTCAAGATTCCTTCCCGAGAAGAAAAACCGATCACCGGGTTTCAACCTGGAAATAAAATATTCCTCTATCATGCCCAAGTATGCACCGCGTTTGAAGCGGACTTTCAGCATAGGATCACTCACAATCGTGCCTATGGATAGCCTGTGCCGCATGGAAGTTTTCCTGTCTGATACCCGATAAACACCGGCTTCATCTTTTTGCACTTTTGAATATTCCTCATATCCTTTCAGAGAATCTCCACCTTGAGTTATAAACGATAATATCCATTCAAAATCTGCTTTTTTGATGTGCCTGAAAGAATAGGTTTTCCGAATTACTTCAAAAATCTCCTCTTCCCTAAAGCCTTCTCCGACGGCCAATGTGATCAGGAACTGGATCAAAACATCGTACGTCATCTCCGGGCAATGAATGCTTTCCATTTCCCCGGTTTCCATAGCATCCCGTAAGGCGGCTGCTTCTATCAGCTCCAGTGAATTTGTGGGTACAAAATAAATTTCACTTGGCAATCCCGGTTGGTGGCCGGATCTGCCGGCTCTCTGCACAAACCTGGCCACTCCCTTGGGACTGCCAATCTGAATGACCGCATCAACAGGTCGGAAATCCACTCCCAGATCAAGGCTTGAGGTACAGACTACCAGAATAAGCCTTCCTTCATGGAGCGCATTTTCTACCCAAGTCCTGACCGTCTGATCCAATGATCCATGATGCATCGCAACCAAACCCGCCCATTCGGGCATTTTATCCATGATTTTCTGATACCAGATTTCTGTTTGCGCCCTTGTGTTGGTAAACAGCAAAATGGTGTGGTGCTGTTCGATGATGGGAATTACCTTATCGATTAGCTTCAAGCCAAGGTGACCGGACCAAGGATATTTTTCCAGTTCATCCGGATAAACAGTATGCAGATGAGTAATCTTGGGGACATTAGACCTGACGATGTGAATGGGCTGGTTTTCTCCCACCAAAATTTTACAAGCCTCATCAAGGTTTCCGATGGTAGCGGATATACCCCAGATCCTCAGCGGATGGTTGAGGGTATGTTTCAGGTAATGGATACCCAGTTGAATCTGAACACCACGTTTGTTTCCCAACAATTCATGCCACTCATCCACTACAATGCATTGAAGGGTGGCAAAAAGCTTATGGTTTTCCTTTTGTGCCAGCAGGATATGAAGGGTTTCGGGGGTAGTGATGAGACATTCCGGAGGATTCTTTTTTTGCGCTTGTTTTTCTTTGGGAGGTGTGTCCCCGTTTCTTACGGAGACATTCCAGGGAAGGCCAATCTCTGTGCAAACTTCCTGCATGGCCTTATGAATATCCTGCGCAAGGGCTCGAAGCGGGGTGATCCAAATAACCTGCAAGCCATTCTTCCTTGGCTTCTGCCAATCGTTCGGATGCTTTCGGATATAATCCAACAGCACCGGAAACCATAGTGCATAGGTTTTTCCACTTCCGGTCGGGGCATTCAGCAATCCGGATTTGCCTGATAAATAATCCCGCCAGGTTTCAGTTTGAAAGTCAAAGGGTTTCCAGCCTTTTTTTGCAAAAAACCGAAAAGCAAGCTTCAGATCCTTATCCTCCATATACAGAAAGTAACGCTTTTAAATCATCCAGTGTATTGGCCTCCTCAATCGGTTTGTCCTGCCGCCATCTCTGGATCCGCGGAAAACGCAAAGCGATTCCTGATTTATGTCTTGGGCTGGCCTGAATCCCTTCAAACGCAATTTCAAAAACCAAGCCCGGCTTCACTGTTCGGACGGGTCCGAAACGTTCCAGTGTATTTTGCTTTACATACCGGTCTACGGATTTCATCTCCACATCTGTCAGACCCGAGTATGCCTTTGCAAACGGAATCAGTTTTTCGCCTTCCCAAACTCCCAAGGTATAATCGGAATATAAATCGGCTCGTCTTCCATGCCCTTTTTGGGCATAAATCATGACACCGTCAATTGTCAACGGTTCGATTTTCCATTTCCACCAGTTGCCTCTTTTTCTGCCGACTTCATAGGGAGAGTTTTTTCGTTTCAACATAAAACCTTCTGCCATCATTTTTCGGGAATCATGGTGAAGAACCTCGAGCAATCTCCAATCCGGGGCATCCACAACAGGGGAGGCGAGTAGCCGGTCCTGATCTGTTTCAATAACAATATTTTGTAAAATATTTCTTCTTTCAGACAATGGATAAGTACGGATATCTTTTTCCTCATATTCCAATACATCATAGGCTATAAAACTAACAGGAGCCTCTTTTAGAATCTTACCGGTTACATTTTTCCTTCCGATTCTGGTTTGGAGTAAAGCAAAAGGAAGCGGTTTTCCCTCTTTATAAGTGAGGATTTCACCATCAAGCACTGTTCCCTCGGGTAGTTTTTTGCCCATTTCCTCCAGCTCAGGGAATTTTTCGGTCACAAGTTCTTCTCCTCTGGACCAGATATACACTTCCCCTTTTCGGTTGATAAGCTGACCTCGGATGCCATCCCATTTCCATTCAACCTGCCATTCGGAGTAATTTTCCAGTTCCTCAAGGGGTTTTTCCAGCGGATGAGCAAGGTAAAAGGGGTAAGGTCTGGACCGGTCATCGGAAAAATTTTTGTCCAGAATCAGCTTTTCAAAGGTGGTGGAATCCGGAGACCAATCGCCCATGATTCTATGGGCAACCTCAGATTTTTCCAACTTATATGAATCAGCCAAAGCCTGGGTTACCAGATTCTGACTGACACCGACTCTGAAGCCACCGGTTATGATTTTGATAAAGATAAATCTTTCATTCTTGTCCAGGATTTTCCAGGCTTCCAGTATTTTCTGCTTTTTTTCCAAATCATCAAGCCCCTTCAAGGCAGATAAATAATCTATCCAATAGGTAAGTGTAAAATCCTGATCTGAATCGGTAATTGGAAGAAGGAGGGCAATTGTTTCGGCCAGATCTCCGACGGTCTGATAGGATGCCTCAAAAAGCCAATCAGGGATTTCTGCCAATTCTCTGCACCATTCTCTGAGAAGTCTGGTGTTTACTTGCCTTTTGGGCCTTTTGTGAGTAAAAAGCGCTAAAGTCCAAAGCTTGTCTTTGTCAGGGGCATCCAAAAAATAATTTTTTAAGGCATTCAATTTATCACTGGTCTTATTACTTTGGTCCAACTGTGAAAAAAGAAGTGCAAAACGCTTCATATGGCTTGAAATAAAGAATTTTTTTTGTTGTGGCTTATATTAATTGTAACAACGGTTACAGACAATTATTTGTTATTGAATTAAATTTGGGAAGTTCTTCAATTGTAGCTTACTCATTCCGTTTTAATGTTAAACCATTCATAAATGAAAAAGTTGATTTTGATTTTCATTGCAGGTTTCCTTTTTATTTCTTGCCAGGATACAGAGGATAAGATTTATACCGGAAAAGAGTTGCTGTATGATCTTCAAAAAGCATCGGATTATGATTATAGTGGAAAGGCAAAAATACGGGAATTTATAAGTGGAGACTTGGAGCTTACCATCACATTGGAAGGAAACAAAGTAACCGGTGAAGCTTATTTTTTCCCGGCCCACCTTCATTATGGGACTTATGATAGTCCCGATGCAAAAATGGCTTTGATGCTATCGCCGATAGATCACAGGATTCAGGAAAGTAAAACGTTGTTGGGATTATTGTCTGATGGCAGGAAATTGAGTTTCGAGGAGTTCAAAAACTTTGATGGTCATATAAAAGTCCATCTTGCAGACAGCGGACCTGATTATTCGGTGATTCTTGTTGCCGGAAATGTGGGGATTCATGGCAACAAAATGGAAACTTTTAGAAAGGAAAATATTACTGGATGTTCCCCTTATTTTGAATGATGCTTCGGAATATTTGGTGAACCGGAAGCTGTCTGTAATTCTTACTTTTCGACAAAATGAATTTAACGCAAGGAGCGGAGATTTCAATCAGCCCATCACTTCAGGGGAAAGTTTTCTGACCATTTTCTGACGGATTTCAAAAATTTCATCGTACATCATTTCTTGATAATTGAAATGTTCTTCATCAGTAAATTGTTTGGGAGGATTGTGGACATGGTATTTTCGCTGATGGGTATCCTCATGCGAATGCTCCATACCGGGAACTTCAATAATATCCTTATCCCATATTTTCAATTCGTCTTTCAGCTCTTCATAATCAATTTCATTTTCCTTTAGCCGGATTTCCAATTGCATCACCTCCTCCCTTAAATCAAGGGATTGCTGATGAAATTCATTGGCTTTGATAAGTGTTTCACTTGGCGTTTCGTTTTCACTTCTGTTTGAAGAACAAGCAATCCACATCATACTTGTAATAAGAAAGGCGAGAGAAAGGATTCTTTTAAAAATCATAAAAGAGGAATGTTTGAGTCTAAATATAAAACAAAACTGCTTCCGGTTAAAGAAGCAGTTTTGATTATGAGCTTAATTCAATACCACCGGAAAGGTGACATCAAGGTCGGTTTCGCCACCTGCCTGAACAAAATTCTGAAAATGCGGATTGTTTGCTCCCGGAAAACTTTTATCCAGATCATGCCTTAGGACCAGATTTAAACTGGCGTTGTTGACGCTGGAATTTTCTGCTACCTGAACAAAACCTCTTAATCCTATTGGATTACCGTCATCATCTGCATCATCATAAGTGTAAGTCAAAAGCGAAGAACCGATGAAAGCAGATCCCAAGAAATAGAACTGATGCTCCTCATCCTCTTCTTCAATCTCTACAGTAATATCTTCATTTTCGACACTGTTGAATAGAGATATTTCTAACAAATACCTTTTTCCAGCCTCTACATTGATGGTTTCAACTACGGGATTGGTTCCGAGTTCGATACCCTGTGGATCAGATGCTGATACTTCAAAGGGAATTCCTACAGCCGCTCCGGCAGCATCTACTTCTGTGAAGATCAGGGTTACATCAGTGATCAGTTCCTGTTCCAGTTCTTCTATAGGATCCTCACTTTCACAGGATGAGAATGATACCATAAGGCCGAAGAGGATAAGAAGTACGTAGTTTTTGTGGATAGTTTTCATTTTAATTGTGTTTATAGTTTATTGAATAATCGGTTAAAATTCATAATTGAGTTTAAGCATGACATTGCGACCAAGATCAAAAGTGTAATATCTGAATCTGTTCATTATGTCCTTATACGCTGTATCAAATAGATTATTGACGGAAAGGATAAGATTCAGTCTGCTATCGTCAACTTCAAATGAAGTCTGCAACCCTGCATTCCAGACGTTATAACCTGCCGGAGCCGGAGCCAAATCAAAATCCGGCATTCTGTTTTGTTTGGCTACCATTGTGTTGCTCAGGTAAAGTGAGGATGGTGATGGTGACTTTTGGAGGTAATTTATTCTTATCCCTGATTCAAGTCTGTCGGAAGGTATAAATGGCAGATAATTATCCTCAATCAAATTTTTTGCCCTGATGATGGATCCCTTTGTAAAAACCTCCAGCACCGGAATGATATCATAGTTGGCAGAAAGATCAAATCCCCATAGGCTTGCATCAGTCTGAAGGTATTCAAAAACATTGAATGTGCCCCGAAGGGAGACAACCTGCTGATCTGTAGGACTCAGATATATGTAATTGTCAATATTGTTAACATAGCCTGTAACTTCAAAATTCAGTTTGGAAGACATGTAGGATAGTGTATTTACCCACTTGAATGACTGCTCACTGACAAAATTCGGATTTCCGATCTCCACGGCTGCCACGCCATGATGAAGTCCCTGACTGAACTGTTCATTGATATTCGGTGGTCTCCATGCAGTACCGAGATTTGTATTGAATGTGAGTGATCTGCTTATGGCATATACACCGCCTAAAAAAGCTGAGAAGTTTTTAAATCTGAAGAAATCCTGTTCTAGATTTCCCCCTATTATTCTCGCTGATTTTACTGACCTGTGATCGTATCGCAATCCGCCCTCAATTTCAAGCGGTCCGTAAGTGTATTTTTCGATTGCATATAGGCCAATATTGTACATGTCATAATTGGGAATAAGCGGAGTTACACCGGTTCCCGGGATATTGGAATTTGCCTGCTGAATCATGTTCAATCCCAAAGAACCGTTCCGGTTTTTTCTGGATTTATGAGTATAACTGAAATCAAGTGAATTGGTAAACAGCTCAAGATTCAAAGCCGGTCTTTCGTTGTTGCGCCCTCTTCTCCTGTCAAATTCTTTCCTGTTGTTTCTTTGGAATCCGTACTGAAGATTCAGTTGCGCACCGCCTCTTAGATGATAATGGGATTTCAACTTGAGGAGTTGGTGATTGACTTCCTGTTTGGGATTCTGAATTCCGTAGGAGAAACCAGGTTCTCTAAACGGTCTTCCGTTTTCAATGATGCTTTCCAGATCGGATAAGTTCCCTGTATGGGCATCTCTGAGAATTCCGATTTCCGTCTGAAAGTGGCTGAAATAAAACTCTGTTCCCAGGCGGGAGGAACTGTAACCTATAGCTCCCGAAAAATTATATTCCCTGACGCCCGTATTGTCCTGAAAATAACCGGGTGACCGGACATTTCCGGCAACTTTGGAAGAAGCCTGAAGTCGATAACCCAAGCCCTTGATCTTAGAAGAGCCACCTTCAAATTTTGCCGCACCGTTGATTCCTTTGCCATTAGTAAAACCGATAAGGTCAATCTCACCGCTTTTTTGACCTTTTACCGGAAGGGGATCAGGGTTGACCAAAATGACACCACCCATTGCTTCCGGACCAAAACGGACGGTTTCGGCTCCTTTGATCACACTGATTTCGCTGGCTGTAAAAGGGTCGATTTCAGGTGCATGCTCGGTTCCCCATTGCTGTCCCTCCAGCCGCACGCCATTGTGAAGGATCATGATCCGGTTGCTGTGCAAACCGTGAATCACCGGTTTGGCAATACTGCTTCCTGTCGAGAAAGTATTGACTCCCGAAATCCGCCGAAGGGATTCTCCCAATGTTTCACCTCTGGAAAATTTAAGCTCCTCTCCACGGATGCTGGAAATGGAAGTCGTGGTAATGACCGCATCCCGATGCCCATGAATGTCAACACCTTCCAAAGTGATATCCTCTGCTTCCAATCGAAACGTTCTGTTTGTACTGGAGAAAAGTTCTATTTGTTCCAGAAAATCCCGATGCCCCAAATACTGAACAGTAAGCGTATAATCTCCAGGACAAAGATTCTGAATTCTGAAGTTACCGTTGAAATCACTCAATGCTCCTGATTCTGTTTCTTTAATCCAGATATAAGCGGCTTCTATAGGTTCATTGTTTTCAGCATGAACTACCTTCCCCCTAATGACCAAAGCACAGTCCTCGTGTGATTCTGCTGAAAAGCAAATGATAACTAAAAGTAATAAAGTGGTAAGAAGAGTTTTCATATTTGAAACAGAGTTGCAAAAATAAGGGATGCGATTCTATTATACTAGCCTTTTGCAACTTTGTTACATTTATAAATTTCTCTCCTTTTTGAAAAAATTTCTTTAGAAGATCAGTCTTAACACTCCAGCCTTTTGAAATTGTTTTAAATCAAATCGAGATCATACCAAAATTCAAAACTCATTCCTACGGATAATTTGGCCCTTATTCTTCAAAATTTTTGGAAGTGGAAAATAATGAGATGTAATGTTTTGCCTATATCCGAATTCAAATCCAATATTAAAGAGATAAAGTACATTAAAGCTGATAAAAGGTTTTGGGGTTTAGTAGAATAACCTATGGTTTTTATGAGAAAATTTTATTTCTTTGCTTATGTTCAAAATTATATTTGCCAAATACCTTTGTTCACTAACCTTAATTTATCATGATCAAGAACTTCTACAAAATTATTCTACGGCCTGCGGGTGTGGCCGTACTAGCATTGGCAATGATCACTTTTTCTTGCCAAGAAACTTTGGAAACCCCCAATCTTTCCACCGCTGTGGAAGTATTGAGTTATCAGAGTGGGGATATCATTCCCGGAAAATACATTGTGGTATTGAAGTCTCAAGGGCTAAATTTGAGGAAAGGAATCCAATATGAAGATGTACAGGCGTCAATGAGAAAAGATGCAGGAAGCTTGTTGGCGAAATACAGAATTTCTGAGGAGAAAATCGAAAATGTTTACGGTTCGGTTATAGAAGGTTTTTCAGTGGCTTTGTCTGTGGAACAATTGGCCTTGCTCCAAGCTGATCCCGCTGTAAAATACATTGAAGCGGACAGAACAATATCCATTGCCCAGGGCAAAAAACCCGGGGGTGGAACTGGAGGTACTACCAAACAGGAGACTCCCTATGGGATTGAAAGGGTCGGTGGTCCTTTTACATATAATGGAACACACGTTGCTTGGATTATTGATACGGGTATCGATCTTACCCATCCGGATCTGAAGGTGGATGCAACAAGAGGTTTCACTGCATTCACCAATGGAAAAGATGCCAACTTGAACGATGGTAACGGTCATGGAAGCCATGTGGCAGGAACTGTTGCCGCCATCGACAACAGTCAAGGAGTTGTAGGAGTTGCGGCTGGCGCTACGGTAATTCCCATAAAAGTCTTGGATTCAAGGGGATCAGGTTCCTATTCCGGAGTTATTGCAGGGGTAAACTTTGTCGGCGCACACGGTAGTTCCGGTGATGTGGCCAACATGAGTTTGGGTGGTCCGGTTTCACAAGCCCTGGATGATGCGGTATTTTCTGCCTCACAAAAAGGGATAAAATTTGCGATAGCGGCAGGAAACAGTGGAGCCGATGCCAATAATTACTCACCTGCAAGAGTAAACGGAGCGAATATCTACACCATTTCAGCGATGGATATCAATGATAAATTTGCTTCTTTTTCAAATTTTGCAAATCCCCCGATAGAATATTGTGCACCTGGGGTATCCATCAAATCAACGTGGAAAGGTGGTGGTTATAATACCATCAGTGGAACCTCAATGGCCGCACCACATGCTGCAGGTGTCTTGTTGTTGGGTTCTGCCCAGACTTCTGGATATGTTTCACATGATCCTGATAGACAAGCGGATCCGATTATTTCAAGATGAAGTTTAAAGCTTACAAGTATGAAAGGATTGGCCTCGATGGGGTCAATCCTTTTTTTACCTCAATTTTTTCAGTCCGGTCAGGAGGTATTCAAGTCCGTTCAGCCGGATTTCATAAAGGGTACTCAGCCACATGCCCAATTTGCCTTCGGGAAAGCCTTTTTTATGCATCCAAACCAGATAATCCTCCGGAATGTCACAAAGCAACTTTCCTTTATGTTTTCCAAAAGGCATCCTTTTGGTTACCAAATCCATTAGAATTTCTTCCCCCATTTTTCAAAGATATTGTATTTTGGTTAAGTTGTTCTTCAAGGTTTTCATTTAATGTGTGTGAGAAAATTGTTATTCATTTTATCCCGGATCTTATTATCTTGAGAATCGAACCACTGATGTTATGAAAAAACCGATTTGTTTTCTAATTGTATTTTTAATTGTTTCTCTCCCAGGATATTCCCAAAGCCTTACAGGAAGC
>JBGTDA010000174.1:0-1913 GCA_041748555.1 Rhodonellum sp.
AGACATTGACCTCAACCTGAAAGCCTATCAACTCTTTGAAGGAACAGATCTGTTGGCCATTGAGGGGATGAGTTTCTCCACCGTACTATCCCTGATGAGCGAAGTCGGACCAGAAGGAATCAGAAAGTTCAAAACAGCCAAGCATTTTGCCAGCTGGCTTCGCCTGGCACCCAACAACAAGGTCAGCGGCGGAAAACTCCTGTCAAGCAAAGTGCCCAAAGGCAGTAACCGCCTCAAAATAGCCCTGCGGAATGCTGCAAATGCCATTGGCAACCTGAAAGAATCCACACCGCTGAGAGACTTCTTCCAAAGAATAAGCTTCAGGAAAGGACGGGTTTCAGCCATAAGTGCCACGGCAAGGAAACTGGCAGTCATCATCTGGAACATGGTGGTAAAGGGCACTCCTTACATCAACCCGGAAGGGTACCTCTTCCTCGATCAGAAAAGAAAGTTGGGATTGGTTAAACGAATAAAGAAGCAAATCGATAAATTCGGTCTCACCGAACAGGACTTGGGCCTCAAAACAGTCGAAATTTAAGGTTTTTGAGGTGCGTTAGTCAGAAGCAAAAAATAACGATAATATTATTAATTAAAAATTAAAATATGGCATTATTAAATTGCATTGAATGTGGAAAAGAAATTAGTGATAAAGCATCAAGTTGTCCTAATTGCGGAAATCCAATGAATAATGAAGCATCTAAACATAACTCTAAAAAAAATGATGATTTATTAATCTGTCCAGAACTGCCGAACAATTTAGAAATTGGGAAACAGATTGTAAATTGGGGCGGAGATGCTGGTTTTGATGGAATTTTTGACTCAAAAGAAAATACAATCAATGAACTCTCTAGTGGAAAAATTAAGGTTATTTTGCATACTCACGGTATTCAACTAATGCAAGGATTAACTTTCTACTCAATTCATCAATCTCAAATTATTAGTTTAAAACAAACTTCGCAAGAAGAACTTGTAAAAAAAGGTAGATCTGTAGTAGGAAGAGCAGTTGTTGGAGGATTAATTTTAGGACCATTGGGTGCAATTGTTGGTGGAATGTCAGGAATTGGGGATAATGAACAACTGAAAAACAAACATTATTTAATAATAAACTTTTGGGATGAGATAAGCAGGACAGCTCAAACATTTTTAATTAGTGGAGATAAAAAATTAATAACATCATTTATCGGTAGATTTGAAGAAGAAAAATTAAAAAATGCGTCGGAAGGAAGGGTAGCTGAAAAAGAAACAATTTCACCGCTGACAATTATAGTTTTAGTAATAATTGTAATATCTGTTTTGGTAATGATATTAACGTAAATATAAATAATGCCAGCCCATAACACACGCTATGCCTCATGGCAGTAAATGTTCTCGGTTTTTCGTTCTCGCACGCTTGTAGAGGTTTCTATCGGGTGACAGAACGCAGACCACGAATTAATGCCACAAAGGCCTAGCGCGGAAACGTGTGTGACTTGAATCAGTCCCTTTGGGCTGAATGCTTTGAAATGGATGGAGGACTGTTAGGCAACTAGTAGATAGGCCCTCCGATGGCGGCTTGCCGGAGCAGCCATCAAACCACCTTGCGCTGCATATATGGGAAAACAATATGTGGTGAGCGGTTAAGGAAAAACGGGGACATTGATCCCTGTAGGTAAGTACTGATGGAGCTGAATGAAAATAAACCAGTGATGAAGCCTCGATATGGCAAATTATGAAGTGAAAAACAGGTAGTTACGTTTGTACCTATGATAAAGTGTGGCAGACGCCCGGAAGATACCGGCCACACCGCATCCGGGGTTAAGCTGGCAGAGCCTGTCCCGAGTATCGGGAAACGCAGTACAGGCCATTTCAAGGAACAAGTGAACTCTATATCATTCTGTAAAATCGAAAGAGGAAGCAGACTTTCAGGGAATGAG
>JBGTDA010000175.1:0-6853 GCA_041748555.1 Rhodonellum sp.
TTTCATGCCGTCAGAAAACTCCTGTCTTGAGGGAAGTTGATGGAGCTGTTCGGCAATAGTGCCTGAGATCTTGGGTAGAAATACGCCCCAGATGATCCAGCAAGCCAACATCAAGCTAAGTGCTGTGCCTGCATGTCTCAGATTCGCACTTAAATAGGCTGTTAAACAGCTAATAATCCAGTAAAACGCTGCGTATCCCAATCCAATCAAGCTAGTTCTCAGGATTACTTCGCCCGTTAATTGTTCTAATTGAAGAATCAACTGAAGGAAAAGTGTTCCGATCAAAAACAGCACACCCAATAGCCAGTAGGCCATAATTTTGCCGAATAGAATTTGTCTGAAGTCTCCCCCCTGCACCAATAAAATCCTAACCCGATCCGATTCTCGTTCTGAGCGAATGGAAGAGAAAACAAGAAAAATCAAAAGAAGTGGAATGATCAGCTGCAGCAAAAGTGCAGGACGAAGTTTTCCAAAGCGGGAGATTTGAAGCGATTGGGAAGCCTCGCTGTATTGGATTTCATTTTGTCGGTGACCTTCCAAATAGAGAGTTTTGCCAACTACCCCGTTTACGCCTTCATCAAATCCTGTCAGAGCACTTGATGGCTTGAACAAATAAGTGCCATAATGTGCAGCGCTATGTGGATTTCCTGCCTTTTGGTTGTCCCACTGAGATCGAATGTGGGCAGCTGCTTCTGCTTCCATTTCTTTTAATTTCATAGCCTCGGCAACACCAAAATAACTTGTGAGTCCTACGATTATTATCAGAACAGCAATCAGTCCAATAAACCAGGGATTTCTTTTCAGGAGTATCCACTCATTGAAAATGATAGTTTGCATAATTTTCTCAGACTATAGTTCCCAAATAGATTTCTTCCAGATCATTGGCAGTGACTTCGGGCGCTTGCAATGATTTTAAAAGTTTGCCTTGATGCATGATTCCAATCCGGTCTGCAGTTTCTTTGACCCGAAAAAGATCATGAGAGGCCATCAATACAGTCGTTCCCATTTTCGCAAGCTTGCGAATCAGATCCGAGAGCTCCTTGCTTGCCAAGGGATCCAAGCCACTTGCTGGCTCGTCCATCAGGAGGATTTTGGACTTTTTAGCATATGCGATAGCAATTCCTACTTTTTGCCGCATTCCTTTGGAGTAAGTTCCCAATGGTCTTTCCATGGCACTTTTTTGAAGTCCGCAGGTTGCCAGAAAATGTCTCAAATCATCTTGAGAATAGGTTGAACTGGCGAGCTGGGTAAAATATTTTAAATTTTCCAATCCGGTCAACTGAGGATAGAGATTGACATTTTCAGGTATATATCCGGTGATTTTTCGAGCCTCAACCGGTTGTTTTGCAGGTTCAATTCCTGCTACCGAAACGATGCCACTGTCAGGGCTTAGAAATCCGAGTAGGAGATTTATAGTAGTTGTTTTTCCTGCTCCGTTTGGACCGAGCAGCGCAAAAATTTCTCCCTCTGGTATTTCTAAGGAAAAATTATCGAGTGCTAAGTGGTTGTTAAACTGTTTGCTAACTGAGTTGAGTGAGATCATATCGATTTATGCAATTAAGTTGCATGAATATAAAAGCAATAATGTTGCATTTTGCAAAAAACACTGGCTTTTTTTTAAACTATTTGGTTGAAAATAAATGAGATGCATGGAATAGCAGGTTAATTTCCATCACCGAAATCCTTTTTGGATATTGCGAGGCCTCAAAGTCGATAAATCAATAAAGCGTCTTCATCTTCTAAATCATTACCAAAGGACTTTAGGGATATAGTAGTCATCATTTAATAACTGCTTAATAACTGCCTCATTGGGGGCTTTTTCATCAAAATATCCCTAAATAGGCCACTCGTCTTTAAGCTGTTTGGTCAGTGAAAAATTGTTCATCTCTTTTTCGCTGACCAAGCATGCAGTCAGCTCCTCAATAAGCGCTTCTTTTTCCATGTCTTGCCCTATCAAAACCAGCTCATTCATCCGATCCCCAAATTGACTATCCCACTTCTCCATAATCAAATCTCTGTTTTGTAAATACTCGGGATTTCTTAGTCTTTCTTTTTCAGAATAGGCAGCCCACCAATTGCCGAAAAGATCCGCTTTCAACGAGCCACCCGCCTGACTCCAAAGTAGAGCATGATAAGGCCGTGTCGCAAGCCAAAACAGTCCTTTACTTCGAAGAATAGTTGATGGCCAGGATTGATTGATGAATTTCCAGAACCTTCCGGGATGGAAAGGTCTGCTGGCTCTAAATACAAAACTGCTTATACCATATTCCTCTGTTTCAGGGACATGTTCTTTGTTCAATTCTTTAAGCCAGCCTGCAGCCTGCTCAGCTTTGTCATAATCAAACAAATGGGTGTTAAGGATTTCTTTTGGATCGACCTTTCCAAATGCAGTCTGAATAATCTTCGCCTCTGGATTTAGCTTGATCAGCATTCCTTTCAATAGTTTGATATTTTCTTCAGAAACCAAATCGCTTTTGTTCAATACGATCACATTGGCGAATTCGATCTGATCAGTCAACAGGTTTACGATTGATCTGGTGTCAACAGGATCATCGGTCATATTTCTGTCCAAGATGGTTTCATGAGAGCCAAAATCTCTAAAAAAATTGAATGCATCTACTACTGTAACCATAGTGTCCAACCTGCTGATATTATGAAGATCCAAAAGCCTGTCTCCAGTCTCAAATGAAAATGTCTGTGCTACGGGAATTGGTTCGGAAATTCCAGTGCTTTCAATCAGGAGGTAATCGAACTTGTTCTGTTTTACCAGTTTTTGGACTTCATGGATGAGGTCTTCCCTTAGTGTACAGCAGATACAGCCATTGGACATTTCTATGAGTTTTTCTTCTGTACGGGAGAATTTGATCTCGTTTTGAATGAGTTTGGAATCCACATTGACTTCGCTCATGTCATTGACTATCACAGCGACTTTATAGCCTTCCCGGTTGTTAAGTATGTGATTCAGCAAGGTGGTTTTCCCAGCCCCTAGGAATCCGCTCAATACAGTTACTGGAATTCTGTTTTGCATAGTTTAAGTAAATTGGTTTTAACAGTCAGGGAATTGGATTTGAGATTTTCTGATTAACCGCCAATTCACATAATGGGCAAGCCCTATCAGGACAGCACCGAATGGCGTAAGGATAAATTCTAATTCAGCATGGGACCAAGTTTGACCAATACCAATAAGCAGAAACCCGACACTAACAATATTGATTGGTAATGTCTTTTTATGGTGGCGGAGATAGCCATGCGCTAGCGCATAGAGCGCCAAAAAAAGACTAAGTAAGATGATGCTATATTCTACCCAAGGATTGTCAAGAAATCCTAAACCCAAAAATGGAAGAGTGCTGATCATAAATGGTAGCAAAGCGCAATGGATCGCACAGGCTATCGAAGTAGAAAAGCCGATAAAATCCAGATGGGCTCCCGCAAAAGAGTTTTTCATAAAATTCATAAATGCAATAATGTTGCAAGTATAATATTTAGAGTTCTTAAATGCAACAATATTGCAATTAAGCGTTGAAGTTTATAGTTTTGACCCGTGAACTACATACCTGTATGCTTTCAATAAAATCACTTTCATTCGAATATGACTCGTACAACCGTTTTGAATTCCCTGATTTACAAGTGGGTAAAAGAGAGGATTTATTGGTTTTGGGGGAATCAGGAATTGGGAAAACAACCCTTTTATACCTTATAGCAGGTCTTTTGAAACCCAAGACAGGTAAAATTTTAATTGATGACATGGACATCACCCGGCTTAGCGGAAAGCAGCTGGATGGTTTTAGAGGTAGCACTATTGGAATTGTTTTCCAGCGTCCTCACTTTATCCATGCTCTTTCTTTAGGAGAAAATCTAGCGTTGATCCAGTATCTTGGAAAAAAGACAGCTGATCCACACCGAATAAAACGAGTACTGGACAGTTTGGGCCTGCTTTCTAAATATCATGTAAAACCACACCTTCTTTCACAGGGCGAGCAGCAAAGGGTGGCTATTGCCTTGGCCGTGGTCAACAAACCCAAACTCATTCTTGCCGATGAGCCCACTTCGGCTTTGGATGACAAGAACTGTATTAAGGTCATTGAATTGCTGAAGAGCCAAACCGGCGGGAATAATGCCAGTCTAATTATCATTACCCATGACCAGAGACTGAAATCAGAGTTTAATGATTCGGTGTCACTTGCTCCAAAAATGGAAATGCTGCCTTACTCTTAACCTGCGATGAATATTTTTCTGTTAAGCTTAAAAACCATAAAGTCTAAACCTCTTTCTACGGGTTTAAGCCTCATTTTACTAGCGTTGGGTGTCGGGCTTATTTCACTCCTTCTTCATGTAGATAAACATTTGCAAGCCCAAATGAACAATAACATCCGGGGGATAGATATGGTGGTAGGGGCGAAAGGAAGTCCGCTGCAACTGATTCTTTCTGCCGTGTTTCAGGTGGATGTGCCAACAGGGAATATCAAGCTGTCCGAAGCCAATGCCCTTCAAAAAAACTGGTTAGTGGAATATGGAATTCCATTGTCCTATGGAGATACGTATCAGAATTTTCGGATCGTTGGAACTACTCAAAAATACCCTGAATTGTATTCCATGAAGCTTGCGAAAGGAAAACTTTGGAGCAAATCAATGGAAGTGACTATCGGAGCCGCTGTCGCAGAAAAATCAGGAATAAGGATAGGGGATACCTTTTTGGGCTCCCATGGTTTAAGCGAAGGTGGCCATGTCCATGAAAATCAGTTTTACACCGTAACTGGAATTTTTAAATTCTCAGGAACTGTGATCGATCAATTGATAGTAACCGGATTGGAAAGTGTCTGGGATATTCATGATTCGCATGAACCAGATGAAGATCACAAAGGAGGTTCTGAGGCACATGACTCAGAACATTTAGAGATGGTGAATACTATAGAAGCCAATCAAAAAGATGATCATAACCATAAGGAGGAACAAGACCATGACGATCAGGGTAAATCCTTAGATGGTCGGCAGATCACCGCAATGCTGATCAAATTCCGTAGCCCAATGGGGATGGTGCAGCTGCCTCGCATGGTAAATGAAAACACCAACATGCAGGCTGCATTGCCCAATTATGAACTTCTTAAGTTATTTAGTCTGATGGGAATTGCTACCACAACGCTCTCTGGGGTTGCATTTATAGTGATTCTGGTATCAGGAATCAGTGTATTTATCAGTCTTTATCTGAGCTTACGAGAGCGCATCTATGAGATGGCATTGCTAAGAACCTATGGTGCCTCCCGTCTCCAGTTGCTGGGGATGATGTTTCAGGAAGGGCTTCTTGTCGCCCTTACCGGATTTATACTCGGATTACTATTGAGTAGAGTAGGCTTGGTTGCGATCTCAGTCTTACTGAAATCTGACTACCACTATGATTTTTCAGAATTCATTCTGCTCAGCGAAGAAGTTTATCTACTGATGATCACCTTAGGTATAGGGTTTTTGGCTTCCCTCATTCCTGCCATACATGTCGCTAAAATCAATTTATCAAAAACTCTGGCTGATGCTTAGAACACTCTTAGTCATTCTTTCCTTTTTGTTTACCACTTTAGTTTACTCTCAGACCAAAATAAACTGGGATACACTATCTGATGTAAAGTTCACTGACAAATACAGTAAGGAAGTACAGGCATATTACTATTTTCCGACTTTTGGGACCTCGGTTTTAGCCTTAAATAAAAAAGAGGTGATTATTAAGGGATATGTTCTTGAAATAGATCGAGGCAAGGATGTATATATACTTTCAGCCAATCCATTTTCATCATGTTTTTTTTGCGGAGCAGCCGGGCCAGAGTCAATAGTCGAGCTCAAATTAGGGAAAGATCATCCCCGGTTTAAGATGGATGAGGTTGTGACCTTTAAAGGTACATTGAAGCTTAATGCTGTAGATATTTATCAATGTAACTACATCCTTGAAAATGCAACGGTATATAGATAAATCCCGAATGATGACTATAAGAATGTTCATCAAGCATTCTTTTTTGGGATAAGAATTTTAAAGTTAGAGCAAAGGATTTTGAGTTAAGTTCTATTTGTTTGAATGCAGTGCAGATGATTACCGATTTTTTGAAAATAGGGGAGAGTTAATCCTGAATTCCGGAATAAGTTAGCCCTTTATCCTTGGGGCGGCCAAGAGCTTCCGGCATAAAGCTCCCACACAAATCTCCGCTGGTTTATTCCTTTTCCTCTTGGCCTTGCTCGGAACGGGGCTGGGGTCATTCCATAATTCATGTTTCACCAAAACTCATAAAAATTATGGAAGCTTTAAATCAATCATTCCACTTTAATGAAGTAGCAGAAATTACACTGGCTTATCGACCAAAAATCAAGGCAAGTCAGCGTCCAAAAGTTTCTTGCTCTAGGCAAGTTTATGATGTCTTGTTAAAGTTCTGGAATTCCGATGCACTGGAATACATAGAGCAGTTTCAAGTTATGCTATTAAGTAGGGGAAACCGGGTATTGGGTATATGCACCATCAGTACCGGTGGAACGGCTGGAACTGTTGTAGATCCTAAAGTGGTCTTTGCCGCTGGATTGAAAGCTAATGCATCATCCTTAATTCTGAGTCACAATCACCCCTCTGGAAATCTTCAACCATCCGAACAGGATAGAAGGCTGACTCGAAGACTGGTTGAAATCGGTCGTGCTTTGGATTTACCAATTGTAGATCATGTTATTCTCACTGCAGAAGGATACTTTTCCTTTGCAAATGAAGGGGAGCTTTAGGCTTCTTTTTTTCTTTTCAAACTAATTGCTCGAAAGAAAGTGTCAGGATATCAAATATTTACAGTCACGTTTTGGAAGTTTCCTACAAAAAGGTTTTTTCCTCTTGATC
>JBGTDA010000176.1:0-39813 GCA_041748555.1 Rhodonellum sp.
GATCGATGAAAAAAACGACGATTCCATCGTTCCTTTGATCAATGAAGATATCTATGCAGAACTGAAGCGGGAAAAAGTGATCCATTCGGGCATGATACCAAAACTGGACAATGCCTTTGCTGCACTTCATAAAGGAGTTAACCATGTATGGATCGGAAAAGCTGACAATTTATTGCTTGCTGCCAAAGGCAAACTATCAGGAACAGCTATTGAAAAGCACAGGTATGATTTATATTAGACTGATATACAATAATTTATATAAACATTCATAAAGTATAGTTAACAAAATATTTTTCAATTTTTAAAGATTATTAACGACAGGTTTCCTTAACTATTAAAGTCAAGGGATTATACTTATGGAAATAATAAATGGCAAAGAATTAACCGCTTTGACCCAAGAGGCTATTGATCTTTTAAAATCATTAATCGAAACGCCCTCCTTTAGTCGTGAGGAATCCGGTACTGCTGATCTGATTCAAAAATTTTTTACAGGAAAAGGAATTGTTACTCAAAGAGAGAATAAAAATGTATGGGTTCAGAACAGATTCTTTGATTCCCAAAAACCTTCCATTCTGTTGAATTCCCATCACGACACAGTCAAACCCAATTCGGGTTATACCAAGGATCCTTTTCATGCAACAGTCGAAAACGACAAACTTTATGGATTGGGCAGCAATGATGCAGGTGGCTGTTTGGTCAGCCTGATTGCTGCATTTTTAACTTTTTACAATTCGGATTTGCCTTATAATCTTATTTTCGCAGCAACTGCAGAAGAGGAAATCTCAGGTAAAGACGGTATTTCTTCCATCATTTCGAAACTACCCGAATTTGAACTGGCCATTGTGGGTGAGCCTACTTTGTTGCAGATGGCTGTCGCGGAAAAAGGACTGCTTGTCATCGATGCAGTTGTAAAAGGAAAAGCAGGTCACGCAGCCCGGGTTGAAGGAGAAAATGCTATTTATAAAGCTTTGGCGGATCTGAATGTCATCAGGGATTTTAAATTTGAAAGAGTTTCCCCATATCTTGGGGAATCAAAAGTGACAGCTACTATTATCCAATCAGGTTCACAACACAACGTGATACCGGATACCTGTAACTTTACCCTTGATGTCCGGGTTACGGACAGCTATACCTTAGAGGAAGCATTGGATGAGCTCAGGAATGCACTGAAAGCTGACCTTCAGCCAAGGTCTTTAAGACTTAACCCGTCAAAAGTACCTGCTGGACATAAAGTTCTGGAGGTTGGAAAAACAATGGGAAGAGAATTCTATGGTAGCCCAACCCTTTCCGATCAGGCACTTATCCCCTATCCTTCCGTCAAAATCGGGCCAGGGGATTCTGCCCGATCCCATACTGCAGATGAATATATATATCTATCTGAAATCGAGAACGGTATACAGGTTTATATTTCTTTACTTAATCAATATATGAAGGCTTAAAATTATTATCTTTTGATTGAAACTAAACATTCGAAAAAAAATTCAAAAATGAAACTTTGGCAGAAAGACACCTCAGGAAATAAAGAAGTTGAAACCTTCACCATCGGCAGAGATCCTGAATTTGATCTTTTGTTGGCTCCATTCGATGTCATCGGCTCTATGGCTCATGCTGTGATGTTGGAGAAAATCGGACTTTTATCCTCCGAAGATCTGATTACATTAAGACTTGGGCTTAGGGAAATTTATTTTGAAATTGAGAAAGGTCAATTTAAAATTGAAGAAGGTGTAGAAGACGTACACTCCCAAGTTGAATTGATGCTGACAAAACGCTTTGGTGATGTTGGCAAAAAGCTGCACAGCGGAAGATCCAGAAACGATCAGGTTCTGGTGGATCTCAAGCTTTATTACCGGGCGGCTATAAGAGAAATCGTATCAGAAACGACAGAATTGTTTCACCTTTTACAGACACTTTCTGAAAACCATCAAAATGATTTAATGCCGGGCTATACCCACACACAACTTGCGATGCCTTCTTCTTTTGGGCTGTGGTTTGGCTCATTTGCGGAAGGAATTACAGAAGACCTGGATCTAATATTGGCCGCCTACAAGCTTTCCAATAAAAATCCATTGGGTTCTGCCGCAGGATATGGCTCTTCGTTTCCACTTGACCGAAGTTTAACCACCTCTCTTTTAGGTTTTGCGGATTTGCACCATAATGTAATCAATGCCCAAAACAGTCGGGGAAAAACCGAAAAAACAATTGCTTTTGCTTTGTCAGGTCTTGCAGGAACCCTTAATAAAATGGCTGCGGATATCTGCATATTCATGAATCAGCATTTCGGTTTCATATCATTTCCCGACAACCTGACTACTGGCAGCAGCATTATGCCTCATAAAAAAAATCCGGATGTATTTGAGTTGATCCGGGCCAAGACAAATCAGATTCAATCCACGCCGATGACGGTCAGCATGTTGCTGACCAATATGACGACAGGTTATCACAGAGATTTACAACTGCTCAAAGAAGCAATTTTTCCTGCCATGGGGACAATGCTGGATTGTATCAGAATGAGCACTTTCATGTTGAAAGAAATCAAAATCAAACAGAATATTCTCAAAGATACTTTCTATAAACATCTATTCAGTGTGGAAGAAGTCAATAATCTGGTTCTTCAGGGAGTTCCTTTTCGGGATGCCTATAAGAAGGTCGGAGCTGATATTGACAATGATGATTTTAATCCCAATCAGGAACAATTGAACCATACCCATGAAGGCAGCATCGGTCAGCTCTGTACCGCAGAAATCAAATTGAAAATGGAGGATAAGTTAGCAGAATTCAGGTTTGAGGAAGTCAATGAGGCGCTTAAAAATCTGATGGCTGATTAAAATCAATCATAAAATAATGTCAATAAAGCTCCATCAATCAGGAGCTTTTTTATATATACTAGCCTTATTGCTTTTAATGAATCAAGGTTTGATCCTCAATTCCCCCTTTCCGAAATTTTTCCTACTTTTGCACCTTCATTCCTAAAACCTCCATTAATATGGATAAGCAAAATTCTTTCAGAGAGCATTTTAAAACGGATATTTCCGCAGGATTAGTAGTATTTTTGATAGCATTGCCGCTCTGTCTCGGAATTTCACTAGCATCGGGTGCTCCATTGTTTTCAGGCATCATTGCAGGTATTATTGGTGGTATAGTAGTGGGTTTTCTCAGTGGATCAAGCATCAATGTCAGTGGACCTGCTGCAAGTGTTGCTTTAGTCATCTACACCGGTATACAGACCTTGGGCAGCTATCAGGCCGTTCTTATGGCAGTAATTATTGCGGGTATACTCCAGATCATATTGGGTTATGTCAAGGCAGGAACGATTGCTTATTTTTTTCCGAATGCCATGATTAAAGGAATACTTGCTTCCATAGGTTTGGTGCTGATCCTGAAGCAGATTCCACATGCTTTGGGAATTGATGGTGTTTTTGAAGGAGCTGAATCTTTCACCCAAAACGATGGAAAAAATACATTTTCTGAGATTATCTACGTTTTTCAGAATATCGGTTGGGGCGCAGCGATCATTACGCTTATTTCATTAGCCATCATTATCCTGTGGGACAGGCCACAGATGAAAAAGTTTGCCTTTTTCAAATTCTTCCCCTCTGCATTGGCGGCTGTTATCGTCAGCATCGCGGTAAATGAACTCTATAAAGTCTCTTTTCCACAACTTTTATTGGATCCAAGTAATTTGGTTCAGTTACCCGCTGCGGATAGTTTTAGTGAATTTATGGGCTTTTTCACCTTCCCCGATTTATCCCAGATCGGAAATCCACAACTTTTCACCATTGCACTCAGTATTGCTTTTATTGCCAGTTTGGAATCCCTGCTCAGTACTGAAGCAGGCGATAAATTAGATCCATACAGAAGAAAAACCTCAACAAATACAGAATTGAAAGCACAGGGTATCGGAAATATTGTGGCAGGTCTGGTAGGTGGATTACCCATAACTGCTGTGATTGTAAGAACTTCTGCAAATGTGGGTGCGGGTGGTCTGACCAAAACAGCCACCATTACACATGGTCTGATTATGCTCATCTGTGTTGCCCTGATACCAAGTATCCTTAACCTTATTCCTTTAGCATCGCTGTCAGCAGTTCTTTTTGTGGTGGGTTATAAACTGACGAGCTTACCGATATACAAATCCATTTTCAAACAGGGGAAAAAACAGTTTTTGCCATTTATCATCACCATTATCACTGTGATGTTCACGGATCTTATTACAGGTATAATTGTGGGTGGTGTTGTTGCCATCTTCTTTGTCCTTAGAGACAATTATAAAAATGCCTACCTCTACAACAAGGTCACGCATGAAGGGACGGAAAAAACAAAAATCACACTGGCGGAGGAAACTACCTTCCTGAACAAAGCGGATATCCTGCTGTTTCTGGATCACCTTCCTGAAAACCATCACCTGATTGTTGACGGAACCAAGGCTGTTTTCATCCATCCGGATATCATTGATATCCTGGAAGATTTCAAACAAACGGCTAAGTTCAAGAATATTCAATATGAGTTGATCGACATTGAAGGCCGAAACAAAGAGAGAAGGTTTTGGGTGGGTTAGCCTGTTCACTCTGTGAAGAAACGGCCTCCCTTATAAAAATCGATGGAGGCCGTTTTTTATCAAATGCAACAGGTGCGGATTTATTCAGAAGTCACCGAATGTATACCCGAACAGTACCCAAGAGAAAAAACATTATCTCAATTATCATAACTCCCAAGAGAATCAGGGATATCCCAACTTTTTGTCAGGAGCAGTCTACCCGCTTCTACCAAGTTCAGATCCTCTGTTTATACCTGAAAGCACCCTGTGTATCCACTGTGCTGCCAGAAGGTAGCCCTAATTTTTTGAACTCAATAAGCCCGGCATTTGTAATAAATTATTAAAACCTATCAAACCTGTTTAATCTCAGCAATTTCTTGCCTTATTTAAAATTTATAAAGCAAAATTCCATCCTTATCACCTTTGGAAGTCACAGGCCTTTTTTTTTCAGTTTGCAATCACTGATTTCAAAGGCTGGAACCTGGAATGGATGGCTGCCGGGCTGACCGCTTATTCCTTGGGGGGCTCTATATCCATTTTGTTTACCGGTCCCTTGATTGACAGATATTCGGCAAGAAAGATGGTGTTGGGTTCGGCCTTCGGACCGGCTGCCTACGGTATTTTGCTTGATCTTGGCTACGACTTCGATATTGTGTTTATATTTACAATTCTCCTATTATTCGGGATTTTACTTCCATCACTCGGGGCAATATCACCTTTTACCATGAAGTGATTTAAATACCGATACAAACAAAGTCTTTCCGGTAAAACAAACGGCTGACATCTCTCCATGCAAATTAACTCATATAAAAAAAGATACATATTTTTTATAGGATTGGTCATTCTGACTTCAATCATCAGTCAGATTATGGTTCAGGACAGGCTGGAAATGCAAAATGAGGATGCAAAACTTGTCAATATTGCGGGAAGACAGCGAATGTTGAGCCAGCGCATTGCCAAAAGAGTGATGTATTCCTACAACTTACTCCAGGATACTGATTCCATTTATCAAAATCATATGGACACACTTGCCGTCCAGATAGACCGGTTCGAAAAAGTTCACTTTGGTTTGATCAACAATGAAATATCTTTGGATCTCAACAAACCTCTGAGTCAGGAGGTGCGGAATCTCCTTGAAGAAAATACGCCTTACCTCAACAATATTCTCTTTGCAGGTAGAGCGATTATAAAAGATCCACGTTTGGAAGTTTTTGAAACCTCAATTGATATTCTTGAAGAAAATGACCAGGAATTTCTACTCAGGATGGAAAATATTGTTTCTTCGCTGCAGGATGAATTTGAGGTAAAACTGGCTAAACTCAAAAGCATTGAACTGATCTTGTTGGCTGTTTCAATTATCCTGATTTTATTGAGTTTTAGGCTGGTCATAATTCCTTTAATCCGTGCACTTACGGTTAAAAACAAATCTCTTGCTGTCCTGAGCGAACAGACCAACCTCCAAAACAGGCAATTGCTGGAATTTGCCCACATCACCTCACACAACCTCAGGGCTCCTGCCAGTAACCTGAAGTCACTTATAAAATTTTACCAAGAAGAAAATGATCCCAATGAAAAGGCCCTCCTAATTGCCCACATCGAAACAGTTTCCTCTCATCTCAACAATACTTTGGAGGATCTTATGGCAACATTAAAGGTAAAAGAAGACACCAAAACTGATCTTGAATATGTTGATTTTGACTACACGATCCAAAAGATCAAGGAAATACTTTTCATCCAAATCCGGGAATCAGAAACCGAAATACAAACTGATTTTAGGCATTGCCATGGAATGATCTCCAACAGAATTTATCTGGAAAGCATTTTTTTGAACCTGATCTCCAATGCCATAAAATATAGCTCTACTAATCGTAAACCTATCATTAAAATCAAAGCGAAGAAAAAGGCCGGTAGAATCAAACTCTCCTTTCAGGATAACGGTTTAGGTATAGACATGACTAAATACGGCGAAAAAATCTTTGGTCTTAATAATACTTTTCATCAACACAAAGACGCCAAGGGTGTCGGTTTGTACCTGACCAAAACTCAGATTGAAGCCATGGGTGGCGAAATATTTGTGGAAAGCGAAGTTGATCAGGGAAGCATTTTTACCCTTTCTTTTCATTGAATTAGGAGTGGATAATGATGGCGGATTCAGCGGGTTCTGATGAAGTCAGGTAAAAAAATATTTCCGATTGTGATATCGTCATAAATAAAAAACCTCTCAATCAATGATAAAGAGGGTATTGTCTAGTTAGATGTCACCCGGTGTATTACCTCCGAATTTTCGGATATTATAGGTCATTGTCAACATAAAGAACTGCCTCAAAACCTGGGTTCTTTCATCCTGAATATATACATCGGTCACATTCCTATTGATACTTGTATTCTGATTCAACAAGTCAAAAACTGTCAGTTTCAACTCCATTTTTTGGTTGGGCGGAAAACGAAAACCGAGATCTGCATTCATCAACCAGACAGACTGATCAAATTCTTCCCCCAACCCTTTGTAAAGCTGATTGTTGACATTCGTGCTGAAGAAGAATCCACCCGCAAAATTCCAATAGAGATCCAGCCGGGTACTTTGGGAATAAAAGTTATTTTCAAGGTTTTTCTGAAGACTGCTTCTTACAATATTATAATTTCCTTCAGTAGAAATATTAAAATCCAAGTCTTCACTGATGTTACTGCTGATCCCGATTCCCTGACCCAATCCAATATTTTTATTTATATTGAGTTGATTGTTGATCAGACCGGGACGGTTGCTGATACTGGCGCGGGTACTCAGGTTAAGATTACTTTTTATTAAAGAAATCGGAAATCCCCATGACATATATGTTCTTGCATCCCAATTGTTGTCTAGATTTACCGGTTTGTTCAGCTGTCCTCCTTGTCTTAATAAAACATCACCCTGAATCAACGTATCCCGCTGTGCTACAAAAGTGGAATTACCCAGGTAATTGTTTGTCACTGAACCGGAAATAAACATAAAAAACGACTTCGAAGTCTCCGTATCGATTTTTCTTATCCTGGTAAACAACCTGTGTTGATATTCCTGTAGCAAACCGGCATTTCCCATAGAAATCTGGATAGGGTTGCTGTTATCAATTACCTCCTGTAGCTGCCTCACCGACGGCGCATCGGTTCTTGCCCGGTAATCCACCCTGATGTTTGTCTTTTCATTCCAATCATAATTCAGCACAAATCTTGGGACAAAATTTCTGAATGTTCTTTGGGTGTTTTCAAACCCGGGAAACAGTCTGTCGGAATTCAGGAGGGAAATTTCATAATCCAAGGAAGAATAAATCCTCAATTTTTCACTGTTGTACCGGTAACCCAGTCCCAATTCATGCTGAAGATATGTATTCTCAAATTCATTGGACAAGGTACTGTCTAGTTCAAAAACAGTGGATTCCATATCCCGCTGGAAAATCTCCCGTTTATCTCTTCCAATGTCGTTTCCGACTTCGTATTCAATTCTTAGCTGGGACTTCTCACTGAGTGGTTCGGTATATTCTATTTCAAACTCGTAATTAAAAGCCTTGGAAATGCTTCTTGAATTCTGAATCAAGCTATCCATCTGACTGGTCTGAAAATTGCGGGTAACAGAAATCAGCCTTGAATCATTATCGGAATTGTTCAACCGTGTGGATATACTTGTAGAGATGATTCTACCCGGTTTGTTCAACTTATACCGATACGTAAGATCATTGTCAAATGATAAATATTCATTGGTGGAGTTTGTTGTATTTTCCGTCTCATTGATGGGGGTTTGCGGGTTAAATAAATTCTGCGCAAATAGATTGTTAACCGATTCACGTTTTTGATAAAAAAGCCTTGGCCTCCAGATGATGGCATGTTTTTCAGTGATATCATAGTCCAGCCGCATATCTACCCGATGGTTTTGTCTTCTGTTTCTGCTGTTGGAAATCTGATTGTAAAGCTGTAGGCTGTCACTTGGAAGAATATACCTTCTGGAGGAAACTCTGTTCAGGACGTTGTCACTGTTGTTGAAAAAGTAGCTGCCCGTAAATTTGGCTTTTCCATCATCAAATTTATCCGAGAAATTTCCACCGAGTGAATTGGTAGTAGTGATACCTGCCCTTTCCCTTGTTGTCAGTGCATTGTTGTTGTTGCCTCTTCCGCCACCCCCGCGTTGTTCTTCTCCACCAAAGGCTCCGGTGAGATCATCTGCCGAAAAATTCTGTTGATTGATGTTGTTGCTCAAACCCAAAATGGTGGCTCGTTGGGTTTCATTAAAGAAATTGACACTACCTCCGGCTATATAGTTATTGTCTGTACCATAACCTGCAAAGACACGTCCGAAAACACCGCCTCTTTTGTCCTTCTTGGTGATGATATTGATTGTCTTGATGGTTTCTCCATCGTCAAAACCCGTAAGAATTGCCTGATCACTGCGCTGGTCCAAAAATTCGATTCTGTCTATCACCTCAACCGGAATATTCTGCATGGCCATGGCAGGATTGTCACCAAAAAACGGTTCCCCATCTACCAATACCCTTCCTACCGTTTCTCCCTGAACTTCGATCGTTCCGCCACTGATGATCACACCTGGCATTTTTCTAACAAGTTCTTCAGCACTTGCCTGCGGTCTCGTTCTAAAAGCTTCGGCATTGAAAGAAACTGTATCTCCTTTTACTTCTCCGGTCAGTACCTGAGCCTTCAACTCAAACTCATCCAGCAATTCACCCTCTTGTTCGATTTCAATAACACCAAGATTATCCGGAAAGGGAGTATCTATCGTTTTACTAAAAGTTTCGTAACCGATAAATGTTATTTCTAAAACAAAAGATTTTACCGTGGGCTTATTGACACTAAAATCTCCTTCACCATTTGTAAAAGTGTTGGATAAAGTCTCACCGGCAGCATTTTTTATAAAAACGTAAGCACCTGGCAAAGTTTCTTCGGAATTTTTATCAATGACCTTTCCTGCCATTTTACCTTGTGCGAACAGGCACAGAGGAAAAAAAATCAAAAGAAATGATAACTGTACAATTTTTTGCATCTGAATTTTTATATTGAATAAGTCTTTAAGAAAAATCCATAATTTACCATTTCAAAATTAGGGATTGGTAAAAGTGCAAGCAAACCGCTAATCAAATACAGAAGCCTCAGCCTCATCTTTGTTTTTAACGGTATTTAATGTTTTGTTCAAAGCTCGTTTGGTCGTTTTGATGGTGGTTTTGGTAACCGTTACATTCTTCAAAATTGGCTGGGTCCCTCTCCTTATCAACTCCACCTATTTTCAAAGGTTTCATTTACCCATAGCAGGTTTTTATTTGAATGTCAGTTTTAGATAAGAGATCTCCTGCTTTATATTTTATTTTTTATGGTTAGATTCGAATGTCGAAAAGCACATCATGAAAAAACAAGCTTACTTCTGTTTAACCCGATATATCTGACACTATTAAGCGGTTGTCAAAAGGAAACCCTGAAGAAATAACTAATTGTTTCCGACGAAATGTTTAAAACTGAAGCAACAGGTCCAGGAATAATAAATAATGAACATAATGCGGAAAATTCGCCGGATTTTATGGGTATTTATCATGGATTGTTACCATGTACAGTTTGCGAAGAAATTGAGGTGACAATGGAATTGGGATCAGGAAATTCTTATGTTAAAAAAACAATATTTTAAAGAAAAGAAGACCAAAAATCCTACGGGACCAAAGGAATTTATTTTTGGAATGAAGCGGCAAACACCATCATTTATGAGAATGAAACAGCTCCCAATCGGTATTTTTAGTAGAAAACAGGCTTTTTTAACTGGATAAAAAAGGAAAGAAAATCGAAGGGGGATTAGCAGAAAAGTATATTCTTTGTGAAAGAGTAAGGCAGAGGTCCAATTATGAATAATCTTGTTCAATAAATTTTCAAGGACGTGGAATTTGTATTTCGGAATTTTCATTTTCAGTTTATGATCCGGTCAGTGGTTCTACTTTCTGTATTATTCCTATTTTTTTCAAATTGCAGATCAAAAGAAAAAAGCGAACTGATCTGGAGTCTCGACCTTCCCGTCATCGGCTCCCAATCCTCCCCAAGGGCAGTTGATCTCAATGGAGACGGAATCCTGGACATTGTAATGGGTGCGGGGAAAAACGAATTCCAATACAGCGACCAGGGAATTTTGGCTTTTGATGGCAATACCGGAGAAATCATTTGGCAACATGAGGCCGAGGACCAGGTTTATGGTTCTGCAACTTTTCTTGACATCAATGGTGATGGAACCAAGGATGTTTTTATCGGAGGTCGGTCCCCACATCTCAAGGCATTGGATGGCAAAACCGGAAAACTGATCTGGGCTTACGACTATGACCAACATAAGGATCATCCCATACTTCAATTTGTCGGATTCAACTTCAACAATTCCGTTTTGGTACCTGATCAAAATGGTGACGGCATTGAGGATTTGTTGGTTGTTAATGGTGGAAATGCTGAGGCGGAACCCTTTAAACTGGAAAATCGATTTCCGGGAGTCTTGATGATTGTCGATTCCAAAAACGGAAACATATTGGCAGCAGACACTATGCCGGATGGAAGGGAAACATATATGTCCCCTTTGGCTTTTTCACAACCCGGGAGCAAGATGGTTGAAATCGTTTTTGGATCAGGTGGTGAAACCTTCAGTGGTAGTCTTTACTTGGCAAAGCTTTCTGATCTGATGAACAATGATTTATCAAAAGCTAGAATAATCGCCTCAGAAACAGACCATGGATTTATCGCTCCCCCTGTTTTGGCGGATTTAAACAAAGACGGATTTTATGATATCATTGCCATTTCCCATGCAAGTACGATTTCGGCAATTGATGGTCAATCGAATCACGTTTTGTGGAAAAATAAAGTTGAAGAAACTGAATGCAGCAATGGAATTGCAGTTGGTCATTTCAACGCAGATGATATTCCTGATTTTTTCACTTTTGTGAGCAAGGGAATGTGGCCTCACAATACCGGTTCTTTACAAGTGTTGTTCGATGGAAGTAACGGCCAAATTCTGCACACGGATTCCTTGGGCTGTACCGGATTTTCTTCCCCCGTAGTATATGACCTGAATAATGATGGAATTGATGAGGTTATCATCAGCATCAATGAATATGATTGTTCCAGAAAGATTGAAGACCGTTCCGCTTTCGTCATCCGCAACAAATTGATGGCGATTGATTTCAAAAATAAAAAAAATCAGATCATCGATGAAAGTGATGGCTTCAAAAACATTTTTTCAACTCCTTGGCTTGGTGACCTGGATCAGGATGGGTTTTTGGATATTGTTCACTGCCAGTATTATAGCCAATCAGACCTGCTTTCTTTTTTGGGAATGAAAATTAAAAGGATTGACACTCCTGTAAAAATTAGAAAAGAGCCAAAATGGGGATCGTATATGGGATCCGATGGAGATGGTATTTTTTTCATCGAAGAATAAAAATTGATCCTCATTTTCCAAATATGAAAAAAGGCCTTTGGGAATCCAAAGGCCTTTTCAGGGTAATTATGTTGAAAACGGAAATTTTCTGAAATAATTGTGGCTAAAGCCTCATTCAGATTATCCTTTTTTTAACCTTTTCATTCTCTGATGATAGTGGAAATTGAGGTTAGGGTCGGCAGACTAAAGCCTGCTGAGTATTACGAAACCATCAATCAACATCCCACCAAACTCTTGTAGTAAAGGTATCGGGCAAAGTGGCACCCGCAGCGAAATTGGCATTGCTGGCAGCTTCCTGTGCCGGATACCTGAGTCTGGTTGGGATTACTCCTGCAGTCACGCTGGAAGGGTGGCTGGTAGGTGTAAGTGCAGGATATCCCGTTCTTCTCCAATCTGACCATGCCTCCCACCAATTCAGGAATTTGCTGACCCACATCTGCTCTCCAATCATCTCCAATGCAGGTTTCTCCACATCATAAGGGCGTACTGCAAGATAAGCATCCACCTCAGCATCTGATACCGTAAGGCTTTCATCAAAAATACTGTACATCTGCATTGCAGCCTTAACACCTGCTTCATAATTTTCCTTTGCGGAACCTGGTATCCCTGATCCTATTCCTCTTTCAAGTGCCTCGGCTTTAAGAAATGCGGTCTCAGCAAAATTCATCAACATATAAGGATCTCCTCTTTGAAGCATCAGAAAATTTATTCTGGAATAAGTAGCCTGCTGATCAACAGGTCCACCTTCGAGAGCTTCCAACTGTGCTGCATCAAACCCGTTTGGCAGTCCTTTTTGTTCGAGAGGATTGGTATTGGTAGGTGTCCATTCATTTGCAGTCCAAGTTGCAATACCACCACTGATGATCATCAGACGGGGATCTAGGTCTACCATGCTGGTAGGATCTCCTTTCAGGAAATCAATTAGCGTCTCACTCAAATAGGCAGGTTGTCCGCCATCACCTGGATAAAATGCTCTGGAGATGCCATTTTGATTAATCCACAAACTTGGGCCTTCTGACATGGGAATCAAGAAATTATCCTCATTACCTTGCATGACACCGCCCGCAATTGCCTTGGTCACATATTCCTTAGCCAAGTCCGGTGCAACATTGGATACCCTCATGGCCAATCTCAGCATCAATGAGTTTCCAAACCTCTTCCATTTATCAATGTCTCCGTTGTAAACCAAGTCAGCTCTGGAAAACCCGGCTCTGTCGATTGCTGCAGGATTAAACCCGGCAGTAGCTTCTTCAAGCTCTTTTAGCATATCTGCATAAATGGCTGACTGCTCGTCATATTTGGGGAAAAAGACACCATTCATGCCATCCAAAGCCTCTGAATAAGGAATGTTGCCATAGAAGTCCGTTAATCTATGGAAATTCAAAACCCTCATGATTCTGGCCGCCTGTCTGGTATTCACTTTGTTTCCTTCATCATAGCCACCTGGTCCTGTCTGCTTGATCACCTCTGCAAGGTTTTTAAGGGCGTCACCATAGAAAAACTCAAACGGGGCATTGTTGGATTCAAAGTTTTCGGTGTATTTATCTCCTGGAGCTATTCCACCGCCAGCATTACCCAGCTGTTGGATCAGATAAGCGGCCATACCAATGTTGGTTCTCCAATCTATAAATCTGTTGTCACCGGCAGATCCACCTGAGGCAGTTCCAATCTGACCGGCAGTGAAGATGAAATTCAAGTCAATTTCATTGACTGCCTGAGGATTGATGTTCAAGTCGTGAAGGTCCTCGGTGTCACAGGCGGCAAATGGTAAAAGGAATACCAAGGCCATCCATAATTTATATTTTATATTTTTCATGTTCTTGATGTTTATAAATTGCATTAGAATGTAGCTCTTAAATTAAAACCATAATTCCTGGTCTGAGGCATTCCGAAATAATCCAGACCCTGTGCATTGCCGGATGAATAATTAGCTTCAGGATCTATATTTTCAACATTTTTCCAGATAATAGCCAGGTTCCTTCCTACGAAAGACAAGCTCAGACTTTGGAATGGTGTTCTTCCGAGCATCCTCGCAGGGAAGCTATAGCCAAAATTAATCTGCCTCAATTTGGCAAATGAACCATCATACATAAATCTGTCCTGCACTCTGTTTCCCAATTGATTCCAATAGTTCTGAGCCTCGCCCGGAGTGAGTGTTTTAGAAAAAGCTTCATAAATCGGATCTCCATCGGCATCAGTACCGGAATTGACCACACCAGATACAGACAGAGGTTCTTCTCCTGCCCTACCCTGCAGTGTTTGCTTATGCAATCCCCATTGGGTTAGCCGGAGGTTTGTTCCTGAATAAAGATCACCCCCCAATCGAAAATCAACAAGGAAGGACAAATTGAAATTTTTGAAACTTAAAGAATTGTTTATTCCACCTGTCCAATCCGGCACGCCGTTTCCGATGACTTCCATCTGACTGGATTGCACCGGAGCTCCGTTGGGTTCAAACACCAGCTGGCCATCAGGAGACCTCATCTGCACCCATCCGGCAATTACCCCAAATGGAAGGCCTGTTCTGTGCTGCACAAAAACAGTTCGTGTTCTGGGTTCATCCACATTAAGAATATCATTTCCTTCAATCAGAGAAATCACTCTGTTTCTGTTTCTTGCTATATTGAAGGATACGTCCCAGTTAAATGCACCTCTAATGGGTGAGCCGGTCAGCAACATTTCGATACCTTTATTTTCCATTTCCCCCAAATTCACCAAAGTAGACCCAAATCCCGAAGCCCTCGACACTTGTGCATTCAGTTGATCATCGGTACTTTTCTGATGATAATAGGTCAGGTCAATACCTAATCTGTTTTGCCATAACCTTATATCCAACCCAAATTCCCTTTCAGTAGAAGTCAGGGGTCTAAGGTCTCTGTTGGGAATGGTCCCTGCGGCACCCTGAGCAGTGGCAAAAGAAGCCATCGGAACATTGTTTCCCTCAAAATTGACTGCGGGTGCCCCCAGGAGGGAATAAACGTTGGCTATTTGGTATGGGCCAACCGTGGCACTGCCCACTTGAGCCCATGATGCCCTTAGTTTACCAAAGCTTAGCCAATTAGGCAAATCATTGATGGCATCCGTAAACACAAAGCTGGCTCCGATTGAGGGGTATAAGATGCTGTTGTTTGCAGGGTCCAACACAGAGAACCAGTCTTGCCGAGCTGTTCCTGTAAGGAATAAAAAATTCTTATAACTGACTTCTGCAGAACCAAATACAGAGTTAATTCCAGAACCGGAATAACCATAACCGAAGTTTCTGATAATCGTATTGTTGATGGCGTGGAAAAAAGGAACATTAAAACCCTGTCCGTTAGCAGATATAGTTTCATTGCTTCTGCGCATCCTATTGGCACCCACAAAAGCATTGACTCCTATATTTCCAAACATTTTGTTGAAACCCAACATGGCCTCAAGGTTGATTTCTCTGACGCGGTTTTCCCCTTCGGACATGGTTCCGTTTCTGGTATGTCCCGTTCCTTGTGGAATAAGGGAACTGAATCTTCGGGTAAACCAGTCCATCCCTGCCCTGCCTGAGATATACAGGAAATCCGTAATATCATATCGCATGGATCCTGAGGTAATGATCCGGTCTCTTATATCTCCAACAGAAACCTGATGGGTTGCCCAGTATGGATTCTGTCCCCATGGATTGTTGACCATCAGATATTCTTCTCCCTCTCCAAATCCCCACGTACTTAACAAAGCGGGATCGGTACCTACAGGAATTGCTCCCAGTTTATTGGGATCACCCCTGCCATCCAGCACATTGACATCGCCGGGCAAAGCAAAAATGGATTGGAAAGCATTATTGGGAGAATCTGACAGGAACGGCCTGTTTTTAGCCTCCTCCTGAGAATATAAGACCTTGGCATCGAAGGTTAATCTTTTTCCGAATTTTCCATTGGTGGCCAGAGAAATATTCATTCTGTCAAAACCTGAGTTAGGTATAACAGCTGAACTTCTGAGGTCAGTCGCATTGAACCTGAAAGTCTGATTCTCTCCACCTCCGGCAAGTGAAATACTGTTTGTCCAAGCTGCACCGGTCTGATAGAACCTGTTCCAGTTGTCTCCGGCATGGGAGTAGGGTCTGGTAACCCCATCAAAATGAACCACATTTCCCCCGTCAAATTTGGGTCCCCATGCTTGGGTGCCCCAGTCATAGCCCTGTTGGGTTGTCATGGGTCTTTGAGCAGCACCTGTATCCAAGTCACCTTGAAATCTTCCACTACCGTATTCCTGTTGCAGATCGGTTTGATTGTTGATCCTTTCAAAAACCACATTGGAATTGAATTCCACTCCTATTCCTTTTCTTGCGGTTCCCCTTTTTGTGACAATGTTGATCACACCGTTGGCAGCTCTGGCTCCATAAAGCGCGGCTGCGCTTGCTCCTTTCAGCACCGTCATGGATGCTATATCATCCGGATTGATACTGGACATCCCATCACCTTGGTCAGCACCACCCCAAACACCGGCCTGGCCGAAATTAGTGTTGTCCATAGGGATACCATCAATCACATACAGCGGCTGATTATTTCCCTGCAAGGAGGTGTTTCCCCTGATAATGACCCTGGAGGAACCCGCAGGTCCCGAAGCAACATTACTTACATTCACACCCGCAACCCTTCCTGCAAGTTGGTTGGCGATGTTGTTTTCCCGTGCCTCGGTCAGATTTTCACCTCCCACGGTTGTCACTGAATACTGCAACGCCTTAACATTTCTTTCTATACCTAAGGCAGTAACCACAACTTCTCCAAGCTCAGAAGCATCTTCTGCCAAAGAAATATCGACGACTGACCTGTTTCCTACCGTGGTTTCTTCAGTAGAGAATCCAATGTAGGAAAACACCAGAACAGTTTCAGGTCCCTGAACATTAATGGTGTAATTTCCATCAATGTCAGTTGCGGTACCTGTCGAGGTTCCTTTGATGATGATAGAAACTCCCGGAAGCGAGGTACCGTCTTGGTTGTTTGTGACGGTTCCCGTCACTGCCCTTGTCTGAGCTGACAAAGGACCGACTGTCCATGCCATCAGCAGGCATCCAATGAATAGTAGTAATAAATTTCTCATATATGGTTTGGTTATTTGGTTCTTAAATAATATCCTTTCTCAACAATTGATCCGATACAGACAACCTTTGGTCGCTCATCATCCCATTTCGGTACACCATGAACTTCACTTCTATAAAAAAAACAAATAAAATAAATGAACTTAACTTTCAAACTGAATTGACACCCTGTAAAAGGATTAAATACCATAAATCCGATTAAATGTAATGTATAATTACACAATTAAAAATATTAAGAAAAATAATTTTTAAACAAAAGCGGGGAGAATCCAGATTGTTTTGTGTTTTGAATCTTTTGTTTAACTTTAAATTGTTGAACTAAATTTTACAAAAAGTAAACAGGATAAATAAAAGGTTTTCATAAACCCAAAATCCTAGGATAAAAATATTTACTAAAACCCCTTCGAAATGAAAACTCACCATACAATCCTTATTGGCCTTTTGGTTCTCATCTTCGTGATAGCGTTACCGGCAGTCGGTCAGACTACAACAGAAGGTGAATTACGCGTAAAGGGCTTTGCCATTGCATCACCAAAATCCAATGAGGTCGACCGGTTTATAACGTTCATCAATGAAGAACTTGCTCCCCGGGGGGTGAATACGCTGATTCTAAGGGTGGATTTTAACTACCAATATGAAAGCCATCCCGAACTCAGGGATGAGGATGCCTTGAGTCATGCCGATGTCAAGAAGCTGGTGACGGCTTCAAAACAAAACCTGATCAAAATCATTCCACAAATAAATCTGTTGGGGCATCAGTCCTGGGCATCCAAAACGAACAATTTACTTCGCGTTTATCCTGAGTTTGATGAAACGCCGCATATCAAAATGCCTGAAAAATATGAATGGCCCAATGAGGACGGGTTGTATTGCAAAAGCTATTGCCCTTTGCACCCGGAGGTACATGAAGTGGTTTTTGCTTTAGTGGACGAAATCGTTGCCGTTTTTGAAACAGATGCCTTTCATGCGGGGATGGATGAGGTGTTTTATATCGGAGATGATCAGTGCCCCCGATGCGGAGGTTTGGATAAAGCAAAACTTTTCGCCGGCGAAGTGACCAAAATCAGAAATCACCTGGCCCTGTCTGACCGGAAACTCTGGATTTGGGCGGATCGCCTGCTAGACGGAAAAACTACCGGCCTGGGGATGTGGGAAGGAAGCTTCAACAACACCCACGGCGCAATTGATCTGATACCAAAAGATGTGGTGATCAATGACTGGCATTACAATAAGCCGGTTCATACACCTGTAATGTTTGCCATGAAAGGATTTGATGTCATCAGCTGTTCCTGGAACAAACCCGAAGTGGGTGTGAATCATGTAGAAGACATGTTTTTATTCCGTAAACACAATACCAAGGAAATGAAAGATCGTTTTGCCGGCGTCATCCTAGCGGTTTGGTCAGGGACTACTCCATTTTTGGATGGTTTTTATAATTATTCGGCATCTCCAGATAAAGAGTGGAGCGAAGAAGAGAGCAATAAGCCTTGGGTGACATTTATAAAGATGTATGATAGATTGAAAGAAATTTCAGAAGATTCCGAATAGGATTGGTTTTCATCATGCATAACTACTTTTACTTTGATGAATGATACACAAAATCTTTACATTCATTTCCTTAAACCAAAACAACCATATGAAAATCAAGATCATTTTAATTTTACTCCTTGCTTTCAGTAGCCTTTCATTTTCTTATTCACAACAAAAACCATTACAGATCATCATGATCGGAGCTCATCCCGATGACTGTGATATCAAGGGAGGGGGAACAGCAGCACTGTTTTCCGAAATGGGCCACAACGTAAAGTTCGTTTCTGTTACCAATGGCGACGCCGGACATATGGAGCAAGGCGGTGGTGTATTGGCCCAAAGGAGATACAAAGAAACCCAAGAGGTGGCCAAAAGATTGGGAATCACATACGATGTGCTGGATCATCATGACGGGGAACTTCTGGCCACGCTTCCTATCCGGCTGGAGATCATCAGAAAAATCAGGGAATGGAATGCTGATGTGGTGATCGCCCACCGTTCCAATGACTACCATCCTGATCACAGATATGCCGCCATTCTGGTTCAGGATGCAGCCTTTATGGTAGGTGTTCCCAATATTGCGGCTGATACACCACCTTTACGCAAGAATCCGGTATTTCTTTATTTCCAGGACAATTTTCAAAAACCCTATCCCTTCCAACCCAATATTGCCATCGATATCACTTCGGTAATCGACAAGAAAATCCATGCGCTGGATGCACATACCTCCCAATTTTACGAGTGGCTGCCTTGGGTTTCGAATTATAAAGGAGTGGTTCCCGAAGGCAAGGAAGAAAGAGTCGCTTGGCTGAAAGGAAACAGATCGGGATCAGTAACTCCCAAGGCATCCGAGACTTTGAAGAAATGGTACGGTCCCGAAAAAGCCTCCAATGCCAAATTCGTCGAATTGTTTGAAATATGTGAATATGGTTCCCAACCCTCCGAGGATGAAATCCGCCAATTGTTTCCCATGCTGAAAAAGTAAGGGAAACGGATTCCTGGATTTAAAAAAATCGGAAAGCTTGAACGGCTTTCCGATTTTATTTTGTTGAAAGTGGAGCTGAAATATGAGGCATTAGGCTTCTCCCCAACTGGGTAGAGTTTGGTTTGATGGCAGCTGGTCGCGCGTAGATTCTCGCACTGGACCATCAATAATCCTCAGATTGACAAATTGAGTCAGGTTGAGGATGAAATTGAATAAGATATTATCCCTGATCACCAGAATTATATAGATTTAGGTAAGGATCAGGCAAAAGTTAAAAACTAACTCCAAAACCGGATCCAAATCCATATGGATTAAAATTAACTTGCTTTTCCAAATCTCCAAAACTATTAAAACCAATTAAAGGAGTATAACCGGCCCTAAAAAAGAAACCTCCAGCGGGCTTTTGATATCGGTATCCAATCCTGGGCAAAATAGTTTTACCCCAGTATGGTTCTTCTCTAATATTTCGAGGAAAATCCTCATCAAAAATATAGCTTTTCTCGCGGTAGGTATAGAAACCGAGTCCAAATTCCAAATGGTGTTTTGACTTTCCCCAAAAGGCAGTGATCTCTGCAGGAATGACCGGTACTACGTATCCACTATGAATGGGTTCGTTTGCTCTTTTAAAAAGCAAAGAGAAGCCTGCACTTGCTGAAATCTTTAGCCTGTCTTTTTGGTAGAAAATTCGTCCATAGTTAAGTGAGTAGTTAAAAGAAGGCAATAAGAATTCGGCATGGATTGAGTTTTTGGCCGTAAAAATTTCAGCCTCAGTTTCAGCTTGAGCAGTTGCATTGTTTTGGGAAAGTACAAACAAAGCCATTACCGAAAGGAGCAAAGATTTTTGAAGTAGTGACATGCTGTTTTTGGTTTTTATGTCTTATCAAAATATTTTTAGTGGTTATTTAACAATTATCTGTTGAGTCAAAACCTCAGTTTCAAAATAAATATAAAGAAAATAGTTACCAGGATTTAGATTATTCGTATCCATTTTGATTTTACCTTGACTTGAATTGCCTGTTTTGACCAATTTTTGATCTTTATCGTACAATTCGACTCTAAAACCTTTCTCAATAGGGCCATTTTTTGTAGTTTCTGTTTTTAGAGTCTTTATTTTGGTTTGTGCTTAAATCTTCTTTCAAAATGAAATCGACATTCAACTCGCTTACAGATGGATTGGGGTAGATCATAAAGTTTCCATACATGTAACTACAAGGGAAAGTGGTAACCCCTGAAAACCCGGTAGCACCACAACCTATATCCACAGAAAATCTAACAGGTCCGTAAGAATTGTTGTAAGTGGGTACATATAAAGTAATTGTGTTGGCATTTGTCGATTGTACGCTCCAACCTGAAGGAAAGTACCAATTGTATAAATAACCATTTTGATGCCCACCAGGCACAACCGCTGTATAGGTATAGGTATTGCCGTTGCAGACCGCGGTTGTCCCTGTAACATAAATTTGAGATGAGTCAACATTTCCTACTCGAAAAGAATAATTTCTTCGGGTGCTTAGGAATCGATTGTTGGGAAAAGGCCCCGGTTGTCCATTAGGAATGGTCGATTGTACCGAAATGGTGTAATTTCCGGACGGTGTATTGGCAGGAGCAACAATATTTACTGAAGCACCATGCCCAAAAAATGGATTAGTTTCACCATTTATACTCCATCCAGGGGGAGCTATCCAATAATATTCATAATGGTAATAACAGGTTGGATCGCCAAGATCCAATGCTGGGTCAGTTTTAAAAGTATATACTTGGCCAGGGTTACACATACTTGGAGCAGTAACAGGAATTATTGGATTTGGCATTTTAACTCTTGATGTCACATATAATATCTTTTCTATAGTACCAGTATTACAGTCAGCGAAAAACTGTATTTTGTATGTCCCAACATTTGGGAAGGCATAATTCGAAATAGTTCTTCCCATACCCGAAGCTATACCAAAACCATCTTTGCTTATAATCCATTGCCAGCCACAGTTTATCTCTTGTCCCAAAAGTTTTGCTGTTGCTGTGTAATTGTGCACTGTGCCAACGTTCGGATTCGGATAAAATTATTTGGGCATACGGTAGTTGGACCTGCGATGGTCACCGTTTGCCCATTCACTTGGTAAGACAAAACCAAAAATATGCAAACAGTTAATACTTTCTTAAAAAGGAGAAAAAGGTTAGTTTTGGATCTCATGATTTATTAGGTTACTTAATTTCTTAGTAATATAAATCAAATAAATGGAAAACCAACTAAATAAAATTTTTTTAAAAAGAAACTTGATAAGGCTACTGTTAAAGGTTTTCAATTTTACATTTGGACCCAGAAGTCCTGCTTCTGTTCGGCTGCCAAACAATACTCCGTCTCCCGTCCCATCTTCCATCTTCACCTGCCTGCCGTAGGTAGGGTCTTCAAGCCCTGAAATATATAGTGTTTCTACAAACCAAACATCCTCGGCAACCATAGGGACATTTGTGGAAACAGAGTAATTACAATCAAACCAATAATCATAGCAATAAAGAAAGGAATCAGGGGTTTGACTACTTTTTGAATACTGGTATGGGCCACTCCCACCCCGATAAACAATACCGATCCTACAGGCGGAGTACATAATCCAATACAGAGATTGAGAATCATAATGATGCCAAAATGAACGGGGTCTATTCCCAACTCCACTACAATGGGAAGAAATATCGGCGTAAAAATCAATACCGCCGGTGTCATATCCATAAATACCCCTACAAATAAAAGAATAACGTTGATCAGGATCAGTATTATAAAGGTATTGTCACTTACTGACAACAGTGAATTGGTGATCGATTGGGGAATATCCTCACTTGACATCACCCAGGACATACTCATGGAAGTTGCGATCAACAACATCACGATGGCTGTAGTTTCGGAAGATTTCAAAAGAATGGACGGGAGTTCCCTCCATTTCAATTCCCGATAAAAGAATGAAAGCAATAAGGTATAGATAACCGCAATGGCAGAGGCTTCCGTAGCAGTAAACACCCCCCCTACAATTCCGCCGATCACAATAAACAACAGCATAAGGCTTGGAAAAGCCCTGAATAATTTAGACCCCAGCTCTTTCAGAGAGGTAGCTTCACCTCCAGGCAATTTTTTTCTTCTGATAAATATTGCCGCAGTCAACATCAGAAGAAAACCTATAAAGAGTCCCGGGATATATCCGGCTACAAACAGTGCAGCAATGGACACCCCTCCTGAAGCCAAAGAATATACGATCAGGATATTGGAAGGCGGAATTATCAATCCTGTTGTGGAAGAGGTAATGTTCACAGCGGCTCCCAATTCTTTTGGGTAACCTTCCTTCACCATCCTTGGACCCAAAATTCCTCCCATAGCGGAAGCTGCTGCCGCTGCCGAACCTGCAATTGCCCCAAATAGCATGGCTGCAATTACATTGACATATAACAAGCCTCCAGGCAATCTTCCTGTCAAAGCCTTTGCAAGTTCTATCAGCCGGTTGGCAATTCCGCCACGGTTCATGATTTCACCGGCAAGGACGAAAAAGGGAATTGCCAATAAAGCAAAACTATCCAATCCCGTCCCCATCCGTTGCGCAATGGTAGTAGCAGAAGGTGCCACTGAAACAGTGACCAACAAGGTTATAAAGCTGGAGAGTCCCAATGCCCATGCAACGGGAACTCCGATAGCCATAAAAGTGATAAAAGTAAGAATCAAGATGACAATGCTGATGTACTCCATTTCAATGGTGGGTTTGGGTTTTTAAACTTGTAAAAATCTGGGCGATCTGATAATAAATCACCAAAATGCCACTGATAGGGATGATCAGGTATATCAATGCCAAAGGAATCTGTAAGGTAGCGGAATGCTGTTCGAGGATATAGGTGATAAAAACAAGGTTACCGCCACCAAGAACCATTACCGTAAGTGCAAAGATCAGGACCAGTGAACTGATGACAATCTGAAGCCTTACTCTTGGTTTGCCGACCATTTTCTTTAATATAATATCAATTGCCAGATGCTCATCCTGTCCCGCTACGTAGGCAGAACCAAGCATACCAAGCCAGATCAACATATAACGGGACAGTTCATCCGTAAAGGAAGCGGGATTTTGGAACACGTATCGGGATAAAACCTGCCAGGTAACATTCAGCACCATCAATGTCATCAAAACAATCAGGGATGTCGCCACTACTTTATCCAGATTTTTTTTAAAAGTTAAACTACTCATTGGTTAATTTTTCAGGTTAGCTATGGGTTAATCTAATATGTCAATAAAAAGCAAAATCACAAAAGGGAAACCGGATGAACGGATTGTAAGCTTTTTCACAGAAAGAACATATATTTAAGGGTGATCCCGGATTTGCTGAACAATTTCATATAATTCCGGCTGCAAGATTTCCATTTCATCATACATACTCTCTACTGCAAGCCTAAAATCTGTCTGATCCGGGTAAATAATAGTGACGCCCGCTTTTTTAAGTTCTGTCATGGATTCTTCTACAGCTTCCGCCCATATTTTATATTCATACACCGCAGATTCATCAGCAGCTTCCTGTAGCCATTTTTTTTCCTCGTCAGAAAGTAATTTCCACACTTTTGTGCTGACGATCATCATGTCAGGCACAGCGGTATGTTCATTGATGGAATAAAATTTACAAACCTCATAATGCCTGGAAGTATATAAACTCGGAGGATTGTTTTCGGCCCCGTCTACTATTCCCTGCTGAAGAGCAGTATAGAGTTCTCCATAGGAAACCGGGGTGGGTGAACCGCCAAAATTTTTGACCATATTGGTCGCCGTGTTGCTTTCCATCACCCTGATTTTCAAACCCCTTAAATCCTCAGGGTTTTCTATGGGTTTGTTTTTGGTATAAAATGACCTTTTGCCTGCATCATAATAGCAGAGGCCCCGCAACCAATAATCCTCCCCTTCCAGCAACAGCTGTTGGCCGATCTCACCTTTCAAAACCCGATCCCGGTGTTCGTCATCTCTGAAAAGATATGGTAAACTCAATACCTGGATTTTGGGTGAAAAACTTTCCATGATGGCCGAGGAAACCTTTGTCATGCCCAAACTACCGATCTGCAAAAGTTCTACAAGTTCACGTTCTGAACCCAATTGCTGATTGGGATAAACTTTGACAATCATTTGGCCATCAGACTTTTCTTTCACCTTCTCGGCCAGAAAAATCATAGCGCCATGTACCGGATGGGTCACTCCCAACCCATGGCCCAACTTGATCACCCGCACCCCTCCCGGTCCCTTGCAGGCAGCGAGCATAAAGATGCTTAAAATGATAATTAACAAACTGTATTTTCTGATCATGTATGGTTGCTTTTTGGGTTTGGGGAATACTTTGAGTATGTGGTATTTAGTATGTGGTATGTGGTATGTGATATGTGGAACGTGGTACTTGATCTAGGTTCTTGATTCTTGCTACTTAACATTTTTATTTGATTTCCCTAATAACGTTCAGCGTATCCTTTATCTTCTTTTCTAATGTATTAAAATCTTTTTTGTCAATTGTGTTTTTGTCAAATAGTTGGGAACCCATGCCCACACAGAACACACCGGCATGAAACCATTCTGTCAGGTTTTCTTGAGTGGGTTCTACTCCACCGGTCGGCATCAATTTAACATCAGGTAAAACCGAAAGAACTGCTTTAATAAAGCCTGTTCCCAATAAATTTCCCGGAAATGCCTTTACCAAATATGCCCCTGATTTATGAGCCTGAAAAACTTCCGTGACAGTGGCACAACCTGGTATCCACAGAATTCCTTTCATGGTACAATATTGTGCTACTTCGGGAATCAGTGCCGGTGAAACAATAAAGTCGGCTCCTGCATATAGAAAATTCCGGGCTTCATCTACCGAAAAGATGGTTCCGATTCCCAGAATCAGGTCTTCGTATTTTTCCGAATATAGTTTCAGCGCTTTGAAAACATCAGAGGAATGGTTACCCCTATTGGTAAATTCAAACACTCGGATACCTGCCTCATATGCTGCATCGAGAACTTCCTTTGCTGTTTCAATATCTTTATGATTAAAAACCGGGATCATTCCTGTCTTTGACATTGCATTCAAAATATCCTGATGTGTGTGCTTCATGGGTAATGGTTAATGTAAAATCGATTTTTCGGAAAGTACTAATTCTAACCTGTAAAATTTCTGTTAATCCTTATGCACAAGTGTAATGTATTTTATTTCAAATTATATTTCCGTATGTGACTATTTTACCACTTCAAATAAAATCACCTCAAAAGTTTACCTACATTTTCCCCGCGGACCAATGTCCTGACTTCTTCCAGGGAAACCAAATTGGCATCTCCGGGAATGCTGTGTTTAAGAACGGATGCGGCAACGGCAAATTCAAGTGAATCCTGATCAGCCAGGTGCAGCAATCCATAGATTAGGCCTGCCATATACGCATCGCCACCCCCCACACGGTCCACAATATGTGTCATTTCAAACTTTTGTGAGGAAAGCAGTTCTCTACCATTCCAAAGATATCCTTTCAGTTGATTGTGGGAAGCAGAAATGGAATTTCTTTCTGTAGTGGTAATATATTTTATCCGAGGAAAATCCATTTTTGCCTGCCTGCATGCATCTTCGTAATCATCCATTTTGATATCCATACAATTGTCAAAATCAGTCAATCCTGCTACTATAATATGGGTATGGCGGATGAGCTCGGGCATAATATCCAAAGGACCTTTCCCATATTGCCAGAGATTTCTTCTGTAATTTATATCACCACTGATCATCAGCCCTTTATGAGAGGCTATCTGAAGTGCTTTAAGGGTCAGGTCAGCGGATTTCTGGGACAAGGCCGGAGTGATCCCTGTCCAATGGAACCAGTCAGCTCCTTCAAAAACAAGATCCCAATCCACCTCTTCCGCATCCCAATTTGCAAAGGCTGAATCAAAACGGTCGTAGATTATTTTGGATGATCTTTGCATGGCACCGTTTTCTAAAAAATACAACCCCATTCTTCCATCTGAAAAGTGAACATGGTCTGTATGCACACCTGTTTGCCGAAGATATTGGGAAGCTGCTTTTCCTAAATCATGGTCCGGAAAAGCAGTAACATGAAATGTATCCAAGTCCCATTGAGCGAGAGAAACGGCCACATTTGCTTCCGCTCCACCATAGACTATCTGAAACTGATCTGCCTGAAAAAATCGCTCGTTTCCGGAAGTTGTTAATCTCATCATGACTTCACCTAGGGTTACTACTTTTTTTCTCATTAAAGTTTAATGTTTATGTAAAAATGCAATGATATCAATTAATTCCAAACAGATCCTTCGCCTGACGCTGGATTTAATTGCTACTGCAATACCTTAAGTCTGGATGGCTCTGATGGTCAAATCTATTATTGGCTAACCGACAAATAATGATGTTTATAATGTAAAATATCCGCAGGTAAAGGTCAAAACTCAACAGATCCTTTGCCTAACTGTGGAATATCGATGAAATCCGTTTTCGGTCTTCCAGCCGTTTCTTACAAAAGCCAAGGCTATTCTTTGTTTGACACTAGATTGTTGGATACATCTGACTTCGGGCTTCTAGCCATTTTCTAACAAAAGAAGGTTGCAGGCAGAATAGCGAAAACACTTGTATTTTAATCAGCCCTTAAATTAATCACTATTCTTTTCTTTTTTTACATTCTTTTACATAAATTGTGCAATCGATTGCGCAATTTAAATAAAAATAACAATGAACCATAAGTTTTTGCAGATACATCACAAGGATAATGTATTGGTCGCTTTGACGGATTTGAATATAGGTGAATCCATACATTTTCAAAATAAGATAATCATCTTGAAAGACTTTGTTCCTGCAAAACATAAGTTTGCTATAAATCCCCTACTGACAACAGATCATGTATATATGTATGGCTCGATTGTAGGCAAAGCGCTTTCCTTCATTCCTGAGGGAGGAGCGCTTTCTACCTCCAATGTAGCCCATGAAGCCAATTCTTTCGGGGAAAAGACCACTACTACAACCTGGTCTCCACCTGATGTCTCTAAATTTCGTAACCGTACATTTATGGGTTTCCATAGAGAAGACGGGCAAGTGGGGACTGCCAATTATTGGTTGGTTATCCCGCTGGTGTTCTGTGAGAACAGAAATGTGGAAGTCATCAAAGAAGCTTTCACCGAGGAACTCGGTTTCGGTAAAACCAACCCATACAAATCCCTTGTTCAACAAATGGCTGAATTGTACAAAAACGGCAAAAACACCTCCATAGAAAACCTAACAATAAATCAGGTTAAACCGGAAACTGACAGGCGGCTTTTCAAGAATATCGATGGAATCAAGTTCCTGACCCATCAGGGTGGCTGTGGCGGAATCCGGCAGGATTCCGAAATGCTGTGTGCCCTTTTTGCAGGTTATATCAACAATCCTAATGTTGCCGGAGCGACGGTTCTCAGCCTCGGCTGTCAAAATGCACAGCCTTCAATCCTAAAAGAAAAACTGGATAATATCAATCCCAATCTGAAGAAACCGATCATCCTGCTGGAGCAACAAAAGGAAGGAACTGAAGTGAATTTACTCTCCCAGGCCATCAAAAAAACTTTTCTTGCCATGGCTGAAGCTGATCAGCAGGAAAGAAAGCCGGCCGCATTGGATAAACTGACCTTAGGCCTTGAATGTGGTGGTTCAGATGGTTTCTCGGGAATCTCCGCCAATCCCGCGGTGGGTCACGCTTCTGATCTTGTCGTCGCATTGGGTGGAAAGACCATCCTTTCAGAATTTCCAGAGCTTTGTGGGGTGGAACAGGAGCTGATCAACCGCTGTGTCAACAATGAGATTGCTGAAAAATTCAGCCACTTGATGCGGACTTATGCTGCATCTGCGGAAGCGGTGGGTTCAGGTTTTGATATGAATCCTTCACCCGGAAACATCAAAGACGGTCTGATCACAGACGCAATGAAATCTTCAGGAGCCGCCAAAAAAGGAGGCACTTCCCCTGTAGTGGATATTCTGGATTATACCCAATATGCAACAAGACCAGGGTTGAATTTATTATGTACCCCGGGAAATGATGTAGAAAGCACTACCGCCATGGCAGGTTCCGGAACCAATATCATTTTATTTACCACGGGCCTTGGAACACCGACCGGTAATCCGATTACACCTGTTATCAAGGTTTCTTCGAATACAAAACTTGCCGAAAGAATGCCTGATATCATTGATATCGATACAGGAGGGATTATATCAGGTGAAAAAACCATTCCTGAAATGGGAGAGGAAATGTTGGAGTTCATCATCAGCGTGGCCAGTGGAGAAGTCAAAACTAAGGCGGTTGATTTGGGACAGGATGATTTTATCCCCTGGAAAAGAGGGGTATCTTTATAAGATTTTCTGTATTATAAAAATTTCAGGATCATCTTGATTTAGAAAGCCGGAATAAACTCATTCATAAATCAATGTGGCTTAAAAAATTTATATTTTCCGGCATATTGAACTGCTTTTATCATCCACGTTTTCAATATTTTCGTAGATTGCAGCCTTATTACCCGAATGTTGGATTGCCTTTTATGAAAAAAATTTTATTCAGCAGCATCATCCTGTTTGCTCTGCAATTTCACCCATTGCAGGCTCAGGATTATCACTCCGATCTTTATTTTTTCAGTGAGATATCCCCAATCCTGCCTACTGATCAAACCAAGTATTTAAAGAATCCCCATCTGAATCAAAATGTGGAATGGAGAAACCGAATCGGTCTCCGAACCTTCGGAAACCTATTTGTTGGGATTAACGGCACCCTGAGAACCTACCAACAAAAGGAATCGGTTACAGGCAACTCTTCCGTGGCAATCTACCAATATCACCTCGAAAACACGCTCTGGGGATTAGGACCCTACATGACCAAGCTCTTTGAGATCAATGATAAGCTGTATTTTACCGCTTCAGTTCTGGCGAACCTTGAACAAGGCAGAGGAAAAATCCTAGTCACCAAAGAAGAAAATGGAGCTAATTTAACGAACGTGGTTTTAAACCGAAGTCTAAGGGAAATTACACTTGCATTCAACGGTGAATTGGGAATGGCTTACCTGATCAATAATAGAATGGCTGTTCATCTGGGATTGAACCTACTTCGATACGAAAGGTATAGCACAGCAACAGGCAGAACTTTTGTCGAAAACTCTATTGAACCAGGTTCCGAAAGAAATTTCAATACCTCAAAAAGAGGGATTTCAACTTTTTTGGAAAGACCTGTTTTTCATCTGGGGATCATCGGAGCTTTAAAGAGGTAGGTCATTGCGTCGGGAAAGTGGTATAAGAGAGTAGGGTTTTTACTGAAAATGTTGGATCCTTGTCGGATGACCGATGATGTCCGAAGTTTAAGATACCAATCATTTCTCCTCCTTATCTTTAAAAACTCCCGTCTGATACAATTCCTTCATCACGGCTATCTTTTCCGGGTTTTCCAAAAGGGATTGATCCGAAAACATCATGATGCCCGAAGCGGGTGACTTGGAACCTTCCAGCATTACTTTCCTGAATTCTTCCGGACTGACAACACCGGGATTATCGTGCGACTGTACGATCGGCCAGACCAATGAAGATGTTTTTCCGGCGCTTGTCGTTTTTTTGGGCAAACCAGAACATGGCAGGACTGAGGCTTTGCGATCCACTGCCGGCATACCCCCAATTATAAGGCTTGCCGGTGACTCCTGTCATGTGCTGATAAAATCCGCCAGTTTCCATAAAACCCGGTGTATCTGCCAAACCAAAATCTGTCCCATAAACCTTTTCCAATGCATCCAAAAACAGGACGTTGAAGGTTGTTCCATAATTCCAGTAGCTGAATCCTTCTGGATAAGCGCCATCAGGTTTATAGTCTTCCATGGCAGGGGAAATGGTATCCACTGCTCTAGAAATTGTTTTGTGGGCCGATTCGGGATGATCTTCATACACAGCCAATGCTCCGAATACCATACCTGCATTGCATACCTGATTCCAGTTGTGCGTAGCTGTTAAAAACCAATTGTAGTCTTCATTGTAGGATGGTTCTATACCTAAAGTGAAAATTGCATTTTTGATTTTTTCTTTTTCCTCAGGTGATAGGGTATCAAACAGCCAATCATATCTGATGGCCATTGCCATGGTCATTTCGGCTACATCCAAAAAATGACTTGGGTTCCAGTCACTGAAACCTGCAAGATTAACCATTTCCAATGTCGCCCTCCGGGCAAATTGCTCTTCACCGGTAAGTCTATAGGAATAGCTGAGGTGAAATATCCTTCTCAAGGCTTCTCTTGAAACCGACAGCAACCGTCTCCCAACCTGCTTTCTCTCGAGAAGGTCTAAATCAAGTATTTGTTTAGATTCCGAAGAATGGCCTGATGCAGTTTCTCCCATTGCTTATCTGTTTCTTCAAATTTCTGATCTCCTCTTCCTCACCTGCCAACAACATCAATCCGGGATGTTCCAAAACAGGTGTTTGTTCAGGGACAAGCTGCCCTTTTGCCACAAATACAGGTAGCATCAAAATGAAAACGAGGTAAACAAGGCTATTTTTCATCGGAAAAATCATTAAAATTAAGTTGATTCAATTTACTGAAATGAAGGAAATAGATGAACTAACAATAAAGAAACTCTTGCCCAATGAATTCCTACAGACCGAAAACTCCATACAATTGAAAGATGGGTGGCTAATTTTAAGGAACAATCCTTAATAATATTTTTACAAGTTTTGATAGAAAATAATGGAATATTTAAATCTAATTTTGCTCGTAGAAGCTCCTTAATACTTCATACAAATCAACATAGCCCAAAACCTCTCCATTTTCTTCTACAATCAAATGCTGAATTCCATCCATCTTATGGTCCTCATAAAATTCATTCAGGTTTTCTTGTATGGAAATGGAATAAAATTGTTCCAAGGGTAAACTTCCGACAAGCTTATTGGGATCATGCCGGTGATAAAATCCGTAAAATCCCTCTTTGGTAAATCCATAATACTTACCTTCTTTATGAACAATAAACAGATTCTCTGATCTCTCCAATAAATTAATCTTCACCACTTCGATATTTGAATTTGGACCAATGAAACCAAAATTTGTAGTTAGAAATTTCCGTAAATCGATTTTCTCCAATTTTGCCATTTTTTTCAGATGACCCATTTGTGACTGGCTTCCCAAAAAGATGATGATTCCCAGCAACATGGTGAATTGATTGAAAAACATGCCTGAGAAAACCAATAATATGCCGAGCAGCTGACCGAGGTTGCCGGCAGTATTGATATAAGTCCTCTTCAGTTTTTTACGGATAAATGTATTCAAAATCAATCCGGCATCCATGGGAAAGGCCGGAATAAGATTGATCAGGAATAATATGATGTTTACCGTAAAAATGGCGTGGATAAAATTTCCGTCACTTATCGAAAAAAATCTCCAAAAGCCAATTGATCCCTGTTCCAAGCACAAATATATCCACATGAGGATTCCCAATCCCAGATTTGACAAAGGACCCGCCAGAGCTGTATTAATGATGGCGAGATCATTACCATATCTTCTGAAATTCAATAAACCACCGGTTGGGTATATCATGGCTTTTCTATATTTCAGCTTATATTTTTCAGCAAGTTGAATATGGCAATATTCATGAACTAAAGAGCAACTTAACACAACCAGAACAAAAAATGTATACCAAAAAAACTCGTTAACTTCCTTCCCTGGAGTGGTGACATTAGAAAATACAGTCCATAATATTAGGATCAGATATGTCCAGTGTAACCTAAGCTCTGTATGCTTCAATCTTCCAATAAAAATGCTCCAATCCATCATTCCGCTTCCAGTTATTTGTTTTCAGATAAAGATATAGCCTCGGGAGCATTTCTTATAGCCAGCTCAGGTGCAATTCCTTATAAGGAAATAGTAATTATAAAAATTTTATTGTTAACAATGGCACAATTGATACTTTTTCTGGATCACAGGATTGGAAAATTAAAGCACCAACGTTATTATAAAAACCAAAAACCTTATCTAAAAATCTTATGATCAATTCATAGTTTATGACCTGTATTTAAAGAGCCGATCATTGCTCATCTCTGCCCTGAAAAACTCCTTCCAGATAAAACGCTTTCATCACGTCTATTTTTTCGGGATCCTCCAGAAGAGACTGATCCGAAAACATCATGATACCCGAAGCGGGTGACTTGGAACCTTCCAGCATTACTTTCCTGAATTCTTCCGGACTGACAACACCGGGATTATCATGCGACTGTACGATCGGCCAGACCAATGAAGATGTTTTTCCGGCGCTTGTCGTTTTTTCCAACCACTCCAAATATTCACCTACCCATTCGGTTGGCCTTCCCTTCATTTGATGAAAAAGCATGGGAGAAAGTACATCTGCCCGATCAGCAAGTCCTGCCAAATCTATTCCCAAGTTCCGATACAGCGCCCCATTATGATCCTCCGGATACCAGGCACAGTAAAAAACTCCCAATTTGGCTTCGGGTCTGATTTCTTCCACTATCCGGCCCATATCTTCCACCCAACCATTCAGAATATTGTTTCTCCAATCCCTCCATTGGCTGTCTACATTATTGAAAATCCAGCTTGCCTTTTGCGAAATATTTTCTCCGGGAATAGCCTTCTCGATATGCTTTCCAAATGTACCTGTACACCGATCACAAAAACAGGTTTCAGGCAGGATCGGATCTTTGGTTTCGAATTGCGCATGCATATGGACATAATCCAAAAATACCCCATCGACATCATATTCGGTCAGTAATTCTCGGAGTTGGGTGGAGCGATAGGATTTAAAACCGGGATCAGTCGGACAGATACCCATAAACCAATCTGCGGCCGGAGCTTTTTCACCCTTCTCGTTGATAGGCCAGGCTTCGGGATGATCCTCGAGATAAGGTTTTCCATTCAGTGTCGGAAATTCCATGAATACCTGACAGCCTTGTTGTTTTGATTTTTTGAAAAACTCAGCATTAAGGGATACACTTCTCACAAAAACAGCATTGATTCCCAATGAATCAAAGGAATACCCTGCATCCAAAAGTGTTCCTGGATTTCCATATACTCCTTTTATAAAATACTTTTCATTAACCTCCCCGGAAGAAGGAGCACACGTCTGAATTGCTCCAAGCAAAATGAAGTTTAGAAACAAAGGGGTTAAGAAACTGGAGAATATGAATCCTGAATTTAGACTATTGGGCATAGAAAAGAAATTTTGGGTAGGTAGATTGTAAATGTCCTTTAATTCCAAATATGGGAGGTATTGATTACCTATCCAAATTCAGATCCTTGGTTGTAGGACCTCCGAAACCAAAATTCAGTGATAGCAGTGAAACCAATGTATTGGATGGATTTTGAATAGGTGCGAACCTGTTGCCAATGCTGTAAGAAACCATGATGTGATCTGTAATACTGTAGTTGAAGGTGGCTATGTACTGTAAATCCGATCCTGTTTCTTTAATAAACAGCCTGTTACCGTTTTCATCCGATCCAACTTCTATGTCAGCATTGCTGCTTCTTCCAACCAGCTCGGCCTGAAAGGAAAATTTATCCAGCTCCGAAAAAACACCCACTCCATAATCCAAGTTTCTGTCAAAGACCGGCATCCCCGGAAAGTAGGTTCTGAAATAATCACTTTTGTACCACTCAAATCTCAGTACCCCCATCACTTTCAAAAAGTCAAAATAATCTAAAAAACGATAGGTTGGCGTAACCCAAACTGAATGTCGGGGAATAACTGAAAATGTAAAGTCATTGGTAGGAAAATTAAAAAGGCTGGCATAAGCCACATCAACAGAAAAACCATGTCTGTCCCTGATATAAGATTTAAATCTATTGAATAGAGAACCGGCTTGAAGGTGCTTGTCCACCAAAGCATAAAAGCTATCCAAAAAGGGATCAGGATCATTTATGTTCAACTGAGGAAGAAAAACAGCATCTTTATAGATATTATTGGTAACCTCCTCTGCTTCGCTGATATCCTGAAAGCTGCCTGTATAAAATAATGCCAGGATGACCGAACCCTTCATCTTATCGAGAAACTCGTTTTTATCTATTACCTCCCCGTTTTCGATCAATTCTTCTGCTTTTGAAATTATCCTGGTCTGAATCTTTTGAGTTTGTCGGATATTGGTTTTATAGGATTCAAGCTCTTGCCGGTCTCTTTTATTTCCAAAGTAAAAAGTGGTCCTATACCCAAATCCGATTCCACCGGTTGCGGTGCTGTCTCCCAGCAGGAAGTTTGGAGTAGATGCAATGGAAAATGAAGAGTTTCGGATCAGTTGATCAACAGCTCTTTTTGGATAAAGGTATTCATCTAAACTTAAACTGTGATTTTTAGCCCAATAGGGGGTGAATTCCAAAGCAAAATCGTTTACGATTACGGCATTGTTGGAATAAAATCCGATCTCCAAAGCCTGATAGGATTTTGGCGAAAGAATGGATGCCGGCTGCAATCCCAAAATGCTGGATGCCGGTGATGTTGGGGATTTCACACTGTTGAGTCTATCCTGTGCATTCGATAACAATGGTAAGAATAAAACAAAAAGCAATAATGATCTATAATTCATGGTCTTAAAAATCTGATGAACAATATTACATATGGCCTTTCTTCGTCAGATTTCGGATTGGTATGTTCAATTACTGTTTCACCGTTGATTTTGTATTGAACCCGGATCTCATCCTCCTCCGGAATGGGATTGATGATATCCGAAACAACTATGGTCGTTTCCGATCTGAGGTCTTTGCCATATCCGATCAATGCTGTTCCTGAATTTTCGATCTCGGGATCATTGGGTCCCGGTACATTGATCAAGGTGTGGGCAAAATTGCCGTCTGAAATAAATTCAACTGTAAGATGTACCTCCGATTCATCTGCGACCAGATAGGAGATGTGTCTGTATCGATAAGCTTTCCGCATTTTTTTATTTTTAAATTCCTTGGAAATTCCTTTTTGTCATATATTGGAAAAGACATTTTGAGCATCCGGATAAAAATCCTAAATATCCTCTAATATATTTAATTTCTTTTATCAAAAACATACATCGAATAAGGTATTTCTATTCTATCCTTTGAAATTTATATTTTTATATTCTAAAATCAGTTGTTCAGGAAAGCCTAAAAAACGAGAATGCATTGTTTTCTTAGAGCTAAAAATATTCCTTTTATAAAGTTTATTCCTTCATTTTGGCTTGGAAAATGACGCCATTTAAAACATATTTACCTTTTCATTCAAAATGTTCCAACCTCTTTATTGATAGAAATGACCAAACCCCATCTCAAAAAATTAGCTGCACTCTTTAGCGGCTTACTCCTAAGCGGATTTCTTGGCTGTGCCCACCTATTTGCACAGGAAACAACAATGCTGCAAGATCTGAGTGACTTCAAACCAAATAAGGGAACCTGGCATCAGGCCGGCCAGGTAACGGTAGAAATGGATCAACCAAATTCCTTAAAATTTGAGAAAGGAGAGGGTATTCTTGTAAATTCTCCCACCAAAAAAAACCACGGGATAGACCTGGTTTCCAATGCCGAATTCGGTGACATTGACTTGGAACTTGAATTTATGGTTGCAAATCAGTCCAATTCAGGCGTATATCTGATGGGACAATATGAGATACAGATTATGGATAGCTGGACAAACACCAATCCTAGGGCCGGTGATATGGGCGGCATCTATGAAAGGTGGGATGATTCCAAACCTGAAGGTCAGAAAGGTTATGAAGGTTATCCGCCCAGGCAAAATGTAAGCGGGGCTCCGGGAGTATGGCAGCAGCTGCATGTTTCCTTTCAGGCGCCAAGATTTGACCAACAAGGTCAAAAAATTCAGAATGCAAAATTTATATCCGTCACTCTAAATGGTGTCATTATCCATGAAAATCTGGAAGTCAGTGGCCCGACAAGAGGTGCTTTACAATCCGATGATGTGGCGGTAGGTCCTATCAGGATTCAGGGTGACCATGGTGCGGTAGCTTTCAGAAACATCAAGGTTACCAAGTTCGATACAGAAGCACCAAAAATATCAGAATTGAATTATGAGATATATAAAGGTGGGTTTGATGAAAGTCCCGATTTTTCTTCCCTAACTCCGGACGAAAAAGGAACACTTCCCGATTTTCAGGAGAAAACAACCTCCCCTACCGGTCAAAATCTTATCCGTTACCGTGGACAGCTTTCGGTTCCTGAATCCGGAGAATACCTGATGCGATTTGGAGTTCCTTCCGGTTGGGGTTCGCTGATTATTGACGGGCAAAAGAAGATTGACATGGGTGAAGGAATGGCAGGGGTGAAAACTGAACTGGAAAAAGGTTCTGTCACGTTTGAAATTCTCGCTTCCAAAACTCGGGACTGGACTGAAACCGGCCTGGATTGGGAAATTTCAGGACCGGGATTAAGATACGTATCCCTTTCCGAAAGCAGCACAGGACAGCGTAACGCCACTGATCCTATTCTTGTCAATGAAAGAGAAACTCCACAACTCCGGAGTTTTATCGATTTGCCAAATGGCCAAAGAATTACTCATGCGTTATCGGTTTCAAGCCCTCAGAAGATTCACTACTCTTATGATCTGGGCACAGGAAATCTGGTACAGGTCTGGAGGGGAGATTTCCTGGATGCAACACCCATGTGGAACAGCCGTGGAAACGGGGTATCCATACCTTTGGGCTCAGTTGTTTTTTTGGGAAATCCGGAAAGCAGTTTGCTCGATTCCCAAAATCAGCACCTTACAGCTGATTACAAATCCAAAGGTTATAAATTGAATGACAGCGGGATTGAATTCACCTATGGTATTCAGAATATCCAGGTCAAGGATGTCATCGCAGCCAGGGCCGACGGAAAAGGTTTGGAACGAACGATCACTGCAGAAAACCCGGCAAACAATGTGGATTTCAGTCTCGCAACCGGAGAGGAGATCAGGATGATCAGCGATGGACTTTATCTCGTATCGGATAAAGGTTATTATATAGAACTGGATCCAAAAACTCCCAAACCACGCATTACCTCAAGTCCGGAGGGCCAGCAATTGTTGGTTTCACTTGACAGTCCCATTCATTTCAGCTTATTGTTTTAATTATTGACCATGAAGATGAAAACATTTCAATTTAAAAATTACCGGTTTCTATTCCTGCTTTCTTTTGGATTGTTAATTTCCTTGACCAAAGGAATGGCCCAGGAGTCACCCATGGAGGAGGATTATTATAAAATTCTGAAAGTTACTGCTCCTGAAGGCACCTTGCTTGAAGTCGGCGGAATGGCAATGATGCCAAACGGCAATCTCGGAGTGGCTACACGTCGAGGTGATATCTTTATCGTGGAAAATCCAACTAGTCCTAAGCCTTATTTCCGAAAATTCGCTTCTGGGCTTCATGAGATTTTGGGATTGGCTTATCAGGATGGCGCTTGGTTTTGCGCTCAAAGAGGTGAATTGACAAAGTTGACCGATACTGACAAAGACGGAGTTGCGGATACTTATGAAACCATCTATGCCTGGCCAATTTCAGGACATTATCATGAATATAGTTTTGGACCAAAAGTCGATCAAGACGGCAACTTTATTGTTTCGGGAAATGTGGCTTTTGGCAATGAAGAATGGTGGCGGGGAGAAAGCCGCGTTCCTTATAGAGGTTGGGTGATGAAGATTACTCCTGAAGGAGAAATGGAACCTTGGGCTACAGGAATGCGCTCTCCTGCGGGTTTGGGTATTCTTTATGGGGATCTATTTTATACCGAAAACCAAGGTGATTATATGGGTTCAGGTGGACTATGGCATTTGGAAAAAGGTGATTTTACGGGTCATCCCGCAGGACTTACCTGGACCGACCAACCTAATTCTCCCTTAAAACTAACAACTGAGCAGTTCAATGCCGTAGTCGATCCGCAAAAAGTAAAGGATGAAAACGGTCGGTACATCAAGCCTGAAAACGTTGTTGATGAGGAATTTATAACGCTTTTTGAAGCAAAAGAAAAAATACCCGAAATCAAACTACCTGCTGTTTGGCTTCCCCACGGGATCCATGGAATCTCGAATGCCGAACCTTTGGAGATACCCAAGGGTCATCTTGGACCATTTGAAGGACAGGTTTTGATCGGAGATCAGGGACAAAGCAAGATCATGCGGGTCATGCTGGAAAAAGTAAACGGAGAATATCAGGGTGCTTCCATAGATTTCCGGAGCGGCTTCCAGTCGGGCGTTTTACGGATGGTCTGGGCTCCTGACAAATCGCTTTTTGTAGGTGAAACGAATAGAGGATGGGGTTCTGCAGGAGAGGCCAATGAAGGATTACAGCGGTTGGTTTGGAACAATGAACTCCCCTTTGAGATGCGAAACATCAAATCCCAGCCGGACGGGTTTGAGATTGAATTCACCAAAGCTGTAGATCCAAAGTCTGCCGAAGACTTGGCCTCTTATGCTGTACAAAGCTTTATTTATAAATATCATCCGGTATATGGAAGCCCTCCTGTCAACATCGAGGACAATGTCATATCAGGTGTAAAAGTTTCTGAAGATGGTATGAAAGTCAGGATCATTGTTGATGGATTGAGAAAATATTATATTCATAAGATATCATTGGATGGAGTACGGGAAAAAAACGAATCCCATTCTCTGGTTCATCCAACGGCCTATTATACGTTGAATAACATTCCCGAAGGGAGCAAACTTGCTTTAACAGAAGTGAGCCGGAAGAATTCAGTAAAAGAGCAGACCGAGCTGGAAAAGAAAAAGGCCGCGGCTTCACCCAAATCCATTGCTCCCAAAAATACAGGAGCGGCTTCCTCCACTGTGGAGAAATTTGCTTCGGATTCAGATGAAATTCCGTCGCTTGAAGTTGTCAATGCTTTATTGACCAAACATACCTGCACTGCTTGTCATAATGCCACTACGAAGCAGGTAGGGCCGGCGTATTCGGAAATCGCAAAGCGGAAGTATTCCAATGAAAAAATCATTGAACTGATCTATAATCCCAAACCAGAAAACTGGCCGGATTATGCCACTCCGATGCCTCCTATGCCTCAGGTTCCCAAAGATGAGGCATTGAAAATTGCCAAGTGGATCAATTCGCTAAATAAGTAAATTGAGTTTTAAATAACATGAAAGGCGGGAAATTTCCCGCCTTTCATGTTATTCGAAAGTCTTAACGCTACTTACGGATTATTGATCGTGTTAAAGAGATGGGACATTACGAAGATATACCAATCATATTGTTGATCATTTGACTTCATCACTATCTTCGATTTCTATTATTTCTTCAGCTGGGAGGGCCCATTTAACGGCAGGTTTTGCCAGAA
>JBGTDA010000177.1:0-50620 GCA_041748555.1 Rhodonellum sp.
GACTATGTATATTTTGTCACAGCTCATGAACTTGCGCATCAATGGTGGGGACATCAGATCACACCGAATTATACCAGGGGTTCTAATTTGATTTCAGAGTCATTGGCAGAATTTTCTGCTTTGGTGCTTTCTGAAAAAAAATATGGCAAGCACAACATGAAAAGATTTTTGAAAAATGAGCTGGATGATTATCTAAGGGGAAGAGCAAATGAAAGCAAAAAAGAAAATGTTTTCATTAATTGTAACCGACCATATCAATGGTACAATAAAGGCAGCTTGATTTTATACGCTTTGAGAGATTACATCGGTGATGAAGCAATGGACAGTGCACTTCACGATTTTGCTTCTGAATTCTCATTGAGACTCAGTCCACCTTTTCCGGGTAGTATTGATCTTTATAATCATTTGAAGGCAAAAACTCCTGACAGTCTGCATTATTATCTGGATGACACTTGGAACAAAATCACGCTTTATGAAAATAAGGCAGTCGAAGCCAAATCCGAGGTTGCAGAGAATGGAGAATACTGGGTTACCCTGAAGCTACAATCCCAAAAACTGTATGCGGATAGCATTGGAATGGAAACCCCTGCACAATATGAAGGTGATTATGTGGATGTTGGTATCTTTGCAAAGGAAGACAAGGATGAAAACGGAAGAAACCGGACAAATACCCTTTACCTGCAAAAGCACAAAATCATACCTGGTGAAACTACCTTAAGAATAAAAGTCAAAGGACCCCCTGACAAAGCCGGCATTGATCCATTGAATAAATTGATTGATAGGATTCCTGATGACAACCTTATCTCGGTGAGTACTTTATAATAATGATTTTGGGTGGATCTAATGGCTCAATGGCCATTGATCTCCCTGATTCAACCCTAATCATCGTCCGCTCACGGACAAAAGCGTTCGGATAAAATTTCCTTCTTTTCCCTAAAACCTCCTTTATCCTCAAAAAGAGCCGTTTTTTATGTGGCATGGATGTGGGCATAACAGGGAAGACCGATGTCATTTAGAAATCAAGTGAGTCTTCGATGATGTTGTCTCATGTCTTAAATCTCATGTCTTAAATCTACCTATGATACAACTCAACAATATTGACAAATTCATTGAATCCCGTTTTCAAAGGGTCTTTATTTTAAAGGGAATTGATCTCACCATAGAACAGGGAGAATTCATCACACTTATGGGACCTTCAGGTGTCGGCAAATCTACATTACTCAATATTATTGGATTGTTGGATGATGAATATGAAGGCCAATATGTTTTTGACGGAAAATCCATTTCCTCCATGAAGGACAGACAAAAAAATGCCCTTCACAAAAGCGAGTTCGGCTATATATTTCAGGCTTATCATCTGATTGATGAACTTACTGTTTATGAAAATATCGAAACGCCGCTGCTTTATAGGGATGTTTCAGGATCGGAACGAAAAAGCATCATCGCCAATCTTTTGGACAGGTTCAATATGGTAGCAAAAAAGGACCTATTCCCCGAACAGCTATCAGGTGGTCAGCAGCAGCTGGTGGGGGTTGCACGGGCCATTGCCGGTAAACCTAGAGTGTTATTGGCGGATGAACCAACAGGAAATCTTCATTCTGCCCAAGCAAGAGAAATCATGCAGGTTTTTCAGGAGCTTCATAAAGAAGGAACTACTATCATTCAAGCCACTCACGCCAGAGAAAATGCCGACTACGGAACCAGGTTGATTGAAATGCTGGATGGTAAAATTGATCAAGACATTAAGTTATAAAATGAAAAACACCATTCTTATATTATTTGTTCTGGGAGCTTTTGTGGGTAAAGCCTATGGGCAGGATACGCTTTTGGTGACCTTCCGGGAAGCGGTCAAAATCGGACTGGAAAACAATGTTGCTTATCAATCAAGCGTCAATGATCAGGATGTGCTGAAAATGGAAAAAATATCCGCACAATTGGGGCATCTACCCAGGATCAACATCAACAACAACCTTTACCGGCAGACGGGACAGCAGTTTCAGCAGGTCGAAGGCGAACTTATTGTAACTGATGTACAGAATGATATTCTGTCTTCGGGACTGAATGTGAACCTCCCGATTTTCAATGGTGGCAGAAGGTTGAGCACCACCTTTGCGGCGAGATTATTTGATGAAGCGGGAAAAAAAAATCTGGAAAGAGCCGCTCAGGAAGTGATTTTTAATGTAGCCCAACAATATTTACAGGTTTTGATGGACCGGGAACTCTATGAAATTGCTTTGCAAAACCTGGAAAACCAAAAGCAACAACTGATGCAGATTGAAGGCTTTGTAGAAGCCGGGATCAGAACGCTTTCAGATCAATATAATCAGCAATCTGAAGTTGCAAGATTGGAAACCGTAGCTTTGGACGCAAAAATCCAATGGGAAACGGATTTGTGGGCATTGGCAGAAACCCTTCAGCTTGATCCCAATACGGTTCCTCAATTGGTTCCGGTTCAGATCGAAACTATTTCAAGTGATTATTTGGCTATGGACTTGGATGAACTTTATGAGTTGTCGCTGGAAAATAGAAAGGATTTCTCAGCCCGGCAGCTGCTGGAAGAAGGCAATAAAAAAATGATAAATGCCGCCAGGTCTGCCATGTATCCTCAGATCAATGCATTTTTTAACTATAATACCTTTTACACCTCATTGGACCAAAGGAGTTTCAACGAACAGTTGCTGAGAATTTATCCTCAGCAGACAATAGGATTTAGCATTAACATTCCGATTTTCAATAATTTTGATAATAGACTGGCGGTGACAAGAAATAAAGTTGCCTTCCGAAATCAGGCATTAGAGCTCGGAGCGATGGAAAGAAGACTCTATCAGGAGACAAAATTGGCCTATGAAAATTATAAGGCTGCGATCAAGAGACAGGAAGCAACCCGGATTCAACTTTCCGCTGCCGAGGAGGCTCAGGAAGTCATCAGAGAGCGGTTTAGGTTGGGAGTCAGCAATTTTGTAGACCTTGCCCAGGCAAATCAACAATTGGTAACGGCACAGTCTGATTTTGCTCAGTCCCAGTATACGCTTTACTTTCAGGAGGTGATACTCCAATATGCCTTGGGAGTTCTTGATGTGGAAGTTTGAAGTCGTTGTAATGATGAAATAGGTTGATCAACCCGGGAGGCTGGTTTTATAATAAGTTGATATAGTGCATGTCCGGTTTAAAGCCCGGAATTATCCATAAATTTTATTGTTTCAGGAATTTCTGAAACATCCAACTCATCAAACGCGGATCAGTATGTGGAAAAACAACTTGAAAATCGCCCTCAGAAACCTTTCGAAACAAAAGGTTTATACAATGATCAACGTGATGGGCCTGTCAGTAGGCATTGCAAGCTGTCTCTTGATATTGTTGTTTGTCCAAAATGAATTTTCTTTCGACAGGTTTGTCAAAGATAACGACAGGATTTATAGAATGGTCCTGGAACGTATCTATCCTAATCATTCCACTTTCTACGCCATTATTCCACATTCATTTGGGGACGTTGCCAAAAGCAATTTTGAAGATATCGAGGAAAGCACAACTGCATTGGGTTTTACGGATTTTAGCCTTACCTATAAAAACCGGCTTGAGGAAGAGGTACAGTTCGATGAGGAACACGTATTGGCTGCGGACAGCTCTTTTCTCAGAATATTTGATTTTGAGCTGATCAAAGGAAGCAGGGAAAAAATCCTAAGCCAGGCAAATGAAATTGTTGTGACTGAAGAGTTTTCCGAAAGATACTTTAAAGCTGAAGATCCCATAGGTAAAACCGTGAGGGCCGGGGAACTTGAATTTACTGTGAGTGGGGTTATGGAAGATGTGCCTGAAAATTCCCATTTTAAATTCAGTGCTCTCCTTTCGGCATACACCTTCCCCTTTTTCAGCAGGGAAAACTTTACAGGATTTTCTTCATTTACCTATTTTAAACTCAAAGATGGAGTTGATCCCGACGCACTGGAGGCTAAGATCCCGAGTTTGGTGGACACATATGCTGCTGCACAGATCGAGCGGGAACTGCAACAATCCTGGGAAGAATACAGCAATGCCGGTAATGGCTACCGTTATTACCTTCAACCGCTTTCTAAAATTCATCTTGATCCCCAATATCTTGAAGTGCAGATGAAAGCCGGCGGAAACATTGTTTCTGTCTATATTCTGATTTTTGTCGGATTCCTCATTTTAGGAATTGCCTGTATCAATTTCATGAATCTGTCCACGGCACGTTCCGCAGAAAGAGCCAAGGAAGTTGGTGTCCGGAAAGTGATGGGTTCTTTGCGGCATCAGCTGATGGGACAGTTTCTCACAGAAGCCCTTGTAATCAGCGCTGTAGGAGTTCTTATTGCATTGATCATAGCCAGTATTTCCATTCCTTTTTTCAATGATCTCACGGAGAGGAGTTTGAGTCTGCCATTTAATTTATCCTGGGTTTTAGGCTTACTTGCACTGATAGTTTTTGTTGGATTGTTGGCAGGGATTTATCCTGCATTTATGCTTTCATCCTTTAATCCTGTACAGGTGATGAAAGGAAAATTTACGGGCAGCCAAAAGGGCAAATGGATCAGAAACGGCCTTGTTGTTTTTCAGTTCTGGATCTCAATTGTCCTCATCATTGGCACGCTGGTGATCAGGAAGCAAATGGATTTTATGCAGAATAAGTCTTTGGGTTTCGATAAAGAACAGATTTTGGTTGTTGAGCGGGGATTCAGTCTGGAAGAGCAATCATTAGAGACCTTTTTAGGAGAGGTAAGAAGATTGCCCGAGGTCCAACAGGCAGCAGCTACGTTTGCGATTCCGGGAAAAGAGAACAGCTTTTTTGGTATTCAGTTTCAACCTGTGGGCTCAGCCGAAATATTGACCACAAAATCCATGGTTGTCTTTGACCTGATGCCTGAAACCCTTGGGTTGGAACTGGTGGACGGAAAATGGTTTTCAGAAGATACAAATGATTCCCTGTATGTGGTTTTGAATGAAACAGCTGTTAAAGTACTGGGAATCGATGATCCGATAGGATCTAGGCTAATCAATAATCAGGAAACACCTGATGGCAATATTCAGATATTCTATACAATAATCGGCATCGTGAAGGACTTTAATTTCATTTCCCTTAGGGATGAAATCACCCCTTTGGTGATGCAAAGCAATGAAGCTTTTGGGAATGGCGTAGGACAATTTGTAGTGGCCAAAATAAAACCGGACCAGGTTGCATCCGCAATAAATTCCATAGCCGCAAAATGGAAGGAAGTTGCCCCTGAACAAGCTTTTAAATTTTCCTTTTTAAATGAAAACCTGGACACACAATACCGTGCAGAGCAACAGACAGGCATGATGTTTTCCATTTTTTCAATGCTGGCTATATTTGTTTCTTGCATCGGTCTGTTTGCTTTATCAGCCTACATTACAAGTTTGCGGACAAAAGAAATAGGTGTCAGGAAGGTCTTGGGCGCATCTGTAACAGGCGTTGTTTTGATGTTATCGAAGGATTTCACCAAAATGATCCTGCTGGCTTTTATTCTTGCAGCTCCGGTCGCTTGGTATATGATGGAAAAATGGTGGCTTGAAAACTTTGCTTACAGTATTGATGTCACTTTGGGTATAGTGGCTGCATCGGGATTGTTTGTATTGATCATTGCCTGGCTGACGGTTAGCTATCAATCTTTAAAAGCAGCAGTAGCCAATCCCATTAATTCCTTAAAGACAGAATAAAAGGTTTAAGGCTTTTTTATTATTGTTCAAATCAACTGTTTTGACTTTGGGCCGCTTGAATTGGTGACAGAAAAATCAAATAATATATCAAGCTTTATAAATCACTTCAATCCTGTTGCCATCCGGATCCAGAGTTTCGAATTCATAATATCCGTCACCTGTTGTTCTAGGACCTCTTAATATCAGAAAACCTTCAAAAAGCAACTCCTTTGCTTTTTCATCCACTTCCTGCATTGTTTTGACACTGAAGGCCATATGAATCAGGCCGAGGTGTTGCTTTTCTTTGGTGTCGTTGAGGTTCCCGGGAATGTCTTCCCGGTACATGATTTCAAGTCTAGACCCCCCTTCAAAACTCAGGAAATAACTTTTAAATCCCGTGATTGGGTTTTCATAGCGCGCATTAAAAATTCCTCCAAAATGTTTTTGACAATAATCCTTCATTACTTCCGGATTCCCGGTCCAGAGGGCCACATGGTCTAATTTCATTGTCTAATCGGTTAAGCAGACATCAAACTCTGTTCTTTTAAGGGTCTGAAATTAATCATTTTTTCAGTTAAGAATCACTTTTCCAAAATAAGCCGGATTTCTTCAATCCCTTGAAAATTGTATTGTTCCTAAAACCTGTATATTTTTAGTCAATCAAAGCATTAAGCTTTTTGATTTGAACTGTTAACGTTGAAATATTATTAAGGGAAATCTGAAATAATGATCAAAGACATAAAAATCCTCGATACCGAAACCCTCTCTGAAAACTGGGGTGTATTGAAAAAGGTGAATTTTCAATACAAAAATCAGGATGGATCCACAGAAGTCCAAACCCGTGAAGTTTACGATCGAGGCAACGGTGCGGTGATTCTGCTTTATAATCCCGATGATAAGAGTGTGATCCTGACCAGGCAATTCAGGATTCCGACCTTTATGAACGGAAACAGTTCTGGTATGATGATAGAAGCTTGTGCAGGCTTGTTGGACGATGACGAACCTGAAGAGGCGATTAGAAGGGAAACCGAGGAGGAGACAGGGTACAAAATTTCTGATCTGCGGAAGATTTATGAAGTCTTTATGACTCCGGGTACTGTGACCGAAAAATTATATTTTTTCATTGCTAAATATAATCCCGAAATGAAAGTAAGTGAAGGTGGAGGTGTTGCCGATGAAGATGAAAATATTGAAGTATTGGAAATGAAATACGAAGCAGCAATGAAAATGATCGATTCGGGTGAAATCCAGGATGCCAAAACCATCATGTTGCTTCAATACCTGAGGGTACACGGTATATTATAATAATCCGTCAACCTAATTTTTGAACTTTTAGAATCCGCATGTACAAGCAGGAATACTGAGCCTAAAACACATAGAATGATAAAAGCTGAGCGACAAATTGCCAAATAATAAAAAAACCCGGGGATTTTTTCTCCGGGTTTTTCATAATTCCAAATATTGATCTTAATAATCAAGCCAAATTATTCTGCTTCCCGAAATTTAAAATCAGTTAAAATTACCTGATATTCTTTTCTTTGGCTGTTGAATTTCACCTCATACTTTGTGGGATAATATCCTTCAATTTGAAACGCTTCAGGTTGTGGTATTGCCACTTTTCCGGATGGTTTGCTTTTAAAGTATTCCAAAGTCACCATAGGTTCCCAAAATATCACATCTTCTTTAAAGGTGCCATATATAAAAGTTTTTGTAAATGGCTCACCGTTAAATTCCGGACTGGTTGGGTCAACCCAATGGTTTCCCATCATTGGGACTCTTCCCGGTCCTTGAACATAGATTTCCGGGAGGTATTTAGCCAAAGGTATCACGGGATCCATTCCATCGAGTGGCGTGATGGTCATCCTTTTTGCATTGGATATCATGTAGAAATGGATATCAAAATGAGGAACATTGTAAATACCATCAGGTTCATGTCCATCGGGCACCCAATCAACTGTCGCAAACTTAAAAGCGGTAGCTTCAATTTGTTTTGGAAAATGGAGCAAATGTTCAAATGATGGCTGTCCCTGATCATGCGCCATAGGTAAATCTTCAAGTGCTTTTTCTTTCAACCCGATTCCCATAGAGACCGGTTTGCCATCTTTGCCGAGTGCGATAAAGGCCTGTACTTTTCCTTTTTCAAAAGTAACAGCAGGCCCATAGTACGTGGTAATTTTGCTGTTTTTGTCCTTAACAATAAATGGATTTTCGTCCTGAAAAAATTCACAGGAGGTTGCCAACAGCAGGATAATCAAAGAATTGATTACCGAAAGTGTAAAAGTTGAGGTTTTAAAAGTTTTCATTGGAGTATTTGGTTTAAAGTTCTATTAAATATAATCATATGATGGAAATATTATTCTAAAAATTGCACCTATTTTAAAATATTTTTTTTTTATAAATATTTGAATATCAATAACATGGTTATTTTTGTAACCTCGCCAATTTCTTGCATTTTAACCTATTTTTTATCTGCATTGCCTATTGGATAAAATCCAACTATAGGAGGGTTCTTTAATAGGATTTTTTCTCTCACGAATAAATAACTTTTTGGTGATAGGGCACTTGTGTTGCTGATTTCACTCCTTTATTGAAGTTTGTTGATCGAAAATTAATTTATCGTATTATTACTTAAATAATATTAAAAAAATAAGTAAAAGTACTTAGTATTTTATTTTTATGTTTTATATTGCCATCGCTAAGGCGGAAGCATCACAACCCAAAATATCCTGATCATCATGAATTAACATTATAAAGGATGTTTTATTTAATCAGATAGGGTATGAAATCAATCTTTTCGATCAAATCGCTTCTCGTATTATTACTTAGTTTTACAAGTATTGAAGGGGCTTATTGTCAGCTGACCATCTCAGGAGAGATCAGGCCCAGGGCTGAATTCAGGAATGGATTCAAAAAACCTATTGAATTAGCCGCGCAACCTGCCTTTTTCATTGAGCAGCGATCCCGGGTAAATCTTCATTATAAAAAAGAAGCGCTGACTTATTTTATTTCTGCGCAGGATGTAAGAATCTGGGGCAATACTTCCCAGATTTATAAATCTGATCCTGCTTTGACCAACCTGTATGAAGCCTGGGCAGCCTATAAGTTCACACCAAAAACCGAAATACAAATCGGTCGGCAATCACTTGATTATGACAATGCAAGATTTTTGGGCGACTTGGACTGGGCGCAGCAGGGAAGAAGCCACGATTTGGTGCTTCTGAAGTGTGCCGATTCGTTAAAATATCAGCTACATATTGGAGCTGCATTCAATCAAAGCATTCCCTTCGAACCGGGTAAATTAACAGGTACCTTATATGAAGGGCTTGACAATTATAAAACCATGCAGTTTGGCTGGTTTCATAAGAAAATGACCTTTTCCGATTTTTCACTTTTAATATTGAACGACGGCAGGCAAAATTCAGATCCCCAATCCGGGCAAAGTCACATATTTTACAGACAGACCTACGGCGGGATTACCCGTACCAAGCTTTCACCGCGTCTGGATGCCGAAGGCGAGCTTTATTATCAGGGGGGGAAAGATCCTAAAGGAAGTAAGGTTTCGGCTTGGCTGCTGGCCGGAAGCCTCACCTATAAAACCGGTTTCATGCCCTTTACTTTGGGTATGGATTATCTCAGCGGATCCGGTCCCCGTGCAGCTGGCAATACTTCATTTCAACCTCTATATGGCACCAACCATAAGTTTTATGGATTTATGGATTATTTCTATGTCGGAAACAATCATGGAAACGCCGGTAAAACCGCAGGACTTCAGGATTTATTTCTAAAAACAAACATTACCCTCAATTCCAAAAACAAAATCCTAATCCATTTTCATCATTTCAGATCTCCTGTTACTGTTTTTGCAGATGAGCAGATGAATATGATCAAACCATCCCATTTGGGTGAAGAAATCGATCTGGTATGGAATGCGCAGATAAGTCCTGAGGTATCATTCAACCTGGGCTACTCCCAGATGTTCGGGACCGAATCCCTGAATGCTATCAAAGAAGTGGAATCCTCCTCTGCCTTCCAATGCTGGGCATGGGCAATGCTAACAGTAAAACCGACATTTCTCAAATAAATCATAAACAATTGACCCAAAATAAAAGACCCAAAATAACCGCTTTATATACGCTATCAACCTAAAATCTATTTCACCATGAAAAATCGAATGAAGAAAGCAACAGCCATACAGCTGTTGAATTTCAAGACTCCTCAGATGAAGGCTTTCCATCTCTCCTGGATCGCGTTCTTTTTATGTTTCTTTGGCTGGTTCGGTATTGCGCCGTTGATGGCTGTAGTCCGTGATGAGCTGGATCTGACAAAATCCCAGATCGGAAACATCATTATTTCCTCTGTTGCCATCACCGTGGTCGCCCGCTTGCTGATCGGCTGGCTTTGTGACAAAATCGGTCCGCGAATAACCTACACCTATTTATTGATCCTAGGGGCCTTTCCCGTAATGTTAATCGGTTTGAGTAACAGCTATGAATCCTTCCTGATGTTCAGGTTGGCTATCGGTGTCATCGGTGCATCATTTGTTATCACGCAATATCATACATCGGTGATGTTTGCTCCCAATGTAGTAGGTACAGCCAATGCTACAACTGCAGGATGGGGAAATCTTGGAGGTGGCGTTACGCAGATGGTCATGCCTCTGATTTTTGCGCTTTTTGTCTCTTTAGGGTTTTTGGATAAAGATGCATGGAGATATGCTATGGTGATTCCAGGGCTTGCGATGATCGTTTGTGGAATTCTTTATTACAAATGGACCACCGATTTTCCCGAAGGAAATCTCAAAGACTTGTTGAAATCAGACCCCTCTTTCCGAAAGAAAAAGAATGACAGCAAAGGCGCATTTAAAGCTGCTTTAAAGGACAAAAGAGTTTGGGTACTTTTCCTGATTTATGGGGCATGTTTCGGTGTCGAATTGACCATCAATAATATTGCGGCCATTTATTACCATGATTATTTCAAATTGGATCTAAAGACTGCCGGATTGATTGCAGGTCTTTTTGGGCTGATGAACATATTCGCCAGATCCACCGGCGGCTTTTTGGGAGATAAAGCCGGCTTAAGGTGGGGATTGAAAGGTCGTGTGATGCTGATGGGCGGGATTTTATTCCTGGAAGGCTTGGCGCTTATCCTATTTTCGCAGATGACCCTTTTGCCGCTTGCCATAGGAACCATGATCGTGTTCAGCCTTTTTGTACAGATGGCAGAAGGCGCCACTTATTCGGTAGTTCCTTTCGTCAATAAAAAAGCGATTGGAGTGGTTTCGGGAATAGTAGGTGCCGGAGGAAATGCTGGGGCTGTGATGGCAGGTTTTCTTTTCAAAATGGAATCGCTTTCCTATGCCGAAGGATTGGCCATTCTAGGCTTGTTCGTCACAGGAATCAGTGTCCTCTCCTTTTTGGTGAGATTCTCCGAAGCCGATGAAAAAGTTGCCAAACTGGAGTTGGATGATTCTCTTCAGGAAAAAGCCATGGAATTGAATCCTGTTTAAATCAACAAATATTAGAATATTAAGTCCAGGTGGCATTAATGCCTCAGATATGAAACCGGAAAAACTAAAAAGTACTTGTTCTTACTGTGGTGTTGGATGTGGAATCCTCCTTTCCAAAGACCAAAAGGGCAGATTAAAAGTAGAAGGCGATCCTGAGCATCCTGTCAATCAGGGCATGCTTTGTTCGAAAGGAATGAACCTCCATTATGTAGTGGCGGATCAGACGGACAGATTGCTTCATCCACAGATGCGCTGGGGAAAAGGACATGCCTTGGAGAAAGTTGATTGGGATACAGCATTGGGCAGAGCCGTGGCTGTATTCAAATCCGTGACCCGGAAATTCGGTCCGGATTCCGTCGGTTTTTATGTTTCCGGGCAATGTCTGACAGAGGAATATTACGTGGTGAACAAACTTGCCAAAGGTTATCTCAAAACAAACAACATCGATACCAATTCCCGGTTGTGTATGAGCTCTGCGGTAATGGGCTATGCCCAAACGCTTGGAGAGGATGTGGTTCCGGTTTCCTATGATGACATAGAGTTGGCGGATTGTTTTTTGGTCGCCGGCGCCAACCCTGCATGGTGTCACCCGATTATCTGGAGAAGAATAGAAAAGCACAAAGAACAGCATCCGGATACAAAAATAATAGTTGTAGATCCGCGGGTCACGCAAACCTGCTCTCTTGCAGATCTGCATTTGCAGATTCTTCCGGGTACAGATACAGTATTGTTTCAGGCCATTGGTAGATGTTTGATAGAATCAGGAGATATTGATTGGTCTTTTATCCAAAACCATACAGATGGATTTGAAGCATATAAAAATCAGGTAATGCAGGTTTCCTTGGAAGAAGCTTCCGAAATCTGCGGAATTCCCTTGGATGATATCCGTTTGGCTTCGGCTTATATCGGGGAGTCAAATGGATTCTTAAGCCTTTGGGCAATGGGATTGAACCAGAGTGCAGATGGTGTCAATAAAAATCTTGCATTGATTGACCTGAACCTGATTACCGGACATATCGGAAAACCAGGATCAGGACCTTTTTCACTTACCGGACAACCCAATGCAATGGGTGGAAGGGAAGTTGGTGGCATGGCGACTCTGTTATCTTCCCATCGAAAACTCAACGATCCCAGCCACCGCAAAGAAGTTGCGGATTTTTGGGGTGTGGACGAATTGCCTGATAAACCCGGCCTAACAGCGACCCAAATGATTGAAGGTTTGGAGGAGGGCACCCTGAAAGCGATCTGGATTATTTGCACCAATCCAATGGTCAGTTTACCGGATGCACGACGGGTGGAAGAGGCATTGAAAAAAGCCAGATTTGTGGTGGTTCAGGATATTTCCAACAAAGCAGCAGCCATACGCTATGCGGATCTGGTGCTGCCGGCAGCAGGTTGGGCGGAAAAAGAAGGAACCATGACCAATTCCGAAAGGAGAATCAGCTACCTGAACAAAGCCGTAAAACCTCCCGGCGAGGCACTTCCGGATGCTGAAATATTGATCAGGTTTGCCCGAAAAATGGGTTTCTCAGGCTTCGGATTTTCTGATTCCGCAGCTGTTTTTAAAGAACATGCAGCACTTACAAAAGGTACTAATATTGATATTTCAAGCCTTGATTATGACTATCTGAAAAACAAAGGTTCAGTACAATGGCCTTTTATCTCCAAAGAAGAAGGGGGAAAAGCAAGATTGTTTACCGATAAAAAATTTTATACTCCGAACGGTCGCGCACAAATAAAAACATTAGGTCCCCAAAGTCAGCAGGAAGTATTGGACCCCGATTATCCACTGGTCCTGACCACAGGAAGGATCAGAGATCAATGGCATACCATGACCCGAACGGGCAAAGTCAATAAATTGGGCAAACACATTCCGGTTCCGCTATTGGAAATCCATCCAACTGATGCTGCAAATCGCAATATCGGGGATGGAGACACTGTCCTGATCAACAGCAGGAGAGGAGAGGTAAGGGTTCAGGCCAATATTTCTGAAAATATCCGACCCGGAGTCGTATTTCTGCCCATGCATTGGGGAAAGATTTTGGGGCAGAATTTTGGCATGGCCAATAACCTGACAGGTAATACCATTGATCCGGTTTCGAAACAACCCGATTTCAAATACTCGGCTGTGGAGGTGTGCAAGTACAGAAAGCCGAAACAGAAAGTTGTAGTGATAGGTGCGGGAGCGGCTGCATATCGTTTTATCACTACCTATCGTGAAATCAATTCCGAAGATGAAATCCACGTTTTTTCACAGGAAAAATATCCGTTTTATAACCGCGTTTATCTTCCCGAATATGTAAATCAACAAAAATCCTGGGAAGAACTCCAAAAATTCAAAGCCGGTGAGTTGGAGAAAATGGATATTCATTTGTATGTCAAAAATGGTATTGCTTCCATTGACAAAACCAACAGAACAGTTACCGACGAAAAAGGAAGAGTCCATCATTATGACATTCTGATAATGGCTACGGGAAGCCGTGCTTTTGTTCCCGGAGATGTTCCTATGCACCTGCCGGGCGTTTTTACCATGCGAAACAGAAAAAATGCGGATGAACTGGTTGAATATCTTGGAGGCGAGGGTCATGTTCTCATTGTGGGTGGTGGCCTTTTGGGGCTGGAACTTGCAGCCTCCCTGCGTGAGATATCCATCAAAGTCACGGTCATTCAGCTTGCTTCCAGATTGATGGAAAGACAGCTGGATCCAACTGCAAGTTCTCTGTTACGGGAAAAAATCGAGGAAATGGGAGTAGAGTTATATTTGAACAATCAGGTAAATCAGCTTGAACCCCAAGGTGGAAAAAATATTATTGCCCATCTAAAAAGCGGTGTTTCCGTAAACTGCAATGCTGTGGTATATGCGATCGGAACCCGGCCCAATATCGAGCTGGCCAAATCAGCGGGGATTAGCTGCGGCTTTGGAGTGAAGGTAAACGATTATCTGCAAACCAGTGATCCGAATATTTTTGCCATGGGAGAAATTGCCGAGCACCGTCAAAAACTCAATGGAATTACCGCTGCTGCCGAGCAACAGGCCGATGTGGCCGCACGATATATTACGGGGGATTTGCTGAGTATTTATCAAGGTTCTGTTTTGATGAATATCCTCAAATTTGCGGATCTTGACCTATGCTCAGTAGGAATGGCCGAGATTCCTGTCAATTCAGTTGGTTATGAAGAGATTTTGCTGATCGATACTGCGGAAACTTATTATAAGAAATGTATCGTCTATCAGGATAGATTGGTCGGTGCGATTCTGATGGGCGACAAATCAGAATTCGCCGAATTTAAAAGTCTGATAGAAGAAAAAACGGAGCTTTCTGAAAAGAGGCAGGAATTGCTTCGAGGCAAATCCAATCAGGAACCTTTGATAGGTGACCTTATTTGTTCATGTGGAAATGTGGGTGCCGGCAACCTTGAGAAATCCATCCAATCCGGATGTGAAGATTTCCGACAGCTTTGCAAGAAAACTGGTGCGGGACTTGGATGCGGCAGCTGCAAGCCGGAAATCAGGAATATTTTAAATCGATTGACTAAATTGCCTGTAACAATATAAATCAATGATGAGGATAGCAACCAAAACATCTCCAAACCCAATCCAAAAATCCGACCTTGTCAGGGTATTCGTCAAAGGCGGGATTATTTCCCCGGGAGATTTCCAGAAGATTATTCAGACAGCCAGTTCATTAGGCACTTCCTGCATCCATCTGGGTTCGAGACAGGATATTCTTTTTTCACTGAAAAACAAAAACCTGGAGGTACTCGAGCAGACCTTTCAATCCATCCAAACCGCTTATGACACTGACGGGGAGGAATACCACAACATCGTCACTTCCTATACCGCATTGGATGTAATGCCGACGACACACTGGCTTGCATCTCATATTTATCATTATATCCTCGACACGTTTGATTACAAGCCAACCTTAAAAATCAACATCACGGATCCGGTTCAGAGTCTGGTACCTTTATTTACAGGCAACATTAATTTTGTCGCATCCACACAGGATAATTTTTGGTATGTCTTTTTGCGTTTTTCTGAAATTGATCAAAAACCCTGGTGTGGACCTGAACTGATTTTTGGGTATGATCTGGCCAAACTCGCTAAAGAAATCGAAAAGTTGGAGCTTCAGGAAGGGCATTTTTCTTACTCCGAGATCTATCAAAAAGCTTCAGCAAACCTCAATCTGAACACGCAGCCCTTCTCGCAGGAGCTGACTTATCCCGAAGGTCATTCACCTTATTATGAAGGAATGAACAGGATAGCAGGCGGCAAATATTGGCTGGGACTTTATTGGAGAAACAATGAATTTACAATCAACTTTCTCAAAGCGCTTTGTCAACTTTGCCTGGATACCAATATCGGCAAGCTGAGCATCACGCCCTGGAAATCCCTTATTGTTAGGGGGATTACTGAAAAGGACCGGCTGAGCTGGGAAAAGCTGCTGGGAAAATTTGGGATCAATATCAGACACAGTTCTTTGGAGCTCAACTGGCATCTTCCGGTACTGGATGAAGAGGCATTGGAGATCAAGAATTATCTGGTAAGAGCTTTGGATAAACAGGATATCAGTACATATGGCTTGTCTTTTTCAGTAAAAATCCGGCACATGGTGGTTTTCACTTCCATAGTTATCGAAAAAAATCCCAAAAAGGAGTTAAAAGATGGTGACACCTTTAACATCCTTTATTCAAAAGATTTCAATCCCAATCTTTTTGAATATTATTACTATGTAAAGGATGTAACCCTGGAAACCATTCCACCACTTTTGATTGAATTGAGTTATCAATATTACGATCAGCTGGATCACAAAAAAACAGGTGAAACGCCGGTAACAGCAACAGGTTTGAATACTGTTCAAGCCCGGAAGTATCAATGCTCAAATTGCATGACGATATATGATGAAAAAATCGGAGACCCTTCATCGGATGTTTCCCCGGGAACGTCCTTTCTAAAACTTTCCGACGATTACACCTGCCCGGTCTGCGAAAGCCCTAAATCTGCCTATCGTTTGATTTAGGATTATTTTTAAATTAATCAAGAATATTTTTATTTAAAATAAGGTCTTCACTTAAGTACAGTTGAATTCCTACTTTTGGGTAAATTGTTTTGGATTTTAAATACAACATTTTTTGAACCGATGTAATTCTGTTGTGTTTACATCCTGAAGCCTGTGGAAATCCGCGGCTTTTTTATCTTAAGCATTAATGCAAATGACCTTTAAACAAGCAGTTTTAAAAAAGATTTATCCTCTTATCATGCAATTCACTAAATCCAGCGATGCAAGAGGTAGAGTTAAAAAAAACACAGAAAACGCCACTCCCGTGGAATCAATTTATGATTTAAAGATTACCCTGAACAATGATCAGGAGTTGGATTTAAAACAATTCAAAGGCAAAAAGATGTTATTGGTAAACACTGCTTCCAACTGTGGTTATACCGGGCAATATGAAGAGCTGCAGCAGCTCCACGAAAAGTCGAAATGTAGACTTGTTATTATTGGTTTTTCGGCAAATGATTTTAAGGAACAGGAAAAGGGTAATGACAGTGAAATAGCTCAGTTTTGTCAGTTAAATTTCGGAGTTACTTTCCCGCTTTCCAAAAAAAGCCATGTCGTAAAAGGCAAAGAACAACATCCTGTTTACCAATGGTTGACGCAATCGGAAAAAAACGGTTGGAATAACCGTCAGCCGGAATGGAATTTCAGCAAATACCTTATAGATGAAAATGGTATTTTGACTCATTACTTTGGTTCAGCTGTTTCACCTTTGAGTTCAGACATTGTATAGAAACTGAAATCATAAGAGCAGAATTTGCAATGAATCCGTCCATATATTTTTTATCTTTCAGGGCATATTAACGATTCAATAGCATATGAGTAATAATGACATCCTTCGCAGTATCAGATATACATTTGACTTCTCGGATTTTGAGATGATCAATGTTTTTTCTTTGGCAGGTGAAACGGTCACCCGTGCACAGGTCAGCGATTGGTTGAAGAAGGAGGACGATCCCGAATTTCAACCCATTTATGATAAGGATTTGGCCATATATCTGAATGGATTGATCAACCTTAAGCGTGGCAAAAAAGAGGGAGAACAACCTGCTCCCGAAAAAAGCATGAGTAACAATATAGTCTTCAGGAAATTGAAAATTGCGTTGAACCTGAAGGATGAGGATATTCTGGATATTTTGGAGAAAGTGGACATGAAAATCAGTAAACATGAGCTGAGTGCCTTTTTTAGAAATCCTTCCCAAAGTCAATACAGACCACTAAAGGATCAGATTCTGAGGTATTTCCTTAGAGGATTACAGGTAGCATTCAGGAAGGATTAAAAAAATTGACCTGAGGTTATGGTGATGATAAAATTCAAAAGGGACGGTATTAAACCGCCCCTTTTGATTTCATATTAAGCAAAACTGACTTTCAGCCAATTCCACAGAAAGGAATTGCAAAGTGCAGAAATGCGAATTTTAGCAAATTTTTATCTATAAATTTCTCTGCCGCGGTTTTCCTTCCAGGATTTTTCAAAGTATTCAGCGTCTTCTTCGGATTTTGGTCTTACGCCGATGACGATGTTACCTTCTTTGACCCCTGATTCGTACAGCTTGGCTCTGGCTTCAGGTATTCCTGAACCTACAAGAGCTCCAATCAGTCCTCCTGTAAGACCACCGGCTCCGGCTCCTGCCAGTCCCGCTGCAATTGGTCCGGCAATAACTAAACCCAAACCCGGAATTGCCAGAGTTGTACCTATTGCTGCAATTGCTCCGGCGATTGCACCCAAGGTACCTCCGATAGCGGATCCTTTTCCTGCACCCTCTGCCGCTTTTGTACCAACTTCCGTATTTTTTACTTTATCTTCGGTGAAGTGTTTCTTGCGGGTTTCATCCGACATGATCAGATTTATATCATCTTTGGTGTAACCTCTATCCTGCAGGGTTTGGTAGGCATTCTCTGTACTATCTCTGTCCGAAAACATTCCTGTCATCATTGTCCTTTCCTGTCCGGTATTCTTGTTTGAGGTATTCTTATTCTCAAGGTCAGTCATATTACCATCTCGATTTTGGTGCGTTCCTTCTTTATCGTAACTGTTCATATATGTTGAGTTTTGTTAAAAATTTATTTATACAAATCTCTCAATATTAAAATTGAATATGTTATAATAATAAATGGTATTGTTTCAAAATTATGCTATTTGTTAACTGCGTTTGGAATAATTTTCCCAAAAAAAATTGTTATTAAATTGAACTGATACTAGTCGGTTTATACTGTCAAATAAGTTTTGAACAAAAAAAATATTCCTTCAATCTTTTCAAAATGGATTTGTAAGAATTTGAATAGGTGTTCAAATAAAATTGTGAAAAAATCTACAATCAATTCCCTGTTCTAACTTTGATGTGTTAATTTCGTGCCCTTAAAATCTCCTGTTCTAATTAATTGAGATTATATTTTAGTATTTCCTGAAAATCCTATTACTAATAGATGGTCCTACATTAAACTGCAATCAACTATGTTATCTTCTACTTTCAGATATCTGCGTTTTTTTCTTCTCTTTATCTTTTTATTCCCGGGATTTCAGTCAGCTGCCCAATTTCTTCCGGATACTTCCGCTACGGAGCAGGAAAGTTCGGATCCTCAGTTTCCTGAGGATCCTCTGGGAAGGAATAATCCCCGTGGAACTGTCAGGGGATTTATTTCAGCAGTTGCAGACCGGAATTATGAGCTGGCAAGCCAATACCTAAATCTCGAGGGAGCTCAAGTGGGTTCGAAGAAAGGGCAGGATCTCGCAATGGTGCTTCAGAGGTTGCTTGATAAAGGAGGGCTAGTTCCATATTCCAGAATAAGCAATGACCCGGAAGGTTTAACAGATGACGAATTGCCGGCCGGAATTGACAGAATCGGCACAATCACTTCCGATGACCAAACAATAGATGTTCTGGTCGAAGTAACAATGGGTCCGGAGGGTGGTCCTATTTGGTTGTTTGCAGGAGAAACCATTGAAGTAATTTCAGATGTTACTGTCGTGAATCCGCTGTTGATTGACCGCATTTTACCTGCTTTTTTACAAAATTACCTTGTTGGAGGAGCTCCGATTGGACATTGGTTGGCCATTTTCGTTTTAGCGGGTTTGGCTTACTTTCTGGCTTGGATGGTTACTTCGCTCTTCAGGCTTCTGGTCAGGACTTTCTGGCCTAAGGCAGCGGAGGATCCAACGGCAGGCATCATACAAGCTTTGGTTTTGCCTGTTATGCTAATCCTTGCGGGATGGCTGTTTGTTTTCCTGTCCCGGGAAGTGGGTATCACGATCGTTTTGAGGCAAAGATTCAATGTACTGACAATGATTCTCGGTGTTGTGGCTGTCTTGCTCCTTTTGTGGCAATTGGTTGGATTCATTGGTGATTTCAGTAAGAAAAGGATGCTTCAGCTCGGCAATGTTTCCGGGATGTCCATTGTACTTTTTCTCCAACGGGCCGCAAGAGTAACCATCCTGATCCTGGGATTTATCGCTATTTTGGGAGTTTTGGGAATCAACGTCACTGCAGGTTTGGCTGCCCTGGGTATTGGTGGTATAGCACTGGCTTTGGGTGCACAAAAGACGATTGAGAATCTTGTGGGAAGCGTTACCGTTGTTGCAGACCAACCGGTACGTGTCGGAGATTTTTGTAGATTTGGAGATACCGTAGGAACCGTTGAGCGCATTGGCATGCGGTCAACCCGGATTAGAACTCTTGCCAGAACCATTGTCACAATACCAAACGGAGAATTCGCTTCGGCAAAAATCGAAAATTTTGCCCACCGTGACCGATTTTTATTCAATCCTGCCTTGAATCTGAGGTATGAAACCAAGCCCGACCAAATTCGATATCTTTTGGTAGAACTGAGATCGATTTTATATTCCCACCCGATGGTAAGCCCGGATCCTGCCCGGATAAGATTTACCAGATTAGGTTCAGCATCTCTGGATCTCGAGGTTTTTTCATATGTACTAGCCAAAAATTTTGATGAGTTTTTGGAAGTGCAGGAAGATTTGTTGCTTCGGATGATGGATGTCGTGGAAGCCAGCGGAAGCGGTTTTGCCTTTCCTTCCCAGACGATTTATTTTGCAAGAGACGGTGGGGTTTCTGAAGAAAAAGCAAAAGAAGCAGGAGAAAAGGTGAAGCAATGGAAAGATCAAAATGACTTGCAGATTCCCCGTTTTAACCCATCCAAAATTGAGGATCTAAAAAACACGATCGCATTTCCTCCTGAAGGTTCAGCTAAAAGTTGAAAGCTAAAAACGACCTGATTTTTCTTTTTAATTTAGCAGAACAAATTACTACCGTATAATCATTAAATTTTTCTAGTCCCAAAGATTTAGCTAAAAGTTTAGTAGTTTAATGCTTTCTTACCTTCTATAAAATTAATTTTCTGGGGAAGAATCTAAAAATACCTTCATGGGGCAGGTTAAAAAAAATTAAAGTAAATGGGGAAAAAACTTACGGTTTATATGATTGATGGAACTGAATACGGTCCACGTCTTGGAGAGATTGGAAATTGGGTGGGAAAGCCATTTATAGTCCTAGAGCAACCGTAAATAAAATCATGACCAGATTAGAATTTGATAATCCAGGAATTTATTGCTTAAAAGGAGATCCGACAGATGAAGCATTTGATGAAAAAATTTATATTGGTGAAGCAGAAAACATTAAAACCCGATTGAAGCAACATTTAAGTGATCCAGGTAAAGATTTTAAAGAATTAATATTTTTTGTAAGTAAAGATGAGTTATTGACCAAAACCCAAATAAAATATCTTGAATCCAGGCTTGTTCAACTTGCGTTGGAAGCCAAAACAGCTGAAATAGAAAATGGTAATTCCCCCAGTTTACCAACTCTTCATGAAGCAGATATTTCCGATATGGAGTATTTTTTGGAGCAAATGAAATTAATTCTTCCGGTAATGGGATTTAAATTTTTAATATCTTCAACAGCAAAAAAAGAATCAAAGAATAACCCTATTGAAAAAGAATCTGTACATGAATCTTACTTTATAAAAACAAGGAGTTTTAAAGCTACTATGTTGGAAACGGACCAAGGATATATTGTCCCAAAAGGAAGTCAAGCGAAAAAGGTTCTTTCTGCATCTTGTACAGAAACCTATCGTAACATGAGGAGAAAGCTTTTAGAAACCAAAATATTAGTAGAAGAAAATGATAATCTCGTATTTGCAGAAGATGCAGTTTTTAATAGTCCCAGTGCAGCATCAAATATGATTTTAGGTAGAAATTCAAATGGATTTACAGAATGGGTCAATAAAGAGGGGCTATCGTTTAAAGAAGTCCAAGAAAAAATTAATAGTTTTTCCACCAATTAAATATTGAGTTGCTAATTTAATTAATAGTGGTATTTCAGAGATGATTTTGGCATGAATTCTTTATAAATCCCTCACCCCAATGCCGCACTGATAATATCCATGGCCCTGTCAGAATGGGATAATTTCATTGCAGCAGCATGTCCTTTTTCTGACATTTTTTTCCAGGTTTTCCGGATGATATCAATGATTTTATTTTCCTCATCCGCATGTTTGGCAATGAAATCATCAAAGTAATATTGCAGGAAAACCAGACAGACCACATCTTCCAAAGTCTGAGCTTCGGGATCGGTTTTTAACCGGCGCTTATTGATCAGGTCCTCAACTTTTTGGGTTTCCGCTTCACCATATCCGTTCTTCCTCATGATATCTGCGGTAAGTTCCCCATGGAATTTTTTGAGTTGGGTACGCCAAAGCAGGTAGCCTTTTCGGTCTAGTGGATATTCTTCCCTAGGCATTGTCCAGCGGCGAATATGCTGGGCTCGGATGGCAATCTGCAGCTCTTCCGAAGCTTCCGGGCTAAAATTAGCCAACATATCGGTCATCCTTTGGCTATACAACAGTTCCTTAGGAATCTCCTTTCCGTCCGCATTCTCCATATGTGGATCTTCGGCATTGAGAATATCGATGGCTTTGATGGTGGCTTCAAATCTTTGCATTATAAATAGGGGATTGTTGAAAAATAAAGTTCTTTATTATTCAGTGGAAATAAAAATGCAATTTGAAATTTTGATGTTCATTGTGAATTCGAAAGGGAGTTTAAATAATTGAACCTCTCAGATTCGATTATCTGCCTGATTTCTCAGATTAATCATTTGAGCTTCCGATCTCAATGATTGTAAAGTACGCAAATGCGTTTATTTCAATCAGCGATTATTCCGGAACTCTGCATCTAGCTTCCAAAAATTCAGCAGCCACCACAAATCTTTCCTTCACCACTGCTCCGATCACCATCATGGCAGGTGCCGAAATTTTGGCTTTTCCCTGAGCTTCCAAAACTGAACCTAGATTGCTGATCAAGTGTCTTTGAGAAAGAAAGCTTCCGTTCTGGATCAAGGCTATAGCTTCATCATTTCCTCTGTGTTTCTTAAATAAAGCTACTATTTCCGGCAGCTTATTAAGTCCCATCAGGATAATGATGGTGGCGCTGGATTGTGCAGCCAGTGGAAGATCATCGGAAAGTGAGCCGTTTTTCAATGTGCCGGTGACCACCCAAAAGCTTTCATTTATTCCCCTTTTTGTCAAAGGGATTCCCGCCAAACCCGGAACTGCCGTGGCAGAACTGATGCCCGGTATGTAAGAAACAGGTATTCCCTGATTTTTTGCATATTCCAATTCTTCATGTCCCCGCCCAAAAACATATGGGTCACCGCCTTTTAACCTGACCACATGCCCTATGGTCCTGGCATAGCCAACTATCATCCGGTTGATCTCCTGCTGCTGTTGAGAATGCCTGCCGGCCCTTTTCCCTATGTAGATTTTTAGTGATGTTTCCGATGCGTATTGTAAAAGCACTTCATTAGCCAAGGCATCATAAAGGACAACATCTGCGGTTTCAAGTGCCTTGACTGCCTTTAAAGTAATTAATGTAGGATCTCCCGGACCTGCTCCTACAAGTGTCAATTTTGCTTCTTTATTTTTCATTTTATTTTACCGGGTTAATAATAAAATAAAATTACGTAAAATAATACGTATAAATACGTAATTATATAATTTATTTTTATCTTTGAATTATAATAACAAATGAGAAGTCAGAAATACTACTGGTAAAAGGGACTTACTTAATCAAATTTATATGAAAAAGGTAATAGTAATCGGAAACGGAATGGTGGGATATAAATTCTGCGAAAAGCTGAGAGCTGCTTCCGGCAACGAAACTTTTGAAGTGACTGTATTTGGAGAAGAACCTTGGCCGGCTTATGACCGGGTTCATCTGAGTGCCTATTTTTCAGGTGCAAAGGCAGATGATCTGATTATGGCTCCATTGGAATGGTATAAAGCAAACCGAATTGACCTGAGAACAAAAGAACTGATTGTCAGAATAGACCGTGATCAAAAGAAAATATACAGCCATATCGGCACCGAACTGTCCTATGACTATCTGATATTGGCAACCGGTTCGGCTGCTTTTGTGCCGCCGATAAAGGGTGTGGAAAAGAAGGGCGTTTTTGTATACCGGACATTGGAAGACCTGGACGCTATCATGGCATACGGAAAAAAGGTGAAATCCGCTGCTGTCATGGGTGGTGGATTATTAGGTCTTGAAGCTGCAAAGGCAGTGTATGACATGGGTTTGAAAACCCACGTAGTGGAATTCGCCCATAGGCTAATGCCACGGCAACTGGATGATAACGGAGCAGCGTTGCTGAAATCAAAGATCGAAGACTTGGGCATCTCGGTACATCTTTCCAAGAATACCAAAGAAATCACGGGAAACGGAAAACTGACCGGATTGGATTTTGCCGACGGCTCCAGACTCGAAGTGGAAATGCTGGTGATTTCGGCAGGGATTAAGCCTCGGGATGAGTTGGCCAAAACTTGCCAGCTTGAAACCGCCCCTCGTGGTGGGATAGTAGTAAACGAATTTCTTCAGACTACTGATCCTTGCATTTTTTCCATCGGAGAAGCAGCATCATATAAGGAATTGATTTATGGATTGGTAGCGCCGGGTTATGAAATGGCCACTCAGGTTGTCAATCAGCTGTTGGCAAAAGAGGTAAAGCCATTTATGGGTTTTGACATGTCAACCAAGTTGAAGCTGATAGGAGTGGAGGTGGGAAGTTTTGGCGATCCTTTCGGAGAATTGGAGCCTTGCCGAACAATTGTTTTTGAAGATAAAGTAAAAGGAATTTACAAAAGAATCAATATATCCGAGGACGGGAAGAGGTTGCTAGGGGGAATATTATTAGGTGATTCCGGGGCTTACAACATGCTTTTGCAGATGGTTCAAAACAACATGCCGCTTCCACCTGAACCTGAAGACCTTATTTTGGGAAGCCGTGGAGGGAAATCAGCTGTTGGAGCCGGAGTGGAAGCACTTCCGGACGGTGCACAGATTTGTGCCTGTGAAAACGTCACCAAATCCGATATCTGCAAAGCAATATCAGAGGATGGCGTATCGGATATTGCAGGTCTGAAAACCTGCACCAAAGCAGGGACGGGATGTGGAGGCTGTCTTCCAATGATCAATGATCTCCTAAGCCACCAGCTCAAGAGCATGGGTAAAACAGTGAAAAATGTCCTTTGCGAACATTTCAATTATTCCCGTCAGGAGTTGCTGGACCTGGTGAAAATCAGGGAAATAAAAACATATGACGCTTTGCTGGATGAATTTGGAAAGGGTGACGGATGTGAAACCTGCAAACCTGCTGTGGCTTCGATTCTGGCCAGTACTTGGAATGAGCTGATCCTTAAGCAGGACACCATCCAGGATACCAATGACCGGTATTTAGCAAACATCCAGAAAGGCGGTAGCTATTCGGTTGTTCCGAGAATACCGGGAGGAGAAATCACACCTGAAAAAATCATTGTCATCGGGCAGGTTGCCCAGAAGTATAGTCTCTATACTAAAATCACCGGAGGACAGCGGATTGATATGTTTGGCGCAAGAGTGGATCAATTGCCGGATATCTGGGAGGAGCTGATCAATGCAGGTTTCGAAAGCGGTCATGCCTATGGCAAATCCCTGCGGACTGTGAAAAGCTGTGTAGGATCTACCTGGTGCAGGTATGGTGTTCAGGATGCTGTTTCATTTGCCATTCAAGTAGAAGAAAGATACCGTGGATTAAGATCGCCACACAAGCTGAAAGGTGCAGTTTCGGGCTGCATCCGGGAATGTGCTGAAGCCCAAAGTAAGGATTTCGGAATCATAGCAACAGAAAAAGGATGGAATCTTTACGTCTGCGGAAACGGTGGTTCCAAACCTCAGCATGCCAAAATGCTGATCAATGATGTGGACAGCGAAAGCTGCCTCCGTTACATCGACCGCTTCCTGATGTTTTACATCAAAACCGCCGAACCTTTGAACAGAACAGCCACCTGGTTGAATAAAATGGAAGGTGGCATGGATTACCTCAGGGAGGTGGTCGTAAATGATTGTTTGGGAATCGGTGCCGAGCTTGAAAGGGAAATGGAATTTATGGTGGAAACCTACTCCTGCGAGTGGAAAGAAGTCGTCAACAATCCGGAGTTGAGAGCAAAATTCAAACATTTTGTCAATGCCGAAGAAGAAGATCCGACTATGGCTTTCCAGCCGGTGAGAGGTCAAAAGATTCCGGTGGAGTGGAAATGACGGATAAGTGATGTCTGATGACCGATGTTCGATCGTCTTTGCGAGGAGTGCTTGGTAAATCCTGTACGTAAGAACGAAATGCACGACGTGGCAATCTTTTGGGAGTTGGAGGTGTCGGGAGTCCAATGACCGGTGTAGAAACTCGTTTATCCTGATTACCAACAGGATACTACCAGGAAAACAAACATCCGTCATCGGTCACCCGTCATCCGGCAATCAACCCAGAAAAACCAATCAACATTAATCAACCATCAACATCCATGACAGAACTAGAAAAATATAGAAAAGTAGCCTTCAATGATGTGACAGATTGGTTTAAGGCAGCTTCAGTAGCAGCTTTTCCGGATAACGGAGGCGCTTGTGTGAAGTATAAGGATTTGCAGATAGCGGTTTTCAACTTCAGCCGGAGGGGAGAATGGTATGCCTGTCAGAATCTCTGCCCTCACAAAATGCAGATGATCCTGGCAAGAGGAATGGTGGGCAGCTCAGGTGAGGAACCCAAAGTCGCCTGTCCTTTTCACAAAAAAACATTTTCACTTAAAACCGGCAAGAACCTGAACGGTGATACATGCGACATCACCACCTATCCGGTCAAAGTGGAGGATGGATATGTCTTCATCGGGTTTGATGGGGCGTAATTGTAATGAGGCTGCGGAATTTAATTTATTAAAAAATATTGGATCCCTCTAAACTTGGAGTACTGCAAATAGAAGCTATTTCCCATAAGAAATCACTTCAGCAATTCAGGATGGCCTATGAAACCAATCCAATCAGCGGAATCACCCGGTCAAAGCGGATATTCATAATTTTATCCTTAAATTAACTTCCAAGAATCAATTTTGATTTTTATAACCATTCCTCTTCAGTTATGAAAATAAGCCAAAGAAGAAAATTTTTGAAGCAGTCTTTAGTCTTCAGCCCCTTGGCAATACTCCCCCACACCGTGGTTTCTCAAATAGTCAAACCAGAAGTCCAAAATCCTGAAGGAGGAAATCTTAAACTCAGCCTGAATGCCTATTCGTTTAACGGGCCATTGACCAATGGCAAGATGGACATCATGGATATGATGAAATTCTGTTCTGATCAAAAGCTTCCCGCAATTGACATTACGGCTTACTATTTTGACGGATATCCTGTGGTTCCCCCTGATGAATATTTATTTGAGGTCAAAAGAAAGGCTTTTACTCTTGGATTGGATATCAGCGGTACAGGAGTAAGAAATGATTTTACCCATCCCGAAAAAAGCAAAAGAGAGGCAGAGGTTACCCTGGTGAAAAATTGGATAGAAGCCGCATCTAAAATTGGAGCACCTGTGATCAGGATTTTTGCGGGCACCCAAAATCCCGAAGGATATAACTGGGATGAAGTTGCTGAGTGGATGATAGAGGATATTAAGGAATGTGTTGAATTTGGGAAAAAGAATGGGGTTGTGGTGGCCATCCAAAATCACAATGATTTTATTAAAACCGGGGATCAGGTTATTCAGGTAATGGAATCCGTCGATTCCGATTGGTTCGGTTTGATTTTGGACACCGGCAGCTATTCTCAAGGTGATCCTTATGCGGAAATTTTAAAAACCATTCCGTATGCTGTAAGCTGGCAGATAAAGGAGTTGATCAACATGAATGGAAAAGAAGAACCTGTTGATCTGAAGAAGTTGATGGCATTGATCAAAGTATCAGGTTATGACGGATACCTGCCGATAGAAACTCTTGGCCCAGGTGATCCCAAAACAAAAGTTTCTACTTTTTTGGCAAAAGTACGGGAAGCCCTCGAAGAAGGAGCTTAAAATATTTTAAGATTGGAATAGAAAAAGTGGAGCATGGGCATTATCATTTCCTTTCCCATTTTTTTTTCGAAAGGATGCTTTTTTGGAAATAAATCATAGTTACTTTTTTAAGTAAAAATACGTAACTTTAACCATCACTACTTGCTTATGAGTCCGGAAAAAGATGGTTTTGCATTGAAAAAATTTGAAGACCTGGGGTTGAGATACATCCTGGCTCTTTCAGCAATTGCTACCACCATTGTTATCAGCCAAATATTTTTGCAGTTCAATATAACCCGGCAGGAGGATGATTCCATTGAGGTCAATCTTTCGGGAAGGCAAAGAATGCTTAGTCAGCGAATCAGTAAAACTGCTGTATTATTGGGCACTGAGCTGGATAATAATTTACGACGACAATATCTGGATGAATTGAAACTTAGTCTCAGGGAGTGGGAACGCGCTCATAAAGGACTCCAAACCGGGGATGCCGAACTTGGTGTAAAAGGGAAAAACAGCAGTGCGATCCAACAGATGTTTGCCCGGATTGAGCCTCATTTTGTTGAAATTGTGGCTGGTGGCAGTCAACTTGTTTCATTGATGGAGGGTGGTGTTTCTGCTAATTCCGCAGAGATTAGATCTTCCATCAATAGGATACTGAACCGTGAAAACAGGTTTTTGTCAGGAATGGATATAGTCGTGTTTCAGTTTGATGCTGAGGCGCAATCCAAAATAAACAGTCTTAAGCATATAGAAATAGGTCTTTTGATACTGGCGCTGTTTTTGATTTTCCTTGAAGTCCTATTTATTTTTATTCCCTCTGCCAGGATGGTAAAAGGTACAGTCAAATACCTTAAAGATGAGGAGATCAAAGCCAAGCAGATGACTATGGAAATCAGCGGGCTATATGAATCTTTGGAACAATCCTACCAAAATCTTGCGGAGGTGGAGGTGGAACCTGGGGAATTTACAGTTTTTGCGAAATGTGATCCCAAAGGTGATTTTTATCAGCTTTCGGACAAATTTTCCGAAATGATGGAATTCGGCCAAAACGCTCCCAAAAACTTCTTCCATTGGTTGGAGACCCAGGGATTTGAGCGGAGATATCTGGATAATATCCAAAAAATGTTAAATAAAGGTAAATCCTGGAAAGGAGACCTCAAATTGACAAATGAACAAGGGGATTTTGTATGGATCAAGCTGCATTTGATTCCTACATTGAACGAAGCCCAAGAGGTAAGCAGTCTGATGCTGGTGAGTGTGGATGAAACAGAAATGATTGAAGCCCAGTCAAGATCCCAAGAACTTCACAAGGAGAGGATGGAGAAAAAACTCAAGGAGCAGCAATATAGATCAGCATTGATTCTGGAAGGTCAGGAAGAAGAAAGAAGAAGGATTTCCCGGGATATGCATGATGGAATCGGTCAATATCTTACTGCTTTAAAATATAATCTGGATGGTATATATGCCGTAAAATCGGTTCCGGAAAGACAGCGGTTGGAGAGCTCCAAGGAGCTACTGCAAGATGTTATCAAAGAAGTACGGAGAATTTCCTTTAATCTGACACCTGTAGCGCTTTCGGATTATGGTATTGTGCCTGTATTGAATAAGTTTGCTGAGGAGATGAGTAAAATCTCCAAAATCCCGATCACATTTGAAAACACGACAGGTTTTCTATCCAGACTTGAACCTAAAACGGAAAACAATCTTTATAGGATAGTTCAGGAAGCAGTCAACAATGCAATCAAATATTCTGAAGCCACAGAAATCAAAATACTGCTTTCTCACAACTCCAAATACCTGCATCTTGAGATCAGGGACGACGGAAAAGGATTTGAATATGAAAAACCGGATAAAAATGGTTATTTTAATGCCACGGGTCACGGAATATTCAACATCAAAGAAAGGGTAAATTTTATTAATGGGCAATTTCAGTTGGAAACATCCCCCGGCAATGGGACATCCATTAGCATTGACTTACCTTTAGCTACATAATGAACCCAAAGTGATAGACGAAAATGGAAGAGATTAGAGTTGTACTGGCAGATGATCATGTTGTGGTCCGCAACGGAATACGGATGTTGCTGGAAAGTGAAGGCGAAATAAAGGTGATCAGAGAAGCCTCCAATGGGGAGGAAGCCATTGCTGAAGTTAAAAAGCTACTACCTGATGTTTTGATCATTGATATTCGCATGCCCATAATGAACGGTTTGGACGCAACCCGACAACTCACATCAAATTTGTCGAAAACGAAGGTTTTGATTCTTTCAATGCACAATGATGAAGAATATGTTTTACAGGCTTTGGACAGTGGAGCCTCAGGATATTTGTTGAAAGATACCAGCAAAGAAGAATTTATCAAGGCAATACATACCGTGCATCAGGGAGGTAAATATTTCAGCGGAGACATCAGTAATATTCTTGTTAATTCTTACCTGAATGTAAAGGGAAACAAACCAGCAAAAGCTGAGGGAAACGGAAAACATTACGATTTGACCAAAAGAGAAATGCAGATTCTGAAATTGATCACTGATGGGGTCAACAACAAAGACATTGCAGATCAACTGGGAAAAAGTATCCGTACAATTGAAACCCATCGTTTTAACATCATGAAAAAACTCAAGGTGAACAACGTGGTGGAGCTATTGAAAAAAGTGGAGGAGGAACCGATACTTCATTAATAGAAAAATCAACCCTTCAAAGGTATGTAACCCTTGGAGGGTAAGACTAAATACTCATAAATAAAAAATTATGCTTACAGACAGGCACAACAGAATTCATGATTACTTAAGGATTTCCCTGACTGATTCCTGTAATTTCCGCTGTGCATATTGTATGCCCGATGAGGATATCAGCTGTATGCCCAATCATCATTTGATGCAGCCTGGCGAAATCGACATCATTGCCAGGGAATTTGTCAAACTTGGCGTGAATAAAATCAGGTTGACAGGTGGAGAACCTTTGGTTAGAAAAGGAGTCGGTGAAATTATTGAAAAGATTTCAAAATTGCCGGTTGACCAGACCCTGACCACAAACGGGGTTTTTGTTGACAAATATATTACGCAATTCAAAAACGCAGGAATCAAATCTCTCAATGTAAGTCTTGATACCCTTAAAAAAGATAAATTTTTTGAATTGACCAGGCGGGATCAGCTGGAAAAAGTATGGTCAAATATCCTTTTGCTCATGGAAGAGGGATTTTCTGTCAAAATCAATGTGGTAGCCATGCGCGGGGTAAATGACAATGAGGTACTTGATTTCATCGAATTGACCAGATTACATCGACTCCATGTGCGCTTTATTGAGTTTATGCCCTTTTCCGGAAACCATTGGGAAAACCAAAAAGTCATCACTGCCAAACAAATGATGCAACAGGTGGAGGGAAAACTGGATTACGTTAAGCTGCAGGATGAAAAGCATGCCACCGCCAAAAAATTCAAAGTCATCGGATATGAAGGAACATTTGCCTTTATCACCACCATGAGTGAGCCTTTCTGTGGTGATTGCAACAGGATGCGTTTGACGGCTGATGGAAAAATGAAAAACTGTCTTTTCGGCAAGGATGAGCTGGATATTCTGGCAACGCTCAGACGAGGAGAGGATATTGTTCCCGTCATTCGAAAAAGTCTCCTGATCAAACACAAGGTGATGGGAGGTCAGTTTGAGCAATCTTATGAAAATACAGATGCTGATAGGCTGGAAAACAGAAGTATGATCAGGATCGGTGGTTGATTTTTTATAAAAGTATTTGAAAAAGTGAAAAATATTGGTGCATACATATTGGCAGGAGGAAAGAGCTCAAGGATGGGTGAGGACAAGGGCCTTGTTTTGCTGAAAGGCAAACCAATGGTTGAGCATGTCATCACGGCTTTACATCAGGTTTTTTCTGAAGTCAGAATTGTTTCAAATAATAGGTATTATGAGCAGTTCGGTCTAAAAGTATTGGCGGATCTGATCCCTGATAAAGGTCCGATGGGTGGGATTTATACCGGATTGAAGGACAGTCCGAATGCGATGAATTTCTTTATCAGTTGTGATATGCCTTTTGTCTCAAAGAAAAGTTTGGAGCTTTTGCTTGATCAGGCTGAAGTGGATCAGATTACAGTTTCAATTATCAATGACCGATTTCAACCCCTATTTGCTGTTTATCCAAAATCAATATTACCGGAGCTGGAGGTTTTAATGAACCAAAACCTCCTGAAACTGAAGTTGATGATTGAAGCTTTGACATATCATCAAGTCTTGCTGAATAATGAGGGAGAGGATTTAAAAAAAGAATTTAAAAATATCAATACCAAAGCAGAATTAGATGAACTTGTTTTGGAATTGAATTAAAATAAAAATCAAAATGAAGATATTGGCTTTTGGAAAAATAGCAGAAATCTTACAAAAGGATGAAATGGAGTTGTCCGGACCTGAAGATACGCTGGCGCTCAGAAAAAGGCTGGAAATAGATTTTCCCGCTCTTCAGGGAATGGATTTTAAAATAGCAGTGAATAAAAAAATTGCCTCCGAGAATTTTAGGTTGAATAAAGAAGCTGAAATAGCACTTTTACCGCCTTTTTCGGGAGGTTAATCATGGAGGATTTCAGCAGATATAACAGGCAAATGTTGCTTCCGGGATTCGGTGCGGAAAAGCAGCAATTGCTGGCAAAATCCAGCGTGTTGGTTATCGGTGCCGGTGGATTGGGATGTCCTGTGCTGATGTATTTAACCGCAGCGGGAGTCGGAACCATTGGGATTGTTGATGGGGATGTAGTAGAAATGTCGAACCTTCACCGACAGGTACTTTTCTCTGAATCCGATTTGGGAAAATCCAAGGCAGTGGTCGCAGGAGAAAAACTCCAAAAACAAAACTCCAAAGTTAACTTCCGGATTTTCAATCAGAGAATTTTGCCTGAAAATGCTGTGAAAATCATTGAATCGTTTGACCTTGTTGTGGATGGTTCCGATAATTTTCCCACAAGATATCTTGTAAATGATGCCTGTGTGTTGTTGGACAAGCCCTTGGTTTATGGTTCAATATATAGATTTGAAGGGCAGGTTGCAGTTTTTAATCTTGCTGATGATAATGGCATGAAAACCAATTATCGGGATTTGTTTCCGGAATCTCCGGATTCGGACCAGATACCGAACTGTGCGGAAGCCGGGGTTTTAGGGATTTTGCCTGGATTGATCGGAAGCCTACAGGCCAATGAAGCTTTGAAAATTCTGACCGGTTTGGGAAATCCTTTGATTAACCAAATCCTGACCTATAATATGCTGAATAACAGCACCTACATAATGGATCTTTATCCAAATTCAAAATCAGGAATTTTGATGCCCAAAAATCAGGAGGAACTCCGAGTAACTGATTATGATGTTCAGTGCGGTATCTTCCAAATTGAAAATATCCCTGCCGAAGAACTTGAAAGTTTTTTGGAATCGGGAATGAATATCAGGCTGTTGGATGTGAGGGAAGAGTTTGAAATGCCCAAAATGGATCAGTCTTCGGTTATCTCCATTCCTTTGGGAGAGTTGAAGGAAAGAGTAGGGGAGTTGGAAAACGATGTACCCATATTGGTCTTTTGTCAGTCAGGAAAAAGAAGTCTGCTGGCTGCGAGTATTATTTCAGAAAGAGAACCTAATTTGAAAATTTATAATCTTCAGGGTGGCATAAACCAATGGATTTCTTTTCAAGATCAATTAAAATGATAGCACAACTGATATTTATAAAGGGATCTGTTGGATCGGAATTGATTGCTAAAGAGATCATCAATTTCAGTACAATGAAGCAGGTTGGTGCACACAGTATTTTTATCGGTCAGGTGAGAAATGACCTGATCGGGGGCGATGCGGTTCAAGCAATCGAATATACTGCCTATGAAGAAATGGCTAAAGAGAAAGCTTCAGAAATCATTCGGACAGCTTCCGGGGAATTCCAGCTCGAGGAAGCCAAAATTCTCCATAGCATTGGAAAAGTAAAAGCCGGAGAAATCTGCCTTTTTGTGATTGCTGTTTCCAAACACCGTAAAGGTGCCATTCACGGTTGTGAACAGATCGTGGAAAGGTTGAAGCAGGAGCTCCCGATTTGGGGCAAAGAAATTTTCAGCGACGACTCCCATCAATGGAAAGTCAACCGATAATAACTTGTATTTAATACCTTTTAAACAATCCTATTTCCCAAACAAGTTTTCAGACCACTAATCAAAATATGATCGATATCACCCGCAAATCATCCACCTTAAGAAAAGCCACAGCCCAAGCAATCGTTAAAGTTGGTGCTCAGGAAACCATTGATGCGGTGGTCAATAAAAAAGTGCCCAAAGGTGATGTATTTGAAATGGCCAAAACCGCCGGGTTGTTTGCTGCCAAAAGGACAAGTGATATGATTCCGGATTGTCATCCCTTACCTGTGGAGTTTACAGGGGTAAGGTACCGAATTGAGGGACTCCGGATATATATAGAAGTCGAAGTCCATACGGTTTATAAAACCGGAGTTGAGGTGGAAGCTATGCATGCGGCATCGGTTGTAGCCTTGACAATGTATGATATGTTGAAACCTATTGACAAAAATATAGAAATCAACCAAATCAAGTTGTTGGGGAAAACCGGCGGGAAGTCGGATTTTAAAGATGATTTTAGGAGAGGACTGAAAGCAGGAATATTAGTATGTTCAGAGCCTGTGGTAACAGGAAAAAAAGAGGATAAGGCCGGCAATTTAATCCGACAAAAACTGAAAAACCTGGATATTGAGGTAATTGAATATTCACTTCAAAATGTTGATGAATCCTTACAAGCCACAATTTCAGCTTGGGTCGGTTCAGAAATTAACTTGATCATCATTTCGGGAAGTACCGGCCCAACTTCCAAAGACAGACTTCCGGAGCTTGTCAAACCAATGCTGGAAAAAGAATTACCCGGAATAGAGGAAGCTATACGAGCTTACGGACAGCAAAGAACACCTTATGCCATGATCTCCCGAAGTGTGGCCGGAATGATTGGAGAAACATTGATATTGGGAATATCAGGATCTTCGCGAGGTGCCGAGGAATCTATGGATGCAATATTTCCGGCTGTCCTGCATATTTTCAAAAATTTTGATTCCTGATCCATATCGGTTTATCCAAAACGAACACCCGTATATTTGGAAAGGGTATTGATCCAATAGGACAGTGATCTTTGAAAACGTAAAGGTCCGTTGAGATATTGAAACAAAAAATCCTTGTGCTTCTGATTGATCAGGTCAATGGTTTTTTGTTTGGTTTCGTTATTGACTGACTTCCTCCTTGAATTTTTTCTGATGCGGTAATAAAATCCGGTTAAAGGAAGTTTGACAACCTTTCCGCCTGATTTCAACATGTTGATCCAGAATTCCCAATCTTCCCAACCCAAACTCATCTTTTCGTCATAGCCTCCAATGCGCTCCCAATCGGATTTTCTATATATGGCGGAGACAAATATCATGTTGTCCTTTGCCAAAGCAGGAAGAGAAAAAGGCTTGAGTTTCCACTTTCCGGATTCTGCGCCGAATTTTTCTGCCTCACAATAAACCACTTTGACTTCCGGATTACTCTCCAGAGTTTTTACCGCTTCTTTGATATATTCGGGACTGATTTTATCATCTCCGTCCAATGGAAGGATGTATTTTCCTGCTGATTTTTCAATTCCGTGGTTTCTGGCGACAGCCGGCCCCTGATTTTCCTGATCAATAAAAGTGATTTGTTCCGGATATTTCAAGGCAAGTTCCATTCCTACCTGACTGGTTTTGTCGGTGGAGCCATCATTGACTATAATCAGTTCCCAGTTGGGATATGAATTTTTTAAAACAGATTCAACTGCCTCTTCCAAAAAGATTGCCTGATTGTAACTTGGCATGATGATGCTTACTAATGGAAAGTTCATAGGTTCTTGTTTCTGCCGGTGGATAAAAGTTGAATAGGATTAATGAAATTTTCCATCCAAAAGTTCTTAATCACAAAATTAAAAGTCTGTTTGCTTCCTAAAGGCTTAGTCAGGCTTGTGGTGGATGATCTCATGAATAAACTGAAGCTTTTCCTTTACCCGTTTATTGATTACAAAAGGGTAAATGTCATTTGCACCCATACTCCGGTTCAGACTGTTCATCATCAATGATAAAGGTACCCATTGCTCATAAATCTTTTTGAAATCCGGACACCAATAAGCATTTTCTTCAATCTTGGATGACATCTTACTCGGTGTATCAATTATTCTTGGATCAATGGACAATCCGAAAAAATAAGCTGTTTCCAAAGTATCAACAATGTGCATATAGTGCGCCCAAGTTTCAGCCCAACTTTCCCAGGGATGCATGGTGGCATAGGCGCTGATGTAGTTTCGGCTCCAATCTGCCGGTGCGCCATTTTCATAATATTTGTCCAAAGCTTCCTGATAGGATTGTGACTCGTCTCCATACAATTGTCGGAACTTTTCAAGATGTCCTGAATTTGCAATCAATAAATCCCAATAATAATGGCCGATTTCGTGGCGGAAATGACCTAAAACCGTCCTGTAAACCTCATCCATGTTCTTCTTGGCCATCTCTCGTTCTACATCATCTGCCTCGGAAATATTCATGGTGATGACGCCACTTGCATGTCCGGTCAAAACCCGCTGACCTTCAGGCATTTCATCATCAGATTTAAAATCAAAAACAAGTCCTTTTTCAGGATCTGAAATTTTGTTTTTTACCGGAAGATTCCAGCGAAGCAAGGAGTAAACCAACCTGTGTTTAGCATTTTCAATGGTTGCCCATCTTTCAAGATGATCAGGTTTATTTATATCAGGAATAGTCCTGTTTAGGGAGCAGGCGACACAATGTGTAGCCGGATTATCTTCAGCCAGTATCCAGTTACAGACTCCATATACGGCGTTTGAACAGTAATGAAATTCATTACCGGAGACAACATTCTTCAATTTCCCATCCGGATCAGTATGTAGGGTAATCATATCAAGCGTAACCGCATCAAACCCGAGTTTGTGATGGCATTTGCTGCAATAGGTGTTGTCAAAATATACAGGTCGTTGACAGTGGTGGCATTTAAAGAGCTGCATAGGGTTTAATTGAGTTGATTATCAAACAATTGGAGGAATTACCTATTCTTTTATAATTTGTTGCTAAAGAATAAAGGCGGTCCCTCCAAAAATCATGCACCTTTATGTAAGGGGTTAAATAATTTATAGTTAAAGTGATTGCATGGAGATGATGACGTTCATATCTTTGGTCAAATTGCACACTAACTAATCAAGATACATATGAAACGAAGTCTTTTATTTATTCTGCTAGGACTTACGACGGTTGCAGAGGCAATTAATCCGGAGAGAGAGTATGAATGGACTCCTGATATGAGAGGACTAACTTATTCTGAATACCAATTAGAAACGACTGACAATTACACACTCAATGTTTGGGAGTACACGCGACCCGACTCAATAAAGTCTGAAAGGACGATAATACTGGTTGGTACTGACGCAGGTAATATGAGTCATTTAATTTGGCAAGCAAATGCATTTATAATCAAAGGACTTAGGGTTATTACGTTTGACTACAGAGGTTTCGGAAAGAGTTCGGACTTTACGATGAACAAGGATTTTCTTTTTTATACAGAATTTGGTTTAGATTTAGATTCAGTAATTAGGGCAACAAGAGAGAAATACCCAAATGATAAAATTGGACTTTATTCACTTTCAATGGGGACTCATGTGAGTTTATTGAGAAAAGAAAAAGTTGACTTCTCAATAGCAGAAGGCTTTTATCACGATCCCCAAAAAGTGGTAGACAGAATTAAAGTTAATAAAGGTAAGACCATTTTACTTCCTCAAGGGGCAAAACCAATTACTAAACTCAAGCAGAAAACCCCGACCATGATTTTTTGTGCCGGCAACGACAAAACAACAATGACGGAAGATGCAATTGAATTTGCCAAAAGAAATGAAGTGACAATTATTGAATTCAATGGCGACCATTTGGGAGGAATGAATGTTTTTACGAAGGACAAGTACGGGGACGAATACACGAACATTATGATTGAGTTTTTCAATAAGAGTGGAGTGTAAAGGTGCGAACCGCCAACTGGCTTTTGCCAAAAAAGCGGGCTCAGTGTCTAAATGAAGCTTGGTGCTTAGTATGAACAGTACTGGCAGAAAGTTTTGCACTTCGAAATCCGCTTCTTATCGAAGCGCCAAAAAGTTATCAAACAATGTTCTAATGGTACGTTGAAAAAAGTGGTGCTATTTGATCTTCAGCAGTGACACCCGCAGGAAGTTCTGTAATTTTCAGATTTCTGAAGTGGATCTTTGCTCCTTCGGATTCAAGACAGATGTACCCTTTTTTCTGACTGGCCTGACTGATGCCGTTGACGAACTTCCCGTTGACCGATAATTTGATTACACCATCTACGCAAACGATCACATAGGTATTCCATTCTCCCTGACCAAGACATCGGTTTTCTATGGATTTGCTTCTGGTTCCCCTTGGATTATCAGGCACAGTTTCCACACCGCCAACCCCGAAAAGTTCACCGTGCACATAAGCAATAGGAGGAAGGACACCATCTTTTTTATTTTGATTTACCCAGTCCAGCTCCAGCATCTGTACCTCGACGCCATCGGGTAAACGGGCATCCCCCGGAACAGCGCTGCTCCAGACAAAGGTGCCAGAATTACCCCCCGCTTCCATATGCTTCCATTCTATGTGCATGATAAAATTCTCATATTGTTTTTCTGACCGGATGACTCCGATTGGCAGACCTTTGCAAACAAGTTCCTCACCTTCAAAATACCAGGTGTCTTTTTCAGTATTGACATTATACCATTTAAGGGAAGTTTCTTCAGGTGCCTGTTCATTGACCAAAGCTTCTGTTGTTCTTGCTTTGCCGAATTCAAATAAATAGTCCTGACCAAAAAGTGGAAAAGAGGTTCCAATGAAAGCAGTTAAGGTAACAATCCAGCTGAGCTTTTTCATATGTTTACAGATGAAATAACTTTGGTTTTGCCCGGAATGGCCACAGGAGGTACCGGCCATTTTAAATCCCAGCTGTATTCCTCCAACTTTGGTCCCAGTGCCAGTTCAGAACTCATGGCTTCTTCCCAGCTGATGGTCTGTCCACTGTAACCTACCATACGGCCCAGGATGGCGAGCATGGTGCTGTTAGCCATTAAATTTCCTTCATTGATAGGCTTTCCGGAACGGATGGCAGCAAAAAGTTCTTCGTGTTGGGTTTCATAAGGATTGTTGCTGATTCCATCATATTTCCAGTTATTTTTGCCGGATATGGAATGTACCTGCTTTCCTATATCTACGGTTGCATTGCCCTCTCTGCCGGATATTTCAGCTTTATTGGTATTGGAGCAGCCTTGTTGCTGCCGGCTCATGTGAATTCCTTTTGCGCCGTTTTCATACTCGTATTCAATGGCAAAATGATCATAGATATTTCCATAAATCGGCTCCGTCCGTGATTGCCTTCCTCCTGAACCTGTTGCGCTTAAAGGCATTTTATCGCCAAAAGACCACGACATCATGTCCAGACTGTGAACCATCATTTCCACAATATAATCTCCTGAAAGCCAGTCGTAGTAATACCAGTTTCTGGTTTGGTATTCCATTTCGGACCATCCTGGCTGTCTCGGTTTGGTCCATAATCCGCCACCGTTTCTTACCGTCAAAACAGAAGTAACTTCGCCGATGTCGCCATTTTGTACCCTGTCAAACAATGCTCTTTTGGGAAAATCATATCGGAAGGTGAATCCCGAAACAACCGAAAGTCCTTTTTCCTGTGCCTTTCCGGCGGAATCCATTACGCTTCTCACTCCCGGAGCATCCACTGCTACCGGTTTTTCACAAAACACATGCTTTCCTGAGGCTATAGCAGCTTCGAAATGTCCGGGTCTGAATGCAGGTGGGGTAGTGAGAATGACAACATCCACATCTGATTCCAACACCCTCTTATATGCATCAAATCCGATAAACTGATGGTCTTTATCCACCTGAACCTGCCTGGGATTTACTTTGATCAACGCATTGTAGGATTCCTCCAGATAATCAGGAAACAGATCAGCCATACAGGTCAGAACTGCATCTGAATCTGCTTTTAAAGCCTGAACAGCAGCTCCTGTTCCCCTTCCGCCACAGCCGATCAGGCCCACTTTGAGCGTGTCCCTTCGTTTGGCATATGCGGGATTTATAGAAAATGACAATGGCAGAATGGTACTTCCTATCAAGGCTGTTCCGGTGGATTTGAGAAATGTCCTTCGTGGATTGTTTAGTGGGGTATCGGGTTTGTTGGTCATAGCTGAACCTGGGTAGAGATTATAAATGCAATTGCCCCGACTGATTTAGGGGAATATATTAATATTTGAAAAATACAATATGTCTGGTTTATTTCAAATGATTTTTACTTTAACTGTCTGATAAAACAATCTTCTCTTTCCTAAAATATATAAGAATATGCCTTAAATCAATTTAGTGACAGAGCCAAAAATTGTGTAAAGAGGTATAATTGGCTATCTTTATTTACTGAAGACTTTGAAAATCATGACAATAGAAGTAGTGAAAAGGTTGATCAACGTAGAGGAATACTACAGAATGGCCGAAGTGGGGATACTAAAGCCGGATGACCGTGTGGAACTTATAAACGGTGAAATATTTGAAAGGAGCCCAATCGGAAGTAGACATGCAGCGATAGTTGATAGATTAGCGAGATTGTTAAATCAATCATTGCAGCGGAAAGTAAATGTTAGAGTTCAAAATCCAGTAAGATTGGACATTAATAATGAACCTGAACCGGATATTGCCATATTGAAATACAAGGCTGATGATTACTCCTCCGCACATCCGGTACCTTCAGATGTGCTTGCCATCATTGAAGTGGCCGATTCTTCGGTCAGGTTTGATAGGGAAGTGAAAGCTCCGCTCTATGCCGGAAATGCCATCAGTGAATATTGGATTATTGATATGGATAACAACCGGATTGAAGTTTTTTCGAATCCGTCATTCCTGAAGCGAGCCAACCCAATATATCACTTACCGTAATCCTCATTCCCCTTATGCATGGTTTACCCCCACGCTTACCTGGTTCAATAGTTATTATTTGTTTGTAGTCTACCATGGCGTAAAACTTTCAGGTAAATATACAAGTTTTTTAAATCTCATTTCTTAAAGTCAAAAGAAGATGGGTGAAAAACCAATAAGGGTGACCGAGCCAAAATTTGAATTCAGTGATAAAATCACCTAAAGTTAAAAAGTGAAAGCCCCACTCTACGCCGCACATGGCATCCCGGATATTGGATCATTGATATGGGATAACAACCGAAGTGAAGTTTTTTCGAATCCATAAAGCGGCGCCTATACAGAAACTGAAGTCTACAGATCGGGCGATGAGGCCACGCTGATGGGCAGAAAGCTCTCTGTAAAAGATTTGGTCATTTTAGTCTGAGAAAGCAGGTCTGAAATCCATGCGATATAAACGGATGCAAAGGTTCTCATCTTTTGTGTACTTCTGGCAATTCTGACAATTCATGCCATTAGTGATTTGTTTGACTGTAGCCTTTGAACCTAAATAAACAGCAGTATGCGCAATCAAATCCCTTCCATAGCGGATCAAATCACCATCAGCAGTCATCGGAATATCTGTGTTATGCTCATCAGCCAGAAGGTCTGTTTTAAAAGGGCGCTTACGAAATCGAAGAAATCCATGTGTTTCTCCAAATTTATTAAAGGAACTATATCACCAGCTAAAACAAGGTATTCGGCTGAGAGTTTCAGAGGTTTTGCACTCAAAATTTTTTTGTTTTCCCGAAATTCCAAGTGCAGATTTGAGGTATATTGAATAAATATTGTTTTGAAAGCTGATTTTAATTAATGTCCAAATGGATTTTGAATTGTGGAAAGGACCATTTTAAATCAGCGGATTAATCTCGGCTTCTTTACCCGACTATTTTCCATCATAAAATTAAAATTCTTATTTTTGCAACAAACAGAATAACAAGGCATGTTTGACAATCTCAGTTTAAAATTAGATAGAGCATTTAAGACCCTAAAAGGGACCGGTACGATTACCGAAATCAACGTCGCCACTACAGTTAAGGAAATCCGAAGAGCCTTGATAGATGCCGACGTCAATTATAAAGTAGCAAAAGAAGTCACGGATACCATTAAAGAGGAAGCCCTTGGAAGGGATGTTTTGATAGCAGTTTCCCCTGGACAGCTTCTGATCAAAATCACACAGGAAGAGCTTACCAAACTGATGGGTGGATCCAAGGCAGAAATAAATCTCAAAGGTGATCCCTCGGTGGTTTTGATTTCAGGTCTACAAGGATCGGGTAAGACAACTTTTTCGGGCAAGTTTGCCAATTTACTTAAGAAACAGGGCCGTCAGGTGCTGTTGGTTGCCTGTGATATTTATCGACCTGCTGCGATAGATCAGCTGAAGATACTCGGTGAGCAGATCGGTGTGGAGGTATATGCCGAACCCGAAAATAAAAATGCCATTGAAATTGCCAACAACGCCATTGCATATGCAAAAAAATCAGGTAAAAAGACTGTGATCGTGGATACGGCGGGTCGTCTGGCTGTGGATGATGTGATGATGAAAGAGATAGAAGCGCTTAAAAAAGCGCTTAATCCTTCGGAAACATTGTTTGTGGTGGATGCCATGACCGGACAGGATGCTGTGAATACTGCCAAAACTTTCGATGAACGGTTGAATTTTGATGGCGTGGTGCTGACCAAACTGGATGGTGATTCAAGAGGTGGTGCTGCCATTTCTATCAGGCACGTTGTCAATAAACCCATCAAGTACATCTCGACCGGTGAGAAGATGGAGAACATAGATGCTTTTCATCCGGATCGAATGGCTCAGAGGATCTTGGGTATGGGAGATGTGATTTCGTTGGTTGAGCGTGCCCAGCAGTCTTTTAATGAGGAAGAAGCAGTCAGGATCAATTCCAAGATCAGAAAAAACCAGTTTAATTTTGAGGACTTTCTGTCTCAGCTGGAACAGATCAAAAAAATGGGTAACCTCAAAGATATCATGAGCATGATTCCCGGCATGGGCAAAGCGATGAAAGGAATGGACATAGATGATGATTCCTTCAAACCGATTGAAGCAATTATCCGCAGCATGACCCCCCATGAGAGAGAGAACCCTGATGTTATTGATGGCAGCAGAAGAAAGCGGCTTGCCAATGGCAGCGGAAGAACAATTGTGGAAGTAAATAATCTCATGAAACAGTTTGATGACATGAGAAAGATGATGAAGCAAATGAACAAGATGGGCGGTCCCCAAAAAGCTTTGGGATCAATGATGGCCAAACCCGGAAGAAGAAGATAATTGTAACATTAAAGTTGGAAGTACGAAGTAACGAAGGTAACCTTTGAGGTTTTTTTCAAACCTCAAAGGTTTTGAAATAGAAAGTAATCTTAGATACTATTTTTTTCCCTCTAAGGTTTTGAATTACAATAGCCAACCAAATTCAGGACGTGACATAATTATGATACTCTGTCTTCGGGCTACCAATTTTTTACTATCAATAAACGTAATTCGGTATTGGGCAGAAAATCAGCCTATATCAATCTGTATTTTTTTCCCGGCAGGGCTTTGATGATTCCTTCAAATTCAAGATTCAGTAGCTTGGAGGCCAACATTGAAATGGGTAAATCCATAATAATGGCAAGCTGATCGATTTCAATTTCCTTTTTCTCCTTTAGGAGCTCCAGTATCTGTCTTTCCTCCTTATCAAATTTTGACCAATCCCCCTGCTTAGGTTTGGTGTTTTCATTTGTTGAATCCTTGGACCAGGAAAGGGTTTCTTCCAGATCCTTGGGTCCTGTGTAGATGGAGGCCTTCATTGTTCTGATAAGATTGTTGCAACCTTCGGAATAGGTGGATTGCAGGTTGCCCGGAACGGCAAAAACATCTTTGTTGTAGCTGTATGCGATTTCTGCCGTAATCAATGCGCCACCTTTTTTTGCGGCTTCCACCACTATCAATGCATCCGAAAAGCCCGCAATGATCCTGTTTCGCTGGGGAAAATTACTGGGATGCATCACACTTCCCGGGGGATATTCACTCATCAGCCCACCATTTTCCAGCATGGAAACGGCGATGTTTTTGTGGATGGCCGGATAAATCCGGTCAACAGATGATCCCAAAATTCCGATGGTGGGAAGACCAAACTGCAAAGCTGCTTTATGTGCCTCTATATCAATTCCATATGCCATTCCACTGATAATGGTGGGTTGGTATGGACTCATATCCTCAATAATTTTTCGGGTGATGGTTTTACCGTAATCAGAAGCATTGCGGGTTCCTACAATCCCAAGAGTCCTTAACGGATTCATATTAAATTCTCCTTTCAAAAAAATCACCATCGGACAATCTTCCATGGTTTTCAATCGATCCGGGAAATCAGGGTGTTCAAGAGGGAGTATGCGGATATTGTGTTTCAGACAGTTGTTGATGAGTTCTTCGGCCTTTTGAAGATATTCAACTTTCCCCTTTTTTAAAGCAATCAGTTTTTGACCGATCCGAGGGATTTTGGCGGCTTTTCCGTTTGTAAGATTAAAAAAGCCATAAGCTGAACCACTGTAGGCAATGATGTTTCGGTATAATGTGGGGCCGATTTTTGGGATCAGGCTGAGTGCTATCTGATAATGTAAAGCTTCATTCGGAGGATTTATCATGTAAGGTTTCTCTGATTTCTATTAAAAAATGTTTGATTTGGTTAAGTCTGTCTACCATGGTGGCTTTGTCATGCACCTGGTGATTGTCATTTTTGAGAACCTCCTGGGCACCCTGTAGCGTAAATCCTTTTACTTTTACCAAATGGTAGATGTACCGGATTTTCTCGATATCATCTTTGGTAAATCTGCGGTTTCCCTTTTTGTCCTTCTTGGGACGGATAATATCAAATTCCCCTTCCCAATACCTGATCAGGGAGGGTGCTACTTTAAACATTGTAGCCACTTCTCCTATAGAATAGTACTTCTTTTCTATTTCTCGTTCTTTGTAAGGCACCTTATCTGAAACAAATTTAAAAGTCAAAAATAGTAAATTTATCGTAAAAAGGACTGTTGTCTTTGAGACTATTCACGGTAATTATTGGAATATAATAGGTAAGGCTTGCGGATAGTGAATATGTTAGAAGACTTTTTCTTTAGCAAAAATCAGATTTTGATAAATTTCCAAACAGACCCTATGCATTGCATCATTCCTTCATTTTTCCGCTTTGGTTATAAAGCGGATTGATAAACTTCAAATAAAATTTACTGATCAGAAAGGCGAAAACCAATACAAAGAAAACACTGATTTTTTTTCTGATTTCGGATCGGAAATTGATGATCAAGCCCAGTGGTTTGGATATAAGTTTGATCAGGTAAATCGCAATGATAAACAGTAACGCTTTCACGGAAAAAAATTCAGTTTCAAAAAACAAGTAACCAAGGTAAAGCAAAAGGATGAGTGCAAGAACAGCAAAAATCCTTGCAGCCCATTTGATGGCGGGATTTACATCAAGGATTTTAAGCGCGATTTTGTTGGAAGCTGATAAAAGAGGTTTGATCTCAGCAGCCTTTTCCTGCCGTGTGAGATATGGTTCGATTCGGCCAAAATTCCATTGCGAAGCATCGGCGTCGGATTTGTTCAACCCATGATTCATCTGCATATATCCGCTGTACATCAATGCATAGGCCTCTTTGTCATGAAAGGCGTCAAGATCTGTTCTGATTTCAGCCAAAGCCAGCTGGACATCCTTCAAGATGCCGTATTTGGTCAGATGATTTGCATTGCTGCGGATCTGGCTTCCATACATCAGGCTACGCGGCGGATCCTCACAGTATTTCCAGTTGACAGGGGGCTCAAACAAATCGTTTTTAAGGTGAACCGAAGTCAGGTTGTATATTTGTGAACTGCTGCTGCGACTTTTTATATCCAGGAACTGTAACTCGCGGAGCCGCTCCTGCAAAATACTGTCTGACCTGTAGAAAACCGCCAGCTCATTGCCAGCCGTTATTTTTTCTGTGGGCAGCTGACCGCTGGCATCACTGATGAATATCTGGTTGCATTCCTGCTCGAGAAGGGAAGAAATGCCCTGATTATCATGGAGCCCGCCATCCACGAGTTGCAGCTCAATGTCCTCATACAAATCCCGCATCGGCATGGGGTGGAACATGACCGGAACACAGGAAGAGGCACCGACAGCATATCCCAACCTGAAATTCTTATAAGGATCGGGTGCCTCAGAATAATATAACCGGCGCAATCGGGGTTTTACATCCACATCCTGAAGGATATTCATGGGTGGTTCGCCCATCCAAGAGGCCGTGAACTGGAAATTGTGACCTGTATTCACGCTGGTCGCATTGAGTACAAGCTGCGGGATTTTGTTTTTCCGCTTCCAATTGTCCAGTTTAAAATCAAAAGCTTCTCCTTGTTTTAGAAATGGATTTACATACAGATCCTGCATAAAGATGCCACCGTTGTTTGCTTCCAGGATGGCCTGGTTTTCCTCATATTTGCTTACCACTCTTTCCCAATAGCTTTCAATATAGGTTGCTGCAATTTCGTCAATGGACTTATCCAACTCTGAACTGTCGATAAACCTGTTTTCCGCCATCTTTATTTTGGCTTCCTGATATTTCCCATCATCGAAAAATAATTTTTCATAAAAATATTCCTCATATAGCTCTCCCAATCGGTGGGTTCGCGAATAATGAGGATCAGTCAGCATCTTCCAGTTGCTGGGAAAATCTGTGAAAAGGCGCATTCTAAGGTTATGCTGCACACCGGCGAGAAATTCCTTTTCTATTTCTTTTACTATTTCTAAGTAATCCTGTTTATTGATCTCATCATCGTGTTTTGTTTCAAACAGGAATTTCAGTTTCAAATAATAAAATGCACCGATAATGGATCCTCCCGAAACAGTCGAAATCACCTGTATATGTCTCAATTCGTCGGCCTCAGCCAGTGATGCCAACACCCCTATATGAAACAAGGATGCCCTGAATCCGCCACCTGAAAGAGCCAAACCTAGTTTACCTTGTTTTCGGATGTCCTTCGTGTCATCAGAGGATTTGTTTTCTGACCCGAAGGATTTGAGCAATTGGAGGCAGCGTAGGATTTTTTCTTCCTTGATATCCTTTGCGTGTGGGATTCGGATTTCTTCTCCGGTTGAAATAGTACAAACAAACTCCTTCTGAAATACCTGAAGGTAAGCCAGCGCAAAAATCTGTTGGGTAAAGCTTCTGATCTCCCAGGCGAGCATTTTATCAGAGATGCCATTCTGAGAATGAATGCTTTGAACATTCCCCGTGTCCTGTCGGAGACAAGCTAAGGTTTCGTTCATGAAATGTAAAGCAGCATCATATTGCCTTAATCCAAAAAAAGCCTCAGCTACAGTTGCCAAAGTCCATTTGTTACATTTTTTTTCATCAAGTCTTGGATTTTTAAGATCACCGTCCACCAATAAATTCTTCAATATGAACATCCTGACTTCATCGGCTTCTTTTAACCTTTCAGTAATGCCGGAATCCAAACCGGTGATTTTGCCATGCTCTTCCAGTCTATCGATGGCCATTTGTTCATTCACATAAGCAAAATTTATAGCAGTATACCCTGAATCGTTTGTGGGGGTGGAGCTGTTTTCTAAAACATTTTCCTTCAGGAATACCTTCCATAGCTCAAAACCTCTACCATAATAAAACCGGGATAAAATCAGGTTTTTGTATTGGTTGTCAAACAGCCACTTTCGCTTGTAGATTGCACCGGCAAGGCCAAATGATTCACAGTTTTGGCTTTTGTTCAGATCATCACATGCATTTAGTTCTTTGAGCGCTTTGTCAAATTTGAAAGAGGCGGGTAGGGAATGGTCCTTGTAAATGTATTTCGCAAGTTTTTGATGTTCCTGTTTGCTGGTTCCGATTCCGGATTCAGAATCCAGTCTGATTTTTCTTAAAAGTACCTCTGTAGCATAGGAAAACTGATCCACCTTTTCAAGCTCAAGATATAGCTCGCGGAGTGATTTACTGTTAAAATCCTTTCCGTTAAGGACTTCTCTGGATAATTTGATTAAATCGAGTTTTTGGCTTTTGATAGTTTCCTGTGGTTTTTCCATATTTCTAAAAATGCAAATGAACGGATGGCTTAATTTATCAAAAACTTTTGACAATAATTTTAAACTCCGTTCATATTTGTTCCTTACCTGATGGTCTTTGACTTTATTTAATGGACCAATCAAATATATTTTTCATCAATTGCCATTTTTCCCCTTCGCCGGTGCCTGGTAAGCGTTGTTGGTAGGTACCCATCAGCTTTTCCCATTCCTGCACCTTCTCATGGGCAAGATCCATAGCTGCTTTATCTGCAAATGAGAAATCCATAACAGTCTCCAACACCATGAATAACCTGTTTTCCCACCGGAATATTTCCATGGACAGGATTCCCGCATCTTCAAAACTTTTCAACGTTTCAGGCCATACATTTTGGTGCTGCTTTTCATATTCCCGGATGAGTTCCGGATCTTCTTTTAGATCCAGAGTCAGATAATATTTTCTTGTTTTCATGATGAGTTTAGTTATGGATTATACCAAAAAATTCGAAATGGTCAAAACTGGTTATTAAACTGCGAATTAAAATTTAATTAGGCGGATTTTGTAAAATCGGATTTCACTGTGTAGATCAAAATCACTTTAAATTAAATAATTGCGTCTTTCTTAAATATTAGGAAACAATTTCTAAAATAGATATTTATATTGAAAGCTGATTGTATTTTAAATTCAAATTTCATGTCGGGCCCTTCCTTTAAAAGGAAATTCTTTTACTTCTGCTTTTCCCTCTTATTTTTTTGGGCTCAAAATTCACATGCCCAGCTGACCACAGTTGGTAAAGAATTTTGGTTTGGCTTCATGGAAAACAATGGGATTCCTCCCGATGCCACCGACAGGGGAGTGATTATCATCACCGCAAGCGAGCAGACTTCCGGAGTAATTGAGTATGCAGGTAATTCTGTCCCTTTCAACCTGAACCAAGGTCAGCAATTTGTTTATAATGTGAATGATTTTGATATCCTCCATCGGAGTTCAGGAGTCATCGAGAACAAGGGCGTGTATATCACTTCCTCTGGAAATGTATCTGTTTATGCTTTCAATGAGCGTTTTCGGAGTGCTGATGGTACCGTTATCTTACCTTTAAGTACTTTAGGAAAGGATTATTACATCACTTCACATTTTGAAGTAATGGATAAACAAGTCACCTATGATGCAAACGTCAACAATGAAAGTACACTATTGGTATTGGCTGTTGAAAATGATACCAAGATTGAGATAACTCCCTCCGCATTGACAGTCTCCGGCGAATCCCGGAACATCCCATATAACATCACCTTGAATGCCGGCCAATCCTATCAGCTGAAAGCACGGGGAGACCTGACTGGAACAAGGGTCCGCGTGGTCGGAGAAAATGTCGAAAACTGTAAGAACATAGCAGTTTTCGGTGGAAATAAATGGTCCAGTGTAGGAAATTGTGGTGGAGCAAATGATAATCTGTTCCAGCAGGCTTACCCAATCAATACCTGGGGAACAGAATTTTTTCATATCCCACTTATGGGAAGATCTTCCGGAGAAATGGTGAAAGTATTGGCATCCGCGGATAATACTGCTGTCACCGTGGATGGGAATGTCGTAGCCAACTTAAATGCAGGCGGCTTTGTGACTCTGGATTTTGAAAAAGACCAGCCTGCAAGTATCGAAACAAGTAAGCCAGGGTCTGTAACTGTTTTTGCTAAAAGTCAGGAATGCAACGATCCGGCTTTTTCACAGTTTACCAATGGGGATCCTTTTATGATCACCTACAGCCCGAATCAGCAGCTTTTGAAAAACATTACTTTCAATGCCCTTCAGCTGCCTTCGATTACAAACCATTTTGTAAACATTGTTGTCAAAACTTCAGCAACCGGAAACACACTGCTGGATGGTCAGAATATCGGAAATCAATTCAATCCGATTCCCGGCTCGGTGGATTTTTCCTTTGCCGGAGTTCCCATCGCGCAGGGCGTTCACAGGCTTACCAATTCAGAGGGATTGATAGCCTATGTGTATGGATTTGGTTATATCGAGTCCTATGGGTATGCTGTCGGAGCCAGTCTGGACAACCTGAATTTTCAGGTGGAACAGGAATATCAATTTGAGGTTGAAGGGGAAAAAGTTGCATGTATTAATGCGGAAGCACTTTGGGAAATAAATCCTGAAAATGAAGTGTTCACTTATTTTGTCTGGGATTTTGGCGATGGTAGTGATACAAAAACAGGAAAGGAAGTTTCCCACACCTATACCACAACAGGTATCTATGAGGTGAAAATAACAGCATCTATCAGCGAAAACAGCTGTGATCAACAGGAGGAAATTGTTTTTATAGTGGATGCGCATGAAATAGAAGGCGAGATCAAGGGATTGACTTCAGTATGTCCTTTGGTTGAAGAGGTGACATATGGATTCGTATCATCTCAGGAATTATCCAAGGCAGACTGGTCGGTGGAGGGCGGCGAGATTATTTCCGAAGACGATTTACAGGTTACCGTAAGATGGGGCGAAAATAATCCGGATGCGAAGTTGACTGCTATTCCGTTTAACACTGAAGGCTGCCCCGGAAAAGAATTCATTTTGGACGTAAGCATCAATCCTGTTATCGAATCCCAAATACCGGTAGGTGAAGTAAATATCTGCTTTGACCCGGAAGTAATTTGGGAATACAGTGTGCCTAATTTTTCTACCAACCGGACCTATGAATGGTTTGTGGATGGCGGGGAAATCATTTCCGCAGGGGAAACAGGAATGGTTGAAATCAAGTGGACAGATGCCGTTTCAACAGGTCAGGTTTGGTTTAAAGAATTCAGTAAGCAGGACAATTTATGTGAAGGAGAATCACCCAAACTGGAAATAGAGATCAATGGACTTTTTGAAGCAGTTGTTTCTATAAAAGAGGATGTATTTTGTTTTGGAGATGATTCCGGCAGGATCGAACTCAAGGTAAACGGGGGTGAGGCAC
>JBGTDA010000178.1:0-26133 GCA_041748555.1 Rhodonellum sp.
TTACAAATTCCATAAACTGGCGGTTGGTCACTTCATGGACATCCATCCAGAAACCCTTTACTTTTACGCCATGCTTGGGAAATTCGTCCGGATCGGCCTGTTCGTTGTTGCCACCCATTTCAAAATATCCCTCAGGTATAAAAACCATCTCCCCCAAGGGTATGTCGAATTTCTGTGCATTATACACTTGTGAAGCATGTTTTTCTACTTTTTCTTTATCTCCTTTGGAGTTACAGCTAATTGCCAGGATCACCATCAACAACAAGATCAGTCTTTTGTGTTGAAAATCATTGATTCCAACTTTTTCCATTTGATATCGTCTCATTTCTTTATGTTTTTGAAGATTGGTAGTGAATCTTTTCAAAACTCCCATTCGCCAAAACCGAAGTGCCGGGAGATCTCTCCTGACGTCGAGATGACGTTAGTGGTATCGTCACCCTGATCTCGATAGCGGGAGAAGGGTCTCTCGGGGTACAGGCAATGCAAGAGGTACCGAAAACAATGTGAATAAACGGATGCGGAATAATTTAACGTCCAACCGAACCCCATGGGATCTCTCCCGGCGTCGAGATGATGTCTATGATAACGTCAACCGGATTAATTAATCTTCCTGCTTTCCATATGATCAAGATAGGATTTCAGGTATTTTTGGTCCAATTGATCCGAATCACCATATTTGGTGCGGATGTCCTCCAACTTTTGGTGCATATCGGCTTTTACCTCGGCATAATCAGGATGATCATAAACATTATTCATTTCGTTGGGATCATTTTCCAGATCATACATTTCCCATTCATCTATGTCATAATAAAAATGCATCAGTTTGTACCGTTCTGTAGAAATCCCATAGTGCCTTTTTACCATGTGGACAGAAGGATATTCATAGTAGGTATAATAAACCGCATCCCGCCACTCACGGGATTTCCCATTCATTAAATCCCTGAAAGATTCTCCCTGCATTTCCCCTGGAACCTGTACCTCGGCATAATCCAGAAGCGTGGGGGCAAAATCAAGATTCTGGACGAGTTTGTCCACGGTAATTCCTGATTTGATTTCTTTGGGATACCGGATCAACAAGGGGGTCCGGAAGGATTGCTCATACATAAACCGTTTGTCGAACCAACCATGTTCGCCCAAATAGAAGCCTTGATCTGAAGTATAGATCACTATGGTGTTTTCTGCCAGACCATTTGCCTCCAGATAATCCAGTACCTCCCCTACTCCATCATCCACTGATTTGATGGTTCGCAGGTAGTCTTTGATGTACCTGTTGTACTTCCAAAGTGCCAATTCTCTATCCTTTCGGGGATCTTTTAGAGAAATTTCTTTTCCTTGGGAATAAGCCTGCAAAAACGCCTCGTTTTTTGGGCCGTAAGCGGCTAGCCATTGGGTACGCTGCTCCTCATTGAAACGTTCCAGTTCCTTGGAGAATCCGGTCCGGTTTCCTTCCGGGTCGACCTCCAGTTTAAAATCATGTCCCCACTGTGCATGGCCGTCGATTTCCATTTCCTGGGTTTTGGCGGCTGTACCTCTACCTGGATACCCGGCATCCCCGTCAAAAAAGGTGGGCGGAGGTGTAAAGAAGGTATCATCATACAAAGTGAGGTACTTGGGGGCAGGCTGCCAGTTTCTGTGAGGCGCTTTTTGATTGTAAAACAGAAGAAATGGTTTGTTCTTGTCTCTGCCCTCTTCAAGCCATTGCAGTGCAAAATCGGTGGTGAGTTCTGTCACATAGCCTTCATATCGCTTTTTCTCCCCGTTTACTATAAAATCAGGATTATAATAATGCCCCTGACCGGGCAATACCATGGAATGGTCAAATCCCTGCGGCAAACCATCCAAGTGGATCTTGCCGATCATGGCCGTGGCATATCCTGCTTTTTGGAGCAGTTTGGCAAAATTATCCTGGTTCCAGTCAAAGGGCTGGACGTTATCCACTTTCCCGTTGACAAAACTGTGCTTGCCGGTCAGGATCACCGCCCTGCTAGGAGCGCAGATGGAATTGGTCACCGTTGCCCTGGTAAAAATCGCACCATCTTTGGCCAGGCGGTCAATATTGGGCGTTTGGTTCAGGCCATGGCCATAGGCACTGATGGCCTGATAGGCATGGTCATCACTCAGAATAAAGATGATGTTTGGAGGCGGGGTTTCTGTTTGTTCCGGGGTTGGGTTACAAGCCGACAAAAAAATAATCAAAACAACAGGAATCGCATAAAATTTATTTGAAATCATAATTGAGTTTTTTGTAAGCCTATTCTGGGTTTGTGTTTATTGGGATGAGTTTTACCTTCAGCTTTCTGCCACGGCGGAAAGGCTCTTCAAACCTTGCCTTACATTAGCCAAGTTAAGCTTCGTAATAGACCTTTTACATTAGCTAGTGGTTGGCGATAACAAATCCGCTTAGTGGACTTTCAATATCTAGTTGATTGCCATCCATAAAACAAAATAGAGATAAAGTTCTTTTCTTTGGTCATTTTTGAATGTTGTTCTGATATCTGAAATCCCATTTTAAGGTATAAAGATCAATATTATCTTTTATCCAAATATTAGCGTCATTTCCAGTCAAACTTTCGGATCACCAATCCCGCTCTGATAAAATTTCTTCTACCCAGACATCATGCAGCTCTTTTAGTTTTTTTACTTGTTCAGGATGATCGGCTGCTAAATTTTTCTTTTCTGAAATGTCATAAGCCAGGTTAACCAGAAACAGGCTGTCTGCTTCTGTTAAACTTTCTTCTTTATTTGGATCAATGGGATTTCCTAGCAGCTTCCAGTCGCCTGATCTTACTGCCCAACTGCTTTTTTCCCCTAATGCCTCACCTGTTTGCCAGTGAACTACTTCATGAGGTGTAGGGGCATCTTTATGAATAACAGACCCCAGGCTCTTCCCATCTAACTTTTCATCCGGTAAATCCACTTCGCACAATTCAGCAATAGTAGGCATCCAATCCATGCCGGTGGCTAATTGATCCCTTACCTCTCCTTGTGGAAGCGTGCCAGGCATGCTGATAATGGCTGGAACTCTAAGCCCTCCCTCAAACATGCTAAACTTGGCCCCTCTGTATGGCCCTGCATTTCCGCCCCCATAAAATGCCCTTTCCTCCCGGGAATGGCCATGATCTGATTGAAATATAACCATCGTATTTTCCCTCAGACCAAGGGCCTCCAATTTGTCCATCACTTCTCCTATTTTCTCATCCATGGTAGAAACAAAAGCAGCATATTCCCTGCGGGGACTCTCCAGGTTTTCATATTGTTTAAGCCATTTTTCATGTCCCTGATACGGATAATGGGGTACATTGATGGCCCAGTAAATAAAGAAAGGATCTTTCTGGTTTTCTTCCATAAACTGATTCACTTCACTTACTGATAAGTCTGGGAAATACTCACCATCATAATATACCTCTTTGCCATTTCGCCACAGATCATGCTTATTGGGTCCTGACCAATAGAAAAAGTGACTATAATTGTCTATACATCCTACCAAATGGCCAAATGAATAGTCAAAGCCCTGGGCATTAGGTTGCTTTTCTTCAATATGCCCTAAATGCCATTTCCCAATATGAGCAGTCTTGTATCCTGCTGGCTTCATCATTTCCGCGATAGTAATTTGTTCTGTAGACAGTCCCGCGCCTTCTTGAATTTCAGGGATTGGGACATTGCCCGGAAGGCCTGCTCGAAGGGGCGTCTTTCCGGTAAGTAAACCTGCTCTGGAGGGAGAACATACAGGAGCAGCGGCATAAAACTGGGTAAACCGCACCCCGGACGCTGCCAGTGCATCCATATTTGGTGTGATCAGATCTTTAGACCCATAACAGTTCATATCCAGTGTTCCCTGATCATCAGACAGGATTAGGATCACATTGGGCTTTTTTGGGATTTTCTGAGCGACTGTTTTGGTTTGGGAATATGCATTAATTAATATACATCCAAATAAAATTATAGAAAATTTGTTCATAGCGGGGGCCTCATGATTTATTTATAGTTTTACGAATTTTTCCTTTTTTAATTAAATTTTCTACAAACAGGAGTAATTCTTAAGAAGTTTGAATGACCTACAGACTTTGCAAAAATTCACATCTTCATTTAATTTACCCGTTTATACTTTTTACCAGCATAAATACCCACTCATTTTTATCAAGATGTGCCCCGATTAGGCGTGTGGTTCTGCAGTGCTCCATAATTACAAAGTTGTCCGTATCCCAGATCACCTGCAAAGATAAGGTAAACATTGCAACTGTCTGCTTGATTAGTTTGAGTCAATGTCTCCACACTATGGGATATTTTCAAAAACCATTAAGCTCTTCAGTAAATCTTGCCATTTTTTTGTTCCATTTTTTTATAATGGGTATTATGTTTTCCATTGGTGTCTCATCTTTAACCTTCATTAACCCACTCCGTGCACCCGGATGGGGGGATTCGTAATATCCGCACCAGCCGAAACCGATGATCTGCGGGTGATTCATGCTCATTTTTACAAGGCCACTATAGACCTCTTCATATTCGGCAAGGTCAGCCGCTTGATAGGTCGACTTTGGTGGATCGCCGTCATAGATACCTGCACCGGTATCGGCCAATAGGATGGGGCCGTCCCAGTTTCGTGTGGCCACCTCCAGCACACCATAGGCAGTAGAGGGAGGACCCATAATATTCACTGACAGCACGTCAATATACTTTTCCATGATAAAGAAAGACCAGGCTGAGGGTGCGTCCTGTAAGTGCAATGTGTTCCGGTCACCGAGTATCATATGGTTTGGGTCATATTTCCGGATGGTATCGTGATAAACCTTGTACCACTGCTCGCAGATCCGCTTCAGAAAAGTCTCTTTATCCTCGCGCAGCCTATCACCGGAGATGTAGCCACGCAAGGGGGACTCCACCTTTTCGATATCCGACCACTCCTTTATCGGGATGCCATAAGTCTGCCGCCACCTATCTATCGTGCCGTAAACCTCTTTCATCAGCTTTACCCATTCCTTTAGCCCGGTACTGTTAGGCCTTGTACAGGCTTCGATCCAAAGCTGTGCACTCTTGGCGTTGATGTTCCAAGGGGGATTATGGGAAAAATGATATCCTATCAACTGCCTGTTGTCACTTAACGGTTCGACGAACTCCCGGCATCGTTGATCGACTGCAGCGGCAAACCCTTCGCCAAACACATCCGGGAGACCCTCACCGGCCATGTACTGTAGCGGCACCTCCAGGAATGCAGTGAACGGATAGTCTAAGACAGCGAATTGCGATGCCTGCCATTCGGGGGTACGTGTTATAAGATTCTCCCGATCTCTCGGCCTGTCGCCAATCGTAGAAGGGTCGATTGCACTGGGTCCCACGCTCGGGGGCATGTAGGTAAACCCCATATCAATATGCGCCTGCTTGACGGATCTGCGCCAATTTTCCACGGAGCCGTATTTTTCCTTCAGGTTCCAAGGCATATGGGTTCCGTCGCCATAATGGTTAATTCCCCGCATATGGAAAATATCGCCCTCTGGGTCAATGACTTCCCATTTTCCGTCTACCTTTTCAACATGGAAGTAGCCAGTACTTTGGGCATAAATTACTTGGTTGCAAAACAGAACCACGATTATTAGGATAACATGCAATATTCTTTTCATTTTATTATTTTTTTTCTTTGTATGAACAGTGAGATCTGCCGAACAATATTAATTCAATGAATACAATATTCTATTTGAATTTCATTTCTTGGATTTTTCTCGATTATCATTTTGTTTTTCCACAAAATCGGCCATCTTACTATTCCATTTTTTTACGATGGGTACCAGATTAGGGACAAGCGATTCGTCCTTGACCTCCATCAGCCCGCTACGCCCGCCCGGATGTGGCGATTCATAGTATCCGCACCAACCAAAACCGATGATCTGCGGGTGCTCCATGCTCATTTTTACGAGACCACTATAAACCTCTTCATATTCAGCAATATTACGCGCCTGATAGGTTGACTTTGGAGGGTCTCCGTAATAGATACCTGCACCGGTATCGGCCAATAGAATGGGGCCGTTCCAGTTTCGGGTTGCTGCCTCCAACACACCGTATGTAGTAGAGGGAGGACCCTCCGTATTTACGGACAGCACGTCTATATACTTTTCCATGATGAAGAATGACCAAGATGGGGGCGTATCCTGTAGGTGCAATGTGTTCCGGTCCCCCAGTATCATATGATTTTGATCATATTTCCGGATGGTATTGTGATAGACCTTGTACCACCGCTCGCAAATTCGCTTCAGAAAGGTCTCCTTGTCTTCGCGCAGCCTGTCACCCGAGATGTAGCCCCGTAATGGCCTCTCCAATTTTTCAATATCCGACCACTCCTTTATTGGGGTGCCATAGGTCTGCCGCCACCTTTCGATTGTACCGTATACCTCTTCCATCAGCTTTGCCCATTCCTTCAGTCCGGCACTGTTTGGCTTGGTACAGGCCTCGATCCAACGCTCTGCATTGTCTGAATTTATATTCCACGGAGGATTTTGAGCGAAATGGTACCCTATCAACTGCCTGTTATCCCTTAGCGGTTCGACGAACTCCCGGCACCGTTGGTCAACTGCGGTGGAGAACCCTTCACCAAAGACATCCGGGAGACCATCCCCCGCCATATACTGTAGCGGTACTTCAAGAAATGCCGTGAACGGATAGTCTAAGGCAGCGAATTCGGATGCCTTCCATTCGGGGGTTCGTGTTATAAGGTTTGCTCGGTCTCTCGGCCTGTCACCGATCGTAGAAGGGTCGATCGCACTGGGTCCCACGCTGGGGGGGAGGTAAGTGAACCCCATTTCAATATGCGCCTCCTTGACCGATCTGCGCCAATTCTCCAGCGAGCCGTATTTTTCTTTAAGATTCCAAGGCATATGGGTGCCGTCGCCATAGTGGGCAATACCACGCATATGAAAAATATGGCCATCTGGGTCGATGACCTGCCATTTCCCGTCCACCTGCTCGACATGGAAGAATCCGGTACTCTGGGTATATGTCGGAGTTTGAAGAAAAAGTAAACTAATAAAGTATAAAATTGATTTCATGACTAATCTGTGTTAACAAAATTTATTAAGGTAAATATTTATATATCAAATGATTTAAAATAAATCTCTAAAGAAATTTACGGTTTAAATAACTATTGTTAGTATCCCGGATTCTGCTCTAAATTAGTGTTCAACAAAATGTCCCTGCTCGGTATCGGCCATAGATAGTCTCTGTCTGGGTTGAAATTTCTATTTTGGAGGACAATTCCATTTCGTGTGACAGCATTTGAATTCATTACTTCTTCGGCCGTCCTCCATCGTTTAATATCATTGTAATATAGACCCTCCCCTGCAAACTCAATTCTCCTCTCCAACCGAACGACTTCACGGAATTCCTCTTTGCTTAACCCAGGGGTTACATCTGGCATATTAACAGAGGCTCTACTTCTAATCATATTGATTGCGTCATATGCCTTTTTTGTTGGTCCATTTAATTCATTTTCTGCCTCTGCCAAAGTCAGAAGAATTTCAGCAAATCGCATTACTATGGCATTAATTTCACCTTGCCCAGGTACGGGTGGCATTTTTACGACGTTATCCTCGAAATAAGTATACTTTTTGAAAGCATACCCTGAAACATTAAGAAATGATTCGGAACCAACTATAGGCCGTCCATTGAACATACTGCCTACCGTTATTATCGTTTGTGTTAAACGAGGGTCCCTATTGGCTATTGGATTTAAAGGATCATATAAATTTGAGGTTTCTATGGTATTTCCATCTATCATCCAATATGCATTCACCAAATCCTGTAAAGGGGCAATTCTACCATTGCCCAATATAGAAACATGGTAGCTGTTCGTGAATTGCGGGGCAACGTACTGAACGTCAAATATTACTTCGCTATTTCCTTCGTTTTCCAACAAAAACAAATCCCTATAATTAGGAAAAAGCTTATAAATTCCCAATTTGATTACTATCTCAGCTGCTTCCACAGCCTCGTCCCATCTTCCGTTATACAAGGCCGATCTAGCTTTTAATGCCAAGGCGGCACCTTTAGTTGTTCTTCCAATATTTTGGCCGTTATAGGAAATTGGTAAAAGGGTGGCCGCAACATCAAGATCTGCCATAATTACGTCTAGCACCTCTGATTTTGTGTTTCGCGGTAAATTCGCTTGAGTAGTAGCATTGGGGGGATCCAAAATTAATGGTACCCCTCCATAAAATTCAATTAAATTATGATAATAGAAGGCTCTTAAAAATAGTGCTTCGCCTTTAAAACGGCTCTTCAAATCTTGGTCCATTTGCACTTGATCAATATTGGCTAAAAAAGTATTTGTCCTACCTACGCCTTCATAAGCTGCTCTGTAACGATTATTGATAAAGGGAAGGTCAGGATCATTCAAGCCTTGGGCTATGGATGAAGCTCCCAAAACATCATCGGTTTCAAACGCATTCGGGGTTATTTGTTCAAGTTCCATTAACCATTGTCCCCTGAAAGGACCTAATAGTGTTTCATAGCAACCTGCTAATGCTGCCGTGGCATTTTCTTGAGTAGTCCAGAACGTTTCTATCCTACTTTGATCCAAGGGTTCCAAAGATAATTTGTCACTAAAACAACTGGATAAAAACAGTGCTCCACAAAATATGGTAGTTTTATATAATTTATTTTTCATGAGAATAATATTTAAAAGGATGCTTGTAATCCAATGGTATAGGTTTTAACTGATGGGTAATTGAAGAAATTTCCTGTTAGCAATTCTGTTTCAGGATCAAAATCATCCAATGAGGTGAAGGTTAATAGGTTTTGTCCATTCACAAAAAACAGTAATTCCTCTATGCCTAATTTGTTAATGACATTCGATCCAAATGTATAATTAAGTTGAATATTCTTTAACCTGAGATAAGAAGCATCCTGTAGCCAAAAATCACTATCCCTGAAATTTGTGGTCTGGGCATCTTCAAAACGTGTAAGTAGTGGCAAGGAGGCGTTCGGTCTATCAGGAGTCCAAGAATTGTCTACCCAGTCAATAGGTAAGCCACTGCCAAACCAGAAAGGTACACCTGAAATATGCTTGTTATACGTTTGCACGTCACCCACACCTTGCCAAAGTGTGTTTAATGAAAAATTCTTATATCCAAGATTGATGTTAAAGGAATACGTATATCTAGGTATGCTATTGCCTTCAGCAATTCTATCGTTTATATCGATTACACCATTATTGTCTAAATCTTTAAAACGGATATAACCAGGTCTTGTATTGGGTCCCTGATTGGCATGTGTATCGATTTCCTCCTGTGATTGAAATAAACCATCGGATTGAAAAAGTAAAAACTGATTAATTGGAGCACCTTCCTGGGTTATGATTAAAGGTCCTCTGCCATCAATGGAAAAATCATCAATGATAATCTCACCATTTAGCTCAGTAACTTTGTTTGTTAAATATGTCAGGCTTCCAGAAAGTCCATAATTGAAATCACCAATGGATTTACGATAGCCTAAGGCTATTTCAACTCCATTGTTTTGCACCTTCCCAATATTCCTTACTGGACCTCCTAAAGCACCTACCTGCGAAGGAATTCCTACCGGTCTTAGCACATCATCAGTCGATTTCAGAAAATACTCTAGACTAGCTGTAAATTGTCCTCTGAAAAAGGAAGCGTCCAAACCAAAATTTGTTATGGTAGTTGTTTCCCAGGTAATTTCTTCCTCATTATCTACAAGAACTGCAGCGCCAGAGGATACAGTACCTCCAAAAGAATAATCTTGACCCAGTGAGACAAGATCGGCATAACTAAATAATCCGATTCTTTCATTACCTAATTTACCCCAAGATGATCTTATTTTGAGTTGGTCCAGCCAATCAACTTTTTGAAGAAAATTTTCTTCGTCCAAACGCCATCCGGCCGAAACGGATGGAAAAAATCCCCATTGGTTTCCTTTTGCAAAGCGGGATGATCCATCATAACGAAAATTGGCTTCTAAAAGATATTTGGCGTTTAAGATGTAATTAAGGCGTCCGAAATAAGAGATTAATCTAGATTCATTACTTGTACCAGACACAGCCGGATTCAAAGCACCAGCGTTTAGCTCAAATAGATCGTTGTTGAGATACCCTTCATTATGGGCCGTAAAAAAGCTACTAGTAAAGCTTTCATAGCTTTGACCAAGTAAAACTGAAATTTCTGTTTGGTCTTCATAGAATTTATTCCATCGTAAAGTATTGAATATAGTCGTATTAAAAGATTCATTATCTCGCTGGTTAACCCCCCTTGGTCCACCAAATGGTATTATAGGTCCGCCGGCGCTTAATGTTGATAATTCTTTTGTTTTAACGTCATATACTGGTATTTCCGGGATAAATTCTTTCTGCCGTAAATTGTCGCTAGTAACACCAATGTTCAACTTATATATTATATCCAGAGGAAGTTTAACCTCTGCATAGGTATTTAAAAAAAGTCTCAGAGTCTTAAACTTATTTTGGCCCTCATCAGCTCGAGCGAGTGGATTCGGATACCTCCGAAATCCCGGAATATCAAAAAACTGCATGGCATAATTTCCGTTCTCTATGTAAGTAGGTTGAAAGGATTGAGCTCTTAAGGTAATTGACATTTGACTTGTAGTGCCTCCAACAGCCTCATCCCAAGTTCTATAGGAGGTATTTGCCGTGCCACCTATTGTGAGGAAATCTTTTAACTTTGATTCCACATTTAAATTGAAATTATATCTTTCTGAACTAGTTCCTCTTAGCACGCCATCCTGATCAAGAAAACCTAAAGAAAATGAATGGTTGGTTTTTTCATTACCACCCGAAAATCTTAGATTATGCTCCTGAATAAATGCCGGATCAAACATTATGTCATCCCAATCGTTCCTTGGATACACAATCGGGTCCGTTTGCATTCCTTCCCGATATTCATCTATTAGAGATTGGGGAAAGGCCAATGCATTCGGATTTGTTCCAACATTCAATTGGGCCTCAGAATATTTTTCAAACCAGACAATAGGATCCTTGACTACTTTTGGCAGTGAAATGACCTCCTGCACACCCACGGAACTACTATAAATAATCTGAGATTTTTGGCTCCCTTTTTTTGTGGTAACTAAGACCACTCCATTTGCTGCCCGAGAACCATAGATAGCAGCAGAGGCTGCATCTTTCAAAACGGAAATGCTTTCTATATCATTTGGGTTCAGATCATCTAAGGGGAATTCAATTCCGTCAACCAAAACAAGCGGATTGCTATTATTCAACGTACCGACACCACGAATTCTGATTGTTGCGGCGTCCCTTCCAGGCTGCCCGCCTATTTGATTAACATACACACCTTGTACACCTTGAAGTGCTTGGCTTGCGTTTGTGATAGGTCTATTTTTTAAATCCTCACTCTGGATAGTGCTCACCGCACCTGTAAGGTTTACTTTTTCCTGCGTTCCATATCCCACCACTATTACTTCTTTTAAAGAAGTTTCATCTGCTTTCAAAGTAACATCTAGCTGAGTTTGGTTATCCACTGAAACCCTCATGGCCTCAAACCCTATATAAGAAAAAATCAAGGTTGATCCGTCCGGTACAGTAATCGTATAATTGCCATCAATATCAGTCACCGTACCCGTGGTAGTTCCTGCCACAGTGACTGAGGCACCCGGCAAAGGATCTCCGTTATCATCCGTGACTTTTCCGGAAACCGTCACCTCCATTGGTTCAACAACCTCAACCGAGTTTTTCGAGTTACTTGACTTTTTCACATGAATATTCTCATTGACCTGTACAAAATTCAAATTGGTCTGCATGGAAACGGCCATCAAAACATCGTAAAGCGATTTGTTTTTTTCCACGACTGTGATGGGCTGTTTCAGGTCAACAAGATTGTCCGTATAGGTGAATTTGAAATCCGTTTTGGATTCCACTTGCCTGAAAAACTGGGCAAGTGACTTTTCTTTTAAGTTCAGGGAAACCCTGACTTCCTCAATGGATCTGCGCTGCGCATTCCCTGTGTTGGCCAAAATGACCGTACAAAAGAAAAGCTGAACGAGAAATGCATATATTAACCGTTTTGACAGCATGATCAGTTGTCTTCGTAAATTATTTTCCATAAGTTTGAATGGTTTAAGTGTTGAAATACTTGGACTAATGCCTCCCTCGGATTACCATTTGAAAGAGGCATTCAAACGGGCAGGAACCTGTTCCGCCAAGAACAGTTCCTGCCTTCTTTGCTAGCTGGTATTGATATCTGTATTTTTCATTTTATTTTGGGTTGGTTATGGTTACTTGTTTGTTATCAATGTTATAATTCATACCGGATGTCATACAGATTCCCCGCAGCACATTCTCCAACATTTCATCTTCATAGACTCCGGAATATGTCCAATTTTCATCAAGACCTCCTTTCAATTCAATATTGACTCCATACCATTGTTCGAGTTTCTTCCTGACTTCAGGAAATCTGGAGCTTTTAAATACCAGGTAGTTGTCCTTCCACCCAATTACATCCTTGGGATCGAATCCCGTTTTATGAAATGTGCCACTTTCTTTTAATACGAGCATTTCATTGGGTTCCAAAGTCGTTCTGCTGCCATTTTTGGTATTCACGCTGACTTTTCCTGTGACCAAGGCCACATAAAGAGATCCGTTCTCTTTCTTGTTTACATTAAAGGATGTTCCCAAAACCTGTATTTTCGTTTCCCCCGATTGGACTATAAATGGTCTGTTTTCCTTCTCGATCTCAAAAAATGCTTCCCCAACTAGACTTACCGATCTTAAATCATTGGAAAATTCCTGAGGAAATTCAATCTCACTGTTCGCATTCAGGTGTATTCTGGACCCGTCGGGAAGATCAATGATGGATTTCTGACCGGCAGGGTTGGCTCTTTTCACTAAGGCAATTTCCGTAATGGGTTCGGAGTCAGGCTTAAAATTAAATGCCTCATATTGTGCCCAAAAGCAAAACAAAACCAATACAGAGGCCGCTATACCCCGTACAGGAAAATGATAAAACATCTTCCTGGTTTTGTTCGTGTGATTATTCAAGGGACGTTTAGAGCGAACAGGACTAACTTTCCGATACTGATTATCAGCCTTCAAAATCTGCTCAAAAGTCTCCACATACATTCTGTCGGTAAATTCAGGATTATCAGCGTACTTTACGGCCCGGATTAAATTGGCAGCTTCATTTACCAAAGGCCTTTTTTCGGGATGCTGATCCATCCATTTTTCCCAAAAATGACTGTTGTTTTCATTCGGGTTTTTTATCCACTGGATGAAAAATTCATCCGTTATAAAATTATCTATATCGTAATCTTTGTATTTCATATTCTACATGGATAATTAATCCATTTAAACCTTATCCTGTGATGTTGTTTGGAGCAATGATTTCAAAGTTGACAAAGCCCTATAGATAACTTTTCTGGCGGATTTCACCTCGCTAAATTCCATGGCTACGGAAATCTCTTTATAGGTCATCCCCTCTTCATAAAGTAACAAAATCGCCTGCCGCTGTCGGCAGGTAAGCTTGCTAATTGCAATTTGAATTTTATGGTATTTCTCCTTATAGTGTTCCTCCTGAATAAGTTTGCTTTCCTGAGAAAATTCAATAGAAAAATTATTATTGACCTTTTCAGGATCCTGATGGACCACCTCTTTGGATTTGTTTGATTTTCTGATCAGTTCCCGATAAAGGATCTTAAACAGATAGGCCTTGATGCTTTGTACTTCGTTCAGCTGACCTCTTTTTCTCCTTAGATCTATAAAAATGTTCTGGATACAATCCTGAATATGGTTTTGATCCTTACACATTTGACAACCGTATTTAAACAATACCGTCACATACATCCTATATATATAATGGAATGCATTTTCATCCCCTTTGCTAAAGGCCTTCCAGATATCAACATCGGATTTACTTTCATAAACTTTGATGGATTCAGAGTGCCCTAAGGGATAAATATTCTTGTGGTCATTATTTTGCAATTTTGGGTTGTGGTTCATTTGAGTTCTGGGTTTACTCAGTCTTCTACAATAAAGAGGAAGTAATAAGGCAAAATGACCCCATATTATTCAGGATACTTTAAAAATATTTTAAGAAAATCTTTAATCATTTCTACAAAACAGGAAATGGAATAATTTTATATGTATATCCGCTATTCTGCCAGTAGCAATTGCTTATCGAGCAAAGGGCTAGAAGACCGAAGACCGAAGTCGGAAGAAGCCATCAATCTAGCATTTGGCAGAGGATCCTTTGGTTTTGGCATTTACTGGTATCATTGCGGATATCCATATAATTTTAACCCCACAAGCGTACATATCACATACTTCTGATACAATTAGATGGATTTTGGATCAAAGTCTATCGGTTAAGTCGCATTTATATTCAATTTTCCGATTGGAGCCGATTTAGGAAAAGATGTGCCAGACCTATTAAATCATTAAACATCTGATAAATCCTATTTTTTATAAACATTATCAAATTATACTTCGTATGATAAACCGAACTTAAACTTTTATCATTATGGGATTGGAGCTGATCATTTTGGTTATTATCTTATTTTTTGGAGGATTTATCTGGTTGGGCTATGCCGTATGGAAAAAGAAAAACCGGAGTAAAGATTCCAATCTACAGGAGGATAAATCCAGCAAGGATATGAGGTGAAGGTGAAAATTTCTTGACCTTTTAACTTTGAATTTCAAACGTTTCTGATTGTGCAAATACTCACTTTTCTTCACCCTTCATCTTGCCTATAATAAGTTTGTGCCAGGTCAAACAGTGTGCATAAAACATATCGGTTGGTTGGTGCGGTTCCGCATTTTTTTTACTTTTCCAATCTTCCTCATGTCCTAACAGATTTCTCATCTTGTCGGAATTTTTGGTTTATTAAAATTCGTAAATCACCTTATAAAAATGTATCCTTTTTGGAATTTGTGAGTCTACCTATTGAACCTTAAATTTATAAAACCATGGATAACAAAAACAACTGCCAATGCACTAACTGTGACTGTTCGCAATGTCAATGTGTCAACTGTTCACAGCAGGATTGCCCGTGTGTGATTTGCGATTGCAAAAATTGTGAATGTTGTTAAAAATAGGTTGGCCCATGGGCCAACTTTTTACTTTATGAATATGAAACTGAAAACTATAGACATCTGGAATGAATTCAGGAATGACATCTATTTCTTTATACTGAAAAGGTTAAAAAACCGGGATGATGCGTTGGAGATCTTGCAGAATTCATTTGTTAAAATCCACAACAATCTCGGCCAATTAAAGAACCTGTCGAAAAGAAAACCGTGGGTTTTTCAGATTGTCAGAAATGAAATCATAAATTATTTCAACAGGAATAAACCGGTCGAAGAATTAAAGGGTAAGGAGATTGATACATTTGAGGACCGGGGAGATTTTGCAGATCTGTGTTGCCTTGACAGGTTTTTGGAAGGATTGCCGGAGCGATACAGGGATGTCATAAACCTTGTATATGTCGTGGGAAGAACACAACAGCAAGCTGCCGATGAAATGGGAATAAGTCTGGCTAATGCAAAGGCCAGAATCCATAGAGGAAAAGGTATGTTGATAGAGAAATTCAACTCCTGTTGTAAATTCAAGCTGGATGAAAACGGAAAACTTTCCGGAGAATCAAACTGTATCGCCTGCCAAGGAATTTGAATATCCCTTTTGAATTTAACCAATGCAATTTTGCTCCATATAGGAATTCTGCTCAAATTCCTGTTCAGCCATAAATGTTACTCTGAAGCGGGTTGATTTTTATACTTTTTACTTTAATTGGTTATACGCCCAATCAACCTTCATTTATCTGAAAACCAAAAGAAACATAACCTCATCGTGTAAGTGGAAAAATACCGGAATTTTGAACGGCAACCAAATTGGATTTGGGTACCTAAACTTATTTCATTAAATTATTCCTTTGATTCCAATCCAGTTGATGTTGTTTTAAATATTCATCATTGAAATTCCTTCTTTTAAAAAACATAAAGTGATTTAACTAACCAAAATCCTTCTAAACATGGAAAATCTAATTTATCGATCATTGATTTATCTCACATTTCTCAGCTTTGGCTTGATTTTAACAGGTTGTGGGGGAGCTTCCGAAAACGAGGAAGAAGAAAATCCCTACTTTATAGCGGACGAAGATCAGAGTGCGCTCATCCTGGCCCCCGGAATGAAGGCCTATGTTATTGCCGAGGACATTGGCCGGGGCCGGCATATTGCAGTAAATGAAAATGGGGACATTTATATGAAATTGCGGGAGCCGCATGAAAAAGGCGGTATTGTAGCACTCAGGGATACGGATGGGGATGGCAGGGCTGACGAAACCGAGTATTTTGGTGATTATGGCGGCACCGGCATGGCCATTTATAATGGGCATCTTTATGCTTCCAATGACAGCGCCGTGTTCAGGTATTCGTTTGCCGGTGGCAATCTTCTACCGGACAATGCCGCTTCCCCGGACACCATTGTTTCCGGATTTCCGAGTCAAAAGGCGCATGCTGCAAAATCCATTACTTTTGATGATCAGGGGAATCTTTATGTAAATGTGGGAGCTCCTTCCAATGCCTGTCAGCGAGAGGACCGAACCCAAGGATCACCGGCTATGGATCCTTGTCCGCTGCTTGAGCGGCATGGCGGCATTTGGCGATTTGATGCCGAACGAACAGGACAAACACAGGTGGAGGACGGACACAGGTTTTCAACCGGAATCAGAAATGCTGTGGCTTTGGAATTTAACCCGAACGATGGTCATGTTTATGTGGTCCAACATGGCCGGGACATGTTAAATGCTTTATTCCCTGATTTGTATGATGAAAAAGACAATGCAGAATTACCTGCTGAAGAATTGTTCAGACTGAGTGACGGAGCAGATTTTGGATGGCCCTATTGCTATTATGATCTCGCACAGGATAAAAGAATATTATCTCCCGAATTTGGGGGTGACCGAGAAACCGTAGGAAGATGCGAGGATACCGAACCTCCGGTCATGACTTTTCCTGCACATATGGCACCCAATGATTTGTTGTTTTATACCGGGGACCATTTTCCTGAGAAATATAAAGGTAGTGCTTTGATTGCTTTTCATGGTTCCTGGAACAGGGCTCCTTTGGAGCAAAAGGGCTATTATGTGGCTTTTGTACCGTTTGAAAACGGAAATCCGACAGGAACCCATGAGGCTTTGGCAGAAGGGTTTGCCGGAGTGTCGCCCATTGGAGCCCCGGATGAAGCCGTGCACCGGCCGACAGGATTGGCCCAGGCACCTGATGGCACCATCATCGTTTCGGATTCCAATACCGGGAAATTATGGCGGATATTTTATCAGGAAGAAGAAACCATGGCTTCAAAGCAATGAATTGCTTATAGATGATTTTTTTATGTATTTCCGCTATTCTGCCATCAGCCTTCGTTCCTCAAATCAAGACATACAACGGGGACTTGGTTGGGTGACTACTCAACGTGCAGTTGTTCTGTTGACCGACAATAAAATTGTTTGTGGGAAATGGACTATTCCGCTTGACACAATTTCGACAGCTCAATTATTAAAAATCAATTCTTTGTTTGGCGGTGGACAAGTTTTAAAAGTTCAGACAACTGACGACAAAAACTATCAATTTGGAATGCAACTAAACCCTGAGTGGACAAATCAGCAGTGACTTCCTTTGACACTTGAAAAGGGACAAGTAAAACATTCAGTTTTAGTGTTATTGTTCGACTAATTGCAGTTGGGTATTTAATTTACTTGCTTTATGAACGCTTCCTTGTGAATCAAATCATAATGCGGACTGAAACAACTATGACGACAGAAAGAAAAACGCCCTATAACAGCACATTTGCAACAGGCGGGGGTTCGTGTTCTAAAGACAGTTTTGTGGTTAGAGACGTTCAGTTCTCCGAATGAACATTTGAGCTGAAAAGCCCGCCCATCGCAAAGCCCGAAACCGTTATGTGCAACCGTAAAACCACACAAAGTATAACTTTAAAATAGTCATGAAAAATATAGATAAGAAAAGCTTAGAAAAAGCTTACAGATTGTTTGAAACTGGTGATATTGATAAAATAGAAACAGGGACAAGCAGAGGATTACAAGAAATACACAAATATTTGTTTGACGGACTTTACGATTTCGCGGGAAAGATCCGAACACAAAATATCTCAAAAGGCGGTTTTAGATTTGCAACCGCTTTGTATTTGAAGGAGGTTTTGTCCAAAGTGCAACAAATGCCAGAAAATACTTTTGAAGAAATTATTTCAAAGTATGTAGAAATAAACATAGCTCATCCTTTTATGGAAGGAAACGGCAGGACAATGCGGATATGGTTGGATATGCTTTTTAAAAAGAGGCTAAAAAAAGTAGTAAACTGGCAATTTGTTGACAAAACACTTTACTTACAGGCAATGGAACGCAGTCCTATTAACGACTTGGAATTACGTACATTGCTCCTTGCTAACTTAACTGAAGACATAAACAATCGGGAAATTATTTTTAAAGGCATCGAACAATCTTATTACTATGAGGGATATGAAAAAGGAAGTGACGATGACCAAACTTGACATTTCAGGCGGCTAAAAGGAAGGGGGTTTCTCGATTGCAACATCTTTGTGTTTAATCGCTTGAAAAAAATATTTATTGAGTAGTATCCAATATCAACCGCACGGTTTCTTTTGGCTGGTCCCATTGCGGAAAGTGGCCGCAGTTTTCAAACCAATGCAGTTGTGCATCCGGGAAAAGTTGCATCGCCCTTTTGGCCTGTTTTGGGAGGCATACATGGTCATTGCGACCCCAACCGATGACCAGCGGTTTGTCCAAAGTGTTCTTTGGAAGCCCTTTTTGTTTTTCTCCATAAACCAGCGAATGCAAAAGTTCATCAAAAGATCCAGCTTTTACATAACCATTTAATTCTTTGAGGGCGATTTCCGGAGGTAATTGACTGGGTCGGGCAGAAAACTGCAAAAGCAGTATCCTGCGTCCGACGGCACTGTTCAATATTTTCGGCAATAGCAGATGGATAGACCGGACCAGGCCGATAGAAATTTTGATGGAATAATAAAAGGCATGTTTCTCCCAGCCTTGCCAGAATCCGCCCGGATCCAGGGAAACTACCGCACCGAGCGTACCTCCTCTTCTGACCATCTCCAACACCAGACGTGCGCCCATGGAAGTGCCTACCGCATCGATGCCATGCAGGTTATGCTGTTTTAAAAAATCTGTCAGGGCATCCGACAGCGTATCAATAGTTACTTCTCCAATAAGTGGCGGGGAATGGCCAAAGCCCGGTAAATCAACCATCATTACCTCACGTGACTTGGCAAGATCACCAATGATAATATCCCAGGAACGGATGCTTCCCCCCAAGCCGTGGACCAACAGCAGGGGTTTGCCTTTTCCCCGCTTTTCAAAATTGATTTTCAATTGGGCTGTTTTTTTCTTGGATTATATCAGGTATCACAGTAGATATACAGGAGTGGGCTCTTTCTCCCAAAAACTATTTTGCTGCTAAAATCCCTATCTTTTGGATATCAGGTTCTTCAGAAAGAAGTTCAGAAGCATTTGCCATGAGGGCTTTTGCAATTTCGCCGTTCAAATGTGCTTCACGGCCTTCTTCATTTTCAAAAGTGTCAAATATTCCAAAGGTAGCCGCATCAATTTTAAAAGCATACCAGCTAAGGGTCTCTGCTTCGTCCTGTGCAAGCGACAATGCCCCTTCAATGAAGTCTGAAACTTCCTGTTCTTTACCGCTTTTGGCTTTTAGTTTTACCAATAGTCCCAATTTTTTCATGATTCTTCTGTTTTATTGCTTAGAAATTAAATATAAGATTTAATCTCCAAAGCACCCATCCAACAATCTTTTTTTTATTAGAGAATCTATGAAAAATTAAATTTTAAATATTAAAAAACCCATGAGTTAAACGCTTCAGTTTCCTTTGTCCCATCTTCTGTCCACATCTGCTCCTCATCTTAAGCAGCGCGACAGAGGTGGGAAAAAACCTGAAGAAATTGCTGAAAACAATGGAGGGGGAGATAGGCTCACTGGAGGAAAAGATCAGGGCATTGGTTGAAAACGGCCAATATCTAAACACCAAATATGAAAAGATCACAAGATTAAAGGGGTGAGCCTGATGAGCTTATCATCAAACATTCAGAAGCAGGAACTGAAGATCCTCTTTGGGTTGGTTCCGGAGGAACCAGGGAAGAAAAAGAAAAGCCAAGCCCGGGGGCATTGACTTCACTAGATAAACATTCATCGGCTTTCACCGTGAGTCGTCTTTGGGTCTAACAAAAGTGACAAAAATTAATAAAATATGCTTGCTTTGAAGACAGTACCTTCAATTTTTTTACATCGGTCAAATGTCATCTGTCATCTTAAACTAAATGCCAAGTCGTGCATCAGATTTTATTTAGCAAAAAAAATTACAGGCACTCCTCCCAATGACGGTTGATTCTGGCTGGTTCCCCACTTCCCGCTTCCCCTTCTACCTACCGGTAATGTCTTCCTTATTATAATTCGTTTCCGGCAAATCCTGCAGAGTTTCTTCTATGAACTCCACCTTACCCGTGCTTAGGTTATAGACCGCACCGACAATTAATAAATCCCCGCTTTCATAAGCCCTGCTCAAGACAGATTCCAGCTGCCTTAATTCATTTACCTGGTTGATCACATTATGTTTAACCGCATTTTCCAGTTTATCTCCCGGCATGCCTTCTACCAGTACTGCTGCAGGTTTGATGGCATTGATCAAGGTAACAATGTGCCCCTGAGGACTGTCGGGTCTTTTTATTGCCGCTCCTACTGCTCCACAGCCACTGTGTCCCAATACCACAATCAGCTTGGTTCCGAGTTCCAGGTATCCAAATTCTATAGTTCCGAAAGTAGCCTCTGCCATGACTTGACCTGCTGTGCGTGACACAAACAGATCTCCAAAACCCTGATCAAATAATATCTCACCGGATACTCTTGAATCACTACACCCGATAATGGTTGCAAACGGATACTGACCTTTAGACAATTCTACAATAAGCTTCGGGTCCTGACGGGGGTGAATGCTTCTTGCCTGTTCAAACCGCTTATTTCCCCCTTGAAGTTTCTGGATGGCATAATAAGGATTGTTATAGGCAGAATCCCGGTCTACAATATAATTTTCCTTCCGCCATTCCGGGGATTCCATCCGCTTTTTTATGGTTGCTGGATCAACGTCCCGATGAGAAGTACTATCTTGGGCGAAAGTCACTTCAATAGTCGAAATTAAAATATAACATAAAAGAAAGTATTTGACCATTTTATATAAAATTTGAGTTAAAAATATGTAACAATAAAATAATTCAACGGAATTATTGAAAAAATTGTTTATGCATTTTTTCCACCGGTCACCCGATTCCCAACATCCGACAACTTTCATCTCCTTTTGGTCCCGTTAGCGACCTAAATATGGGTAGCTATATTGCATAAAATAAAAACCCCGTCCGTCAGGTACAGCCTATAGATTCGATGACGACCACCACCTTTTCATCGGTCTTCGGTCTCAAATCACCTATATCAAATCTCACATCTCCCCCATCCCTTCTTCAAAATAGCGGATATACATAATATTTTTTATATTTAAAACCTGATCAAAGCTACTTTTAAATCATGGTTACTAAACCTGATAATATGAAAAATAAATTTATGTTGAAGATACTTTTCCCGGGAAAGACGTTTCTTCTTGTCTCGTTACTTACACTTTGTTTCCTGCCTGATCTTTATGCACAGGGAACCAGGCTGCTTCGCCAACCGCATATCAGCAATGACCACATTGTGTTTGCTCATGGAGGGGACCTGTGGATTACTGACCGAAGCGGCGGGGATGCCCGTCGGCTGACCAGTACCCCTGCGACTGAAAGCAATCCCTATTTTTCTCCCGATGGAACCCAAATCGCTTTTAGCTCCGACCGTTCGGGTACCGAGGAGGTTTATGTAGTGCCCATCGCAGGCGGCACCCCAACACGCCTGACCTGGTACCCTGCCGGATCATCCGTAAGAGGCTGGACAATTGACGGTGAATCTATCCTGTATGCCAGTTCGAGAGAAACTGCTCCCTCAGGTTACAGCCGGCTGTGGACAGTACCCGCAAAAGGAGGACCCTCCACTTTGATCCAGGCACCCAGAGGAGAGCGTGGGGCATTTGGACCTGAGGATCGTATCATTATAGAACCCATCAGCAGGTGGGATGTGGAATGGAGAGCTTATCGGGGTGGTCAGAATACCTCTCTGATCGTCTTTGATCCTGCTGATCTGTCCGAAGATCCGATTCCCAATGAAAGGACAACCGATATCTTTCCGGTGTGGATAAACGGGAAAATCTATTTTCTCTCAGACAGGGACTGGGTGAGCAATATATGGTCATACGATCCGGCTGACGGGGATCTCGAACAGCTGACTCAGCTGGAAGGTGCTGATATAAAATGGCTTTCAGGAAACGGAAATACTTTGATATATGAAAGAGAAGGCTATATCCACACCTTTGATCCACAATCAAAAACCGCAGAGCAGGTGGAGATAAATGTCTTGGGTGATTTTCCATGGGCAGAAACAAGGATTGAAAATGTGACGTCAAGAGCCGAAAATGCAAGTTTATCCCCTAGTGGAAAAAGAATAATCCTGGAATCCCGTGGCGAGATATTTACTGTTCCGGTGGAAGAGGGAAGTACCCGCAACCTTACCCGGAGTTCCGATGCAGCAGACCGTTCACCCATTTGGTCCCCCAAAGGTGAGAGGATCGCATGGTTTTCCGATCAGGGTGATGCAGGATATCAACTGATGATCGGAAACCAGGATGGATTGGAAGCACCAAGATCCATATCCATTGGAGAATCCAAAATGGCATGGGAACCTTCGTGGTCTCCGGATGGCAATCTTATCGCCTTTGTGGACAATAAAGTCCGGGTAAGAATAGTGGATGTGGCTAAAGGAACGGTCCGAACAGTGGATACGGGAGGGGTTAATATTGAGCGGGGAGGCATGGACCTGAGGTGGTCGCCGGATTCCAAATGGTTGGCCTATTCCAAAACAGGTTCCAACAATTTCAGAAGGATCGTCCTTTGGTCCTCCGCCAACGGAGAAACCAGGGAAATAACCGATCCGATGGCGGATTCATTCAGTCCCGCATGGGACCAGGGTGGTAAATATATGTACTTTTTGGCCAGCACCAATCTGGCCTTGGCATCAGGATGGGCCAATACCAGTTCGATACAGGCGGAGCCAACTCATGGAGCTTATCTTATCGTTTTATCAAAAGATGACCCTACACCTTTTCCGCTAAAAAGCGATGAAGAGTCTGTGGATTCGACTGAAAATGAAAGCGCCCCTCCTCCTCCCGCCAAAAAAGAAAACGGGAATGGAAAAGAAGAAGCCGTCAAAAATGTGATTGTCAAAATTGATTTTGAAGGAATAGAAAGACGGATCATTTCGATGTCTCTGCCGATACGCTCATACGGATCGATTCTGGCCGGGCCTACCGGGACTGCTTTTATTGCTGAAGATGTACCCAATTCACCGGGATATTTTTTACACAGATTCACTTTGGAAGGTGAAAAGAAGGAGGAATTTGCCAAAGGTGTTTCAAATGTAAGCCTCTCACAAGACAGGAAAAAAGTGTTGTTTAAATCATCCGGCGACTGGAGGGTTGTGGACGCTGCTAAACCTCCGGGAGCATCAGAAGGGATGATCTCGATGGAGCTCAGGATGGAGCTCGACCGCAAGGCCGAGTGGCAACAGATTTTTGATGAAGCCTGGAGGTACGAGAAGGATTATTTCTACGACACCAATATCCATGGCCGCAATTGGGATGAGGTAAAAGCCCGATACGAACCCTTGATCCCGCATGTCCAACACCGAAGTGATCTTACTTATATCCTCGATCAGATGAACGGTGAGTTGTCGGTTGGACACAGCTTTGTCTTTGGCGGAGATTATCCGTCGGTGGACACCACCCGGACGGGATTGTTGGGAGCTGATTATGAGGCAAACAACGGAAGATGGCAGATCAAACGCATTTATACAGCTGAAAGCTGGAATCCGGACTTGTCAGCACCTCTGGATCGACCCGGTTTGAAAGTGAGTGAAGGGGATTATATATTGGCAGTAAACGGTGTGGAAATGACTTCCGATGAGGATCCATTCAAATATTTTGCGGGAACCGCAGGAAAACAGATCATTCTTCATGTCAATGAAAAGCCTACGATGGATGGTGCCAGGACTATTACAGTTTCTCCTGTTCGCAGTGAAAACGGACTTCGTCAAAGGGCTTGGGTGGAAGACAACCGCCGAAAGGTGGATGAATTGTCGGATGGCAAGCTTGCTTATGTCTGGGTACCCAATACCGGCAATCCCGGATACGTTTCCTTCAACAGGTATTTCTTTGCACAGCAGGATAAAGCCGGAGCTGTCATAGACGAGCGCTACAACGGCGGGGGATTGTTGGATGATTATATGGTGGATCTGATGACCAGAGAACTCCGGGCAGCCATCACCAATGAAGTTCCCGGCGGCACACCTTTCAGACTTCCCGCAGGAATCCTGGGACCTAAGGTTTTGTTGATCAACGAAATGGCAGGTTCCGGTGGTGATTTCTTCCCTTGGGCTTTCCGAAATCAAAAAGCAGGACCACTGATCGGGAAAAGAACCTGGGGTGGATTGGTCAAGTCATCTGTGCATTATGCATTCTTAGATGGAGGTGCCATGACCTCCCCTGACAATGCCGTTTTTGATCCGATCAGGAATGAGTGGATTGGAGAAAACATGGGTATTGCCCCTGATATTGAAGTTGAAATTGATGCCAAATCCGCAGCAGAGGGAAGAGATGTACAGCTTGAAGCAGCTGTGAAAGAAGCATTGAGACTGTTGGAAACCAAAGGTACTCCCGAGGTGGTGCCGCCGACTTTCAGTAAGCCGGCAGTGAAACCTTCAGGAAAATAACAAAGGCATGAAAATGGGATGGTAAGCCATCCCATTTTTATTTTATCACATTTTTATTTCAGCCTCACCTTCACCAAAACAGGCAAATGATCGGAATGGTCTTCGCCGAGGACCGTAACATCCAAAATTTCCCAATCGGATTCTTTGGAAAGCCAAATATAATCTATCCGGTTTTTGGGTTCATTGGAAGGAGAGGTAGGTTTTGCCTCTCCCTTTTTTTCGGCAACATCAACAAAATCTTTTTGTAATAATGCATAAGGCGAGGCATCCGGAGTGAAATTAAAATCTCCGGCAAGGATGATGAGATGCTCCTGTGATTGCAGTATTTCCAATATAGTTTTTGTCTGAGCCATCCTGTTTTCTTCAAACTCATTACAGAGATGGGTGCTCGCAAAGGTAATCTGCACCCCACTGGGAAGGGTAACCATTGCCAAAGCAAGGCTTCTGGCTTCCACTTCATTGGGATTGGGGAGCTGTATTTTGCTGAATTCGGCAGGATGACGGGATAGGATACCGATTCCATATCCTCCTTCACCATAATCAATAGCTTTGGCAAAAAATCCCTTCATGCCTGTCAGCCTCTCCAATTCCGCCATAAGATCCATCTTTTCCCCCTCATTCAACTGGCGACTTCTGTTGGTCATGCTGTCGATTTCCTGTAAGGCCACAAGATCAGGTTTGAATTCGTTGATCAATTGAGCCACTGCTTCCAGATTTCTGTTTCCGGGTTCATAAGGGAGTTCCCCATGAAATATATTGTAGGTCATCAGGGTTAAGGTTTCTTTATTCTGAGCAGAAACAGATGTCCCACTGCAGAATAAGATCATAATCAAACAGCTGATTTTCTTCATTTTCATAGTTTATAAGATTTGATTATTTTTATTTCATAAGAGAAAAGTAGCCTGAGGAATGCGTCATTGCGAGGAGTGCCCTGTAAATCTTTGATTTAAATAAAAACCGATCCACGACGTGGCAATCTCATTGATGACAGATGACTGATTCAAAAAATCCAAAAGAAAAAGTTGGAATACGAATAATCCAAATAATCTTTCAAATTCTCCTTTTGTGTAACTCCTTTTTCCTCCAAGTGCTCCCTGAAACGAACCGGCTATTAAAGTTTTTCTGTCAAAATGGCCAGAATGGTTTTGATACCTTCCTTGTAATTACCCAAACGGATATTTTCATTCGGGCCATGTTGATTGTTATCG
>JBGTDA010000179.1:0-5241 GCA_041748555.1 Rhodonellum sp.
TCCCGGAACCTTCCCTGATAATACCCCCTGTGCAGAAGAGGTCCGCCCAATGTCGGCAGTACCCTGTAAGGAACACTTCCCATTGAAAATTGCGCAACAAACTGGTTAGCCCAGTTGAGTTTTTCCCCAATTTCCAATAATCGCGGATATCCAGAGTGGCCAATCCAAAAAAGATGGGTGATTGATCAGCTTTTCCCAATCCAAACACCGGGGTAAACTCCAAAAAACTTCCCGTAGAAGGTGACAGAATATGGTCCCTTTTATCCCACATAAATGAGGGGCTAAGGCTCAGGTAAGCATAGCCTTTTTCGCCATTATCCGGATCAATATCATTAAAAATGACTTCACTTTCAGGGAAATCCGGCTCCAGCCATTGGCCTTGCAAGGCCAAGCCCATATATGAGTCGTTTTCCAATTTTATATAACTTTTGATGTTGATGGTAAATGCGGAGAATTCATACAATGCCCGGTTTGTTTCACGCGTATCATTACCTATACCATAATAGTATTCCGGAAATTTACGGTAGTCCAGGCTTCCATTTAAGAAATATTTGTCATTTGCCGTATAAATCTGCCAGGGAATGGTCAACAGGTATTGTCGGTTTTGGGTATAGGTAGCAAAAAGCCGGATATTGGATTTTCTCTGGCTTCCGTTTGAAAAATAGCTGTAAAACGCAAAAGCTTCAAAAGCAATGCGTGTTTCGGGTGTGTAATAGGCCAAGGGCAATGCTTTGAACACCGTGCTATCGTTTTCGTCTTCCTGACCGTAAGCCAGCTCTCTAGAACACAATATCAAAAAAAGCCTAACCGAGATTTTCACCAGCTTCATTAATTTATGTTTAGTCTTTGCAATTAATCTATTAATTCAAACCGTAATCTTTTAAACCCTTTATCATGAATATTGCCTTATTATGGCACTTTCCAGGCTTATTCCCGGACCTAAGGCAGCGGCATAAATCAGGTTGGTATTTTTATGTATTGGGAGGTTATTAGTTAAGATCCGCTCCAAAACAAATAAAATGGTGACAGAAGACATATTGCCGTAAAGGGCAAGTGTGTCCCTGCTGTTTTGCAGTTTCTCCGGAGGAATACCCAAGGATTCCTCAAAAGCAGTTAAAATGTTTTTTCCGCCAGGGTGTATCGCAAATTCACCGACTTCGGACTTGTCCCTTCGAAATTGTTGAAAGGTGTTTCTCAATTCACCATTTAAGCCTTTTTTCAGCAAAGAAGGCAATTTCCGGTTCAGCTTCATTTCAAAGCCCTGGTTTCCTATATTCCAGCCCATCAACCCCTTACTTCCGGGAAAAGAGGTAGACTGAAAATCCAGGGTCTCCATTCCTACTCCTTCATGCTTGGAACCCAATACACAGGCCGCACATCCGTCCGAAAACAGGTAATTCGCAAGGATGTTGTCGTCACTCTTGTTATCGGTAAGGTGCAAAGAGCATATTTCCAATCCTACCAGCAGCACTTTGGCCTGGGGGGAACCTTCAATGATCATGTGTGCCAGCCTCAAGCCATGTAATGCTGCATGGCACCCCATAAAATTGACCGTGAATTTTTTAACCACGGGGTTCAAGTGAAGTCCTTCACATAAATCAAACTCCAGGCCGGGAGCATACAAGCCAGTACAACTAAAGGTAATGAGGTGTGTTATTTCCGCTATAGTTGAAGTGGATTTTTGGATGGCCAACCGGCATGCTTTTTCGGCAATACCAAAAGCCAGTTGCTTATATACCTGCATTCTTTCAGCCGTTGAAGGCATTGCTGAAAACGATTGGTACAATGCTGGCGTTTCGGTAAATGGTGAAAAATCCGACAGAAAACTGTGCTTTTGCTGAACCGGCCCTGCCCGGATCAAGGCCTTCATTTTTTTTACCATGGTCTTTTCCGAATACATTTCATCATAAATTTCAGCCATTCTGTCGATGGATACCGAATGCGTACCGGGTAGGGTGGCTATAGAAAGGATTTTTGCCATCAATTCCTGTTAGTTTTCAACATATAGGTCTAGGTAGACGTCATCTGACATGACCCAGCTGCTTCCTCCTACTCCAAAATCTCTTCGGTCCAGTTGGCCTGTGATAGAAAAACGGGTTTTCCCTCCGGCTTCAAAAACCTCTACCTCCAACTCAACGGGAAGGGTTTTGCCTTTAATGGTCAGGTCTCCCTTTACCAGTAGCCGGTTTGCTCCCGGGGAACTGACGTTCTTTGATTGGAAGGTAACGGTCGGATACTTTTCCACATGAAAATACTCTTCCTGTTTCAGGTGGTTATCTCGTTTATTGATGCCGGTATTGATGGAATTCACCTCGATTTTTGCTGAAAAACGGCTGTTTGCGGGTTGATTTTTGTCGTAATCTACAGTGGTAGTAAAGGATTCGAATACACCTTCTACATTCAAGCCCAGATTTCGAATATTGAATTTTATGTAAGATGCTTCCTGGGTTCCTTCCCATTTGGCATGCGTCTCCAGGGGTTCAGGGTTAGCCACCCAGAGCCAAAGAAATAATAAGAATGACAGTTTCATTGAAATTATGTTTAGGTTTTTTATTTAAAGGGATTGTAGGAAACGGCCAGGAAAACAAGCACCGGTTTGTACCTGAACCGGTCATTTTCATGGGTAAGTTTTTGGTTAGTGGAATATTCGGAAAAAGTCATGTCCATACCTCCTCTGAGCCAGGTTTTCTCTGACAAGGCATAAGCAATATAGAATTCCGATTTTATTTGGCCAAGGTCATTGTCCCCACCTAACAGCAGGTTAAAAGAGGAAGGACTTGCTTCTACAGTTTCGGGGTACTGTCCGGTGTTTTCAGAGGAAATGAATCGGGAATTATCGCTGCTTCCAAATCCCAGTCCAATGGCATCGATATTAAAACCAAGTTTAAATTTGGGGCTGAACTGATACTGTATGTTTACCAGTGCGCTTAGGCCCATGGAATGGGGACTATTTACCAAAAGTGTGTCAATGGTCTGATCATCACTTGTAAGGTCCGCAGGTGCCGTGATGTAGTTCAACTCACTACCGGTAAATCCGGAGAACCTGATCCCGTATCCCAAACGGAATTTATTCGAGGAAAACAACCCATAACTGGTATTCCAGGAAAAGGCGTATGAAAAACTGCTGTTTTCCCCTAGGCCCAAGGCCAGGTCAACGTTTGATTCCTTTTTGGGCAAGGTGGGATTTTGAGCCTGAACACATGTGACGGCCAACAAGAAGGCAGTTATGGACAAATAAAATTTCAATAGATTTTTCATGGTTTATTTATCAAAGTTTGGTGGTTGACTTTCTTTAAAGAAAACATAAGCAATGGCTAAAAAGCCAATTCCGGTTAAAACGGGGGGAATCATAAAATTCCCTATGCCCATTACGATCATTGCAAGGGCAAGAATGGCCAATAAAATTGAAACAAATTTTTTCATAATTTTTCATAATTTTGAACATTAAGTTTATCGATATTCAGGATTGGGATGGTCTTTGCTTTTTCTGTCATCCCAGGTTGTTCGTTGATTTCCGTAAGCAGGTATGCCGTATTTCTTTAACAAGTGGGCCTGGTGCATCAGGTTCCAGGTCATAAAGGTGGTATTGCGGGTGGTGAAATCATTTTCAGGTCCCCCAGATCCTTCATCCAGGTAAGAAGAACCCGGACCTGCCTCTCCAATCCATCCTGCATCCGCTTGTGGAGGGATAGAATAACCCAGGTGTTGCAGGGCATACAAGATACTCATGGCACAATGCTTCACCCCGTCTTCATTACCGGTCACCAGACATCCTCCCACCCTGCCATAATAGGCATATTGACCTTTGTCATTCAACTCGCCGGAGAGCCCATACAATCTCTCAATGGTCATTGAGGCCACAGATGATTTTTCACCTAACCAAATAGGGGTGCCTATAACCAAAATATCCGCTTCCATTATTTTTTTTTGAATGGGGGGCCAGTCATCGACATCCCAGCCTTTGGTGGTCATGTCCGGATAAACGCCAAAAGCAATACGGTGATCCACTGGCCTGATGATTTCGGTAGCTATTCCGTTTGCCTCCATGATGGCCTGACTCATTCGGACCAGCCCTTCAGTATGGGATAATTCCGGCGATCTTTTTAGGGTACAGTTAAGAAAAATTGCTTTTAAGCCCGAATAATCATAGAGGCTTTCTTGATTCAGTTTTTGCTGGAAGGTACTCAATTTCATGGTGGACTCGTTAAATTTGATATCCTGAAACCGAAGGAAAGGTTTTGGGCTGCGCCTGTTTATCGTGCAGCAATTTGATCAAAAAATCTCCATCAGCCAGGATAATTAAAATTACCTCTTTGTGCTGTTGGAATAGTCGTGGCCTGTCAGTTTTCCTGACAGAAAAAACATAAAAATTATTTTTCTTTAATTTTTTCGATGATTCGCTCTTTGGATTTTGGCGGTAAAACCTCGTTGGGTGATCCTTCCTGGTTGATCCATTTGGCGATTGCCTTCTCTATGACTTTGCTTTGGTGTTGGTAAATATTGCAAACCACACACATTTTTACATGAATGTAAAGTCTCCATCTTTCCATAAAAGTAAGCGGAAAGACAAATTTTTTTTCAATCAGGGAAGTTGCCTCTTTACAGGAAAGAAGCATTTTGTTCATGAAAATTTCGAAATTCATTTTAGTGGGTTCAATTAGCGCCAAACCAGTTGATTTCCAGGCATTTTTTCAGAAGAAGTTTGGCCCTGTGTAACACCTGCCAATAATTAGTCTTGCTGATTTCCAGTTCCTGACAAATCTCCAGGGTTTCTTTATCAAAAATGTATTTTGACAACACGGCCAGGCGCCATTTTGGGGGCAGGTCCTCCATACAAACATCCATCACGTCATTGAAGGCGGGATCGTCCAGCAGATGGGTGTCATGGGACCAGGCCTCTTCAAGTCCATTGGACTTCCAGTTATCATAGGAATTGAACAAGGTATCTGTAAATTCAAATGCTTTCTCATCCAATGACATCATTTTATGGGATGATTTCCTGTAATGGTCAATGATTTTATTGTTTAGAATCCGCAAAAGCCAGGTTTTGGGACTACTTTTCTTTTTGAATCCATCGAGGTTTTTAACTGCTGCCAGGAAAACTTCCTGGACCAGGTCCTCAGCGGTTTCCCTGCTTCCGGTCTTATGGTAAGCCCAACCGTATAAATAATCTCCATGAACATGGACCCAATCTTTTATGATTTCTTGATTGGAGGTATTGCTGGCATTACTCATCTTAGT
>JBGTDA010000180.1:0-21016 GCA_041748555.1 Rhodonellum sp.
CTTTGTTTGAGATTATTCATTCGGGCGCAAAGGTAATATTTTTCGGATAGGGATGAATACAACCTATTCCTCGGCCTCAAATCCTTTTCCCAAACTGCTGTTTTCAAAAGAAACCAATGGTCGCATATGTTGTCAAAAGTATAAAGAAGATATTTGCCCGATCAAATGGTTTTGCTGGCCCTGATAAAAAAGCTTATTTTTGAACAAATATCGAATCCCTAATGAAGAACCCCTTACTGTCAGTCGTCATTACTGTTTATAATGAGGAGGAGAATATCAAGCCGCTTTTAGAGGCTACCATAGATGCTCTGGAAAACATTGATTATGAGCTTATCCTGATCGAGGATGGATCTACAGATAAGACTGTGGCCGAAGTAAAAAAGTACGCTAACAGCCGCACAAAACTGATAATTTTCAACAAAAATTACGGACAAACCACAGCATTGTCAGCGGGTATAGATATGGCATTGGGCGAATACATAGCCACCATGGATGGCGACCTTCAAAATGATCCAACTGATATACCGATGATGTTGGATAAAGCAATTTCAGAAACCTGGGATGTAGTCGCAGGCAGAAGACTCAACAGACAGGATGGGTTTGTGCTGAGAAAATTTCCCAGTAAAATAGCAAATTGGGTCATCCGACATACGACCAAAGTTTACCTGAATGATTATGGATGCAGCCTTCGTATATATAAAGCACAAATAGCTCAGAATATGGGGCTTTATGGTGAATTACACAGATTTATCCCCGTACTGGCCATGCAGGAAGGTGCAAGCATGACCGAGGTTGATGTCAAACATCATCCCAGAATTCACGGGAATTCAAAATATGGTTTGAACAGGACATTTAAAGTCATGGCGGACCTGATATTAATGCTGTTTTTTCAGAAATATTTTCAAAGACCCATTCATATTTTCGGAACACTGGGTATGTTATCTTTTTTTATAGGAGTTGTGATCAATTTGTATTTGTTGATTGTGAAGATTTTGGGTGAGGATATCTGGGGAAGGCCGATACTGTTATTGGGCTTTATTTTTCTTTTGGCTGGAATTCAGCTCATCACAACTGGCATTGTGGCTGAAATCATCGTAAGAACTTACTTTGAATCCCAGAATAAAACGACCTATAAAATCAAAGCAATTTATCAGGGTGAAAAAGAATTCATTTAAATTGTTGTTCAAGCTGTTACTTACGGGTTTGGCAATTTATATTGTATTCCGCAAGATTGACCTTGAGCAGCTTATCGGTGTATTTAAAACCATCCAGTGGTTTTGGCTTATTCCTGCCGCATTGTTCTTTGTACTCAGTAAGGTTCTGACAGCGTTTCGCCTGAATGCATTTTTCAGAAACCTGGGGTTGTTTATCAGTGAAATACTCAACCTAAAGCTGTATATCATTGCCATGTTTTACAATCTCTTTCTTCCCGGAGGGATCGGCGGGGATGGATATAAGGTTTATTTATTGAACAAAAATTACCACCCATCCATCAAAGCTCTTTTACACACTGTTTTATTGGATAGATTAGGTGGTCTTGTATCTATTGTCTTTCTTATTTTTGGTTTGATATTTTATGTTGATCTAAATGATCCCTATCTGGTAAACATTCCATTTGAAATCTTGGGAGCTACAGGTTTGATTTTGGTCTTTCCTATTTTTTATCTTATTCAAAGATTGTTTTTCAAAAAATTTCTCCCATCCTTTTTTATCGGAAATCTTTACTCTCTTTTTGGTCAAATAGGCCAATTGATATGTGCAGTTTTTATCCTTTGGGCCCTTGGCGTAGATGAAAAAATCATGGAATACCTTTTTATCTTTTTGATATCCTCTATTGTCGCTGTCCTCCCTTTGACTATTGGTGGAGTGGGAGCAAGGGAGCTGGTTTTTATCTTCAGTCACGAATATATAGGAATTGAAAAGAATACGGCGGTAGCTTTTAGTTTGATTTTCTTTCTGATTTCTGCATTTGTGTCTTTGACAGGAACGATTGTTAGAGTTGATTTGGAAAAATCGCCAAATAACAGCAAAAAACCTATTTTGGAGGTTTAAAAGGACTTTATTAATAAAAATAACCTTGTAAATTTAAAATATAATTTTAAATTTACAAGGTTATTTTTATTATTTTACCTTGTATTTCAAAATATAGTCACTTAAATTTACAAGGATGATAAATAGAAAAATAGCTGTAGATATTGTGGAATTGTTAAAAGATTTTCCGGCAGTCTCCATTCTGGGACCACGGCAAGTGGGCAAAACCACGCTTGCTCAGGAGATTGCCTCAGGTATGGACAAGAAAGCAATTTATCTGGATTTAGAAAGTCCAACCGATAGAAGTAAATTAGCAGAACCAGAACAATATTTTAACCTCCATGAGGGAAAGTTGATCATTTTAGATGAAATAAATCAGAAACCTGACCTGTATCCAATTTTAAGGGGTGTAATAGACCGAAGAAGAAGTAGGGGTTTCCGTCATGGACAGTTTCTTATTTTAGGTTCCGCATCCTTAGATCTGATTAAGCAATCTTCAGAATCTCTCGCCGGGAGAATAGCATACGAAGAACTTTTTGGATTCAACCTTTTGGAAATCTCGAAAACCTCTTCCAATGCTGTGGACATGCTTTGGCTGAGGGGAAGTTTTCCGGACAGCTTTTTATCCAGATCTGATCAAGCTAGCATGAGGTGGAGGAATAACTTCATTACCACCTATCTCGAAAGAGATATTCCTCAAATTGCTCAATTTATTCCTGCCAATAGGCTGAGGAGGCTTTGGACCATGTTGGCTCATCAGCAAGGCTGCCAAATAAATATGAGTCAATTGGGAGGTAGTATGGACCTGACTTCACCTACCATAAAAAGTTATATTGATTTATTGGAGGATTTATTGTTGATAAGGAGTGTTAGGCCGTGGTTTAGGAACGTAGGAAAAAGACTGGTGAAAAGCCCTAAAATTTATATCAGAGACTCAGGAATTGTCCATGCACTGCTCAACATTGGAAATATGGATGAGTTAATGAGCCATCCGGTTTTAGGAACGAGTTGGGAAAGTTATATTATTGAAAATATCCTTTCAGTTCTTCCAAAGGGAGGAGAATATTGGTATTACAGAACCTCAGCAGGAGCAGAAATCGATTTGGTGATCAATTATAAAACGAATATTGTAGCCCTTGAAATCAAAAGAACATTGAATCCCAAGGCATCTAAAGGGTTTTTGATTTCTTGCGAAGATATCAAGGCTACACATAAATATCTGGTCTATGGTGGTACTGAAACATTTCCAATCAGCGGTGACATTACCGCAATTTCACCTCAAGGAATAATGGAAACATTGGAAAAATTGTAGAAATGCCGTAAACCGGTATGCTTCTCAAAAAAGCTGATTGTATCCAATGCCGGCGAGTATGCCGATTATGATAATCAAAGGAGAAGGAAGCTTCGTAAACTGTAGTAATAAGTAGGTTCCGATTATGGCAAGAATATTAAACAGATTGTTATCCAGGGGCTCAAATAAAAGATAGGCTGCTGCAATCAACATACCGCAACTCACTGCATTGACACCTTCCAGTGCAGCACGAACAGGGCGGTATTTTTTTAACTGATCCCAAAACCGGATCACAAAGAATATGAGGAATGTTCCCGGAAGGAAGATGCCCGCAGCTGCTATCATACCACCCATAATAAAACCACCTAATCCATAACTCCGCATGGATAATGCGCCAACATAAGAACTTATACTGAATGTAGGTCCCGGTATGCCCTGGGCAATAGCGTATCCTGTCAGAAACTCCTGAGAGGTAAGATATTTTTTGAATTCCACGAATTCAGTATAAAGATATGGAACAAGGACCTGACCTCCCCCAAAGATCAAACTTCCATTCCGATAGAAGTTTTCGAAAAGCAGGATGGATGGACTTTTTGTGATGGCTCCCAAAATCGCTGCAAGTACTAAAATACCACCCCACAGGTAGAAATTAGCCCAGGAAATCGTGAGCTTCTTGTCTCCTTTTTCACGAGGTTGTTTGTGATAATTTAATGAAGTGCTGATACCCCCGATTAGAAGCATCACCGGAAATACATACGGGGAATTATAAAAGAAAGAAATAAATGCCGAAAACATCATCAAAACCGTTGCCTCGGTGGTTTTGATCATTTTGAAAATTGTTTTTTGCGCTGCAAAAATGATGAATCCAATCGCCATGGGTTGTATGAACTTGGCGAAATTTAAGGCTCCGGGCGTGTTTTCCTGAAGGAAATCTATTAAATAGGCAGCAGCAATCATCAAAATGGTGGCCGGAAGAATCCACACAAAAAGAGAAAGGTATGCAAGATTGGGTCCGCCTATACGATACCCAATTGCTGAAATGGTCTGAGTTGACGTAGGACCCGGCAGTACCTGACAAAGGGCGTTCAGTTCCCAAAGTTCCTGTTCATTGATGTATCCCCGCTTTCTTACCATGGTATCAAGCACCATGGCAAGAAATACCTGAGGACCTCCAAAAGCAGTCACGGAGAGCAGCATTACATCCTTTAGATAAAGATAATACCGTACCTTCCTGACCATCATGTCGGTTTATTTTTTCAAGCCTAGTTCTCTTAATCTCTCTTCTAAGAATTCTCCGGCAGTGACATCAGGAAATTGTTTGGGATTTTGATCATTGATACAGTTTGATAGACAGGTCAAATCCATTTCGGATCTTGGATGCATAAAAAAAGGGATGGAATACCTGCCGGTATTCATTTTCTCACGTGGTGGATTGACTACTCTGTGAATGGTGGATTTAAGTTTTTTGTTGGTTAGCCGCTCCAGCATGTCACCGACATTTACTACTAACTGATCAGGAAGAGCGGTTATGGGTATCCATTTGCCGTCCTTTCTGAGCACCTGTAATCCGTCTGCACTTGCCCCCATCAAAAGAGTGATAAGATTGATGTCTCCATGTTCGGCAGCGCGTACAGCGTCGGCAGGAACTTCATCAGGGTTTTCAAGAGGAAAATAATGGATCTGCCTCAAAATAGAATTTCCATGAATTGCTTTTTCTTCGAAATAATCTTCTGGCAATTCAAGGTGAATAGCTATGGCTTTTAACATATTTTTTCCCGCTGCTTCCACAGTCCTGTAAATTTCCAATCCTATTTCCTCAAACTCCGGCAGTTCTTCAGGCCACACATTCGGCGGATATTCTTGCTTGATAGGATCTACGTCAGGAATATAGCTCAACTCTTGGCCAATATGGTAGAATTCCTTTAAGTCTCCTGTATTTCTGCCTTTCGCATGTTCTTTACCTTTACCGGTATAGCCTCTTTGAAAACCTATCTCGGGTTTTTCATATTTTGCTTTCACCTCATCAGGCAACGCAAAAAACTTCTTGATGGTTTCATAAAGACGGTCCTGCAAATCTTGGCTAAGACCATGGTTTTTGATGGCAACGAATCCTATGTTTTGGTAGGCTTTTCCCAATTTTTCTACAAAAGCTGATTTTTTTGCAGAATCTCCGGAAGTAAAGTCTGCTAAATCCAGAGAGGGAATTTCATCATATAATATCTCAGTCATAAGGGGATAATTTATGGCGAAAGGTAAGCCTTTTTAGCCTAATTTTAAATATCTTTAGTACTTTACCTAATAGAACTATGAAGCATACTGCGTTTTTATTGATTATAATATTTGTCATATTTCAGGTTGGATGTGATTCCGGTAGAGAGAAAAAAAATGAAACAGTGGTAGTTGATAAAGGTATTGATAGCATTGCTGTCGATCGTCCCAAAACAAGTTTTTATCATTATGAAGAAAAAAGTGATTTTCCCGATGCAATTCTGGAAATGTATTCGCCACTAGGCAATCAAACCTTTAAACCCGGAAAAGTCCCCTTTGAATTTAATATAAAAAACTATCCCTTTGCAGAGGGATTAAGTGGGTTTCAATTAAACATGATTCTGAATTCAAGTGATCCTGTGGGTTATAACATGCCCATCTTTCAAAGAGAATTAAATGAAGGGACTTACAGGGCGGTGGCCTATTTGATCGATGAAGAAGGTCTGGCTTTGAAAGAATTCGGAAATTATGTAGACAGAGATTTTATGGTGGGGGATACAAGACCCTTTCCCTACTCAGCAGAACCCTATATCGCACTCAACCTACCTGCCAACGGGCAAATATATACCCAGGAAGAAGAAGTAGTTATAGATTTTTTGGTTGTAGGTGGGGACATGAAGTTGGATGGACTAAAAGTCCAAATATCCTTAAATGACTTTACTTATGAAATTGAGGAAGTCACACCCGTGAGAGTAGCCAATCTGCCCACAGGGGAATATAGCCTGAGTGTTAATCTCCTCAATAAAAGCGGGCAGGAAATGGATGGACCTTTTTCCACTGTCAGAAAAACCATTACCATTAAATAAAAAAACGACCGGTTTCCAAATTGAAATAATAGGACTAAGTTTCACAAAAAGGCAATTCAGTTATTTAACCTTCCTATCTTTGTACCAAAGTCGAAGCAATCACTAAGCAATATGTTAATTGTAAATACAATAAGAGAAAATTTTGAATCAGTATTAACAGGCCTTCAAAAGCGCAATTTTTCAAATGCTGAATCAACCTTATATAAAATTTTATCCCTGGATAAAAACAGAAAAGAAGTGCAGGCTGAACGCGATCAACTTCAGGCAGAATCCAATAATATGTCCAAAGAAATAGGGGCAATGATGAGGGGGGGTCAAAAGGATGAAGCTGAAAAAATAAAATCCAGAACAGCTGAAATTAAAGCTCAGGTCAAAGGATTGGAAGAAAACTATACTTATTTAGAGGAAGAGTTGGAGCAGCTGCTGTATACGGTTCCCAATATGCCTCATTCCTCTGTACCTCCGGGGAAATCAGCCGAAGATAATGAGGTGATTTTGGAAAATGGAGCCATTCCTGAGCTGCACAAAGGGAAAATGCCCCATTGGGAGCTGATCAAAAAGTATGACATCATTGATTTTGATCTTGGTGTCAAGATTACCAGAGCGGGATTTCCTGTTTATAAAGGTAAAGGAGCCCGTCTTCAGCGAGGACTGATCAATTTTTTTCTGGATGAGGCAATGAAGGCAGGCTACACAGAAATCCAACCACCGATTTTGGTCAACGAAGAATCCGGCTATGGTACCGGACAACTTCCTGATAAAGAAGGACAAATGTATGAAGCCACAGCAGACCAGCTTTTTCTGATTCCTACTGCTGAGGTGCCTATAACAAATATGTACAGGGATGTGATATTGAATGAGCAGGATTTTCCTATTAAAAATGTAGGCTATACACCCTGTTTCCGAAGGGAGGCAGGAAGCTGGGGAGCCCATGTGAGGGGATTGAACAGATTGCATCAGTTTGATAAAGTGGAAATTGTACAAATTACCCATCCGGATAAATCCTACGAAACTTTAGAACAGATGAGCAGCTATGTTCAAACTCTCTTGCAAAAACTGGAGTTGCCATACCGGGTACTGCGTTTATGTGGTGGAGACATGGGCTTTACTTCCGCCTTGACCTATGACCTGGAAGTTTATTCCGGAGCACAAGAAAGATGGTTGGAAGTAAGTTCTGTCAGTAATTTTGAAACTTATCAGGCAAACCGGCTAAAACTGAGATTCAGAGGAGATGATAAGAAAACCCAATTTGCCCATACCCTGAATGGAAGTGCTTTGGCATTACCACGAATAGTGGCTTCAATCCTGGAAAACAATCAGGAAGAAGATAAAATCAAAATGCCAAAAGTATTGATTCCTTATTTGGGATTTGATGAAATTTGAACTAAAGAGAATTGTATTTAATGAATTAGTTGAGCATTTGATATTTATTAGAGGCTGTTTTGGAAGATTTTAAGCCTTATAAAAAAGAGATCGAATTTCAGTATTCCGCACAATACTGGCTTTCACAACAGCCCACAGGGGTTGAAACTGAAATCTGGATTGTGTTACACGGATATGGACAATTATCGGAGTTTTTTCTGAAAAAATTTCAGCCGCTTTTTGATAAAAATAGGTTAATTATAGCACCTGAAGCGACCAATTATGGTTATCTAAAGGCGTTTACAGGAAGAGTGGGAGCCAACTGGATGACCAAACATGAGCGGGAACTTGCCATCAAAAACAATCATGTTTATTTAGATAAACTGTTAGAAACTCTTCTTGAAAATTATGACCACCAACCTGTTATCAACGTATTAGGTTTTTCTCAGGGTGCTGCAACAGCCACTCGATGGGTATGTCAGTTAAAATATCATATCTTTAAACTGGTCCTTTGGAGTGGTGGTTTTGCATATGATCTGACTTTTGATAAGGTATCAGTAAAGCTGAAGGATTCAATGATTTTTATTGCCGTGGGTGAAAATGATGAATTTGTCTCAAAGGAAGCAATTGAAAAGCAGGAAGAATTTATCAGGATGATGAATTTGCCGGTTTCAAGAATATTCTATCCCGGAGGACATGAACTTGACTTCTCATTACTTGTAAAAATTTTTGAAGCCGGTTATTAATAGCGTCATGAAAATATTAAATGTTTGATTATACCGGATAGTATGTTAATTTTCTGAAAATTTTATCTTTTGCCACCAATGTTGATTTTATCAGAAAAAGAAGTTGAAAAAATAGCGGCCCTGCTGCTAAAGGGCATGATTTGTTTTTATCAGTTGGATAATAAAAAAATCTATCATTTGCCTGATGACGAGGACTATTTTAATTATGACCTGACTCCTGAAGAGGAGGATATTCTCGATGAAATTGATGAAGATCCTGAAAACTTTGCCGAGTTTGCCAAAATGGAGCCAAATCAGGAACATCAAATGATGGAAAATTTCACCCTCTACGTGGTGAAAGAAAAGAATTTTCAGGATGAGCTTTTCAATGCTTTGAGTAAACCCAAGGCTTCAACAGGATTTAAGTTCTTAATCGATAATTCGGGAACCTTTAAAGAAAAATGGTCAGCATATCGGATGGATAAGTACAAAGATTGGGTACTTGAACAAGCTGACAGTTTTAATTATACTGAAGAAGACTAAAAAAAGCCGCTGATAATTCAGCGGCTTTTTTTAGTCTTCTTGAGAATATTTCCATCAGACATTTACGTGCCTTTCGGCATGGTAGGAGGATCTGACCAACGGACCGGATTCAACATATTTCAGACCTCTTCTTAATCCCTCTTCTCTATAGGAAGCAAATAAATCCGGGTGAATGAATTCAGCGACTTCTATGTGCATCTTGGTAGGTTGCAGGTACTGACCTAATGTGAGGATATCGCATCCATGAGCTACCAGATCGTCCATGGCTTTATGTACTTCATCAGGTTTTTCACCCAAACCAAGCATGATTCCTGTTTTGGTTCTTTTACCATATTCCTTGGTCAGTTTAATCTGTTCCAACGATCGTACATATTTTGCCTGGGGTCTTACCCTCCGATAAAGACTTTCTACAGTTTCCACGTTGTGGGAAACCACTTCCTGTCCACCACTGATCATGATATAAAGTGCATCCCAGTTATTCTTTACATCAGGTATCAACGTCTCGATCGTAGTCGAAGGTGATAGCCTTTTTGTCTCAATTACAGTTTGATACCAGATTCCTGCGCCTCTGTCTTTTAATTCATCACGATTTACCGAAGTGATTACTGCATGCTTTACGCCCATCAGCTGAATTGCCTCAGCGACCCTTCTTGGCTCATCGGTGTCATATTCGGGAGGTCTTCCTGTAGCCACAGCGCAGAATGAACAAGACCGGGTACATACATTGCCTAAAATCATAAAAGTGGCTGTACCGGCTCCCCAGCACTCACCCATGTTTGGGCAATTCCCACTTTCGCAAATGGTATGAAGCTTATGTTGATCAACTAATTTCCGAACCTTGGCGTATTCTTTTCCGATTGGAAGTTTTACCCTTAGCCAATCGGGCTTTTTTCTTTTGGTTTCTTTCTCGGAAATTACAGGTAATTCAATCATTTTTTAAGATCCTTAATGAATGTTCGAAATTAATTGATAATGGTTTACAAAACCAATGAAGAGTCTACTTCCTCAATCCGTAGAAAAAAGTAAAATAAACAGATTGAAACAACTGTCTGTTATCCGTGGTAGGCATCAATGGAATTTCCTTTGTAAAACCTTCCAATTGGTAACCTAGTTCCACACCTGTGACATTGGTTTTAAAAATCCCAAACTCAAATGAAATCGCTGCTTTTGCATTTGCTCCGATTGCCAGATCAGATTCATTCAATCCTTCAAAAAGTCTTCCGGGTCCCAATATATTAAACCGGCTTTGATGGGTTTCGATATTATATTGCTCTCTGACAGTTTCCACCCTATTGAGTGCATATTCGATGTAGTATGGGGCAATAAGTCCTATAGAAGGCCCCACGGCTCCCAAAACAGATATTTGAACACCTTGTTGAGGAGCTTTTTTGAATAAAATCACTTCTCTACCATAATAGGGTCTAATGGAATAGAGATAATTTGATTTACCAAAAATATAAGAATTACCTAAAACAGTATTATACCGTACCTCTTTAGGATTTTTTACATTCATTAAATCCAGACCATAAAATTGAAAATTGGTATCATCAATACGAGTGCCCATTTTTAAAGAAACACCGCCGATTAGTCCACCATTGGTGTTTTTGTTGACCCCAATTAAAATTTCCCTGTCATATTCATAATTACCGGCTTCTTCCCGCTGCGCATACCCCGCAAGATGGACCATTAGAAAAAGGACCGCACCTATATATTTTATTCCTATACTCATAACTTGATGAGGATTTAACGCTAATTTTGTTTCTATGTTATTAAACCGAAATTAAAAGTAAGAGTTTATGCCTACTATAAAAAGTGCCTATCAGGAAATTTACTAACCGGCATGATAAATCTCATTCGGCCCGTAAGGGGTTCAGGCAATAATTCAAACTATACCTATTAATTTATATGAGTTAAGATATTGAAAATATAAATTCAAGCCTGTAGCGTTTTGAAAAACTTTTTCGTCTTGAAGAAGAGCCGGCAATTAAAAATCTAAATCCTTGGACCAACACTTGATTGAAAAAGCAAAAAAAGGAGATCCCAAATCCTTTGAAATGCTTTACAAGCATTTTTATGGCTATGCCATGAGTATTGCCCTGAGATATGCCAATTCCAGGGATGAAGCGTGTGAAATTGTTAATGACAGTTTTATGAAGGTGTTTGACAAATTTCCTCAATACAATGCGGAAAATTCATTTAAAGGTTGGTTTAGGAGAATATTGGTAAACACCTCAATTGACCACTACCGGAAAAATGCAAAGCATTTTTCAGTGATGGAAATTGGAAAGGCAGAAATGGAATCACTCGAGCCGGAGGTCATAGATCATCTTTCCAAGGAGGATATTCTTGATCTGTTGAGGGGACTTCCCGAAATGCTCAGGATTGTATTTAACATGTATGAAATCGAGGGGTATTCACATAATGAAATATCCGGTCAACTTGATATCCCCGCCAGTTCTTCAAGGACCTATCTCGCCAGAGCAAAGCAAAAATTAAGAGAAAAAGTGATCGAAATAAATCATATCAAAAATGAAGGAGCAATTCGATAAGCAGCTTGCCGAAAAGATCAAGGCCTCCTTTCAACATCATGAGGAATCGCCTGATCCCAAAGAATGGGAAAAATTATCCAGGGCATATTATAAGAACAAAAATGTTGGACGGTTAACTGTTTGGTCACTTTGGCTCAGTGGGGTGGCTGCCAGCTTCCTTTTGATCTTTTTCTTAATTCCTGGTGCTCAGGAATCCCCTGTAGAAAATATATCAATGACCATTCCTTCTTCTGACAACAAGTCTGCCGAAATTGAGGTGAGTCCACCCCAAAAAAATAGTAAGGGAGACATCAAATCCTTGACCGAGAAAGACAAGCCTTCTACAGATTTGGATATAAAAGATGCGACTAAACCCAATTTAGCATCACCATCAAGCTTTTCCCTTCCGAACAGTAATATTTCAGAATCCACTCAAATTGCTGAACTGAAAATAAAAAACGGACTTCCTGTTGCCTTAGATGAAAATATAGTTTTAGATGCAATGATAAAGCCTGAAATTTCATTTAATCCTCTTGTAAGTGAAGTCCGGGATATTGATACAGAAAAAGCCCAAAAATCTATTGAAGATTGGCTGAATAGCACAAAACCTGAAATGGAGAAAAAAGAGGCCACAGCATCAAAAAAATCTTTTAGATTGGGTGTGCTTGTCTCACCACAATCTATTTCAAATGCCACACAATCCTTGAATCTTGGAGCAGGTGTGGTGTCTGAGTTTTCCTTTAGTAAGCGCCTCAAGCTTGATGTTGGTGTTGCTTATGCAAAACAAAACCTTACCCCTTCCACGGGAGGTGAAGGGTCTTCATTTGATGCAATGGATAGCCCATTGAGGTCAGCAAATTTTTCCAATAATTATATCAGCTCAAGTTACGAACTTAGTTTTGGTCAGCTGGAAATTCCTATAAACCTCAAATACAGAATTCTGGAGAAGGATGCATCTAATTTCTATCTGATTACCGGAGTTTCAAACATGGTTTATCTGAACCAGCAGAATGTGGGGACCTTCAGCTCCGTGAACCTGCAAAGTGCGGGATTTGCCAGCGCTCAGCCAATGGTGCAGACTTTTACAGATGTATCAAGACCGATGGATGATTCCAATGGTGTAAACATGGGAAGAATGTTGAATTTTTCATTGGGATATGAGTATAATCTCAATAACGGCACCTTTCTGTCATTGGAGCCTTTTTACAAAATGTCTATCGGAAATCAAACATTCATAGATCAGCAGTTTTCAATCGGTGGAATTAACCTCCGCATGAATTTTCAAATAAAAAAATAAATTAAATTATGAACAGTAAAATTTTGACCATCTCCCTGTTTTCTTTGATTTTTGGGTTGAGTGGATGTTTTGAACCACAGGAATCTGATTTACAAAAAGCAATAGATCGTGATGATGATTTATTAAAATCATATCTAACCCAAAACAACATTACTGCCATTGAAACCCCATTGGGTTATTTTTATAAAAAAGAAGTTTCCAATGATGTGGGCAATCAGATTGTCAATAATGACATTGTCGGAGTATATTATGAAATCAAAACTACAGATGGTCAGCTGATAGACAGTTATCTTGATGAAACCCTTCCTCCAAGACTTTATCATCATAAAGAAGGAGGATTGGCTCCACGAGCGATGAATTTTGCATCAGGTTTAGCCAAAGAAGGAGAAACTTTTACACTTTTCATTCCTTCCTATCTTGCCTATCAGGAATACACCTTTCAACAACTGATTCTTCCGAATTCTAATTTGGTTCTGAAAGTAAAATATGCATCTGTATTTGATGAAGCAGAAGTTAAGATTTATGAGGATCAGCTGGTTCAGTCCTATCTTGAAAAAAACGGACTGACCGGGTTTGTTAAAAATGACGATGATCTTTATGTGAAAATTGTAAAGCCGGGTGTTGCCTCTGATAAACAATCCAAAACAGGAGATATAGTAAGATTCTTTTACGAATTATCCCAAATAGATGGGCAATCTCCAATAGCTGATTCAGGCTTAACAACCCCCATTCAGATGTCTCTCGGCAATTCCAATAACGTTAAGTTCCTAAACCTTGCTTTAAAGGACGTTTCAAAAGATATGGAACTGGAAGTAATTATACCTTCCCATCTTGGTTTTGGGGGAAGTATACAGGTTTTTCCTTTTCAGATCAGAAAAGATCTGTTCGACAAATCTGTAATCAATCAAATAGCGCGTCCTTATGAACCTTTATTGTTCAATGTGACCATTGTAGAGGTTAAATAAAATAAAAAAGTCCGGAATACGCGGGACTTATCATTTTTGTTTTGGTTTTTGTTTTATCCTTCCAAATGGTCAACTTTGTCTTCAATAAACCCAAATAAGACATGAGTTATCTTTTCAACAATTTTAAGGAATGGAAAATCTACTGTGAAGAGAAAAAAATGAATCTCTTTGAGTCCGTAATCGAATACGAGGTTTCCCAAAAAGGAAAATCAGAAGAAGCCATATGGGAAGGCTTGCGAAAGGCTTTTTCCGTTATGAAAGATGCTGTTGATACAGGACTACAGGAGGAGATGACCTCGAAATCAGGAATGATCAATAATGGAGCAAAAAAAGTTTACAGACATCCGGTTTCAGTACTCTCTCCCGAATTCCAAAAGCTTATATCCCGTGCATTGGCAGCCAAGGAAGTCAATTCCTGTATGGGGAGGGTGGTAGCTGCTCCCACAGCGGGTGCTTCGGGAATTCTTCCCGGCACCTTATATACACTTCAGGAAATACACGGTTTATCCGACCACAAAATACTGGAAGGCCTTCTTGTCGGGGCGGGAATTGCCTTGATTATTGAAGAAAAAGCAAGTCTTGCAGGGGCGGTCGGAGGCTGTCAGGCTGAGACAGGATCTGCAGCAGCTATGGCTTCGGGAGCTATTGTATACTGTTTGGGCGGATCTATAGATCAGGTTTTTAATGCAGTTGCCATCACCATACAATGTATGTTAGGGCTAATATGTGATCCCGTGGCAGGGTTAGTTGAGATTCCCTGTGTAGTAAGAAATGCAAGTGCCGCAGCAATTGCCAACAGTTCCGCTCAGATTGCTTTGGCAGATGTAAGTGCTGTAATTCCTGTAGACGAATGCGTCGAAGCTATGGGAGAAATAGGTGCAAATATGGATAGCAAATACAAAGAAACAGCTCTCGGAGGATTGGCTGCTACTTTAACGGGAAAAGAGATATCCAAAAGGGTTTTGATCCAGGACATAGAGATTTTACCCGATGAAATTTCATCCGAGTAAGTACTTGAAAAAAGGAATTTCAAGGATTATTTGAATACTTAGACCGAGAACTACTGCCCAGACTAAAGCGCTGATCAGCATATAAAGGAATATCTTTTCTTTTTTCACTCCGAATGCATTCATGATAACAGTTCCACCGATAGGAGTCAAAAATATGGGTGTCATGGCAGCAATTCCGGGAGCCCCGAATTTTTGCCAGATTTTTACTGTTTTTCTGATCCTGGGAGTAAACAATTTTTTTTTTGCCGAAACCTTTACCTTCCAAAAACTTTTGATCCAACCGCCTAAATAGGTTAATACCAGAACCGTAGTCATCATCCCTGATACTGAAACTATTACGATTTCTATAAGGCTGTATCCAATGGCATAACCCAACACAGGCCCTGCAATAAATTTGAACAAGCAGGCGAAATATATCCCCAGAAACTTTAAGAGGTAAGCTATCACAAGATGGAGAAAAGGTAGATTCCATATACCAATAACAATAACGCACCTTCCCATCGGGAAATTACCTGGTGTGTTTTTAAGATCGGAAATAATAAAAGAGTCAGGCCCAACATCCATATAAAATCTAGTTGAAGAAAAATTTCCGAAACAGGAATGGATTGAATTATTGCAGTTATCCCGATGATGGAAAGTACGTTCATGATATTACTGCCAAGAATGTTTCCGATGGCGATATCGGTCTTTTTATTTATAGCAGCAACCACAGAAGTTGTCAATTCAGGAAGGCTGGTTCCGATGGCAATGACGGTAACACCTATTATTCGTTCACTTACTCCATAAATTCTGGAAATATCGACAGCATTATTGACTAACATATCCGCGCCGAAATATAAGCCCACAATTCCTATTAATGTAAATAAAACACCTTTCCATATTGAAGTTTGTTTCAGTTTTTCTGTATCATCCTCGTTTAATTCGGATGCCGGTCCTTTAAGTTTTTTAAAAAAATACCAGTTCAATATTATCATCAATACAAACAATAAAATACCTTCTAATCTTGAGATAACTTCATTTAATGAAAGAAGATAAAAAAGGCCAGAACTAAGTACCATAAAAAGGTAGTCCATTTTTAGAACTGATTTATGGATATAGATCGGATATATGATGGCACTTATACCCAATACCAATGAAATATTGGAAATATTTGATCCTATTACATTTCCAATAGCGATATCACTGGTTCCTTTTAATGCGGCGTTGATGCTGACCAGAAGTTCAGGGGCGGAGGTTCCAAACGCTACTACCGTAAGACCGATCAATCCTGCGCTGAGACCAAGTTTTGCAGCTATTGCTGAAGCTCCATCAACAAGATATTTCCCACCTGCAAGCAGAATCAATAATCCTATGATCAAAAATAAATAAGTCATCTGATTTAAAGTTTATTGCCAAATGCCAAATCTCCCGCATCTCCTAGTCCCGGCATGATATAAAAATTTTCGTTAAGTTTTTCATCAAGTGCACAAAGCCAGATTTCAAAAGGTACGTCAAGTTTCTCCCGAATATATCCCACCCCTTCAGGTGCCCCTATTATGCTTACTATATGAATTTTTCGTGGAGAACCGTTTCTTATTAGATTTTGAATACTTGTGACAAATGACTTGCCTGTTGCCAGCATGGGATCGATTAATATGATTTCTTTATTTTCAAGGGAAGGTGTAGCTTGATAAAAATATCCTATCTCGATTTCCTTTCCGGGAAAAGAACTTTCCTGTCTATAAGCACCAACAAACCCGCTATCCGCTTTGTCATAGAAATTCAGAAAACCTTGGTAAAAGGGTATAGCCGCACGTAAAACATTTATAAGAACGGGTTGTTCTTTAAAAATTTGTACATCGGTGGTTTGCAGTGGAGTGGTGATTTCTTGGGAATAGAATTCTAATGATTTTGACACTTCATAGGCCATTATTTCACCTAATCTTTCCAGATTTCTCCTGAACCTTAATCTGTCTTTTTGAACTTCAATTGACCGTATCTCTGCCAGAAATTGATTGGCAATGCTATTGGTTTTATTTAGAATAAACATTTAATTATTTTTTGACATAAAAAATCCCGTTCTGTAAAGATCGGGTTTTTCTTATAAGTTCAATAAATTATTTTACTTCACAACTCGATCTTCTCGCTAGTTGTCTGACAGCAGCTGAAGCTATATCCGCTGGTGTCTTCCCCAAACCCTCGGTAGAAAGTCTGAAGGAGTCTTCATCAGTGTCGAGGTGGTTTTGGATTCCGTCTACATAGGAATCAACAGTTCTTTCTGATGAATCCACGCTTGCCTCTTTGAGTATTGGGCTCTTGATCCAAATAATCCTGTCTTTCATCTTCCGCATGTCTTTCATTTTCCAATTTTGTAGGCCCATTTCTCTTTGGTTGCATATTATCTGTAGCAATGTACAAATCTGCATGAGAAAGTTTATTTCCCCAATAGAAATTTAAATCCATAGTACCCGTCCACCATGTTCCTGCGGCATATATGTATGGTGGTTCAGGAAAGTGTGTGATCGGAGAAGAATTATAATCATTTTCATCCCAATTTATAGTCTGCAGCCCATTGACTTACAAACTGAGATAAGAAGGAAGAATAAATTGGGAAAAAGAAAATGTAAAGATTTTTCAGGATAAAAAATATGAATTGAAAGTGCAAAAAAAAGCCCGGTTACTAAAACCGGGCTCTAAATATTTGTTAAAGAATTCTAATTATTTAACTTCAAAACTTGCTCTTCTAGCTAATTGACGGGCATCAGCAGATGCCTTATCAACACTAGTGTCTTCACCGTATCCTTGGTAAGTCAATCTTGAGGAGTCAATACCTGTAGCGATCAGAAGATCATATACTGCTTTGGCTCTTCTTTCAGAAAGTTTCATATTATAATCTTCAGGACCTAGTTCGTCAGCATATCCTTTGATCTCTAGGCTTACTCCAGGATTACGTTTCAAGAAGTTTGAGACATAATTTGTAGCAGAAGCAGAGTAACCTAGTGGCTTTGAGCTATCAAATGCATAATATACATTTACATATCCTTCATTGATTGCTTTTTGGAAGTAATCGATTTCTTTTACTTCTTCTATTGGACAGCCATCGTTAGATGCAGGTCCCGGAGCGAAAGGACATTTGTCTAGGTGATCAGGAATACCATCTCCATCAGAATCAACTGTTCTTCCTGAAGAATCAACTCTTGCACCGGCAGGAGTGTTAGGCTCTTTATCTAAATAGTCTGGAATTCCGTCACCATCAGAGTCTTTCAACATGTCCTTGATTTCACCGATCTGTGTTGCCAGTTCCTCTTTGGTTGCATATTTATCAGCAACAATATACCAATCAGCATGTGACTCCTGATTTCCTAAATAGAAAGTCAAACCTAAAGTTCCTGTCCACCATGTAGCGTTTGCTCCGTAAAAACCTGGATCAGTAGGCCCAATGAGAGAGGCACCATCAAAGGTCACAGTTTGTCTACCGTTAAGAATAGTACTGATATCACCAGTCAAAGCTATTCGTTCGGAAAGTTTAACTTGGCCGGTAAAACCTGCGATAAAATTGTAAACATTATCATTAAAGTCATTGAATTGATATTCTTGGGGCCTTACTTGACCTAAACCAGCTCCAAAATGTCCTAGAAGATTAACTCTTCTGGTAAAGGATTCCCATCCCATTACCCTGCCAAGATTGGCAACTCCCTGAAGGTTAATTCTGTGATAGCTAGTTGAAAATGGAGGACTTTCCCCATCCACTTCACTAAACGAACCAAAGCCAAAATCGAGCTTTGCACCAAATTTTTCATTGAACATATACCTGACTCCAAGGTCAGCATGTCCCAAATTCAATGTCGGTGATAAAAATCCGGGCGTTAAAGGTGCCATAGATTTGTTAAGACCTCCATTTACTTCGATCGACCATTTGTTGTAGTCATCCTGTGCATTGACTCCAAAAGCCAAAGCACCAGCCATTAATGTAGATAGTAGTATTTTTTTCATAACAAAAAATTTTTTTCCAAAATTTGAGTGTTTAATTGATTTAGTTGCAAACTTATAAATATTTACCTTATCACAAATGTATATTAATATTTTAAAACTTTAAAATTTATTAATATTCTTTTCAATATGTTATCGGGTAATTAATTTCGAATTTACTCACAAATTATGCCAAAATGGAACTTTTAAAAGATTTGCTTCAAATCCGGAGTGTTTCAGGTGATGAATCCAAAATGACCGCATTTCTTAAAGATTACGTCTATCAACGAAGTACTAAATGGAAGGTTACACCTGAAATCTTCTTTGGCAAAAATTTTCATGATTGTTTGTTATTAAAGTTCGGTAAACCTAGAACAGCCGTTTTTGCCCATATTGATACTATCGGTTTTATGTCAAGATACGAAAATCAATTGATTTCAATTGGAGGTCCTGAGGTTCTTGCCAATACAAGAATAGTAGGCGAAGATGCTATAGGGCCGATCGAATGCAGGGTTAATGAAAAGGATGGATTACTTTTCTATGATTTTGGTAGGGCGGTGGTTCCGGGAACTTGTTTTTCTTTTGTGCAGAATATTCACATTGATGATGGATATATTCAGGCAGCTTATTTGGATAACAGACTTGGTATCTATAATGCCCTTAGGTTATGCGAGGATCTTGAAGATGGATGGATAGTTTTTTCTACCTATGAAGAACATGGTGGAGGCAGTATTCCTTATCTGTTGAAATTTATTCAGGATACTGCACCTATCCATAATGCTTTGGTATCTGATATTACTTGGGTAACAGAAGGAATCCGTCATCATGAAGGAGTGGCCATTTCTATCAGGGATAAGCATATACCCCGGAGGTCATTCTTGAATAAAATCATTGGGTTGGCCGGAAAGAGTGGAATTCCATTTCAAATTGAAGTAGAAGGGATCGGATCAAGTGATGGCAGGGAAGTGCAAACATCTCCATATCCTATTGATTGGTGTTTTATTGGAGCTCCTGAGGATAATGTCCACACGCCGTTTGAAACTGTTTCTTTGCAGGATCTGGATGCAATGATCCGGCTTTATAAATATTTATTGCCTCATTTATAATAGCTTGGCAATATTATACCTCTTAAGGAATCATTTTTTTATATATTTGTAATGCCCTTCCTGAAGGGCATTTTTATTTTTCCAATATGATCAGAATAATAGATAAGGATTTTGAACCATTTATTAATCGGGAATCTTTGAATCAAAGGGTTGAAGAAATAGGAATGAAGATTTCATTGGACTATAAAAACGAGGATGCACCAGTATTTCTGGGTATTTTAAACGGTTCATTTATGTTTTTGTCAGATTTAGGAAAATCCTTGAACATTTCGGCAGAATTCTCTTTTGTTAAAATAGCCTCTTATTCGGGTACAGTTTCTTCCGGGAAAATACAGGATTTAATAGGACTTGATGTGAACCTGGCGGGCAGGAATGTCATCATAGTAGAAGATATAGTGGATACAGGCTTGAGTATGACGCATCTTTTAAAGATAATCCGGTCAAAGGAGCCCAAAAAGATTGCGATAGCTACGCTGTTATTAAAACCTGAAGCACTTGAATATGATTTACATTTGGACTATGTCGGATTTGAAATCCCCAACAAATTCGTTGTTGGATATGGGTTGGATTATGATGGTTTGGGCCGGAACATCCCGGAAATTTATCAACTGAAAACCTAATAGCTTGATTAAAATAAGTTACCACAAATAATATTTTCTTACCTAATAATTTTGTTATGCTTAATATAGTTCTGTTTGGACCTCCGGGAGCGGGAAAAGGCACTCAAAGTGAAAAGCTGATCAGGAAATATGATCTTGAGCATATCTCTACCGGGGATCTGTTTAGAAAACACTTGGGCGAAGGCACAAATCTTGGCAAACTGGCTCAAAAATATATGAGTGAAGGAAGATTGGTCCCCGATGAGGTAGTCATAGGGATGGTGGATGAGAAAATCCGGGACCGACCAAATGTGCATGGATTTATTTTTGATGGATTTCCCAGGACAGTGGCTCAGGCAGAGGCCTTGGATAAGCTTCTTGCAGATAAATCCCTCAATATTTCAGGTATGATTGCATTGGATGTTCCCAATGAAATCCTTAAAGAGCGAATCCGAGAGCGGGGAAAGACCTCAGGAAGGGTAGATGATCAAAATGAAGAAAAGATCAAAACCAGAATCAATGTATATCTTGAGGAGA
>JBGTDA010000181.1:0-3554 GCA_041748555.1 Rhodonellum sp.
TTGATTTGATCACTTGGTGCTGGATTGGACGCCCATACCTTAGATGGAAGAATGGTGAAGAGTCCAAGACCGGTCACTGCCGTACCGGTTTTTTCAATAAATCTTCTTCTGCTTGGCTTCATTTATTTTGGGATGTAGGATGCCACCCAAATTACAAAAAATAATAGCAACCCTAGTGGGACTCCCTGTTCGGTTTTGATTTATTTTCCAAATACCTCCGTCAAAATCAATCCCTGTATATCCAAGGGTGAAAGGTTTTCATCCGAAAAGAGGTTTTTATTTTGGCTTGCAAAGACGGGATAATCCAATGGATCTTCAGGAATTCTTCCATGTGATCCTTTTACAAGGCTTGCATCCAAAGGAATAATATCCATCAGATACCTGAAACCCAGTTTTTTCTTCAGGATTTTCATTCCCACTGTGGCCTTCAACATTTTAATATCAGGATTGGCAAACATCTCCACAGGATCATATCCGGGTTTGCGGTGAATATCCACACACCTCGCATAATCAGGGGCTTTTTTTTCATCCAACCAAAAGTAATATGTAAACCAGGAATCACGGTCCGCAACGGCTATAAGATCACCGGCCCTGTCATGATTGATATGGTAATCTTCTTTCCCCTTCTCGTCCAGGACCAGCTCAATTCCCGTTGTATTTTCCAACAAATCCTTTACCTTGATCAGGTCTTTTTTATCCTTGACGTATATATGGGCCAATTGATGGTCCGCTACTGCAAAAGCGCGGGATGTTCCTGCATCGAGCGTTTCTTTTCCCAGTTCATCTTTAATGGAAATAAATCCTTCGTTCCTTAATACCCTGTTGATATGAACAGGATTGTTGACGGAAGTGATGCCGTATTCTGAAAGTAAAATTACATTTGCTCCCTGCTTTTCATAATAGGTAATCAAGTCGGCGCAGACTTCATCCACTTCCTGGAGGTCCTTTCCGATCTTGGAGAAATCAATTCCGCAACGTTGAAGATTATAATCAAGATGAGGTAAATAGATTAGGGTCAATGTTGGATTATGCCATTCGTCAACCTTCTTGGAGGCTTCAGCAATCCATTTGGTGGAGGAGATATTCGCATTGGGACCCCAAAAGGAAAAAAGTGGAAACTGTCCCAACTCCTTTTGCAGTCGATCCCTCAGTTCCATCGGTTGGCTGTGGCAATCCGGTAGTTTTCTTCCATCCTGCAGGTAAAGCGGCCGTGGTGTAACCTGAAAATCGGCAGTCGAATACATGTTGTACCACCAAAACATATTGGCGCAGGTGAATTCTGGGTCTCTTTTTTTGGCTATATCCCAAACGCTTTCGGATTGGACGAGATGATTGGACTGTCTCCAAAACTTTATCTCGCACTCATCCCGAAAATACCAGCCATTTCCGACAATGCCGTTTTCTACAGGCCACTTTCCCGTGAGGTATGCAGACTGGGCGGAGCAGGTAACGGCCGGTAAAACCGGATCGATCACCGCTTTTTTTCCTTTGGCAAACCAATCTCTCAAAAAGGGTGTATGCCCACCTATTACTCTGCCTGAAAGAGCTACGACATCAATTACTACTGTTTTTTTCATGAACTGCTCCTGTTTTCTTCCACCCATTTCAACTCCCGGATGATTGAACTGCCCAAATCCAATTGGATATCTTCCGGCAAAACTTCCCAAGTGTACGTTTCAACCTCGAGATGATTGCAGACATGATCATGGGCGATATATTTCAGAACTACTTTGATATCCTCCTGAGTGGAGGAAATTATGCCATAATCCTCCAAAAAGACAGGTACATGAAAATGGATTCTCCATTCCTCTGAAAATGTGCCCTGTAGAGTTTCCAAGGCTTCCGGCAGGTCCCGATAAGAAATATAATTACCATTGCTGCCTTTACCTACCACTTGATGCAGGTAGGTGGACTCAACAAATGGAATCAGCGCACTTTCAACTGCTTCTCGGTCATCAGTACTTTGTGGGATGATGACTTTCAAAGCTGCGCTGATCTGAATTTTTCCAATTTTTATTCCCGCTAATTGAAATGCATTGAACACCTCGTGAGGTTTTTCATAAACCACGGCAAAATGACAGACATCGTAACAGATCCGAATATGTTCTTTCAGGCAGGCTTCTGCTTGTTGCGGATTAAGCCCTATTTTTTCCATCAGATATTTACAACCAATTGGGATCAACCATTTTTCAAAGAAGTCAATCACTTCCTGAGTATTTTCCAATATCCCATCCGGCTCGGGTTCGATATCCAGATGTAGAAGTTGTGCGGTTTGCTCGTGTATTTGATATAATTTTGCCGCAATTGCGGCAATGTTCAAGGTCGATTTGGTGAGGGCTTCCTCCATTTGCGTATGGTCGGAATGCCAATGTCGATAGGATAACGGGGAGGTTGAAATTCCGCCATCCAATCCCTCCGGAAGCAAATCTGAAAGAATATCGAAGAGCCTTTCGGTATAGCTAAGTCGTTCGGGGGTTGTCCAATCCGGTTTGTGCACATCGTCCTTTACCACCTGATGGTGAAAGCTGCCATAGGGGAATCCGTTGAAGGTGAAAATGTAGCAATTGTGTACAGCCAGCCAAGACTTGAACTCGGTCAGATTATCATCCTTTATCAGCTGTCGGCTTGCTTTTTCGGAAAGTCTCAATCCGATTCCGAAAGGTCGGTCTCCTGAGACTTCTTTTTTTATGCGGGGTATATAGTCCTTTAGGTTCTGAAAAGTCTCCATCCAACTTTCTCCCGGATGGATGTTGGTGCAATAGGTAAGGTGATATCCGTTTGTAAGCATGACATGTTTTTTAGGTGAAAATTAATAGGCTAAAACACGTAGAAAACTATTCCGTAACCACGTTTTCCCGATGGAACATTTTCAACTGCTCAATGGCTTCCAATATCAGTTGGTTGTCCATTTCATGAACTTCTGTTCCATGGCCTATTTTTTCTAAGAGCATGATGGTGAGCTCTCCACCAAGGTGTTCTCTGAATTCTTCCAAACCTTTGAGCAATGCATCGCCTGATAATTCGGGAACATAAAGTTCAAATCCCAAAGATTTAATCAGCGAAATTACCCTTATAAGTGACTGATGGTCCAGCATACCTTTCAGGTAGGAATAAGTGGTGTCCAAAGCTATACCAATGGCAACTGCTTCGCCGTGTCTGATTTGATACTGGGTGAGGTGCTCCAGCTTGTGGGCTGCCCAATGTCCAAAATCAAGCGGCCTTGAGGAACCGGTTTCAAATGGATCTTTCCCGCCAATATGATCCAGATGCATCTGTGCACACCTGACGATCAGTTCCTGCATCGGTTCCATTTTCCTGGAGGAAAGTGAATCAACATTTTCTTCCATCCACTCAAAAAAACCGGCATCCTTGATCAATGATACTTTGATGGCTTCAGAAATCCCCGATCTCCAATCACGATCATCCAAGGTTTTAAGGAAATCAAAGTCATTGATCACAGCAAAAGGAGGGGAGAATGTCCCCAGGTAGTTTTTCTTACCGTAGGCGTTGATCCCGTTTTTGACTCCTATACCCGAATCGTTTTGGGATAGGAC
>JBGTDA010000182.1:0-12032 GCA_041748555.1 Rhodonellum sp.
ATTACTTTTATCAATTCCGGTGTCAGCTCAGCTCAGCCCAAATCTGGGGACTACTTCCAGAATGATGAACAAAGCTTTGGCCGCTTTGGAGGAAGGAAATTATGAGAAGGCCAATGGGTTTTTCCGTCAGATTATAGACAGTGAATCTCCCATCCCGCCTGAAATGCCTTATTATTTTGCCGAAACTTTATTTCAGCTGAAACAATATGACAACAGTGCCAATTTTTTGAACAAATACCTGGAAATCAACGGGTTTAAAGGGGACAATTATGAAGCTGCCAAAGTCCTTGAAAGCAAATTGACCGAACCCTTGAATGCCATAACGACCTGTCAGCTATGCGACAGAAGGGGGTATAGATATCAGACCTGTTTCACTTGCGAAGGCAGTAAGGAAATTGAGCAACCCTGCAATTACTGCAAGGAAAAAGGTGTGGTGGGTTGCAGCCGTTGCATCGGTTCCGGCTTGGTTACCAAAAGAAATGTCTTCAACATCGTAGAATATTTCGAATGTGAGAAATGCGCAGGAAAAGGGAGATACACCTGCCCTACCTGTGAGGGCACCACCAAAGAAGTAAGTTCTTGCCGGACCTGTCAGGGATCAGGAAGATTACAGTCGGATTCACTTTGTGATCACGAACCTGAAAAAGAAGTCCGTCATTTTTCCTCTATGATGATGCAAAGGCTTCATAAAGGCCTACAGGATTAATCCTGTAGGTAAGTTATAAATGACCGATGACGGATGTCCGAAGCTTAATGATTGTAACCTTTGAGGATTTTTTTACCCCCAAAGGTTATGAATTACAAGAATCAGCTAAATTCAGGACGTGACATTGATACCCTTTTGATATCCGGATTCCAAGGATAAATCAATTACTCGGAATTTAAATTCCTATGCTCAATTCAGAAGATATTGGTTAAAAACCATTTGGTTTTACTGACAATATTTATCAATTGCTTCCTGAGCAGGTTCGTAATTTTGTCTGAGGGCGCCCTGAAAATCAGCACAGGCTGATCTATTTTTTTTGGTTGCATAGTTCAACAGTCCTCTGTAATATAAAGCCTGACCGAACTCGGGATCCATTTTGATGGCAGCGGAATATTCTCTGAGAGCCTCCTGCACATTCCCAAGTTGGTGCAATGCACGGGCCTTTAAAAAATAAGCCATCGGAGGGGCACCTGGCCTTTCTATGGCATATTCGGCATATAAGAGTGCAGAGCTGTGGTTTTTTTGCTTCTGATAGACATTGGAAAGACTTAGCATTACTTGAACGTTGGTTTTATCCTGTTCCAAGGCTGCCAGAAAATCCTTTTCTGCTTCTTCAAAATTACCCAACTCTTCATGCGCTCTACCCCTGTTATAAAGTGCTTTCACATTATTGGGATTATTTGACAGAAAGTTATCATATGCTGATATGGATTCTTCATATTCTCCCTGGGCAAAATACCGATCACCGGCATCTGAGCTTTGCTCAGTGCAGGATAAATTCAGGAAGATGATCAATGTTGAGAGCAGTATCCGGTTTTTATGCTTCATTTTACTTTTAATTACTGTTTACTGTTTAAACCACAACGTTGTTTTCTCTTAATGCGTCGTTGAGGGAGGTTTTGAGATCGGTTGAAGCTTTTCTTTGTCCGATGATCAGTGCACATGGCACCTGAAACTCCCCCGCAGGGAAACGCTTGGTAATGGAACCCGGAATCACCACAGAGCGTGGTGGAACAAAACCCTTATATTCTTTAGGTTCACTGCCGGTCACATCAATTATTTTTGAACTTGCGGTGAGCGTAACCCCGGCACCGATAACGGCTTCTTTTCCGATTCTTACTCCTTCCACGATGATTGCGCGGGAACCGATAAATGCCCCGTCTTCAATTATTACGGGAGCGGCCTGAACAGGTTCCAATACTCCGCCTATCCCTACGCCGCCACTGAGGTGGACATTTTTACCGATCTGTGCGCAAGAGCCAACAGTAGCCCAGGTGTCAACCATTGTGCCACTGTCCACGTAAGCTCCGATATTTATATAAGATGGCATCATCACCACACCCCGGGATACAAAAGCACCGTATCTGGCAACTGCAGGCGGAACCACTCTTACCCCTTGTTTGGCGTAGTTGGTTTTAAGGGCCATTTTATCATGAAATTCAAAAGGTCCAACTTCGATCGTGTGCATCTTTTGGATTGGAAAGTAAAGGATAACAGCTTTTTTGATCCAGTCATTGACCTGCCAATCACCGTTTTCCAAAGGTTCTGCCACCCTCAGGACGCCGATATCTAGGTCACTTATAACAGTCTTGATGGCTATTTCAACTTCTTTGCTTTTCAGCAGATCCCTGGTTTCCCAGGCATTCTCGATTATCGTCTTTAAATCCATATTATTTGTTAGTTTCGCTGTATCCAATATATTCTTTAGATGGAAAAGATTAAGGTAGCAATTGCTTCCGTACTTAAACCCTTAAAAGATCCCAGGGCATATTACCGAATGGGGCTTTCGCTGCGTGAAACAAATAAATACCGTATTAACATCATAGGATTTTCAATTAAAAATAAATCCGTTACAGATTATTTAATATTCACTCCTCTTTTTTGCCAAAAAAGAACCCACTGGAAAAGATTTTTTGTAGGGCTGAAATTTATTAAGATTCTGGTCCGGCAGTCTCCCGAAATTTTAATTCTATCCACCTACGAGCTTCTTCCTGCCGCAGTTTTTGTGAAGCAATTCTTAAAATTCAAACTGATCTATGATGTGCAGGAAAATTATAGCAACAACCTGAGATTCAATAAAACCGGTACAGGAATCATGCGGGGCTTGACAGTAAATGCTATCAAAATCATTGAAAAATTTTCCAAACCTTATATCGACCACTACATCTTTGCAGAACAGTGTTATGTCGAAGAATTTCCCGGGATTAATAACTATACAGTGCTGGAAAACAAGCATTATGGAAAGATAAGGCCCAGAATTCCATTTTCACCGGCTACCAAAGCATCATTTTCTTTTTTAATATCAGGAACACTTACCGAGGTGTACGGTACACTGAAAGGTATCGGGTGGTTTAAGCAGGTGTTGGGCGCTTATCCAGGTTCCAAACTGAAAATAATCGGACATGTACCGTTGGCAGATTACGGAATCAGGATACTTAAAGAAATAAAGGGATTTGATGCCATTGAGGTGGAGATCGGGAATACACCTATTCCCTATGAAGAATTGCTTTCGGCCCACAGGGACATTGATTTTTGTTTGATGCCTTATCATCAGCTTCCCAGCATCGCACCTAAGATGCCCAGCAAATTGTTTGATGCCGTAGCTCTGGGAATACCCTCCTTGTTTTCTGCCAACAAAAAGTGGAGTGAGTTTGTGGAACCCTACCAAGCCGGTCAGGCGGTGGATTTTAATGACATTACCAATGCTGCTGAATCTTTTGCAGTCTTGATCAAAAAAACCTATTTCACTGAACCTGTTTCCGAAGATGTTCTTTGGAAAAGTGATAAGGAAAATTTTTTAAACATAATTCAAAATATGAGTTGAATCAAACTTAATTGAGTTGAACCGACATCAGTTTAGAATTCACAAAACTGTAGTTGTAGTCTCCACAATATCGAAAAAAAATAAGTGAGTTGATCTTAAAAAATCAGCACTTTCGGTGTTTGGTTTTTATTCGGTATGAATATTAAAATACACAATATGCATTACGGAATTGTATCTCAAGTTATACTTGAAAATTAACCTGTAAACTAAAGAATTTTTAAATACCGGAGTCAAATAACCAGAGCTAAAACGGTGTTAATATTTCTTTATACATAATGAGCAAATCAGAGAATTTTCTTCTATTTGAATTGTACTTGGTATAAATATATTACCCATTTAGGACCATATCGAAGGCAGGAAATGTCTGAATTTTTTTAATAATGGTTGATAAAAATATCTGTCTGTAATTCCAGATGCCTCGGAGAAGGAGCGCATTTATGTAAAAGTTTTCCACCTCATCTCCCTTTCGGAAACCGAAATCAGAAAAACGGAAACTCATTCTTTTATAATTTAGACGCACCGAATTCATGATAATGGGTATATCATAAATTTGTAAAAACTTGTTATTCAATATATCGCACTAGAATAACAAACTGTCTAAAAATATATTCAGACAAGCCTAAATCCATCATCACATTTGAAATCGGGTTATCCACAAGCGGTTTAGACAGTACCAAAAACTTTTTTTAGTTTCGGCTAAACCTTGTATCTTTACAGTTTCAACAGGAAAATGAAATGATACTCACCTACGCTGAAGAAAATTATTTGAAGGCCATATTTCAACTTTCGGAAGAAGGCAAAAAAGGTGTTTCCACCAATGATGTTTCAGGTGAAATGAAAACCAAGCCTGCATCTGTAAGTGATATGCTCCGGAAACTTGGGGAAAAGGGTGTGATTGAATACCGGAAATATTATGGGGTTCATATCACCGAGGAAGGGAAAAAACTTGCGCTTCAGACCATCCGGAAACACCGTCTTTGGGAAGTGTTTTTGGTTGAGAAACTGAAATTCTCCTGGGATGAGGTGGATGAAGTGGCCCATGAACTGGAGCATGTCAAATCGAGGCTATTGATCCAAAGGCTGGATGAATATCTTGGCTATCCGAAATTCGATCCCCACGGCGATCCCATCCCCGATGAATACGGAGATGTGCGGGCAAGGCCAAGGCTTCCGATCAATGAGTTGCAGGTAAATGAAACAGGACAGATAGTAGCGGTGAAGGACAGCAGCGCTGCCTTCCTAAGATATCTGGATAAAGTCGGGGCATATATCGGAGCCCGAATCAAAATTCTGGAGAAGGTAGAGTTTGATGGTTCGGTAGAAATTCTTGTGGACAACAAGAAAAGTCTGTTTATGTCCAAGGAAGTAGCAGCGAATATTTTGGTTATGCAATAGGAGATTTGAGAAGTGAGATATGAGATTTAAGACAATTTCAATCTTGATACTTTAATCTTGATACTAAAAAACGATTTGAACCAAGAAAAGGAGATTCTCGTTAATTTTGGGAATCGGATAATTTACAGAAAAATGAAAAAATCGATAAGCCTGTTGACGCTGCTGTTTTTGGGAATGGGTTCTCTCTTGGCTCAGGATAAAATCGAGTGGCTGACTTTTGAGGAAGCCACTGCCAAAACCCAGGAAAATCCGAAAATGATATTTGTGGATGTCTATACCGACTGGTGCGGCTGGTGCAAGAAAATGGACAAGGAGACTTTTACAGATGCTGCCGTCATTGACTATATCAACGAGAATTTTTATGCGGTAAAGATGAATGCCGAAAACACCAATAAGAAATTCAAATTCAAAGGTAAAGATTACACAGAGGCCTCCATGGCCAAAACCATGCGTGTCAGCTCCTACCCCAATTTCGTGATTATGGACCCGCTGATGGAGAATATCACCCAGCTTCCCGGTTACCGATTGCCCGAACCGTTTCTCACCGATTTGAATGGCGTTGTCCAAAGGTTCACCAAGTAATCCATGAGTTTTAACCTTGCAGAAAAAGAAGATACCATCATCGCATTGGCAACTCCCCAAGGTGTGGGTGCCATCGCCGTGATCAGGCTTTCGGGAAAAAATTCCATAAAAGTTACCAATGAAGTTTTCAGAGGGAAAAACCTTGAGAAGCAACCCTCTCATACGATTCATTTCGGAACGATCAGGGACGGGGAATGCGTGATAGATGAGGTGTTGGTTTCTGTTTTCATTGCACCCAGCTCCTTCACCAAGGAAAATGTTGTTGAAATCTCCACTCACGGTTCTTCCTACATCGTCAATCAGATCATCAAGCTTTTTATCCGAAAAGGTATCCGGCCGGCCAAACCCGGAGAGTTTACCCAAAGGGCTTTTTTGAACGGCCAGTTTGACCTGGCCCAGGCCGAGGCCGTGGCCGACCTTATCCACTCGGATTCCGAAACCTCCCATCAGGCTGCCATGCATCAGATGCGCGGAGGATTCAGCAGCGAAATCCAGAAGCTTCGAAACGAACTGATTCACTTTGCCAGTATGATAGAGCTGGAACTGGATTTTGGTGAAGAGGATGTGGAATTTGCCAGCCGGGAGGATCTGAGGACTCTTGTAGAAAAAATACTGCGGGTTGTCGAGCAGCTTATCGGAAGTTTCGACTTGGGAAATGTCATCAAAAACGGAGTTCCTACCGTAATCGCCGGGAAACCCAATGCGGGAAAATCCACCCTACTCAATGCTTTGCTCAACGAGGAAAAAGCCATCGTTTCCGAAATCGCAGGTACCACCCGGGATTTTATCGAGGATGAAATCAATATCGGTGGGGTGATCTTCCGGTTTATTGACACGGCAGGTTTGCGGGAAACTACCGATATCATCGAGTCCATCGGCGTGAGTCGTACACATGAGAAAATGAAGTCGGCCAGCCTGATCCTTTATCTTTTCGACCTGACTGACACTGACCTTCAAGAGATTGAAAATGACATCAGTCGGCTGGAAGCATTGAATGTACCTTTTGTTAAAGTTGCCAATAAGATGGATAAAGGCAATGATCAGTTAATCAGTGATATAAAATCAAATTACCCTGACACCATTTTTATCTCTGCAGGCCAAAAAGAGAATTTGGAATCTCTTCGGGACAGAATCCTGGAACTCGTCAATGTCGATAAATTCCGCACAGGCAACACCATCGTGACCAATATCCGACACTATGATAGCCTGGTCAAAACAAGGGCTTCTCTCCTGGATGTACTTGCCGGATTAGACGTTGAAATCAGCAATGACTTTTTGGCCATGGATATCCGCAGGTCCCTGCATTTCCTTGGCGAAATAACCGGGGAGATCACAACGGATGATCTGTTGGAGAATATTTTCAGGAAGTTCTGCATCGGGAAATAGGAAAGTATAAATCATTATAAAAAGCTACAAGCAACGACTAATAAAAGCCTCTAATACAATTGATTAGAGGCTTTTATATTTTTGGAGAGTTCAATTGATTTACCTATTTTTATAGAAAATTTGTACCGGATTTGTACCGTTTTTTAGCGGTACAAATTTTTTGGCCAAAAAGGGGAGATGATGAAACAACCAGAAACAACTGGAAACAACCGGAAAAAATTTTGCTGATTTTCCATCTGCGATTATTATATGAGTTCAAATATTAGAATTACCCGAATTTGCCAGTACTGTGGCGATCCTTTTACCGCTAAAACCACCGTGACTAAATTTTGCAGCGACCGATGCGCAAAGACTGCCTATAAGGTTCGCAAGAAGGAGGAGAAAATCTCCCAAAGCCATATAGAAACCTCACAGGAAATCAATCACGCCTGGCACAATGCAAGTCAGAGAGACCACCTTAATGTAAAAGAAACCAGTGTTTTTATGGGAATCAGCAGAACGACACTTTGGAGACTAATGAAAAATGAAGCTATTGAAGCAAAAGAAATAGGAAGAAAACTGATTTTCAGGAAAGCGGACATCAAGACATTTATGGACCAATAATCCTAAAATTATGAAAGTAATTAAAGTCACATTACGAAAACGACCTCTGGGGAACCACAAAATAAGTCTCTACCTTGACTTCTACCCTCCCGTCCAGGATCCATCCACCGGAAAGAAAAAGCGAAGAGATTACCTGGGCTTTCATATTTTTGCCAACCCGAAAACTTCTACTCAAAAAGAGTTTAACCGAATTTGCTTAATTAAGGCCGAAAGCATCATGGCCCAGAAAGAAATTGAATTCCTCAAAAATAGCTTTGGCTTTTATGACAAATTCAACATGAAAAGGGATTTTCTCCAATATTTTAATATAAAAGGTAAAACCCATTCCAATTCAGCGGGAAATAGAGGGAACTGGAAAAGTGCACACGAACATTTAAGCAACTACACCGGTGGCTGTTGCACATTTGCTGAGGTGACTCCCGAATTTTGTGAAGGCTTTAAAGATTACCTGCGTACTGCAAAGTCTATCGGTAGAAAACACAATTTATCCGCAAACACCCAATTGAGTTATTTTGCAAAATTCAAAGCTGCACCGAAAGATGCGCTGAAAGAAAAAATCATCACATCTGATCCTTGCATTTCTATTTCTAACATTCGTGCTGAAGGAAATTCCAGAGTATATCTGACACAGGTAGAATTGAAAAAGTTGTACCAAACACCCTGTCCGCTTCATCCCTCCTTAAGACTTGCCTCACTTTTTTCATGTCTTACTGGATTACGATGGTCAGACATAGAAAAGTTAACCTGGGCAGAGGTCGAGGAAACGGACCAATCAGACATTTCATTGTTAAGGTATAGGCAGAAGAAAACGGGAAGCTCTGAATATTTACCCATTTCAAAACAAGCAGGGGAAATCTTGGGTGAAAGAAGAGGTCAAAATGGGCGGGTTTTTCCAGGGCTGAAGTATTGGTAATTGAGCTATTAATTCATGCCATATTAGATTTAAGCATTAAACGGTAGTCAATTAAATGACCGACCAAATCGAAATATACCTTGGGTGTTATGGCCAGACTCAAATTGGGGTGAAGTTTGAAGAGGATACGGTCTAGGTAAACCAGAAGCATAGGGGGCGCTTTTTGATAAAGATACAGATACAATAGCTAGGACTTGAGTAGTATCTATAAGGTTGATGATATGGAGGAAAGATCGACTATTGAGAATTTCTCGGTAGGTTCAGCAAGAAAGAGAACGGAATGTCAATTGATATGATAAGAAAGCTCTCAGTACTGTTGGGCTTACCTGTTGAGGTGCTTATCTAATCTTATAAAATGGACGTTAAGCTAAATACAGCCAAACAGTAAAGGCATTATTTCTGTTTTTTTTGCCGTTAAGGTGTAAGTTCTTCATCACCTAAGTCAGCTCCAAAATAGTTATATTTGGAAATAGTTCCCCAATAGGTGAAAGACATTGAGCTTGCTGAATTTACAGAATACTTAAAAATCATGGAAAGTCAAATCGATATCTACCAAGGAATTGATGGCCAGAATCAAATAGAGGTAAGGTTTGTGCAGGGTACTGTCTGGCTTTCTCAAATGCAAATTGCTAAGCTATTTGGAAAAGGAAGAACTACTATTACTGAGCATATCGGCAATGGTTTTGAAGGAGAAGAATTAAAGGAGGGAGTGTTATGTCGGGAATTCCGACATAACACTCCCCATGGTGCAGTTTGCGGTGAAACACAGGAAAAAGCATTAATACACTATAATCTTGATGTTATTATTTCTGTTGGATACCGGGTCAAATATCAGCAAGGTACCCAATTCCGAATCTGGGCCCTCCCAGATTTAAAAATTTTCTTGTGATGTTATTTATAGCAGGTGACAAAGAAAAAAGAAGTTCAAGCACTCAAATTTTTTTTAAGAAAATTAATATGCTATGATATTAAGAATGGAAAACTATAAATACCCCAGCAGAGCAGAATGGCTGGAGATTTCCATAACTTTTCCGGAAATTGGAAAGTTTGGATTCCAACGTATCTCAGAGATTTCTATGTTATCGGCTAGAGAAAAATCCATTAAAGAAGTGTACCAGCTACAAAATCTCTTTCATTGGGATTCCTATTTGAATAGGAAAGCCTGGAATCTGAGACAATGCTATGTAAATACTATAGCTAATTATAATAGAGGTGTTGCGATAGAAAAAGATGATTTCAGTGACGAAGTCAAAGTTATTAATCTTTATCAGTTTGATTTTTATTATGAAACAACGCTCTACTACCTTATCGCAGTTAGGGACACCATTTTGCAAATAGTCAATTTGGCATTTGTTGAAGCACCCTGGAAAGAACACCAAGTTACACTGAAGGTAATGAGTAAAATTCAAGATTCGGACTTAAAGGAAATAATAAACCTCGCTGCCTCCAATCTCAAGGATGTCGCTGATTTGAGGAATTCTATGGCACATAAATTTTCTAAGACCAACAGCGACTATCGAAGCACTGTATCCGATGATGGTAAAATATACAGCTCCTCCAAAAGGAAAGCAATGAGCTATGAAAAGAAAGTAGAAATACTTATGGATGCATTAGATAGCTTACATAGCTTTCATCATTCAATAAGAGAAAAATTGAGTGGAAAATATTTATTAGAAAAAGATTAAAAACTGACCCTACTAAATCCTAACAATCAATTGTTAAGCCTAACCTAATAGGTTGGACTTTCCAGAAAAAAAAAAAAAAAAAAAGCATACCCTCTCGATCAGAAAATGAGCATGCTTCTGGTTAAAATTATTTCTGAGAAAGCTTCGTTGAATAATGGTTAATCATTCTTTCCTGTATTCCAGCATTTTGGACATAATGTTTTCCTGCAGCCTTTTGTCCAAAGCCGATGAGATAATTGCCTAGACAAAATCGGCCCATCCCGCCTCAAGTAAACCAGAAGAAATGGACACGGTGAAGAAATTGGTAATCAGTGTTCTTAACCGAAATAGATAGTTCAGCAAAATAAATAAAAGGAATTCAAAAAATCTGAACATTGGTCAAGTTTAAAAAGAATATATTGCCATAGTAGAAAGAATCGAAGAACTTCTTCCTATCCGGGACCTTTATCCCCAAAATTACAAAAACAACATTTAGTTGGTCGGGTGCTTACGAATACTCCTTTGAAAACTGTATGGATACAGGTGAGGTATTTGTATCTGATGATGGATATGCCTGTGTCATGATACAGTTCAAGGACCGGAAAAAATTTTCATGGAAGAGTACATATTTTGATACACAGTTAATTGTAGCATATTAGAATGGATTCCCTTTAATTATGCTCTCAATATTTACCTCATAGATCTGACGCATATCTCCATTATGAGTAGAATCGAAATAGACTTTAGTACCCTGAGGATTACAGCGGGGATGAAGGTCGCAACGCCATTCACCTTCAAATTTCTCTGGCTCATGAAAATGTCCTATAATTACTTTAAGTTTGCTGGGAACATGATACAAATACAATTCCTGCACTCTCTCCTCTCCCTGTGGATATGTATCATTTAGAATCCACTCGTTGTTTGTGTTAGGTACGTACGTGTTGTGTCCATTACGAACCATGGATTCTTCACCGACGATGTGATACTGCTTACTTTCATCCTCAAAAACATAGAAAGCTACCTTATCCTTATCCTCAGGCTTGGCCCAGGCGCACAATGCATCATCTCCTTTCCAGATAAAATGCGAAAAAATTCCTGAATCATTCAAAGCATACATTCCACTACCATCTGTATTAATCGTAATTGCCCGGGTTATGTATAACTCATCTCCCCCAGTTAAAGCTTTGCCAGTCGCTTGACGATATTCCACAGGAGTTGCAAAGGGCCTAGACCGGTTTAGAAAAAAGAGCCTGTTTCCCGAAGGATTAACCAAGAGATGATTAATCCAGTGGAAGTTTTCAGCTACTGAACCAAGCGGCCTTTCCAATCTGGACAAATCAGCATAAGATACTATAAGATGGCTTTCACCTGTTGACAGATCTATCTTATAGATCCCCGTATCTTCAGGAGCTTTTGCCGGGACTGCATCATCCGCACTAGCATACCCATATCCAGGACGGAAGAACTGCAATCGTGCAAAATCAATACCGAATCCGGTAGTTCCATCAGGACTCAAAGTATAGATTGGTTTGGAAAGTATTCGACGCTGACCTGTTTTTATATTCTGAATTATACTGACAAAACTATCTTCCAGCCTTGTGTTCCAGATTACTTCTTCAGAGCTACCTGGCAGCCATTGTAACATACAGCCCTGCTGCCATCCCCAAGCACTGCTTTGGCCGATTGGTTTCCAGGCATTGTTATTTTCCAAATCAATCAAACCAACCTGCAACATATCTTCTGGTCTAGGTGACCGAAAGAACAATGGAACTTCGTTACCCAAGGCATATCTCCCAATGGCATTTATTTGGCGCTTGTCATAATATCCAAACCAGTGCTGCTGAGGGCCACTGGTTAGTTGCTTAACAGGTAATTCTTTGCAGAGGTCAATTACTTGATCAATAGGCTGTTGATTACCAAAGGATAGTATCGGCAACATGGAAAGCCCTACTCCGGTCA
>JBGTDA010000183.1:0-37962 GCA_041748555.1 Rhodonellum sp.
ATGCCACGTTCGGGCCAATATGGACCAATTAATTTCAGTTGCTTTAAATCTTGGTCAAATTCAAATTGAAGCTTCATATATTCATTGTTTTCTTCATGAATATTGAGGCAGGCATTGTGGTGGATAAGGTCAAATGCAACCCTAAAATCACCTTTGGTTTCATCTGAAAAAGTTAATTCATCAATAAGATTTACATTTTCCGCCACAGCTCCTTCCTTCTTATAGTAATAAGACAAAAAAATACCCAGTTCTTTTTTGTTAGTGAGAAGGATTTCCTTAATGGTAGCTTCTGCTGTTTTTGCTTCCTTTTCGGATAGTATGTTAAAACTCCACGTCTCCTGCATATTCTTCCTTTTAGGTTTATTTAGAGGCTTTTATTTCTTCCCTCAGCTTTTTTACATTTTCCGGATCAATTACCTTACCTTCATTTCCCCAGGAGTTTCTGACATAATTCAATACATCAGCAATCTGCCTGTCAGACAAATAATCCAGCTTGGGCATAGCCATGGTATATTCCATTTCATTCACAACAATCTTTTCATTAAGTCCTTTCAACAGGATATTTATCGACCGGTCTTTATCAGCCATCAGATAATCAGACTTTGCCAAGGGCGGAAAAGCTCCTTTTATGCCATCACCTTCTGACATATGACAACTTACACAATTGGTAGCATAGATGGTTTCTCCTCTTTTCATGCTTTCCTTCAATTCATCATTGGAAAATGAAAGAGAAAAATAGGTGAATGAGCCAAGAAACAGGGCCAGTAACGAAAATTTGATCATGTTTTGAAATGTTTTTATAGAAAAGGCAAATTAAGGAAAATCAATTTAAAATCCATTTATTTGCTCCCCGAGGACAATCATATTAATTTAGAATCAGAACAATTTTTTTTTGGTTTTCATTTCATAAAAAGTTTTCTCTCTAAAAAATTTGAATAATGGAAAAGCAGATAGACCTACCTGAGCTTTCTTATGAAAAACATAAGAATGAAAAATTCACACTGCACTTAATTTTACAGATCATTGGAAAAATCAGGCTCAGATTAACCCCAAGGAAAAATCACTGGTGGTATGTCACTGAATATGTGGATCCCACAGGAATTACCACCGGCCCGATTTCTTATAATCAAGGAACGGAGACGTTTTCGATAACTCTGAATGTCCATCAGCATCAACTTGAAGTTTTGACCAGTAAAGGAGAATTTAAATCTTTTGATTTGGTACAGGGGTTAAGTATAGCTGATTTTTATATTCAAGTAATGTCAATATTATCCGACTTGAGTATCAAAGTATCAATTTATGATCGTCCCTATGATCTGTCAATAGATCAGCCATTTAAAGAAATAACCACTTATCATCATTATGATAAATTTTTCATTCAAAAGTTGTGGAGGATCCTTCTTTGGGTGGATGGTGTATTCAAGGAATTCAGTGGCCGGTTTTATGGAAAAACCTGTCCTGTACATTTATATTGGCATTCCATGGATTTAGCAGTAACCAGATTTTCAGGAGAGAAAGCACCGCCCATGCCAGCTGAAGCAAAAATTTCCAATAAAGATGCGTATTCACATGAATGTATAAGTTTCGGATTTTGGGTAGGAGATGATAATATTCCCGAACCAGCATTTTATTTTTATACCTATCCGTCACCGAAAGGCATTGAGGCGAAACCACTTTATCCTTCACATGCCGAATGGATCGATAGCAATGGGAGTCCTATGGCAATATTGCGCTATAATAAACTTATTAAGGAAAAAAATCCAAGAAAGGAACTACTTAATTTCTTGGAAGCTTCCTATCAGGCAGGAGCTTCCTTGGCAGGTTGGGATCTGGAAAAATTTCAGGTTCCTTCCTTAAAAGAACTTTAATATGACCTATATACAATTGAAATTGAAGTAAATATTTCTCAATTATTCATGAAATATCCCATTTATCTGGATTATAATGCGACTACACCTTGTGACCCTGAGGTAGTAGAAGCAATGCTACCTTGGTTCTCGAACCACTTTGGAAATGCAGCCAGCAAAAACCATCCTTATGGCTGGATGGCTGAAGATGCCGTCCGGCAGGCAAGGGAACAGGTGGCGAAATTGATAGGCGCTAATGCCAAGGAAATCATTTTTACCAGTGGAGCAACCGAAGCCATCAATCTGGGAATCAGAGGTACGTTTGATTTTTACAAAGGACAGAAACAGCATTTTATCACCTGCGCTACAGAACATAAAGCGGTTTTGGATACTTTCAGGTATTTAGAATCCAGTGGAGCTGAAATATCTTATCTTCCTGTAGATCAATACGGTAAAATAAATTTAAATCAATTGGAAGAGGCAATTCTGCCGCATACTAAAATGGTCTCTTTGATGTGGGCAAACAATGAAACGGGTATCATTCATCCCATGGCAGCCATAAAGAAGTTGACCGAATCAAGAAACATTGTTCTTTTGTCAGATGCCGTTCAGGCGGTAGGTAAAATTCCCGTTGATATTCTGGATGTTCATTTATTGGCGATGTCGGCGCACAAGTTTTATGGTCCAAAGGGGATAGGAGCACTTTATATCAGACACAATCATGATCTACCCAAACCAATTCCTCAGATTTTTGGGGGAGGCCATGAGAAAGGATACCGAAGTGGAACACTTAATGTTCCTGCAATTGTGGGATTTGGCAAAGCAGCGGAAATAAGATTGAAGTCTATGCAGGATGAGGCTTTAAGGCTTAAGAATTTAAGGGATTTACTTGAAATCAAACTTCTGGAAATAAAAGGGACTCAGCTTAATGGCAGCAAAGCCAATAGGTTATCACATGTTACCAATATTGCGTTTGAGGGAGTTGAAGGGGAGGAGCTGTTAAGGTTGGTGAATAAAGAAGTGGCCGTCAGTTCGGGTTCTGCCTGCTCCACCATTTCGCCAAAACCTTCCCACGTCTTGCAAGCGATGGGTATAAATTCGGATCTGGCACGAAGTTCAATTAGATTTTCTCTCGGAAAAGATACCCAGGAAAAAGATATATTGTTTACAGTAAATTATATATCAGAAGTCTTAATATCCTTAAGATAAAATAATTATAAAATTAAATTCTTGTAATCCTCAATGGTGTCAATATCAATATTTCCCTTCGGAAAATCAACAATTGCCAGATCATGCTCGAATTCATAAAGTAGTTTTCTTGCTCCTTCCTGACCGGAAAGGTTCCTGATTGATGGGAAATATCTTTTTGTAAAAAGAGCAGGAACTCCATGTACGTTTCCATATTGAGCTGCAACTATCCCTTTTTGACTTTTTCTTTGGATAGCAATCAGGTTATTGATTAGGGATACACTTACAAAAGGTTGGTCACATAGTAAAATTATAACTCCATGAATATTAATATTTTTAATCATATGATCCAAACCTAATTTTAGGGAAGAGGACATGCCTTCGGACCAATGATCATTTATGATAATTTCTGTTTGTTCGGGATGTAATTCAGCTGATATTTGCTTATTGTTTGCGCCCAAAACCAAAAGATTGGAATCAGTCTGAGATCGGTTGGCAGCATCCAATGCAATCTGCAGAAGCGATCTGCCTTTGTACTTCAACAGTTGTTTGGGCTGGCCTAATCTGCTGGATTTTCCCGCCGCGAGAATAATGATACCTGTGAGCCCTTCATTCATGGTTTTCGGCCGCTTTCAGTTTTCTTTCCTCCTCATGAATTGGTCCGCTTTTGTCTCTCAAAAATATAGGATCTTTTCCTTTCAAAACGGCCTGAATTTCGGCAATTATAGAAAGCGCAATTTCCTCGGGACTTTCAGAACCTATGTCCAACCCAATCGGTGCGAACAGGTTTTTCTCAAGTAGTCCTGTAATATCAATTCCGTTTGAAAAAAGCCTTTCCACCAGTTTTTCTGTTTTCTTTTTAGGACCTAGTATCCCGATATAGGGTAGGGGAAAAGCCTGTAACTTTTCTAAAACAATTGCTTCGTAATCAAAATTATGCGTCATCAAAAGTGCCACGGTATTGAAGTCAAACCTGATCTGATGGATCACTTCTCCAGCTTTTTCTATTATGATCTGATTGGCATCTGGAAACCTTTCGATAGTTGCATAGTTCTTTCTGCCATCAATTACAGTCAGCTCCCAACCCAACACCGCGGCCATTTTGACCAAAGGGATGGTGTCGTTTCCTGCGCCGAAAAGCAATAAATGAATGGCAGGTTTAACCCACTCAAAAAAAACATTCACATCATCAAATTCAGGATATTCTTTAATTATATTTGTTTTGTTATCAAATAGATAAGATACTTCGTTTTGAATTTTATTCAATAAAGAAACAAATGAAATTCCACCTTGAACGTGTTCAGGATCGGTGAATAAAAGTTTGGTTCCAATCTGGTCATCTTTCGAATTCTTCAGTGAAAATACCGTAACCAAAACGGTACTTTGCCGGGTTTTCTGACTTGCTTTTAAGAGGACCAATGGGTTGTTGGGATCTTCGCTATTTATTGGCTCTATCAATACCTGAATGATACCGTTGCAGCCTAAACCCACTCCGAATTTTTGGTCATCTTCATCTGTGGTGTCATAAGTTACCAAAATGGATTTTTGCTGAAAAATTACCAGTTGGGCCTTCCGCAAGGCGTCTCCTTCCAAACATCCGCCGCTGATGGCTCCTGTAAGCATGCCATCTTCCGTGACCAGCATTCTGGCACCCGGTCTCCGGTAAGCCGATCCATCAACTTTCACTACCGTGGCCAAGGCGGTTTTTATACCCTGATCTACAGCAAGATCATAGGCGTGGATAATGTCCTTGATTTCTTTCATTTTGATACATTAAGTAATTTTTAAAAGCGAAATATCTAATTTAGGAATTTAAATACCAATTAGCAGTACGTAAACCCTGGATTGAATTTCGTGGTGGTGATGAAGATTAAATAGGAGATAAATGAAAATAGCAAGTCTTGCCAATATAAAAAAGGAACTTCAATTCCTTTCTGAAAAAGAACTTATTGACCTGATTACTGACCTGTCAAAGTTCAGTATGGATAACAAAAAATTTCTTTTTTTTAAGCTTTTTGAAAAAGAAAATCCTCGGCTTTTTACTGAAATGGTGCAAGAAGAGCTTATAGAGGCATTTCAGCAAGCCAATACCCGAAATTCTCATTATGCCAAAAAGGCTGCACAAAGCATCAGGCGAAAACTCAATAAGTTATTGAAGCTCTCAAAAGATAAAGCCACCCATATCGAATTGATAGCTTTCTATTGTCAAAAGCTTCATGAATATGGATACCTTTCATATAAACATCCCGTAATTGAAAACATCTACAGGATGCAGCTTGGCAAGATTGAAAAATTAATATCAGGTCTTCATGAAGATCTGCAATACGATTATGAATATTTGATAGAAAAACTGAAAGAAAATTTGATCAAGAAGTATTAATGAATTAAATTTTATTGTTTAATTAAAGAAGTACAGCAATTTTTTATGTAAAACTTTTAACCTCAAAAGATATGGATCTGAACCAAAAAAATCAATCATTCGATCAGCCAACCGTTAAAGAAAAATGGATAGGGTCAAGTGTAAGCGAAAGAGAAGGGCAGGAGTGGGATAAGAAGAAGGAAATGGATTTCACCTATACCAACATTGACAAGTTTATCCGTACCAGTCTGGGAGAAAACGCTCATTTCAGCAATGCGATGTATAACGGCGACTATACGCTCAGCCTGGAAGAAGCCCAGCTGAAGAAATATCAATTTGTCACAGAGGCATTGGGAATCAAACATGGAAGCAGGGTTTTGGATTTGGGCTGTGGTTGGGGCGGCTGGTTAAAATATCTGAGAGATGAAGTGGGGGCCGAAGGTATCGGGGTCAATCTTTCTGATGGACAGGTGGCCGCATGTAGGGAAAACGGATTGACTGCTTATATCAAAGATGCTAGATTTATAAAGCCTGAGGATTATGGGACTTTTGATGCCATCACGGCTTTTGGAAGTTTTGAGCATGTCGCCTCAGTAAAAGATTATCTGAACGGCGTTCAAGATGATGTTTATGATGACTATTTTAAGCATGTTTCCAATTTGTTGGTAAAAGGAGGAAAGTTTTATATGCAGAGTATGGTGTTTGAGAAAAATATGATTCCTTTTGATCAGATTGATATCAATGCCCCCAAAGATTCGGACAGTTATATCTTTGCGCTTTTATTGAAGCACAACCCTGACTCCTGGATTGCTTATGGTCATGAGCATATCATCAGGACAGCATCCCCTTATTTTAAAAACACCTTTTATAGCGACGGCCGCCTGGATTATATCAAAACAAATCGGGAATGGACAAAATTATTCTACAAGTTTAATTTTAAAAAATATCTCTGGTTTGCCTCTTTGGTACCAAAACTTTTTACTGACAAGGAGTTCAGGCATCAGCTGGCCCTTTTACGCGTAAGACCCAACCGGGTATGTTTTGAAAGGGAAATAATGGGTCATGCCAGATTGGTCTTTGAAAAGCTTTAAATTGATTTTAATTGGTGGATTCACGTATTTTCATTTGGTAAAGAAGTCATTCCGGTAAACCTGAATGACTTCTTTTATGTAAAATTATTTTGACTGAATCAAAAACCATTTTGTAAGAAAGGAAAAAATACTGCTGATTTTTCCTTTTCGTTATAGGACCATGAATAAGAATATTTGGGGGTTAATAATCCTTTTGATAGGTGTTGGATTACCGTTAAAAGCCCAGGAAATACGCTTTGAATTGCCGGGAAGTGCTTTGGAATTATTTGAAAGCAGTTTTGAATTGGAAGAAGTTGTTGATTCCCGCCCCACTCGATCATCACTGGGAAGTATTTTTTCTTCTTCCAATCAATCAGCACTTACGCATATTCAAGATGGTCTGGAAAGAGGTATCAAGCGCTTCTACAACAATTCCATCAACCAAACAGGGAGTCAACGCCGTATTCAAATGCGTGTTTTGAATATGGAAATTGCCGAAAAGAAACAAAGTGGTTCGGTTGTTTCAGGTGACGTGAAAATGAAATTCGGATATTATCTGCTAGGAGCTTTTGAACCTGTTCATTTGGTGGATTATGAGGCAGGAATGAATTATAGGCGTTCTATTCACCGTACAGATTTGGTAGAACAGGTATTGAGTCAGGGATTAAGAAAATCTATCCAGTTTTTGAATGAGTGGATAATGGATCAGGCGGCAAGCAACAGGAATCTGGCAAGGTCTGTAAGATTGGAGATAATAAAAATTGAAAGGAAATCTGACAGGGACACAGTATTTTATCATCCTGAAAGACCTATCCGCTGGGAAGATTTTAGGGAAAGACCCAATGTCAGTAGTAAATTCAATGCTGCAATTTTCACAAGTTTGGCTTTGGAAGGAAGTCCGTATATGCAGGATGGTACAGTGGTTTTACCATTGGAAGTAAAACTTTATATGCTTCCCGGATCTTCCTGGATAAAAAGGGATCCATCAGACTATGGGTTGAATCATGAGCAACGTCATTTTGATGTGACAAGAATAGTAGGGAATCGTTTGGAATCCCGTCTCCAATCCATGGAACTGAATCCGGATAATTATGATGGCCTTGTGAATAGTGCTTTTTTAGATGCATTCAGGGAAATGAACCGCATTCAGGAAATATATGATCGGCAAACAAGGCATGGGATGGACAGCATGGCCCAATCCCGCTGGAATACTATTTTGGATCAGGCATTAAAGGGCGATATGGCACAACTTGAAGCGGAGTTAATGAAGGGGAGGTAATGATCAAGAAATAAAAAGGGCTCAGTGGGTGAAATTTTAATTAAGGAAAAACTTTAAAAATCGATAAAAAATTTTTTATTCCCAAATCATTTGACGTAATTAAAGGTGTCAAATGAAATGAATATGGCTAAGCGAAAAGAAAATTATAATAAAGGCACCAAAACAACAGGTAAAATGAAAGCCTCTGAAGGATTTGGATTTAGAGAGCCTGAAGTTGTTTATGAAGCGGCAGCATCCACAGTCTCCAATTCAAGATCCTTTCGCGTGAGAAGAGGAGGCACACAAAAGGATTATAATATCAGGACAGGTTATGGATATTTTATTCCTTCCTTCAAAAATGCCTCGAATATAATTCAGGTTTCGGAGGTGGTGGAAAGAGGCCTTCCCTCTCGGGAAATATCATCCATTGTTCATTTTTTGGATTTCAGGGTTACTGAAATTGCAAAAGCTACTTCAGTTTCACCGAGCACGGTTTCCAGGTGGGAGCCTGATACGGTTATTGGTGTTCCGGGTTCCAATCAGTTTTTTAAAATTGACCAGTTGATCAGCAAGGGCGTTGAGGTATTTGGCGGTTTGGAGGAGTTTAGGAGTTGGTTGCAAAGTCCTAACTTAGCTTTGGGCAATGCAATCCCAGCAAAATTAATTACTTCTTTAATCGGTATAGAATTGGTAGATGAGGCCTTGGAAGCCCTTCAGTTTGGAAATGTGATGTGATCCAATGAGGTATTATAGGATCATGTCCGAGCCGTTTTATAAAAATCCTTTTAGCTGTTCCCAAAATGGAGGCCGATGGAATCCGAAAGGAATAAGAATGATTTATGCAGGAAGTTCACCTTCAGTTTCACTGCTTGAGTATCTCTGCATCAAAGGAACATCAGTTGCCAATAAAATCTGGTACATGATTGTATTTGAAATCAATGATGAAAATTTGGTTGGCTCACTTGAAACAGAAATTTTGCCTGGAAACTGGAATAAGTTGCCTCATGAAAAAGTAACTCAGGATTTTGGTAAAACGTGGATCCAGGAAAAAGAATTTCCTTTTCTTACAGTTCCCTCGGCAAGGATTGATTTGTCTTTTTATCCAATGGAGCATAATTTGCTGATTAATCCGGAATTTCCGGATTTAAGTGACTTTTTAAAGGTAGTAGGTTCATTACCTTTTGATTATATGTTGAATTCTGTTCCTTAAAATTAAAATTTTGTAAGGTGACAGCTTTAGAAACCGGGAATTTCAGCAGATCGTTAATTATTGATTTTATCCCGATTATATCCCAACAGATCAGCTTCCTAGGAAAAGAGTTGGAAGTATGAAATCAAAAGGGGTATAACTTGAGATACAGGTGTATATTTGATTCTGTTTCTTTTTCCCGCCATACTTGGGGATACTTAATTTTTTTAATTTGGCATAAAAAAAGAATTATTTATTTCTCGATTTGCACTACTGTTTCCCCTGAAGGAGAAAAGATAGAAGGTTGTGTATTTTTTGATAAACAGTATTATTACATTTTAGAACATCATCGGGAAATACTGTAATATTAAATAAAGGTTATTTCACATTGATCAAGGATAAAATGAATTAAATGATGGTTTAAGTCAATAATAACTGTCTAATTAGAGATTACGAGAAATTAATATTTTATGCTTTTTAAGCAAATTTAAATTAATAAACAGAAATTTAATTCAGGAATCACCCCAAATACAGGCCTGCCTTCCATCCGGTTTATCCTTCCTGTTCATCTTTTTTCACCTGTGTTACATAGGCTGCGCACCCAAAATCGCGGAGGTGAATCTTCCCTATGAGACCAGGCCAACTTTTTCCTTATCCGGGGAAACTCTCGCTCCTGATCAATGGTGGTTAGCTTTTGAGGATCAAGAGCTAAATGCATTGATAGATACCGCCTTACAATCAAATTTATCCTTGAATACTGTTTGGTATCAATTTGCAGAGGCTTCGGCTTTGGTGGATATTACGGCATCTGCAAATATTTCTACAACTGCAAAGTGGAGTCAGCAGACCTGTACCGGATTTTGTGGGTGGTGAGAACACACAGTTATCATTAAGATCCAACTATGAAGTAGACTTGTGGGGCAGGATCAGATACAGCGTTCATGCAGAGCAATATCGGTTCACTGCGACGTATTATGATTATAAAACTGCCTCAATATCCATTGCCGGAGAAATTGCATTGACCTATTTCAGACTTAAGGACATTCTTGAGGAATTCAGAAGTTCTCTTCCTCCGGGTGTAAATGTCCGCATTGACAGTAACCGCACAGAGGATTTTCGGGAGAGGTTGTCTCTTTTAACAGAAAATGGCCTGTTGGCAATAGTAATTGTAATGATCATTCTGGGCTTGTTTCTTGAATATCGATTGGCTTTTTGGGTCATGATGGGAATGACAATTTCTTTTGTTGACGCCATGATATTTTTGCCGATCGTAGACATCAGCATTAACATAATCTCCATGTTTGGTTTTATGATCGTGTTGGGGATTGTGGTGGATGATGCGATTGTAGTTGGGGAAAACATCTATGAATTCAGACAGAAGGGCTACAGTTATAAGGATGCCGCCATTTTGGGTGCCAAGGATGTGTCCAAACCTGTTATTTTCAGTATCCTGACAACGATTATTGCTTTTGTCCCACTTCTTTTTATTCCAGGTGAAACAGGAAAATATTGGTGGCCGCTCCCGGTTGTTGTAATTGTGGTATTGGCGGTTTCGCTTTTTGAAGCCCTATTTATTCTTCCTTCCCATGTAGCCCATAAACCCAAGAAAAATTCACTGAAGATCATCAGAAAGCTAGAGGGTTGGCAAGGTTCCGTAGCAAATGCTTTCAACCGTGTGATCAACCGATACTACAAACCCTTTCTTGATGTATGCCTCCGAAACCGATATATTACCTTTAGTTCAGCTATAGCTTTATTGGTGTTGGTTGGAGGATATGGATACAGTGACCATATGGGTACGGTTTTGATGCCCGAGGTGGCTGCTGATGAAATTGAATCAGCCGTACGGTTACCTGTTGGGACTACAACGGATCAGGCGGCCAAAGTTGCTCCGGCGATAACTGAATCCACACAGCGGATGTTTGATGAACACAATCTATATGAGGTGGCTGAAGGCATCAAAACAAACGTGCGGGGTAAAGACTTTATCGATGTGGAAATAGTCATGAAGCCACCGGATCAAAGAGACATGAGTGCCGGGGAACTTATTGCCCTTTGGCGGGAGGAATTAGGCGATATTGAGGGGGTGGACCAAATAACTTTTGAAGCAGAAAGGGGCCCCGGAGGTGCAAGGCAGGACATCAGCATTGACCTTAGCCACACAGATATTGAAGTGCTGGAGAAAGCAAGCCAGGCATTTGTGGAAAGAGTCCAAACTTTTCAGGAAACACGGGATATCAATGACAATTTTAACATGGGAAAAGTACAGCTTGGATTTGAGCTGTTGCCGGAAGGAAGAAGTCTTGGCTTAACACCTTCCGGAGTTGGCCAACAGGTAAGGGATGCCTTTTTTGGTGCACTTGCAATGCGTCAGCTACGGGGTATAAATGAAACAGAAATTCGCGTAAAGCTTCCCAGAGAAAAGCGGAAGGATATGAACAATCTTGAAGAATTTACCATACTGACTCCCGATGGAACTGCGGTTCCTTTATTGAATGTGGTCCGTGTATTGGAAGGAGAAACTTTTACCAATATCAACCGCAGGGATGGGCGTAGGGTGGTCAATGTGGGTATGGATGTTGAACCTGCAAATGCCCAAACGCGGGTTTTGGCATCGCTGAATGCAGAAATACTTCCACAGCTTCGAGCAGATTTTCCGGGGATTACATGGACTTATGAAGGAAGTCAAGCAGAAATGAGAGAATCAACACAGGCATTATGGACAGGTTTTGTTATCGCCATGTTGCTTATTTTCTGCTTATTGGCTGTTGCGTTGAGTAGCTATATTCAGCCACTTATCATCATGTTGGCCATTCCATTTGGAGTGGTCGGGGCCGTTGTAGGACATATCCTGCTGGGATACGATCTGTCCTTGGTCAGCTTGATGGGCGTCATTGCACTTTCAGGAGTTGTGGTCAACGACTCCTTGATCATGATCGATTATGCAAACAAATACCGAGCAAATCACACGGCCTATGAGTCGATACATGAAGCCGGCGTCAGAAGGTTCAGGCCGATCTTTTTGACAACACTGACCACTGTTGGTGGATTGACTCCGATCATCCTGGAAACCTCCAGCCAAGCATATCAGCTGATTCCGATGGCAATATCTTTAGGATTCGGAATCGTCTTTGCCACATCCATTATTTTGGTGATTGTACCCTGCCTTTACATGATCCTGGACGACATCCTTCAGGCAACTAAAAAGGGAAAAGTGGCTGTTAGTTAGTTTTTGAGTAATTTGAAAATGCTTTATCCAACCAAAAGAGAAAGGGAAAATCATTGAACTTTTGCCTCCGAATCCAAAAGTCTGCTGAGGATCATTAATTGACCGGTATGATAAGCATTATGTTCCAAAATCAACAACGCTTCCCTGAATAGATTTTGACCGGTGCCATGAGGAAACGGAACCATGAAATTATCCGGGTTTGTATATAAAAGCGTATTAAATGCATCCCTGTCCCTGAAAAAATCCTGCTTTGTCTGTTCCCAATGCTCGGCGGAATCCGGGGTAGAACCCTTCGGCCAGTAAGCATCAGGCCATTTGATTTCTTTGTAGTCAGAAGAAGTGGAGAAGTCAAGTATATCTTTCTGGGCAATCCGCAAATGTTCAAAAAGCTGCCAGAAAGAGTAGGGGAGACCCGGAAATTCTATTCCCACCTGTTCATATGAAATCCCTTCCAAAATTTCCTCGATTTTAATAAATGCATTACCGCCTGAAATATGTCTGATCAGTAATTTTGCGGATTTATCTTTTTCATCTGTTTTCATATTGAATATTATTAGTTTAAATATCCTTATTTTGGAATTTAAGAAAAATTGAGCCTTATATCAATATTTTCAACACAGATATAATATTTTGCAAAAATCTGTTCTTACCGGAGGAATAAAAAACTGAGGCCAGGATTTTGTTGATAATACCTTAATTTTAACCAATTAAACAAATGAATCATGATGGAATCCGCAACACTTATATTTTCAAAGATAAAAGCAGCTCAAACCCAAATGGGATGGGAAGAACTTCTAAAAGAGATTATTCTTACCTTCGGATGCTCCACGGGAACTATTCATGTTCTCAACAAAGACACAGACTTACTTGTACTAAAAGCAAAAATCGGGATACCTGATTTTTTACTTTCAAAAATGTCCGAAATTCCTATAGGTAAGGGTATGGCCGGAATCGCTGCTGAGCGTAAAGAACCTGTGGAGATGTGTAACCTCCAGACAGATGAATCGGGCGTGGCACAGCCTGCAGCCAAAGAAACAAAAGTGGAAGGATCAATAGCTGCGCCCATGTTGCTCGAAGACGAATTATATGGGGTTTTGGGAATTGCCAAACCGGTTCCCTATGATTTTACAGAAGAGGAAAAAGATATTCTGTTGAAGATAGGCGAGGAAATCAGCCTATATCTGAAGCGGGTTCAATAGGGTATTTGGTATGTCTCCCTGCGGGATTGGGTATTTGGTATGTATCCCTCTGGAATTTTGGGTATTTGGTATATATCCCTGCGGGATTTGGGTATGTGGTAGGTATTACTCTGGATTTCGGGTATTTGGTATATAACCCAATGGGATCTGGGTATGTGTTATTTTAAAAGCTAAAGGAATTGAAAATAAACGTCGGATACTACCATATACCAAGAACCGCAGGTTAAATACCACATACCAAAACCGCAGATCAAAAAGCATATCGGACAGGACGATAGGGGAGTTTTTCTTCCAGCAGGCTGACAAACTCCGCCACAAGAGTGGCTTTTAGACCACGTTTATACCGCAGGTTTTTTCCGCCGGTCTGAGAAAATTTTGTTTCCTGAAGCTCAGGCTTCCAAAGCAGTTCTTCTCCTTTGGGATGCCACTCCATGTTGATGTCATGTAACATTGAATTGTGGGTCAGGAAAATGACCTCACACTGTAGCTGTTGCTTTCACGGAGACTTAAAATATCGTCAATTTGTGCGAAAAGATCTGAGTAATCGATTAACCAGTTTTCGTAATAAATAACCGGGGAAAAGTTGAGGTGTACTTCATAACCTGCAGCTACAAATTCGTTTATTGCTTCAATCCGCTCTGTGATGGGAGAAGTCCGGATATCGACTACTTTTGAAATCGGTTGGGGCATTAGGCTAAACCGGATACGGGTTTTCAGCTGAGGATCATAATACAGCAGCTCCCGGTTGACGAATTTGGTCGCAAAGGTAGACTTGGCATTTGGCAGGGTTCTGAACAAATGAACAAAATCCCCAACATTAACGCTGATGGCAGCATCCACCGAACAATCTCCGTTTTCACCGATATCATATACCCAAAATTGAGGATCTATTTGGTCAGGGGAATTTTTATCACCTTGCCGTCCTGCATGCCGGGAGATATAAGCACAGTTCTGCTCAATATTTACAAATATGGAGATGGGATTGGCAAAACCTTTCCGACGGGGAACATAACAATATGAACAGGCCATTGTACAGCCGTTTGAGATGGACGGTGCTACAAAATGGGAACTTCGGGTATTAGGTCTGCAGGTCAGTCCTTTTTTGACTCCAAGCACCAGGATATGTCGCTTGATTTTGATCCAATCCTCAATGGAACCTTCGTTTCCATGCAAAGAAGGAATATTCCAATGGCTGGGAACTTCGATTCGTTCTGCTTCCGGATACTTTTCCAGAATTTCCCGCCCCCGTTTATACTCCTTGACAGCGGGTTCGTGATAAATACTATCGATATCTATTTAATCCAGCAATCGTGGATTCGGTTTTCATAAGGTGAAAACGTAAAGAAGAAATTTGATGGTTCTATCAATTAATTGATTTTGGCAAAAATTGAGGAGGATAATGTGGGGATAATATAGTTTTATAAGGTGAAGCCTAGAGAAATTCTGATAAATGAAAATTATTTTTCCCTTACAGTTACCAGATTATTTTAAAAAGTAAACTCTAAATGTAGATCCCTTTCCAAGCTCACTTTCCACCTCTATTTTCCCGCCTGCATTTGTGATCAATTTTTTTGTCAGATATAAGCCTATACCGGTTCCTTCTACGTGACTGTGCAATCTTTGGAATTTTGTAAACAGGTCCTTAAGTTTATTTTCCTTCAAACCTAATCCATTATCCTGCACAGTAAGGACAATGTAGTCTCCTGTTTTCTCTGTACGTATTTTTACCTCAGGTTCACGATCAGGAGATGCATACTTAACAGCATTGCTCAAAAGATTTGCTAAAATGCTCCTTAGATTTTTTTTGGCAAACGTAATTTCCTGCTCCTTTAAATCAATATGGATTTTTGCCTTAGACCTCAACAAAAATCCTTTCATACTCAATTTAATTTCTTCTAAAAGATCATTTACATGTATGTTTTCCTGCTCATTAAATTCACTCTCAATCCTAACTATATTTGAAAGCTCGGCAACGGTTTCTTTGAGTCTCAAAACTGATTTATCAATCATCCCTGTAAGCTCTAATGCTTCTTTATCTTCAGGTTGTATGATTTCCTCTAACAATCCAATTAAACCTTCAATATTAGCTATGGGTCCTTTCAGGTCATGAGATGCTGAGTATATAAAAGTATCGTGATCTTCATTTGAATTGTACAGTTTTTCCTGCGTTATTTTTAATTTGGTAATATCATTAAAAGTGATTATCACTCCATCAATTTGATTGTCCTGCTGTTTGATATATGGAATGATCATCATCTGATACCATCTACCATCGTTGGTTTGGATCTCTTTTTCTTTTGCGACTGAGTCTTTGGTGACATTGTTGATATCCTCTATCAGTGTTGCAAATTTTATATTGGTTGAAATATCACTTAAAGGACGGCCTATATCACTTTCTTTAAGATTCACCTGCTGAATGGCAAAGGGAGTGAATTTCCTTACAATATGGTTATTGTCAACATAAATTTGTCCGTTGACAGTCCCTCTGAAATAATTGTTTAAATCATCATTTAACTCTGCAAGCTCCTTTATTTTCAGCTGATACTCACTATTAACAGTTTGCAGCTCTTCATTAACCGATTGCAGCTCCTCGTTGGTACTTTGCATTTCCTCATTACTGGAAATCAGTTCTTCATTATATGAGGAAATATTTTCATTTGATAGGTCCAATGCTTCATAGGCATATCTAAGTTTTATTCTGCTTTCCTCAAGTTCGTTTTTTAGATCTTCAATGTTTCGATGTGTATGCTCATCAAAATTAAAAACTTCAACTTCTTTTTTGGAGATGGTTTGAATATTTTCATCGCCGAAAAGCACGAGGAAGACAGTTTGTTCAGTAGCATTATCAGAAGAGAAAGGTTTTATAAATAAATTGACCGAGTTTATGGATCCATTTTTTTCAAATTTCACACCTTTGATAATTGCCTTATTATTTTGATTCTTAGCCATTCGAAGTGTGTTTGATGTGGCCATGCTAAGTTCCGCGGGTAACATTTCAAGCAGTTTGAAATTGAATATTTTAGGGAGCAGGTACTTTTCGTAGTTACCAAAGGACAGAGTAATTTTGAAATCCTCATCTACACATATTCCTGCTTCATAGCCGGATTCTTCCAGAAGCGTTTTATTAATGATTTCTGTGAGATTATTTTTTAAAACATGCTTTTTATGAAGCACACCGATGGCAGGATTTGTCCACTGCTTTTCAAATCCCGGAGTGGTATAGGTTGTATCCCGAAAATTGCGGTTAATCTCAATATTTCTAAAGATTTTCCATTTTTTGTCTATTTCTGAAAATGATTTTCTCAACTCTCCCAAATTTTCACTTGGGCCCAAAAACAAAAAACCTCCCATATTGAGGCAAAAATGAAGTGAAGTGAGTATTTTTTTCTGAAGTAGGGGATTGATATAGATGAGCAGATTCCGGCAGCTTATCAGATCTATTTTACCATAAGGAGGTTGTTTGACTATATCATGGTCAGCAAAAATGATCATTTTCCTGATTTTGTTGATTACTATATATTTTTTGTCTTTTTTGATAAAAAATTGGCCAAGCCTTTCTTTAGAAACATCAGCTGATATATTTTCTGAATAAATTCCTTTGGCTGCATGGTTCAGGGCTGATTTGTCAATATCACTGGCAAAAATCTTAACCTCAATATTTTTTTTATCGCTGTTAGATGCTCTACTATAAGAATGGCTAGGGAATAGGCTTCTTCTCCGGTGGCGCAACCCACTACCCAGACCTTCAAAGTGTCAACCATCAATTTATTCTCGATGATTTCCGGAATTACTTTCTCTTGGAGTATTTCGAATGCTCCCTTATCTCTGAAAAATTTTGTGACACTTATTAGAAATTCATTTGCAAGAATATTTATTTCATCAGGATGGGACTTTAAAAATTCAATATAATCGATCAGTGTGTCTTTCTCGGTCTTGGTCATTCGGATGACTATCCTCCTTATTATTGTCGGACGCCTATATTCCGAAAAATCCAGCGGAGTGTTTTGCTGTATCAGTTCAAGTATAACCCGCAATGCAGTTTCATCGGCCTCAGTGATTTTATCAGTTAAAGTATTTTCCAATAAATCACGGTTTAGATAAGCTATGATTTCTTTGGGTATTAACTGAGGGGCGAGCACAATATCAGCGTTTCCCGATTCAATGGCGCTATTCGGCATTCCGTCAAATTTTGCGCTTTTCGGATCCTGTACGATTACATATCCTCCGTGCTTCTTTATTGCGGCAATTCCTTTGGTGCCATCTGTACCCGTGCCCGATAGTATGACTGCGATACTTTTATCTCCCTGATCTTCTGCCAATGAATCAAGAAATATATCTATCGCTGTGTTTGGTTGTATGGCCTTGCTGTCCGTCAAGTGCAATTTCCTTTTCTTAATTGTCATGTTTTTCCCCTTTGGCATGAGGTAAACAAGATTAGGCTTTATAAACATGCCGTTTTCTGCCTCTGTTATTTGCAGTTTACTGTGTTTGGCAAGAAGTTCTGCCATAAAGCTTTTGTGATCCGGAGAAAGGTGCTGGATAATCACATAAGAGGCGCCATCTTCGGGAGTATTGTCAAAAAGTAGATGAATAGCCTCCATTCCTCCTGCTGAAGCTCCAATGGCGATTATATAGAGATCTTTATTTTCCCTCGTCGTACCGGGATCTTTTTCGAGGGGTTTGGAAGAATTAGGCATTCATTGATTGAAGTTAGGTTGAGAGGGGTGATCTCTGTAAACGCAAGGCTAAAATAAGACTGAAAGAAAATTTTCATTTAATAAATATCCAACAGTAAATTTAAAGATTTTAATGTGATGTTGTCAATAATCAGGCCATTTATAAACAGACTTTACTCTATAATTTAATAATAAAGCCCCATTATGTAAAAATCAAAAGGGTCCTTTAATAGAATTCAAATTTCCTTTTTCTGCTTTTACACTTTGAGACAATAGAAAATAACCGATGGAAACACTTCTTAATTAATCTCTTAAGGGAGAATAGAATCCTGCATCAAACGATCAGCGTCAAAGTATTTCTCAGTGTGTTTGATGAGCAATTCAATCTGCTCGGAGAAATTCCTATCCCTGAGCTCAAAAGTAATTCATCCGTAAACTATTTTGTCAAAGACGGGATGTTGTGGGTGTTTGTAAACCTGGATGATGAGATGGGGTTTATCCGGGTCGCTATCGAGTAAAATTTTTTCCCAGTAGGGAGGAATTTTTCACCTTATTAGAATATTCTGCCGGATTTTACTTTAGAATATTAGATCCACTTAATATAAAAAAACAGAACCAAGCTCAATTGGTCAAGGCTTTATAAGTATACCCAAAGCATTTCCATTCACTTTTCATTTCATACCCGATATTTCTTCAGTTTGATTAACTTTAAAGAATTCCAACTTCCGGCTAACCCATGAAAACAAGTTTCCTTTTGCTCTACTTTTTTGCATTATCATCTCAACTTACTGCGCAGCAATCCGATGCGCTTCCCAGAAGCACTCCGGAAGCAGAACAGGTGTCGGCACAGGGCATCGTTGATTTTTTGGATGCCCTTGAGAAGAGCGAACATGAAATCCATAGCCTGATGGTTTTGAGGAACGGTCAAGTGATTGCCGAAGGATGGTGGGATCCTTATGGACCCGAACTCAAACATACGATGTACTCGGTGAGCAAAAGTTTTACGGCTGCGGCAATCGGTTTTGCAGTAGCCGAAAATAAGCTAAAAGTCACGGATAAGGTGCTTGGATTTTTTCCCGAACACTGTCCTGAAACCGTCAGTCCGTTTTTGGAGCAACTAGAAATCCAACACTTGCTGACCATGAGCGTGGGACATGAAAAGAGTTTTAATTTTGAGGTTTTTCCTGAGGAAGATTGGATCGCCGCATTTTTGTCCTTACCCATTGCATATCAACCCGGTACAAAATTCCTTTACAATACATCCGCCAGCTATATGCTTTCGGCCATCATCCAAAAAATAACAGGAGAAACGCTTTTGGAATACCTGCAGTCCAGATTATTGGAACCTTTGGGCATCTCGGGCTTGGACTGGGAAACCGACTTGGAGGGGATACAAACCGGTGGCTGGGGTTTGCGGGTCAAAACGGAAGACATGGCGAAGTTTGGACAATTGTTTCTTCAAAAGGGGATGTGGAAAGGGGAGCAAATTCTCCCCGGATCCTGGATTGAGGAGGCGAGTACCATGAAAATCATGCAGGAACCGGAGGCTTCTGCAGAAAAAATGGCCAGTAATGATTGGATACAGGGTTATGCCTATCAAATGTGGCGAAGCAGGCATAATTCCTACAGGGGAGACGGTGCCTTTGGACAATACATTCTGGTGTTACCTGAAGTAGACGGAGTAATTGTCATGACTTCGGAAACAAACAACATGCAAGGTGAACTGGATCTGATCTGGAAGCATCTATTACCTGCATTTGAAGGAAGCAGTAATAATGATTCCAATCTCCAAAAGAGACTGAATTCCTTAGAAATTCCTCCCTTGAAGAGCGGACCGATGGAAAAATTGGAACAAAGCATTTCCGGAAAAACTTATGTATTGGAGTCCAAAAACGATACGCTTGAAGCATTCGGTCTTGATTTTCAAGAGGAGGTAGCCACATTGAAAATGGCCATGGAAGGGGAGGAACACGATTTTGAATTCGGTTCAGGAGAATGGATTCTTGGTAAAACAGAAAGGAAAGGTCCCAACCTGTTGTATTTTGCCCAAAACCAGTTGGAAGGATTGTCGCCATTCAAGACGGCAGGAAGTTACCGATGGAAAGATGACAATACATTGGAACTCCATTTAAAATACATCGAAAGCCCACACACCGAAATCATATCCATCACTTTTGACGGTGAGAAAGCTGAAATAAAATTCGAAAACAGTTTTGAAAATAATGACCAAAAACCCATTTTCAAAGCCGGAAGCCAATCCCATTCAGCAAAGGAATCAATCGCTGATTTCATTAAGTGAAAATACCAATTCATATCAGACCTTTTATTTACTTAGATGAAACTGCCGATTTTACCCATTGCCGTATTGATTTTCAGTTTTGGTATGCATGAACTTCATGCACAAAAATTCACCCGAGCGGATACCCTGAGGGGAAGCATTACCCCTGAACGTGCTTGGTGGGATTTGAATTACTACCACTTGGACGTGGAAGTATTCCCGGAATCCAAATCCATCAAGGGAACGAATTCGGTGAGATATCGGGTGAAGGAAGGGCATCAGACACTTCAGATTGACCTTCAGGAACCTTTAAGAATTGTGGAGGCCATCCAGGACGGTCAAAAACTGGAAATCCGAAAAGAAGGTGCTGCCCATTTTATCAGCCTTTTGAAAAAACAGGAATCCGGTAACTTTGAGGAAATCACAATATCTTATGAGGGACAGCCCAAGGAAGCCGTCCGGCCGCCCTGGGATGGAGGAATAACCTGGCAAAAAGATACTAACGAAAACCACTTTATCGCCTCCTCCAATCAAGGTATAGGTTCCAGCATCTGGTGGCCGAGTAAGGACCATCCGGCCGATGAAGTGGACAGCATGTTGATCAGCGTCACCGTTCCGAAAGAATTGATGAATGTATCCAACGGTAGATTGAGAAAAGTGGAGGTGAATGGGAATACGAAAACTTACCATTGGTTCGTCAGCAATCCCATCAATGATTACGGGGTAAACATTAATATTGGGGATTATGTCCATTTTTCCGAGAAGTACGATGGAGAAAAGGGTATTCTGGATATGGATTACTACGTCCTGCGGGAAAACCTGGAAGTTGCCAAATCCCATTTCGCAGATGCCGGAAGAATGATGGAAGCATTTGAACACTGGTTTGGGCCTTATCCTTTCTATGAAGACAGCTATAAACTGGTGGAAGCACCATATTTGGGCATGGAGCACCAAAGTTCCGTCACCTATGGCAATGGCTACCAAAATGGATATCGCGGTACGGACCTTAGTGGCACAGGTTGGGGCCTCAAGTTTGATTTTATCATCATCCATGAATCCGGTCATGAGTGGTTTGCTAACAACATCACTTACAAAGACGTGGCGGATATGTGGATCCATGAGAGTTTTACCAACTATTCCGAAAGCCTGTTTCTGGATTATTTCTATGGCAAAGCCGCAGGGCAGGAGTATGTACGCGGTACCCGAACCAAAATCGAAAACAAGCTGCCTATCATCGGCCGGTATAGTGTCAACAATCGGGGTTCAGGGGATATGTATTACAAGGGAGGAAACATCCTGAACATGCTGAGGGAAATTCTTGACGACGACGGAAAATGGAGAGACATCCTGCGTGGCATGAATGAGAAATTCTATCACCAAACTGTCACTACGGGTCAGGTGGAAGGATTCCTTTCGCAGGAATTTGGGTTTGATTTAACTGCCTTTTTTGATCAGTACCTCAGAAACAGCGATTTGCCAATGTTGGAATATTACTTCTCAGACGATCAGACCTTGCAATACAGATGGACCAATTGTATCCCGACATTTGACATGCCGGTTGATTTGTATTTGGGAACTGAAAAAATCAGGGTATTTCCCGGTACCCAGTGGAGTGAAATGGAAGTATCCATGCCAACAGAGGTGGAAATTGATCCTGATTTTTATGTGGGAAGCTTTAGGCTGAGGTAGGGTATTTTTATATCCGCTATTTTGCCAGTGGCGAATGTTTATTTAGGAAAAGAGCTAGAAGACCGAAGACGGAAGAAGCATTAAATCTTGCATTACCATAATATTTATTGGTTTTTAGCATTTACTGGTATCATTGCGGATATACATTTATAATAAAAACCAAAATTCAAATAAACCTTACCTGAGCCTCAGTCAGATCAATTTATTTGAACTTTATCATAGGAAAGCATCCATCTTACTCCAAACCTGTCGATGACCATGGCAAACAAGGATCCCCAAAACTGTTCCCCCAATTCTTGCAAAACCTTTCCTCCCTCACTTAATTGTTGATAAAGGGTGTTGATTTCGTCTTCGGAACTACAATTTAAACTTAACTGAATCGAATTTCCCTGATGGAAAGAACCCTGTCCGCACATGTCTGAGGCCATTATTTGAAAATCCCCGTTTTTCAGACTGGAATGTAATACCTGATGGTGAAGTTCTTTTGGGAACTGATCTTTGGCCGGGGAATCTCCTATTGGCATGATCTCAAGGTTTCCTTCAAATAGGCTTTGGTAGAACTGCATGGCTTCTTGGCAGTTTTCGTTGAAATGTAAATAAGGTTGAATGGGCTGCTTCATATTGGTTTTTTTAGGTTAGTTTTTCCAATTTTCCTTTTCTTTTGATCAGGTTTTTATAATATTTCCTTCGCCTTTTTCAGCCATCTTTTCAATTCCTCAGGGTCAACCTCATCAACTGAAGTAAAGAGTACAGAGGCATCTTTGAATTTTCCTGTTCCCGGTTTAAGTTTCTCTTCTCCAAAATCCATTCCGCTCCAAAACATCAACCGGATACCCGCTTTCAGCTTGACATAGCCTACAATCGGATTTCCTTGCAGGAACCAAACCGGATGCCTATGCCAGATCTTGCTTTCGGCTTCGGGCAGGTTTTTGTCGATTTCATTTGCCAGAAGTGTGCAGATTTCACGTTCAGTTTCGAACTGCGAATCATTGAAAATTTGGATATCAGGATTCATGTTTTATGTGGTTATCTACTATGATGTAATTCACCTGATTTTCTTTGTTTTTCGGGACGGATGACAAAAGACCGATGCCGGCATGACCGTAAAATTACCCGGATATTGTATTTCTTTCCGAGCATTACCAGAAAGTAGCGGATATTCATGTTTTATGTTAAATCAGATTTTTTAACAGAAATTTTTTCTTAAAGCTGTGTCCCGACTGACCAGAGGTTACCGGCAAAGTCCTTGAAAGTCGCCCTTCTGTCCGGATCACCTTCCCGTTGTTTTGGGAATTCCACCACTTCACAGCCTGCATCAATTACTTTTTGAAATATCACTTCCACATCAGCAACATACACGTGCATCACCAAGGTGACCGGTGAATATCTTTCGGAAGCGTTGCCCTGCATAATGACCGCATCATCGATCCGGACTTCGGCATGCATTGATGCTTCCATCCGGCATCCTATATTCCCGAAGGACCTCAGCATCAAAAATCTCTTTCATCAAGTTGATAAACCTATCCGCTCCATCCACGATAAAGTAGGGTGAAACTGAATTGTATCCGTTGGGTTTAAAAGATTTACTCATGGCTTTTGAATTTTAGTCAGCAGCGTCAAGTTAAGTTCAGTACTCGGTCCCATGCCATAATAGGCATCACCTCAGGTTAATGCTTATTAATGGAGCAGGTTAAAGTTAGAAAATTCTCCAAATGAAAGCAATGTTGTGCTTCTCCAAAAGGAGTTAAATAAAATTTTTTTATAAACTAGTAATGCCAAAAACCAAAAGATCCTATACCAAAAGCTAGATTGATGGCTCTTCCGACTTCGGTCTTACAGCCTTTTTCCGGATGAATAATCCCTGCTGCAGAATACCTATTATTTATTTTGGTAATTCACCATCCAGTTGATTCCGAATTTATCGGTAAAGCTTCCGAAGTAAGTACCCCAAAACATGTCCTGAAGTGGCATTTCTATTTTTCCCCCTTCAGAAAGTTCATTGAAAATCCGTTCTGCCTCTTCTTTGGATTCAGGTTCCAGGTTAATGTGCATGTTGTTACCGGGATTGACAGAGAAGCCCATTTCCTTCGGGGCGTCCGTACCCATCAGAACAAAATCTCCCAACAATGGCAGCTCGACATGCAGAATCATCTTTTTCACATTTTCAGCTAGTGGAGGATGCCCTGCTTCCGCAGGAATATCCTCAAACCGCTGGATTCCGTTGATGAATTCGGTTTTGAAAACAGATTTGTAAAAATTGAAAGCTTCTTCTGTGTTTCCCGGAAAATTGACATAGGAGGATACCCTAGGTTTGCTGTCAGGTTTGTTTTGTTTCCTCAGATAAAACTGGGTGCTGATATATTGATCAAGATTTTCCAGTCCGGCGGTGAAGCCTTCTTTGAAGCCCATCTGTATGATGGTTTCCAGATCCACCAAAGAGTCAAAACGAAGCAGGATATTGACCAATAGTGCTGTCTTCTTCTTCGGAAAATTCATTTTTCCATTTGACTCTCGGCTTGGTGTTGTTAATGTTGGCCGATTCATCACAAAAAGTATCGATGCCCGAAAAATGTTTCTCCTTTTCGATGGATTCGTAATGAAACAAACACCAGTGTATGTCATCTTCCGGTCCGAGCATATAATAATGCCAACGTCCGCCCACTTCGAAATTCATGGATTTGGTCACTGCCTGATAGGGCTTGGGAGCCCACCATTGGTCAAGGATTTCCGCTTCGGTCCATGCTGCCCAGACTAGGTCGATGGGCGCATTGAAGGATCGCTCCACGTGGATGGTATCGTTTTTTTTGTCCACGTCAAAATTGAAAAGAAGGGCTGTTTTCATTTTTTGCTTTGTTTTAGTTGATGTAATACCTGATCCAGTTGGTCAAATCTTTTCGCCAGTAGCTCCCTGAATTGATCCAACCATTTTTCTATTTCTTTCATTTTATCAGCCTTGAGGTGGTAATAAATCTCCCGTCCCTGTTGCTCCTGTGATAGCAGATCACATTCCGTCAGCACCTTGATGTGTTTGGATACCGCCTGCCGACTGGTCTGAAAATGGTCAGCAATACCGTTCGGTGTCATGGCACCCACAGCAAGCAAAAGGATAATTGCCCGCCTCGTAGGATCGGCTATGGCCTGAAATACGTCTCTTCTGATTTCCATTTTTTTGTTACGCTACTGTATGGTTGCAAATATATATGCAATTATTTGGTTGCGCAAATATTTTAAGAATAATTTTCCCCCAATAATTTGGTAGTGCACAAGATTGAATTTGCTCTTATTGCTTGGTTACTTCATAAAAAGTCTGTTCTATAGTCTCTGCGCAGGGGTAATAGTATCGGCTCAGTAGATAAAATCCTTTTTTAACTTAAAAATATGGAGAATTGTTAATAAATTATAAATCTTAAAGAATCATTCCTATGCTAACTGCCATTCATCCAAAGTTGCCCATGCGGGACAAAAACAAAACACGTGATTATTTCTTTCTATTGGGATTTTCAGAATTTGGTAGCCAGGATTACGACGGTTACCTGATGTTGCAGAAAGATCAGATTCAACTTCACTTTTTTGAATTTAAAGAATTGGATCCCAAGCAAAATTATGGACAGGTTTACATCAGAACCGATAACATTAAAGAATTCTATCAGTATTTATTGTATAAAGACATTCCTATACATCCCAATGGACAGCTGACACTCAAACCTTGGGGACAGATTGAATTTTCTTTATTGGATCCTGATCACAACTTGTTAACATTCGGCCAATAAAAAAGTCCGTACCTGCTTGGCAATATATTAAGGGGGAGAAATTGAAGACAAGGGTAGCGGCACCTTACGGGAAAGGCATCCTGAAAAATGAAAGATATTCCCTATTCAAGATTGCTGCAGTCTTGATAAAATGATGTAAAGTGTTTATAGATGGAGATTATCCGTTGAAATTGATTTACGGATAGCGATTGAATGTTTGGTATCAAACCAATCGAAGGCTCGTATATCCTTTGAATTTTCTGAAATAGTAACTTCCATTGATAGCAATTAATTTGATGATTAATTGTTTGATATTAGCTGCTCTTAAAAATATCAGATGTAATTTCTTTTCAACCAGAATATCCAAAAGGATAGTCAATTTATTGTTAGGCTAAAATATTAGATAAATTAAAGGTCTCTGTAGGCAAAGGATGTTTATTTAAACCAAAATATTTTCACAATTTAGATATAGGCTCTTATTTAAAAGTCAGGGATGCCATAATTTCGAAACACACACTAAAAAGTAATATAATGGATTGCATTATGTTAAATAGCTTAGGTTTAAAAATTTATTCTTTCAGAAGGGTAGGGGATTTTAAAAAATAATTTTCTTTTTTGGGTGGCAAAGCAAGCTCTTTGACAAAGCTTTGGTTGTAGCGTTGGCTTTGAGAGGCTTTGCCAATGTGCTTGCTTTTGGGCAGAGTTTATAATTGATATTTATACAGTTCAGCAAGTGTCTGATAATATTCTTTTTCCGTTTTCAAATAATTGTTAAGTGCGTCATAGTAATAAGTCATTTGCATAAAGTATTCAATGGTCGAAATTTGACCCAGTGAAAGAGACTTGTCCAAAAGTACAACATTATTTAAGGAAGCAAATAAGGTTTCGTATTCAGTCAATGTGATTCTTAGATTGCTTTGCTTTTCATATTTCTGTTTGATGTAATAATAATGTTCGTTAAGATGGTCTTTTAGATTGAAATCATCAAACGTTAAATTGGCTTGTTGGGCCTTTATTTTGTTTTTATTTTCCCAAAGAGGAATAATAAGTCCAAAGTGAATGCCGTTAAATTTTTGTCCCAAGATTGCTTGATAATGATAACCTGTTTCCAATTTGGGCAAGGACATAGCTCTACTTAACTCCACCTCTTTTTGTCCAATCATTTTTTCGTGCTCCAAATATTTGCGAACAGGGTCATTTGCCTCAACTTCGGCTTCCAACACATCAAATGTGGGAATAGATGATAATGGCGAATAAATAGTGTCTGTGAATTCAAGAACAATTCCACCATTCAATTCCGTTAATTTCTGATTCAATTGATTGATGGCAGATAAATTCTCCTGAAATGATGCATAGATTTCAATGAGTTGCAGTTTTGCCTTGTTAACATCTAAAATATTGCCTTCTCCTTTGTCTAACTTTGTTTGAAAAGCGATAAGCCATTTCTCGGTGTTCTGCTTTCGTTTGGTTAATTCTACTTGTAATTTATTTCTGTAAACCAATTCAATACAAGTGAGTTTCGCTTCCAATAGCACACTTTGACGGGTCGCAATGATTTGAAAGTCTGCCTGCTCAATTTGCTCATCAGAAAGTTGTTTTTTCTTGCTGTATGCCGTTGGAAAGTCGAAAGATTGTGTAACCGCAAAATCAGTTTGATTGCCCGCACCAACAGGAGAACCGTTTAAGTAATCGTAATCTACTTTTGGATTATATGGTGTTAATCCTGTTTGATATTCCAATGTTTTAGCTTCCCAATATTTGGTGTTGGCAACAATGGTCTTGTTGTTCTTTGTAATGTTTGCCAACACAGAATCAATGGTTGTCTGCCCGTTGACATTCATAGCTGAAATCAGCAGGGGAAGTATTATATAAATTATTTTTTTCATTTCGTTTCTGATTTTGAATTAGATAAAAAGTACACCACAGGTACAATGAAAATGTTGAGTAGTGTAGATGTGAGCAGTCCACCCAAAATTACTTTTGCCATAGGGCTTTGTATTTCATTTCCGGGCAAATCGCCTGCAATGGCTAATGGAATCAATGCCAAACCTGCTGTTAATGCAGTCATTAATATTGGACTTAAACGGTCTTTAGAACCTTGAATAATGGTGTCATATAAATTCAATCCTTCTTCTTGTAAGGTTTTGTAATGTGACACCAATAAAATGCCGTTTCGTGTGGCTACACCAAAAAGAGTAATAAAGCCGATAATGGCAGGAATACTTAAAATACCACTCGTAAAGTAGATACTTAAAACACCTCCAATAAGTGCCAATGGCAAATTCAACAATACAATTCCTGCAATTTTTACAGATTTGAATTCTTGAAACAGCAATAAGAAAATAACCAATAGAGAAAGTAGTGATGTTGCCATCAACGTTTTGGATGCTTCCGCTTCTGCTTCAAATTGTCCTCCATATTCAATGTGATAGCCTTCGGGCAACTTGATTTTTTCATTAATGATTTTCTGAATTTCTTCAACCGCACTCTTTTGTTCACGCCCTACCACATTTGCAGAAACGACTGTCTTTCGTTCTACATTTTCCCTGTTTATCGTGTTTGGACCAGATGTACTAATAACGTCTGCCACATAATGCAATGGTATTTTTTGCCCGTCTTCTGTATCAATAAGAACATTTTCAATATCTTCTATATTCGACCTGCTATCTTTATCTAATCTCACGATTAAATCAAAAGTTTTAGCACCTTCATAAATGTCAGATACCTTTTCTCCTGCAATGGCAGCATCAATAAATTCATTAAATGCACCGACGGTAATACCGTAATGGTTCAATAAATCTCGCTTGGCTTTTATTTGAATTTGTGGAATTTCTACCTGTTGCTCCACACTTATATCCACCAATCCTTCAACACCTTCAATTTCATTTTTGATTTGATTGGAAAGCGAAAACAATTTGTTCAGGTCATTACCAAATATCTTGATTGCAATATTGGCACGAGTTCCTGAAAGCATATGGTCTATGCGGTGACCAATGGGCTGACCAATAGTAATATTAGCTCCTGTTACACCTGCAAGTTTTTCCCTTACATCTTCCATAAAATCCTCACGACTCCTGTCATCCAAAGTAAAAGGAGCATCAATTTCAGAAGCATTTACACCTTGTGCGTGTTCATCCAATTCCGCCCTTCCTGTTCTTCTCGTTGTTATGCTAATTTCGGGAACAGTAAGCAATGCTTTTTCAATGTTTATTCCTATTTTATTGCTTTCTTCTAATGAAATGCCGGGCAAACTCACTGCACTTACTACCAATGAACCTTCGTTAAATTCGGGCAAAAAACTTCTACCTAATTGAGTGAATGCTAAAAGTGCTAAAACGAACAACCCTATACTGGAGAAAACTACCGCTTTTTTCCAACGCATTGCTTTTTCCAATAAGCTGCTGTAGATTTTTTGCAATCGTTCTACCAACCAACTTTCCTTGTGTTGCTTTGCCAACATCTTATCATTGGTAAGTAAGTAGCTACAAAGCACAGGGGTAAGTGTAATAGAAACTACCAATGAAGCGAATAAAGCAACAATAAAGGCAATGCCAAGTGGGGCTAATAATTTCCCTTCCATTCCCGAAAGAAAAAATAAGGGCAGGAACGCTACGATTATGATGAACGTTGCATTGATAATTGAATGTCTGATTTCAAATGAAGCATTAAAGATGACTTTCAGTTTGTTGGTTTGTTGTTCGATTGGTTTTTTGGCGTTTTCTTTCAATCGTTTGAACACATTTTCAACGTCTATAATGGCATCATCTACCAAATCGCCAATAGCGATAGCCATACCACCCAAACTCATTGTGTTTATAGTAAATCCCAACCATTTCAAGGTAAGAATGGCTACAATCAACGAAATAGGAATTGCGACAAGGGAAATGGCAGTTGCCCGCCAATTCATCAGAAATAAAAAGAGAATGATTATGACAAAAGCAGTTCCTTCCAACAATACTTTTTGAATATTGCTAATGGAGGCAATGATAAAATCTGCCTGTCTGAAAATTTGTGTATTGATGTGAATATTACCGGGCAGGTTTTTTTGCATATCTGCAACTGCTTCATCTATTTTGTCAGTCAGTTCAAGCGTGTTGGTAGCTGGCTGTTTCATTACAGTCATAATCACTGCCGGATTTCCTTTTAGCGAACCGTCACCAATTTTTGGTGCAGCACCTATTTTTATTTCTGCTACGTCTTCAATTTTTATCGGATTTCCATCAATGCGTTTAATAACTGTCTTGCCTAATTCATCCACAGAATTAGTTCTACCTATTCCTTTGATGATGTATTCATTACCATACTGATTGATAAAACCTCCTGATGAATTGCCATTGGCTTCTTCACTTGCTTTGAGCAATTCGGGAAGTGAAACATTATAATGCTTCATTTTAGTGGGGGATGCCAATACTTGATATTGCTTGTATTCGCCACCAATTACAATTACCTGTGCTACACCGCCAGTCGCCAGTAATCTTGGGCGTATCGTCCAATCGGCAATGGTTCGCAAATCCATTTGGTTGGTGGAATCAGCCGTTAAGCTAATAAGCATTATTTCGCCCATAATGCTCGATTGTGGAGCAAGCGTAGGATTGCCAACACCATTTGGCAATTTCTCGCCAATGACACTTATTTTCTCATTGACAATTTGCCGAGCTTTGAAAATGTCGGTATTCCATTCGAACTCCACCCAAACAATGGAAATCCCTGCCGAAGAAGAACTTCTTACTCTTCGTACATTAGTTGCACCGTTTACAGATGTTTCTATGGGAAATGTAACGAGTTTTTCTACTTCTTCGGGAGCCATTCCGTGAGCTTCGGTAAGCACAACTACTGTTGGTGCAGTAAGGTCAGGAAATACGTCCACTTCCATTTTTGAGGCTACATACGAGCCAAACACAATCAACACTACCGAAGCCACTACAATCAGCAGTCGGTTGTTGAGTGCGAAATGTATTATTTTGTTTAACATAATTTCCTATTTTTTTAATGTTCGTGACCGTGTGCAGGTAATTCACCAGATGCAGACGAAAGTTTAATTTGATAAGCACCTTTGGTCACAACTCTTTCACCTTCTTCAATACCTGAAATTACTTGCACATTTTCGCCATCACTTGCACCGATTTTTATTTCTCGTTTTTGAAAACTTTCGCCACCTGATTGCACATATACATAGAAATTTCCTTGCTCTTCCAATAGTGCTGAAACAGGAATTACTAAAGCGTTTGGAATAGCCGAAGATTTTAAAAATACTTCTGCTGCTGAACCTGAAATAAGATTACCTATGTTGTCAATTTCAAAAGTGATTGGGAGAAAAGCCGAATTAGCAGTTGTGCTTCTACCGTAGGAAATAATTTTTCCGTTCAGCATTTCCGTGTCGTAAATCTGTTCGGAGCCAATCGGTTTAAAATTCGCAGATGAAATAGTAGGCAGTTTGCTGAAATATTTCTGCGAAACGCTAGCTTGCAGAATCAGTTTTTTATTCTTTGAAACTACTGCGAGTGGTGCTCCTGCTTCTACAAACTGACCTTCGTTTACCAAAATATTTTTCACAAATCCAGCCAATGGAGAGCGGATAGTCTGTCCAGATGCAGAGTAGTTTTTAGCAATAGCATTGAAAACGGTTTGTGCGTTTTCAAAAGCATTTTTAGCCTGCAAAAAAGCTGCTTCCGAAATGATTCTATCGTTTACCAATTCTTTGGCTCGCTCAAAATCCGCTTTGGTTTTGTCATAATTGGCCTTTGCTTCTTTGTAGTTAGCATCCAAATTGTTTTCTGCAAGATTTCCTCCTGAAATGGTAAACAAGGGTGTATTCTGTGAAACCTCTGAACCGATTATTGTCTTGTTCCCTGTAAAGTTTACAATACCGCTTGCACTGGCTGCTACCACCATTTCATCACCAGGTGCAGAAAGTATTTGTCCACTTGTTTTGATGATGTCGGAAAAAGCTGTTTTGACTACAGGGGCATTGGCAAATTCCACTTTCCAAGCTTGTTCTTTCAGGTAAACTATTTCGTCTGAGATAGCTGATTGCGTTTGATTGTCCAATGCAGAATGTTCATCTGCATAAACCGTGATGTTATCAATAACAATTTGGTCGGTGTAACTTTCTGTTTCTATATCAAAAACAAGTTTACCTTTTCCTGCTGATTTTGGTACTAAAGCCAATCTGTAAATACCGGGAGAGCTTGCCGTATCTGCACTATGGCGTATGCCACTTTCACCAATAATCAGGCTGACAGTTACTTTTCCCTTGGTTAGTGGTAAAAACAGATTACCTAAAATGGTAAAGTGTGCAGCAAAGTTTGATTTGCTACCAACTACCAGTGGCTTAAACTCAACAAAAAGTTCTGTTCTGTCGGAATATACAGTATAAGCAAGCGGTTCTAAACCGCCTGCTCCGTGTTCGTGACCGTGTTCGTCTGCTGTTTTGTCGGCACATCCGACAAATAGCATAGCAAACACAGCCATCAAAATTGATGCTGTCTTCATTATGTAAGAATTTAGGGGTGATTAATGCTTGTGACTTCCGTCATCGTGACTATGCCCGTGTTCTTTTTCTGTTTTCGCTGCGGAACTGTCGCTTTCTACCTTAAATTCCTCTTGATGGTGTTCAGCATCTTGATGGTCTTCGTGAACTGAGCCATCTTCGTGTTCGTGAACGCTTTCTGTATTGTTATGATTACCCTCACTATCGTGAGAATGTTCGTTGCTTTTTTTGTTGCCACATCCGGCAAACAAAAGGGCTACAATAGCCAATGATAATATGGATTTCTTCATCGTTTAAAATTTTTGAATTGAATAAAAAAGAAAATGTGCTTGTTGAATCAACAAGACAAAGCTATCCTCTGAAAAACCAAAGGATATTAAACGATGGAAACGGGAGGGGCTCTCAGCCCGTAGGGGAGGAAATTTTGTAGATTGCGATATTTTGATTTGTATGGCGGGGAGTTTTGCCGGACAAATTCAGCGCTATTTTGAAAAACAAAAACTTCAGTTAATACAGCAGCAGAAGGAGATAATTGCTTTGATAATGAATTAGCAAAATGATGAGTGCTTAAAAAATCAACACCGTTTTGACCGTGCTGGAAATGAGAAAATAAGTGTCCAAAATCAAATTCTTCATTTTCACTATTTCCATCTCCTTCATATCCGTGATGATGGTCGTCAGAATGATGATGCTCTACAGAAGAATGTTCAAAGTCGTGATGATGATGCGGAATGAAATTATGCCCAAGCAGCATTGCCAGAGCGGTAAATATCATTAATATGGATCCATATTTTTTAGTCATCAACAGCAAAGGTAAGGTTATAATCCGAATAATACTCTTTTGACGAGAGCTAAAAATTGGCTCTTTTGGTTTTGCGAAGCGTGGGCTGGTGGGTAAAAATCTTTTTAGGCGAAGCCCGAAGCGATAGCGGAGACATAATAATTACATTATAGGAAGAAACAATGAGCGTTGGAAATTAGATAAACAAGTTTTGTTATATAATTTACATTATGTTAAATAGAATTTCACAACATAAGCAATACCTCTATTTCAATAATCTCCCCGTTCTACCCCCTCAATTTGAAAATACTTTTTTTTTAAGTAATGTTAGGACTTCTTAACTTTACCTATGAAACCAAACAAGACTTCACAAGTCGGTCTTTACCTGGGACCGATATTTTTTCTGCTGATACTTTTTTTTCTTTCACCCCAAGGTATGTCTGCCGATGCATTGGCTATGTTGGCCGTGACCGCTTGGGTGGCTACCTGGTGGATTACCGAGGCGATACCGATCGCCGCAACTTCATTGTTACCGCTTGTTCTACTGCCTTTGCTGGACGCATTACCTATCATCAATACAGCAGCCAATTATGCGCATCCCATGGTTTTGTTGTATATGGGTGGTTTTATGATTGCCGTGACCATAGAAAAATGGAACCTTCATAAAAGGATTGCCCTTACCATAATCGGCTTTATAGGAACCAATATCCAAAAAATCATTTTGGGTTTTATGATTGCCACTGCGTTTTTATCCATGTGGATTTCCAATACAGCCACCGCACTGATGATGTTGCCGATAGCTGTAGCGGTTGTTACACAGCTGTCCTCCAACTTTCAGGAGGAAATAAAAGGTGAGCCAAATCGCATAGGTCAGGCTTTGATGTTGGGGATTGCCTATAGCGCCTCCATCGGTGGTGTTGCCACTTTAATCGGTACTCCAACCAATATTATCCTGGCCGGAGTGGTCAAGGATTTATATGAATATGAAATTTCATTTGCTCAATGGATGATGTTTGGTTTACCCATCTCACTAATTTTGTTGGCTTTGTGTTGGATTTATTTGGTCAAATTTGCTTATCCTTTTCCGAAAGATTTTTCAATATTGGGTGGAAAAGAAGAAATTGAAAAACAGATTTTAATGCTCGGTCCTATATCCACGGAAGAAAAAAGAGTGTTGTGGGTTTTTGGGTTGGTAAGTTTTTCATGGATTGCCCGGTCTTTGATTCTTCAGGATTTATTACCGGGCCTGGATGATACCATTATTGCCATTACAGGTGTAATATTGCTCTTTGTCCTCCCCGCTTCCGACGGTAAAACTAAATTATTAGATTGGAATACTGCAGAAAAGATTCCCTGGGGAATATTGCTCCTGTTCGGTGGTGGATTGGCCCTTGCGGAAGGTTTTAAAGTAACAGGCTTGGCTGAGTGGATCGGAACCCAGTTTGTATTCCTGGATTTTATCGCCTTCTGGTTATTCCTGCTGATCATTGTAGCAGCTGTCAATTTTCTGACTGAAATCACCTCGAATGTTGCTACAGCATCAATGTTGTTACCTATCTTGGCTGCGGTGGCCTATTCAATGGATGTCCATCCTTTCGGGCTGTTGGTCGGGGCTACGATGGCGGCAAGTTGTGCTTTTATGCTCCCTGTGGCCACTCCACCCAATGCGGTGGTTTTCGGTTCGGGATTCCTGACCATTCCGGATATGGTGAGGGCAGGTCTTTGGATGAACCTGATATCTATTGTATTGGTAACACTTTTTACTCTTTACCTCCTACCCTTTCTCTGGAACTTGGATTTGGGTTCATATCCTTTTTGAGTATCAAATCAGATTTATCTTGACTATTTGGATCATTTGGGTAATTGCGATTTAAAAAGTAGCCTGAAAATCCTTTTTATAATCCAAAGGAGTCCTACCTGTTTTCTCCTTAAACTGTTTGTTGAAGTTGGAAAGTGTAAAAAATCCGCTTTCATAACTTACCTGGCTGACGTTCATTTGCTCTTCATGCAGGAGTTTACAGGCATGGCTGATGCGGACATCGCACAGGAAATCAGAAAATGATTTATTCACCCGCGACTTGAAATACCTGCTGAAGGAGCTTACCGACATATTGGCAATTTCGGCAACCTCTTCCAGCTGTATTTTTTGTTTGAAATTGTGCATCACATATTCATATACCTGACTCATCCGGTCCTTTTCCGATTCTTTGTTCTGATTGGTGTATCCTGCTTCGGTTATGGGTCTGCATTCCTGTGAAAGTGCAAGTGCGTTCAGAATTTCCAACAGTTTGACAATACTCCCCGCCCCTTTTAGGTTTATCAGGTCAGTCATCATTTCACCTACTGCCAGATTGGTTTTTCCTGTAATTTCCAAACCTCTCAGTGATTGTTGTAGCAAAAGATGAATGTCATGAAACTCTTCCCTTTGCTCGAGTGCATTTCCGAGGAAATTCATGGGAAAATAAATAACAATACCATGTGTCTCCAATCCGTTCCTTTTATCCAGATAAGCATTGTCATTGCGCCAAAGGTGAGGTAAATCGGGTCCTGTAAAAACCATGTCCCCGGCTTTAAAAGGTTTCATATGATCTCCGATAAATCGGGTCCCCTCCCCTTTCAAAACCAAAAACAATTGATACTCGGGATGAAAATGCCAATTCTTATCAAAAAACGGGGCCTTCAACTCATTGATCACAAAAGCTTTGTTTTCCGGAATCCGTGATTTTTGAAGAGGGTATTTCATTGAAATTGCTGATTTATGTTCTAATTATAAGGAAAAATTCTTAAAAATGACATAATTCAGTTAGAATTGGATATTAAACAGTGAGATTTTAATTCAAAAAATCCTGAATATAGAATGTTGAAACGGGGAAAGAATAAATGTTTCTTATCCCGGAACCCTTACTAATCAAATATGCGAAATCTGCGGATTCTATTCATCCTACTGCTTGCCTGCACTTTGGGATGTAACCAAAACTCAAATAAAAGTACATTGTCCGACGGACCAAGAAGAGTTGAAATTCTCTTTTTGGGACATGACAGTAGGCATCACGATTCCGAAAAACTAATGCCTATTTTGGCAAAACCGCTTTTTCAAAGAGGAATAAACCTCACCTATACCTCGGATCCAAATGATCTGAATGCTGAAGTGCTAAACAATTATGATGGAATCATGATTTTTGCCAATCATGATGAAATCACTCCATCACAGGATGAAGCACTGAAGGAATATATAGAAGGTGGTAAAGCCTTGATTCCTCTTCATAGTGCTTCATTCTGTTTCAGAAATTCTGAATGGTTTGTGGAAGCCGTAGGTGGTCAGTTTTCCTCCCACGGTACAGGAGATTTTACGGCTGAGATCATCCATGCCGATCACCCCGTGATGCAGGGAGTCAACGAATTTGAAACATGGGATGAAACATATGTACACAGTCAGGTCAATCCTGAAATGACTGTTTTGATGGAACGTGTAGACGCCGATGGCCGTGAACCCTATACTTGGGTCAGGGAACAAGGAAAAGGACGTGTTTTTTATACTGCTTATGGTCATGACGAAAAAACCTGGGAAAAACCCGAATTTCAGCAACTTATAGGCAATGGAGTTTTGTGGGCTGTTGGCGAAAAGGTGGCTCAACAGGTTGCGGATTATAAGATACCGATGCCACAATTTCAGGATGCGGAAATTCCCAATTATGAAAGAAGAGACCCTGTACCGCAATATCAACTTCCGCTTTCTCCTGAGGAGTCTATGAAACTGGTTCAGGTTCCTGTTGGCTTTGAGCTGGAGCTTTTTGCTTCAGAGCCGGATATCATCAATCCTATAGCAATGGCTTGGGATGAGAGAGGACGTCTTTTTGTCATCGAAACCACAGATTATCCAAATGAAGTAAGAGCAGAAGGCGGGAGCGACAAAATCAAAATTCTCGAAGACACAGACGGTGACGGCAAGGCCGATAAGGTCACTGTATTTGCAGATAACCTAAATATTCCTACAAGCATTACATTTGCGAATGGTGGTGTTATTATTTCAATGGCTCCCGATTTTGTGTTTTTGAAAGATACAGACGGAGATGATGTGGCCGATGTACAGGAAGTGATCATGACCGGTTGGGGAAAAAGCGATACCCATGCCGGACCATCAACTCTAAAATATGGACTTGACAATAAGGTTTGGGGTGTACTGGGTTACTCCGGGTTTGATGGAGAAGTAAGCGGTGTCCAACACGCTTTCAGTCAGGGAGTATATCGATTTGAACCCAACGGTGAAAATCTTGAATATCTGGGTCATACCAGCAACAATACATGGGGACTGGGATTTACGGAAGATTTTGAGATTTTTATCTCCACTGCCAACGGTCAGCACAGTGCCTACCTGGCCATGTCCAACCAACACATGAAACGTCCGGTTTACAGAGGGTCAGCGAACACAGTTCATGGAATTGATTCTCATTATGACATGCCACACCTCACCCCCTTCCTCAGGCAAGTGGATTGGCATGGAGGATATACAGCCGCAGCAGGGCATAATTTTTATACGGCAAGGTCTTTCCCAAAAAACTATTGGAACAGGATTGCCTTCGTAGCGGAACCTACCGGTAGGGTTTTACACAACGCGATCATTGAAAAAGACGGATCCGGGTATCAAGAAAAAAACGGTTTCAATATTCTGGCTAGTTCTGATGAATGGTTCTCACCTGTTCACGCTGAAGTTGGCCCTGACGGTTCGCTTTGGATTGCAGACTGGTACAATTTTATCATCCAACATAATCCTACTCCACGGGGATTTGAAAACGGGGAGGGAAATGCCTATATCAATCCAATGAGAGACGGTAAACATGGTAGGATTTACAGATTGAAATATAAGAATGCCAAGGATTATGACCCGATTTCACTTGCAGAAGCAGATAACAATTCCTTGATCAATGCCTTGAAAAGTGATAACATGTTTTGGAGGACCACT